>NZ_CP085167.1:1155000-1755000 GCF_022788715.1 Sulfitobacter sp. DSM 110093
GCGGCAGGTCGCGCAAGTTCCGGGCTCCAAGTTGCCCCATATTAGCGATCAGGTCGCGTGAGAGCAGGTCGATCAGGTGATCAACACCGCGTGGCCCGAGGGCGGCGAGCGCGAAATGGAACGCCCGGCCCAGCATCACAAAATCCGCACCAAGCGCAAAGGCGCGCAAAATGTCGAGCCCTGATTCCACACCGCTGTCAAAGATCACCGGCAGTTTCGTGGCCGCGCGGATGGCAGGTAGGACTTCGGCACTGGCGGGGGCGGCATCGAACTGACGGCCTGAATGGTTGGATACCCAGATCGCATCGGCCCCGGCTTTTTCCAAAGCTGTCGCATCTTCGGGGCGCAGAACGCCTTTAATAACTAAAGGGCCGTCCCAGTGATCGCGCAGCCAATGCAGGTACTCCCAATCCGGCGCGGTGCGCAGCAGATAACCTACATGAGCGGTCGGTGGCAGGTTCGCGGTGGCGGTGCCTTGGGTATATTTATCGAGCATTTTCATGTGCGGCAGGCCACGGCGGGCCATGCCCATTGCCCATGCGGGCCGCATCGCCACCTGTGCCATCAGCCGCGGGGTAAGCTTTGGTGGGCTGGTCAGACCAGAGCGGGTTTGCCGTTCGCGGCGCGAGGCGACAGGCACATCAACGGTGAGAACCAGCGTTGTAAAACCTGCGGCCTTGGCGCGGGCCAGCATATCGGTGCGAATCTCAGGGTCGCGCGGTGGGTAGAGTTGGAACCAGCCATGATCACCCAAATGGGGTGCGACGTCTTCCGGGCTGGTCGCCGCCACGGTGGAGAGGCCAAAGGGGATGCCGGCCCGGTCCGCCGCACGGGCAAGGTGGGCTTCGGCATCCGGCCAAATCAGGCCCGACATACCCAAAGGGGACATGCCAAAGGGTAGCGGGAGTTTCTGCCCCAGAAGGTCAACGTTCAGGTCGGGGGTAAATTCACCATGCAGCACCGAAGGCATAAGCCCGACGCGATCCAATGCGGCGCGATTGCGGTGTTTGGTCGCCTCAGTTCCGGTCGCGGAATCAAGATATTCCCAAACAAATTTGGGCAGGCGCGACTGGGCGCGACGGCGGAGGTCTGAAAGGGCGGGGTAGGTTGCATGTAAGTCCATGGCGGCATTTGCGCCAACGGGCTACGGATTGTCCAGATGAAGAAAATGCGTCGATCCTGTTCACCTGCCAGGCTGCTGCCTAGGAGGTTAAGGGGCCGGAAATGACGCCTCTATCGAACGCTCACGACGCCGCTTGGCGGCTGTCAAAAGACCGACCGGGCAAGCGGCGAGGCCGCGCTTGTTTTGCTGGCTGGCGGCGTTGGCAGGTTATCGGCCATATCCACAAGAGCTGCGATGGCGGCTTCGATCTCGTCGCCTTCTTGGGTATCTGCACTGTCCACGTCGATCAGGTGCACCGTCGGATTGGCATCTGCCTCCAAACGTTCCTGCGCGATCGAGCGTAGCTCTTGCATGGTGCTGTCGATGGCGCGGCAAAGCCCCGCAAGCATCCCAGCAGACCCCGTAAGTTTCGCAGGATCAATCAGTCCTTTCTCAGCGGCGTCTAGTACCGTGGAGATTTGTTCAAGTTTAAAGGAAGATGTCGCCGCGAAATAGCGCACATCCTCAAAGGCGAGGGTGTCGCGGTTGTCACGCTGCACCCGCTCTACAACGATTGCACTGCCCACCACCCGGTCTATGCCACGGTCCGACTGCACATAATGCAACGTGGTATCCCAGATCAGCGGGCCACGGGGCATATGTAACATTTCACGATAGCGAATTTGGCCCGCCTTAGAGACACAGCGCGCATAGCGTTCGTTGACCGCTTCAGCCTCATCTTCAGGCATTATGGCGTGAAGGGGGCGTTTGATCACCTCTGCCATCACCATCCCGCTATTGGCTTCGTGGGCCCTATTAAGTGCAAGAAGTTCGAAATGCCCATTATCGTTGTTCAACTCAGCAATGAACATTGGCAGTTTGAACCGGTCAATCTCTCGGCGCAGGACCGAAGTATCTTCGTTTCTAAACATGAGCGGTTCCTCTCCTTTGTCGTTATTCTGCCACATTGACGCCAAAGCATTATCAACGGGTAAAGATTTTCAACGCATTTTATCTTCACCTGTCTTTACGCCGCCGCGGTCTGCCGTAGCGTAAATTCGCTAACTCAAAATTGAGTCAAAGAACATTTGCGGAACGTCTCTTTATCTCGTACCCCGGACGCGCTAGATTGTTGGCATGAGTGATTTTGACGAAATGGATGCCTTTGAAGGTGCATCATTGTCCGCCCGCGCGATGGCTGCGCGCCCGCAGCCTTATCTGGAGGGGTTGAACCCTGCCCAGCGTGCTGCGGTAGAGACAATGGACGGCCCCGTATTGATGCTCGCAGGGGCGGGCACCGGCAAGACACGGGCGTTGACTGCCCGAATCGTTCATTTGTTGAATACGGGGCGGGCACGGCCGAATGAGGTTTTGGCGGTCACCTTTACCAATAAGGCCGCGCGGGAGATGAAGAACCGCGTTGGTCAGATGCTGGGCCAACAGGTTGAGGGGATGCCGTGGCTTGGCACGTTCCATGCGATCTGCGTCAAGCTGCTGCGGCGTCACGCGGAACTGGTCGGGCTGAAAAGCAATTTCACGATCCTTGATACGGATGATCAATTGCGTTTGCTAAAGCAACTGGTCGCCGCCGAAGGGATCGACGACAAGCGCTGGCCTGCGCGAATGTTGGCCGGGATCATTGACGGCTGGAAGAATCGCGCGCTGACCCCGGACAAGATCCCGAGCGCGGATGCTGGCGCTTACAATCACCGCGGACCAGAGATTTATGCGCAATATCAACGCCGTCTGGTCGAATTGAACGCTACCGATTTCGGCGATCTGCTGCTGCATATGGTGACGATTTTCCAAGCGCATCCGGATGTGTTGGCGCAGTATCAGCGCTGGTTCAAATACATCCTCGTCGATGAGTATCAGGATACCAACGTGGCCCAATACCTGTGGCTGCGGCTGCTAGCGCAGGGGCACAAGAACATCTGCTGCGTGGGCGACGACGACCAGTCGATTTATGGCTGGCGCGGGGCCGAAGTGGGCAATATCCTGCGGTTTGAGACGGATTTCCCCGGCTCGCATGTGGTCAAGCTTGAGCAAAATTACCGCTCGACCCCACATATTCTCGCGGCGGCTTCGGGTGTGATTGCGGGCAATGAAGGGCGTTTGGGCAAAACGCTCTGGACCGAGGAAACCGAGGGAGAAAAGGTTCGCCTTATCGGCCATTGGGATGGTGAAGAAGAAGCTCGCTGGATCGGGGATGAAATCGAATCCGCGCAGCGCGGCACGCGGGGGCTGAGCCCTTTTTCGCTCGACGATATGGCAATTCTGGTCCGGGCGAGCCATCAGATGCGCGCTTTTGAGGACCGTTTCCTGACCATCGGCTTGCCCTACAAGGTGATCGGAGGCCCGCGCTTTTACGAGCGTTTGGAGATTCGCGATGCTATGGCCTATTTCCGCGTGGTCACCAGCCCTGACGATGATCTGGCTTTTGAGCGGATCGTAAACACGCCGAAACGCGGTTTGGGTGAAAAAGCGCAGCAGAAAATTCAGCGCACCGCACGCGCTCACGGGGTGAACCTTGTCGAGGGTGCGCGGATCCTTTTGGCGCATGATGGGATCGGCGGCAAAGGGGCGGCGCAGTTGCGGCTGCTGATTGACGGGATCGACCGTTGGTCATCGATCCTGCGCGGTCCACGGATTGAAATCAGCGAAGATGATAACGTGCTGGATGACGGGATTGCCCCGTTGCGGGTGGATTACGGCCCGCCCGAAGTGTCGCATGTAGAACTGGCCGAGATGATTCTCGACGAAAGCGGCTATACCGGGATGTGGCAGAACGACAAAACGCCCGAGGCACCGGGACGTTTGGAAAACCTCAAGGAACTGGTCAAGGCGCTGGAAGGGTTTGAAAATCTGCAAGGTTTCCTCGAACACGTCAGCTTGATCATGGATAATGAGCAGGAGGGCGATGGCGAGAAGGTCTCGATCATGACGCTCCATGCGGCCAAAGGGTTGGAATTCCCCATGGTTTTCCTGCCCGGCTGGGAAGACGGATTGTTCCCCTCGCAACGCTCAATGGACGAAAGCGGGATCAAGGGCTTGGAGGAAGAGCGGCGGTTGGCCTACGTCGGCATCACCCGCGCCGAGCAGATTTGCACCATCTCCTTTGCCGCCAATCGCCGGGTATTCGGCCAGTGGCAAAACGCGATGCCTTCGCGCTTTGTTGATGAACTGCCCGAAGAGCATGTGGATGTGCTGACCCCGCCGGGACTTTACGGCGGTGGGTTTGGGGCTGCCATGCCGCAGTCTGACCTGCATGACCGTGCGGCAAGTTCGAATGTCTATAACTCTCCGGGGTGGAAACGCCTGCAATCGCGCAGCGGCGCGCGGGGCACCAGCCAGCCGCGCGAAAGCCGCAACGTCACGATCGACATGCAAGCGGTCGCCGCCTTTGAAATGGGCGAGCGTGTTTTCCACGATAAATTCGGCTATGGCGAGGTGATCGGTATGGAGGGCGACAAGATGGAAGTCGCTTTCGAAAAGGCCGGAACCAAGAAGGTCGTGTCGCGGTTCTTGACCGGCGGGAAAGACGTGCCCTTCTAAGGCTGTCTTGCTGCCTATCCGTGGCTGAAAAATACCTTTTAAACAGCATCTTACATACAAAAACGACGGCACCTTGGGAGGAAGGTGCCGCCGTTTCTATGTCGGCCCGAAGCGTCGAGGGAGGGTCGGCTTCGGGTCTCCTTGCGGGGTCCGCCTCATCAGGGAGGAGGAAAGTGACGCGCACCCCGGCTTTCAGACGGCAGAACAGGGAGGGGTTCTGACGTCCGATCTCTATCTCGGCTCAGCCGCGGGAAGATTCCCATGCGACGCGGCGCAGTTCGGAACGGCTCAGACCAAGGTCTGCCAGTTCGCGGTTGCTCAACGCGCTCAGGCCGTCGAAAGTTTCACGGTACAGGCGATGCTGTTTGTAGCGGGTTGCAAGACCTTCGAATGCGCCGCCGATACGGGCGAATACGGAAGTTGTGTTTGCGGTTGTTGTGTTCATGTAAGCCATTTCGGCGCCTCTTTTTTCATCGGTTAATCATCTCGTTGCGTGCTATTTACGCTCTTTCTGCATTTGCACAACTGGCATAAGGGCAATGCCGCTATGCAGAAATCGCATAGGTGAAAATATCCATAAGATATTGAATTGAAACGACTTCATCAGCGGACCAATTTTGCGCGCTGTCACAAAACTGTCATCTGAAGGGGGGGAGGGAAAGAGCGGCGACATCTGGGAGGAGGTAGATGTCGCCGCCAATTACAGACACATCCGGGAGGAGGATGGATACGTCTGGTCTTTCCAAACTCAGCTACATCCGGGAGGAGGATGGACGCATCTAAGTCTTCTCAAAATCAGACACATTCGGGAGGAGGATGAATGTGTCTGGTCTTTCCGAAAGCTGGGCGCTTGGCCCTGCCTATGAACCTAAGTTAGCGCTAATTGCTGCGCTTGCACAATATTTCTTTTTGCAATGCTGCTATGCAGCAAAAACATGGTATGCCTGCGTAATTCTTGGGCATTGCGCCTGTTCCTTATGCGAAACAGGCCATCCCCTTGCGCTTGGCGTAGAACCTGCCATTTCAGGAGGCCTAATAGAGGAGAATTTGCGCATGTCTGTGACCAAAGCAGAAGTCGAAGCGGCGCTGGAGCGGGTGCAACTGCCTGACGGAAAGAGCCTGCTATCCCATGATTTAATCCGTGCATTGGTGATTGATGGCGAAAAAGTGCGATTCGTCATCGAGGCGCCCAATGCTGACGTGGCCCGCCAGATGGCGCCACTGCGAGACGCGGCAGAGCAGGTGGTGCGCGACTTGCCCGGAGTTGGCGATGTTTCGGTCGCACTTACCGCCCATGGCCCTGCGCCCAAAGCGCCTAGTCTCAAGGTCGGGGGGCATCCAAAGCCACAAGACGGGCCGATGAAGCCCAGCGGTGTGAAGCGCATCTTGGCTATCGGTTCAGGTAAGGGCGGTGTGGGGAAGTCCACTGTCAGCTCGAATCTCGCTGTGGCGCTGGCGCGGGCGGGCCGTAAGGTGGGGTTGTTGGACGCTGATATCTATGGTCCCAGCCAGCCGCGCATGATGGGGGTGAATAAGCGCCCCGCCAGCCCTGACGGTAAAACGATCATCCCGCTTCAGGCGCATGGCGTCACAATGATGTCGATCGGCTTTATGCTAGAAGAAGGCAAGGCCGTGGTTTGGCGCGGGCCGATGTTGATGGGCGCGTTGCAGCAGATGCTAGGTCAGGTGGAGTGGGGCGAGCTTGATGTGCTGCTTGTCGATCTTCCGCCCGGTACGGGGGATGTGCAGCTTACGCTTTGCACCAAATCTGAGCTTTCGGGTGCAATTGTCGTCAGTACGCCGCAGGACGTGGCGCTGATCGACGCACGCAAAGCGTTGGATATGTTTGCCACGCTGAAAACACCCGTTCTGGGGTTGATTGAGAATATGTCGATGTTCGTCTGCCCCGACTGCGGATCGCAGCATGAGATATTTGGTCACGGTGGCGTGGCAGCAGAGGCCGATAAGATGGGGGTGCCGCTGCTGGGCAGCCTGCCAATTGATCTGGAGACCCGTCTTGCGGGGGATAGTGGCACGCCAGTTGCCGCAGGCGAGGGGGCCATGGCCGATGCTTATGCCCGCATCGCGCGTGGGCTGATCGACGGCGGTATGGCGTGAATAGAGGGGCGCGGGCGGCTTAGCCCAGCTCGCGCCCTTCGATCAGATGGCCATATAGCGTTGTCAGCATCGAGACGAAGACAAGCCCCTCTATAAGATAGAGCGCTGAATCCAGCATCAGGCGCACACCGGGGTCGGCGGGCAGCAGCATGCCCGCGATAACCCCTAATAGTGTGTTCACCACAGCCAGCAGTACGGCCAGCGCCCATAGCGTGCCCGATAGTGGTTCGGTCGCGCGCCAGCTTTCGCGTACTGCCATGACGTGACCCATGGCCGCTGCGGGCAGCACAAGGCTGAGCCGCAGCGCCAACCACAAAAACGCCACCCCCGCGACCAGCCCGATCAGCAGCAGTGCTGCCGGGCTCGACCCGGTGAGGCCGCCAACCAACAGCATGGCAATCCCGATGGGGATCGCGGCAAGGAACTGCACAAAACCCAACACGATGGCGCGCCAAACGTAGCTCCAAAACAGCCGTGTGCCGGGGCGTACCTCTGCCCCTGTGGCGTCACGGTCAAGCAGGACATGGCGATGCCAAAGCACAGCCATCAGCGCATAGCCCAAGATGCCCGCAAGGCCGCAGGCGATCAGAATTAGCAGCTGATCCGTTGGTGGCGGGGCGGCGCGGTCTATCACTTGATCCATCGCGCCCAATGCATCACTTGCCAGCACGCCTGCCACGGCTGCCGCCCCCATGACCCAGAAAACTGCTGGCAAGATTACCCGCAGTGTCGTGGCTGGCGCGTGAAACAACATATTCAGCGCGTGCGTAAAAAGAGCTGTGGCTTGGATCATGATGCACTCCTCCGATTTGCGGCACTACATGGCTTTGCGGCACTACATGGCGCGGGCGTGGCGAAAGAACAAGATGCAGCTACGCGATCTGGGAGGTTCGGCTGGGAAAGCGTGGGTAGGCGGGACAACATGGGAAATGTTGCGGGAATACATGGGAAGTCTGGGAAATGATGGGCCAGCCATGGCCTGCTGGCGCGAGTTGCCGATTCGCAGGCGCGGGAATGGGCGTTGATTTTGTCGACTGATCCAGCGATCCTGACGAAAGTTTCAGAACAGGCAACGAACACGCCCTGTGGATAACTGTGTGTGCAAAATTCAGTGGGAAACCGTGGGACATTATGCCGGCGTCAAGGTGGCAACAATATCTTGTGCTGCTAGCTTGTATCTCACCTAATTGAGCCATTTTCCGCTCAAAAAGTTATACCAGATGTTGTTCCCACACCCTGTGCAAAACAAAATATTGCGCCGATTTTCAAAAAAATTGTAGACGCCCATCAATTCCCATGGCATCCCTTGTTCATCGGATGAGAACGGGACACGGGGCAGCAAACGACCCCAAAATAAAACAAAACCTAGCAGGTTTCATACAGGCACCTCGCTTTCATCAGACCAAAGAGATCCGGCGCGTGAGCGAGCAGACATCCCCCCAGGTGGCGCGCGCAGTCGGACTTCCCCGCCAAGCTGCGGGACGTGGGCGGCGGGTTGATCAGTGGCAGCAGATCAACCCGCCGTTTCCATTTCCAGGCAGCGATTTTCGGATCAGGGCGGACAACGAATTAAGCGCAAAGGCGCAAGAGGCAGGGACAGAACGTGAGCCGCAGGTTCAGAGGCGAGAGCCAACACAAGGTCGATACGAAGGGGCGGGTGTCTATCCCAGCCTCTTTTCGGCGTGTGTTGGAGGCTGGCGATCCGAACTGGAAAAGCGGCGACAACCCTGAGCTGGTCATTGTCTATGGCGACCAGCGCCGCAACTACCTTGAATGCTACACTATGGAAGCCATCGAAGAGGTCGACGCCAAGATCGACCGCATGCCGCGTGGCTCCATGCAGCGTAAGGCGCTTCAGCGTCTGTTTCACGGCCAGTCTTTCCCGACCACGGTAGATGAGACAGGTCGTTTGGTGCTGCCCGCCAAACTGCGCAACAAGATCGAACTCAACGGCGAGGCGTTCTTTATCGCTGCCGGTGACACCTTCCAGATTTGGAAGCCCGAAACCTACGAGACCGAGGAAGAAGCATGGCAGCAAGAGCTGCCGGATGATGTCGATCCGCTCTCGTTCCTTGATGGTGACATGGAGGTCTAACGGAATGGTTGCTGCCTCTAACCCTTCCGCCCCTCACACACCCGTTCTGCTGCGTCCTATTCTAAACGCCGTAGCGCCCGTGGAAGGGGTCTGGCTTGACGGGACCTTTGGTGCCGGCGGCTATACCCGTGGTTTTCTAGAAGCCGGCGCCGCGCGTGTGATCGCGGTGGACCGTGACCCGCTGGCGTTCGAGATGGCAGCGGAATGGGCGGGCGAATACGGCGACCGCATCACCATGCAGCAGGGCGTCTTCTCGCGCATGGATGAATATGCCCAAGACCTTGATGGGGTGGTGCTGGATCTCGGCGTTTCTTCGATGCAGCTTGATCAGGCCGAGCGTGGGTTCTCCTTTATGAAGGACGGCCCGCTCGACATGCGGATGAGCCAAGACGGCCCCTCGGCGGCGGATCTGGTCAATGAGGCCGAAGAAGAGATCATCGCCAACATTCTGTTTCAATATGGCGAAGAACGCGCCTCGCGCCGGATCGCCAAGTCGATTGTTCGTGCCCGAGAAGACGCGCCGATTACCACCACATTGGAATTGGCCAAACTTGTCGAAGGCTGTCTGCCACGTTCCAAGCCCGGCCAGAGCCATCCCGCCACGCGCAGCTTCCAAGCGCTGCGCATCGCGGTGAACAACGAATATGGCGAGCTGTTTCAGGGTCTTATGGCCGCTGAACGCGCGCTGAAGCCGGGCGGAAAACTGGCCGTGGTGACCTTTCATTCGGTCGAGGACCGCATGGTCAAACGCTTCCTCACCGCGCGGGCAGGGGCCGGGGGCAATGCCAACCGTTTCGCCCCCGCGCTAGAGCAGGCACCGCCGCAGTTCACACTGAAATCCCGCAAGGCGATTGGTCCCGACGCGCAGGAATTGGACGAAAACCCGCGCAGCCGTTCGGCCAAACTGCGGGTGGCCACGCGCACCGATGCGCCCAGTGGCGAAATTGATGCGAAATCCATCGGCATGCCGATGGTCAGGGGGATCTGAGAGATGCGTACGGTGATGTATATCCTCACCACCATTGCCGTGGTCGGGCTAGCCTTCTGGGCGTACCGCGAGAATTACGCGACCCAGCAGGCGCTAAGTGATGCCGACCGTCTGCACGCCAATATTCGTGCTGCCCATGCCCGGCTGGCCGTTTTGCGTGCCGAATGGGCATTTCAGAACCGCCCCGACCGTCTGCGCGATCTGGCTGATCTGAACTTTGACCGTCTTGGTCTGTTGCCACTGCATCCCGGCCAGTTCGGGCAGGTCGATCAGGTTACCTATCCACCCGCGCCGATGCTGCCGATCACCGATCCGGTCGATGTCTCGACCATGAATTACGACGCGCTCACTGGCGCGGATGAGTCCGAGGAGGACTTTGAATGATCCGCACCCCGCTTCGCCCACTGGCCCGCATTCTTGATGCCCGCGAAAAGGGCGAAAACCCCGACGCGATCGAGCGTGAGAACAAGCGCATCCGCCATGAGCAGATGCGCGACAAAGCCCGTATGCGCGCCGAGGGGCGGCTTTTGGTGCTGGGTGTCTGTTTCCTCTGTGCCTTCACCGTGATCGGCGGGCGCATGGGTCTGCTGGCGATGTCAGAGCCGTCAGAGCCGCGTGGCCATGCACCGGGGGCTGTCATTTCGGCCTCCCGCGCCGACATCACCGACCGCAACGGCAACCTTCTGGCCACCAATTTTGAGACTCACGCACTCTACGCGCAGCCGCGTCACATGATCGACCCCGAAGCGGCAGCGAAGAAGCTGGTCAAAGTCTTTCCTGACCTCAAGGAAGAGCGTCTGATAAAGGACTTCACGGGCAAGCGTAAGTTTCTGTGGATCAAAAAGAAAATCAGCCCAGAGCAGATGCAGGCCGTGCATGATATCGGCGATCCGGGCCTTTTGTTTGCACCGCGCGACATGCGCCTCTATCCCAACGGCTCGCTGGCCGCACATGTGCTCGGCGGGGCGAGCTATGGCAAGGAAGGCGTCCACGCCGCCGAGGTGATCGGCGTCGCGGGGGCCGAGAAATATTTCGACGATTACCTGCGCGATCCGGCCAATGGCGCGAAACCGCTGGAGTTGTCGCTTGACCTGACCGTGCAAGCGGCATCTGAGCGGGTGCTCTACGGCGGCATGAAGCTGATGAACGCCAAAGGCGCCACCAGCATTCTAATGGATGTGCACACTGGCGAAGTGATCTCTGTCGCGTCGCTGCCTGATTTCGACCCCAACAACCGCCCCCGTCCGCTGACCCAAGGCGATGCCTCCGACAGCCCGCTGTTCAACCGGTCGGTGCAGGGGGTTTACGAGCTCGGCTCGACCTTCAAGATCTTCGCGGCAGCTCAGGCGGTGGAGTTGGGCCTGTTCAACGCCGACACGATCATCGACACCTCCGGCCCGATGAAGGTCGGCGGTTTCCGCATCGGTGAATTCCGCAACAAGAACTACGGCAAGCTGAGCGTCGCGGACATTATCGTGCATTCCTCGAACCGGGGCACAGGCCGCATGGCGCTGGAAATCGGGATCGAGCGGCAGCAAGAGTTCCTCAAAAGCCTTGGTTTCTTTGAACCTACCCCCTTCGAGATCGTCGAAGCTTCAGGCGGGAAGCCGCTGTTGCCGAGCCGCTGGACCGAATTGTCGAGCGTCACGATCTCCTATGGTCACGGGTTGTCGAGCACGCCGATGCACCTTGCCGCGGGCTATGCAGCCATCGCCAATGGCGGGCGCGTGGTGAAGCCCACGCTGCTGAAACAATCCGCCCCCCAACTCGGCCCCCGCGTCATGTCGGAAGCGACCGCAGCACAGGCCCGCAATATGCTGCGCAAGGTGGTGACCGATGGCACGGCCAGCTTTGCCGAAGTGCCCGGCTATCAGATCGCAGGCAAAACCGGCACGGCGGACAAGCCCAAGCCTACTGGTGGCTATTACGACGACAAGGTGATCAACACTTTCGCCAGCATTTTCCCGATCAATGATCCCAAATATGTGTTGATCGTCACGCTGGATGAACCGGTCGAAACCTCTGGCCCGAAACCACGCCGCACGGCGGGTTGGACAGCCGTGCCCGTGGCCGCCGAGATGGTCCGCCGCATCGCGCCATTGCTGGGCCTGCGCCCCGCTGTTGAACCGGTGAACAACGCTGTGCTAACGCTGACCAGCAGCAACTGAAAAGACATCTCTATGACCGACCGGGCCGTACCCCTTTCCTCTCTCGGGCTGACCGCGCGGGCGGGGGCCAACCCCATGATCACCGGGATCGCGGTCGACAGCCGCGAGGTGCGCGAGGGCACGCTCTTCGCCGCCATGCCGGGCAGCCGCGTGCATGGGGCAGAATTTATTCAATACGCTCTCCGGATGGGCGCGGCGGCGGTGCTGACCGACGCAGCAGGGGCCAAGATCGCCGCCGAGGAACTGTCGGGCTCTGACGCGGCGCTGGTGGTTTCCGACTCCCCGCGCGAGGCGCTGGCGCGGACGGCGGCGCTGTGGTTCGGTGGCCAGCCCGCCACGATGATCGCCGTGACGGGCACCAACGGAAAAACCTCGGTCTCGACCTTTGTGCGCCAGATTTGGGTTGAGATGGGATTGCCTGCCGTGAACCTTGGCACCACCGGGGTCGAGGGCGCATGGGCCGCCCCGCTGGCGCATACCACGCCCGAGCCGATCACCCTGCACCGCACGCTGGCCGAGGCCGCACAGAACGGCATTACCCATGCCGCGATGGAGGCGTCGAGCCACGGGCTTGACCAGCGCCGTTTGGACGGGGTTACGCTCAAGGCGGCGGGGTTCACCAACTTCACCCAAGACCACCTTGATTATCACGAAACATTCGAGGCCTATTTCGCCGCCAAAGCTGCGCTTTTCGGCCGCGTTTTGCCCGAAGACGGCACGGCGGTGGTGAACACCGACGATGAAAAAGGCGTCGACATCGCTGCCATCGCCCGCGCGCGGGGCTGTGAAGTCATCACCGTGGGCCGGGACGGGGGCGATCTGCATTTGCAAGGTCAGCGTTTCGACGCAACCGGACAAGACCTGCGCTTCACATGGCGCGGCAAGACCTACCAAAAACGGCTCAACCTGATCGGCGGTTTTCAGGGCGACAACGTGCTGCTGGCGGCCGGGTTGGTGATCGCCTGCGGTGCTGATGCGCAAGAGGTTTTCGACACGCTGCCGCATCTCACCACTGTCCGAGGCCGGATGCAGCTTGCCGCCACGCGCGACAATGGCGCGGCGGTTTTTGTCGATTACGCCCATACGCCCGATGCCGTGGCCACTGCCCTCGCGGCCATGCGCCCGCATGTGATGGGACGGCTCGTTGCCATCGTCGGCGCGGGTGGGGACCGGGACCGGGCCAAGCGCCCCTTGATGGGGCAGGCAGCGGCAGAAAATGCGGATATGGTCATCGTGACTGACGACAACCCGCGCAGCGAAGACCCGGCCAGCATCCGCGCCGCTGTACTGGACGGCGCGCCCGATGCGATGGAGGTCGGCGACCGCGCCGAGGCAATCCTGCGCGGCGTCGATGCTTTGGAGCCGGGCGACGCGCTGCTCATCGCGGGCAAAGGCCATGAAACCGGGCAGATTGTTGGTGACGACGTGCTGCCCTTTGACGATGTAGAACAGGCCAGCGTGGCCGTGGCGGCACTGGACGGGAGATTGGCATGAGCCTTTGGACAGCGACAGAAGCGGCGGAAGCCACGGGGGGCCGCGCGCAGGGTGATTGGGCCTGCAACGGTGTGTCGATCGACACGCGGACCTTGCAGCCCGGCGATCTCTTCGTGGCCCTCAAAGCCGCGCGGGACGGGCATGAGTTCGTGGCCCAAGCGCTCGACAAAGGGGCGGCTGCCGCGCTTGTGACCCATCTGCCCGAAGGCGTCGCCGAGGATGCGCCGCTGCTGATCGTCGAAGACGTACAGACCGCGCTTGAGGCGTTGGGCCGGGCAGGGCGTGCGCGTCTGGGTCCGCAGGCCAAGGTCGCGGCGGTGACGGGCAGCGTCGGCAAAACCTCGACCAAGGAAATGCTGCTGGCGATCTTCGGCGATCAGGGCCGGGCGCATGCCAGCGTCGACAGCTACAATAACCACTGGGGCGTGCCGCTGACGCTGGCACGGATGCCGCGCGATACCGATTACGCGGTGATCGAAATTGGCATGAACCACCCCGGAGAGATTGCACCCCTCGCCGAACAGGCGCGGCCCGATGCGGCGATGGTCACGAATGTCGCTGCCGTCCACCTCGAAGCCTTCAAGGATGTCGCCGCCATCGCGGTGGAAAAGGCCAGCATTTTTGATGGCATGGAACCAGGCGGCGTGGCGGTGATTAACGCCGACCATGAACATAGCGATATCGTGCTCGACAAGGCACTGGAACGGGGCCTGCGCGAAACCACCTTTGGCCAAGCGGGCCACCACTACAAGCTGGGCGAGGTCAAAGTGCAGGGCGATGCCACCGTGGCCCAAGCCGAGGTCGAAGGCGCGCCGCTGATCTTCAAGATCGCCACACCGGGGCGGCATTTTGCGATGAACGGGCTTGGCGCGCTGGCGGTGGCCGAAGCGCTTGGCGCGGATCGGGCGCTGGCGGTGCAATCGCTGGGCCGCTGGTCGCCCTATGCTGGGCGCGGGGTGCGCGAACGCATTTTGCTGGATACCGTCGATACCCATTTGGCGCTGGAACTGATCGACGACAGCTATAACGCCAACCCGACCTCCATGGCCGCAGCACTTGAAGTGCTGGCGGCCTCGGAAGTGACACATGACATCGGCCGCGTCAGCAAGGGGCGGCGGATTGCCTTTGTCGGCGACATGAAAGAACTCGGCCCCGAGGCCGTGGCGCTGCACGCCGGTCTGGCCGATCTTGAGGCCACCCGCGCGCTCGACGTGGTGCATTGCGTCGGCCCGCTGATGAAAGCCTTTTACGACAACCTGCCCGAACACCAGCGTGGCGATTGGACAGAGACCTCCGAAGAGATGTTGCAAGGTCTCCGCAGTCGTCTTGATTCCGGCGATGTCGTGCTGATCAAAGGGTCGCTTTCGATGAAGCTGGGCGGTATTGTTGACGCCATCCGCAAAATGGGCCATCCGGTCCCGACCGCCTGATTGGCGATTCACCCCACATGATGAGTTAGGACGCGATATATGCTCTATTGGTTGACGCTGCTGTCTGATGGCGGCGATTTTTTTAACCTGTTTCGCTATATCACCTTCCGCGCAGGCGGGGCGTTTTTGACGGCGTTGATCTTCGGTTTTCTCTTCGGCAAGCCGCTGATCGAAGTGCTGCGCAAGCGGCAGGGCAAGGGCCAGCCCATTCGGGATGACGGCCCCGAAGGGCATTTCGCCAAAGCGGGCACGCCCACCATGGGCGGGCTGTTGATCGTGGGCGCGTTGCTCACCTCGACCCTGCTTTGGGCGCGGCTCGACAATCCGTATATCTGGCTCGTGCTGTTTGTAACCATGAGCTTTGCCGCCATCGGTTACGCAGACGACCATGCCAAGGTCAGCAAACAGAACACCGACGGTGTGCCGGGCAAGGTGCGGCTTTTGCTGGGCTTTCTGATCGCGGGCATCGCGGGCTATTGGGCCGCGCAGTATCACCCGGCAGAGTTGCAGTACCAACTGGCGTTGCCGGTGTTCAAAGATACGCTGGTCAACCTTGGCATTCTGTTTGTGCCATTCGCAATTATCGTGATCGTCGGATCAGCCAATGCGGTGAACCTGACCGACGGGCTTGACGGCTTGGCGATCATGCCGGTGATGATCGCCGCCGGAGCGCTTGGCGTCATCGCCTATGCCGTGGGCCGGGTCGACTTCACCGACTATCTCGACGTGCATTATGTGCCGGGAACGGGGGAAATCCTGATCTTCACGGCTGGGCTCTTTGGCGGTGGCTTGGGCTTTTTGTGGTACAACGCGCCGCCCGCCGCGGTCTTCATGGGGGACACCGGCTCATTGGCGCTCGGCGGCGCTTTGGGGGCGATTGCAGTTGCAACGAAACACGAGTTGGTGCTGGCGGTCGTCGGCGGTCTCTTCGTGGTCGAGGCGCTCTCGGTCATTGTGCAGGTGCTCTACTTCAAGCGCACCGGCAAGCGGGTGTTCCTGATGGCACCGATCCACCACCATTACGAGAAAAAGGGCTGGGCCGAGCCGCAGATCGTGATCCGCTTCTGGATCATCTCGCTGATCCTCGCCCTGTTGGGTCTGGCGACGCTCAAGGTCCGCTAAGCCTAGAAGATCGACCAATCCATGTGACGTGCCAAAAGGGCCAGTGCTTCGGTGCCCTTTTGGCTGTTGCCATAACGGTTCAGCCCCGGTGACCAGACCGCGATGCTGGCCCGCCCCGGCACGATGGCGAGGATGCCGCCACCTACGCCGGATTTGCCCGGCAGGCCCACGCGGTAGGCGAAATCTCCCGACCCATCGTAATGCCCACAGGTCAGCATCAGCGCGTTCAGCCGTCTGATGCGGCTTGGCGCGACCAAGCGCGGCACGTCGGGCGCTTCGATCAGGAAACGCCCCGCCATGGCAAGCTGCTGCACCGTCATCTCCATCGCGCAGTGGTGGAAATAGGTGCCAAGCGTCCGCTCCGGCGCGTTGTTGAGGTTGCCATAGGATTTCAGGAAATGGGCCAGCGCAAAGTTCCGGTGGCCGAAGTCGGTCTCTGACGCGGCAACGGTGTCATTGATGTGAATATCATCCGTGCCCGCAGCTTCACGCACGAAGCGCATGATCTCGGCCAGTGCTTCGCGCGGCTCACGGTTGCCCAGCACCTCGTCAGTGGTAACAATCGCGCCCGCGTTGATGAACGGATTGCGCGGGCGGCCCTGTTCCTGCTCAAGCTGTACGATGGAGTTGAACGCCCGCCCCGAAGGCTCGCGCCCCACACGGTGCCACAGTTGGTCGCCGGACCGGCCAAGGGCGATGGCGAGCGTGAACACTTTGGTAATGGATTGTACCGAAAAGGGCACCTGCGTATCGCCCGCCACATGGCACTGGCCATCCGCCGTCACCACCGCGATGCCGAACTGAGCCGGGTCCACTGTCGCTAGTTGCGGAATATAGGCCGCCACATCCCCCCAATGGTCGTCTTCGCGCATCATGTCATTGAGACGCGGCAACACATCGGCAAGGTCTGGTTTGGCGGGGCTGGACATCTATGGCGGCCTCTGGCTTGTGATAGGCGCATCATGCCCCCATTCTGGGGTCAACGGGTAGCAGGGGATTGCAGATGATTCCAGTACAGGGCTTGGAAGGCGCGCGCGTGGCGGTGCTGGGATTGGGCCGCTCGGGCCTGAGTGCGGCGCGCGCGTTACAGGCGGGCGGGGCCAAGGTTAGCTGTTGGGACGATGATCCGGCAGCACGCGCACGGGCCGAGCGGGAGGGGTTTGCCTGTGTTGACCTTAACGCCCCCGGCGCGCTTGATAAAATCACCCGGCTGATCGTCAGCCCCGGCATTCCGCATCTCTATCCCGCGCCGAACCCGGTGGTTGCCGCTGCCCTCGACGCTGGCGTGCCGGTGGACAATGACATCGGCCTGTTTTTCCAAAGCTTCGCCACGCTGGCGTGGGACCATTATGACGTGGCGCCCCGCGTCGTGGCCGTGACCGGGTCGAACGGCAAATCCACCACTTCGGCGTTGATCCATCATATCCTTGAGCATGTCGGGCGGCCCTGCCAACTGGCGGGCAACATCGGACGCGGGGTCTTGGACCTCGACCCTGCCGTGGATGGCGAGGTTGTCGTGCTGGAACTCAGCAGTTATCAGACGGAACTTGCCCGTGCGCTGACGCCGGATGTGGCGGTCTTTACCAATCTCAGCCCCGACCATCTGGACCGCCACGCAGGCATGGGCGGCTACTACGCGGCGAAACGTCGGCTGTTCTCAGAAGGCGGGCCAGACCGCGCAGTGATCGGTGTGGACGAGGCCGAGGGCCGTTTCCTCGCCGGGCAAATGAGCGAGGGACCAAGCGATGACCGGGTGATCCGCATCAGTGCAGAGACCAAACTCTCTGGTCCCGGCTGGCAGGTCTTTGCAAAGAAGGGGTTCTTGAGCGAATACCGCCGTGGCAAACAGGTCGGCTCGATCGATCTGCGCAGCATTCAGGGGTTGCCGGGCGCGCATAACCATCAGAACGCCTGTGCTGCCTATGCCGCCTGCCGCGCGCTTGGCCTTGCCCCGCGGGTGATCGAGGCGGCGTTCCACAGTTTCGGCGGCTTGCCCCATCGCAGCCAGACCGTGGCCGAGGCGCATGGCGTGCGCTACGTCAACGACAGCAAGGCCACCAATGTCGACAGCGCGGCCAAGGCGCTGGCCGCTTTCCGCAATATCCGCTGGATCTGCGGCGGGTTGGAGAAGGAAGGCGGGCTAAAAGGTCTGGCGGAGGCCCAAGGGTCAGTACGCAAGGCCTATGTCATTGGCCGCGAGGCCGCGCATTTTGCCATGCAGTTGACGACCGAAGCCGAAGTCTGCGGCACGATGGAGAAAGCCGTGGCGCGGGCTGCGGCAGAGGCGGAGGAGGGTGATGTCGTCCTGCTTGCCCCGGCGGCGGCAAGTTTCGATCAATATGACAATTTCGAACGGCGCGGTGAGGATTTCGTGGCGCAGGTGCAGAAGGTTTTGGCGGAGTAGGGCTGGGCTTAGCTGCCAATCGCCCGCGCCGCCGCCATGCCCGACGACCACGCCCACTGGAAGTTATACCCGCCGAGCCAGCCGGTCACGTCCACCGCTTCGCCGATGAAATAGAGACCGGGCACGTCCTTCGCCGCCATGGTCTTGGACGAGAGCGCATCGGTATCCACACCGCCCAGAGTGACCTCAGCGGTGCGATAGCCTTCGGTACCGCCGGGGTGCAATTGCCAGTTCTGCAGCGCCTCCACAAAGGCGATGAGCCGCGCGTCGGACCAATCCGCCAAGTTGCCCGAGAGGTCAAACTCTTGGCCTAAATAGTCCACCAATCGCGAGGGCAGGTGCTGCGCGAGGATGGTGGTGAAGTTGCGCCGCCCCGCAAGTTGCCTTTGATCGCGCAAGGCGTCCAACAGAGTGCCCTCGGGGGCGAGGTTCACGGTGATCGCTTCGCCCTCTTGCCAGTAGGACGACGCCTGCAAAACCGCGGGGCCAGAGAGGCCACGGTGAGTGAACAGCAGTGCCTCGTCAAAGCCAGTGGTTCCAGCGGTGATACGGGCAGGGGTGGCCACACCGGCCAGCGGTGCAAAGCGGCCTTCGGCAAAGGTGAAAGGCACCAGACCGGCGCGCGTATCAGTCACCTTCAGGCCGAACTGACGCGCGATGTCATATGCGATGCCCGTCGCGCCCATCTTAGGGATCGATTTGCCCCCTGTGGCGATGACAAGGTTGCGTGCAGTAACTTTCACTGTCCGATCAGGTGTCTGCAGGTCGAAGGTGATTTGGCCATCGACCTTGGCAAAATTGCTGGCGCTGCTTTGTAATTGCAGATCGACCCCGGCCTTTTGCATCAGCCCGCGCAGCATGGAGATAATCTCTTTCGCGCTGGTATCGCAGAAGAGTTGGCCCAAGGTTTTCTCATGCCACGCGATGCCGTGGCGATCGACCAGTTCGATGAAATCCCACTGGGTATAGCGCGCCAGTGCGGATTTCGCGAAATGCGGGTTCTGACTGAGAAACGCCTGCGGCTCGCAATACATATTGGTGAAGTTGCAGCGCCCACCGCCCGAGATGCGAATTTTCTCGCCCGGCGCTTTGGCATGGTCCACCACCAACGTGCGCCCGCCCGCGTGGGCCGCGCACATCATGCCAGCGGCTCCGGCTCCGATGATGGCTGTATCAACTTGCATGGGCGCGCTCTGCCCGAATGCGCAGGCCCGGTCAAGAAGACGTGACAGCGGTTGCCCGATCACTGATGCGTCATAGTTGGGGAGCAGACGCAAATGAAACAGGAGCAGAGAATGACCAAACTGACCGCAGAACAAGATTTTCCGAAGATGGACGTGGCCAAGCTGGGCGGCGGCACGCTGACCTTGGGCAACCCGCAAGAGGGGCGCGACTGGCAGCTGGTGGTGGTCTACCGTGGCTTGCACTGCCCGATCTGCAAAAAGTACCTCGCGCAACTTGAGAAGCTGCAAAGCCAGTTCCATGAAATCGGTGTGGATGTGATCGCCGTTTCGGGCGACCCCGAGGAAAAGGCCAAATCCATGGCCAAGGAAGACAATCTGACATTGCCCGTCGGCTATGACCTGAGCCTTGAGCAGATGGCGGAACTGGGCGTTTACATCTCTGACCCGCGCAGCCCGCAGGAGACCGACCGGCCCTTCGCCGAACCTGCCACCTTTGTCATCAACGACGAAGGCAAGCTGCAGATCATCGACATCTCGAACGCGCCCTTCGCCCGGCCCGAGTTGGAAGGCCTGCTAAACGGTCTCAAGTTCGTTCGCGACAAAGGCTACCCGGTGCGCGGCACCCACAAGGTGGGTTGATTGGGCGGCCTGATGAGCAGCCTGATACGGTGACCTGATCGCCTAGCGGCGGGGCCCTGCACGGCCCCGCCGACCCCAGCCACTGCCACGGGGTGAAATGCACTAGCTTCATGTCGCAATTCGGGCTATTCTACCCGGATGAGACCCCGCAAAGGGGCCGTTGAGGCAGTTAAGGCAGATACCCATGACAGAGATGGTCTATGGCGCGGTCCCGGTACGGGATGGTGAACCGATCCTTCCAAAATGGTGGCGTACGGTCGACCGCTGGGCATTGTCCTGCGTGTTGATCCTGTTTGCCGTTGGCATGTTGCTGGGGCTGGCTGCGTCGCCGCCCTTGGCCTCCAAAAACGGCTTTGATGCCTTTCACTATGTGCAGCGTCAGGCGTTCTTCGGCGGATTGGCGCTGGTGGCGATGCTGCTGACGTCAATGATGTCGCCAACGCTGGTGCGGCGTTTGGCCGTGCTGGGGTTTGTCCTGTCTTTCGTGGCGCTGGCGCTGTTGCCGTTCTTTGGCACCGATTTTGGCAAGGGGGCCACGCGCTGGTACTCGCTGGGGTTTGCCTCGCTTCAGCCATCGGAATTTCTAAAGCCGGGTTTCATGGTCGCCGCCGCATGGATGATGGCCGCCGCGACCGAGATTAATGGACCTCCGGGGAAAACTTGGTCTTTTGCGCTGTGCATCTCCATCGTGCTGATGCTGGCGATGCAGCCCGACTTTGGCCAAGCTTGCCTTGTGCTTTTTGGCTGGGGCGTGATGTATTTCGTCGCCGGAGCGCCGATGGTGCTGCTGGTCGGCATGGCAGGTTTGGTCGTTTTGGCAGGCACCTTCGCCTACTCGAACTCCGAACACTTCGCGCGGCGTATCGACGGCTTTCTCAGCGTTGATGTCGATCCGACCACCCAGCTTGGCTATGCCACCAATGCGATCCGCGAAGGCGGGCTTTTTGGCGTGGGCGTGGGGGAGGGCGAAGTGAAGTGGTCACTGCCCGATGCACATACTGATTTTATCATCGCCGTCGCCGCTGAGGAATATGGCCTTATTCTGGTCGTTTGCATCATTGCCCTATATACTGTTGTGGTCGTCCGTTCGCTGTTGCGGTTGGTGCGCGAGCGTGACCCCTTCATCCGGCTGGCCGGAACCGGGCTGGCCTGCACATTCGGAGTACAGGCGATGATTAACATGGGTGTGGCAGTTCGGCTTTTGCCTGCGAAAGGCATGACCTTGCCCTTCGTCAGCTATGGTGGCTCTTCGGTCATCGCAAGCGGCATCGCCGTGGGCATGCTCCTCGCCTTTACCCGGTCGCGCCCGCAGGGTGAGATCAGTGACATTCTAGGCCGGGGCCGCCGCTGATGGCCGCGCCATTGCTGATCATCGCCGCCGGGGGGACCGGTGGGCATATGTTTCCGGCGCAGGCCTTGGCCGAGGTGATGCTCAAGCGGGGCTGGCGAGTCAAGCTCAGCACAGATGCACGCGGTGCGCGCTATACCAGCGGCTTCCCCGAAGCGGTTGAGATCACCCAGATCAGCAGTGCTACCTTTGCGCGTGGTGGGGCCGCCGCCAAGGCGCTGGTGCCGTTTCGTATTGCCGCCGGTGTGCTGCGTGCGGGGCTGAACATGCTGCGCGACCGGCCCTCGGTTGTTGTCGGTTTTGGCGGCTATCCGTCGATCCCTGCCCTTGGGGCGGCTTGGGCGCTGCGAATGCCGCGCATGATTCACGAGCAGAATGGCATTCTAGGTCGCGTGAACGAGATTTTTGCCAAACGGGTACATGCAGTGGCCTGCGGTATTTGGCCCACCAAACTGCCCGAGGGCGTGCAGGGCTGGCATGTCGGTAATCCGGTGCGTTCGGCTGTGCTCGACCGTGCAGGGGCCGCCTATATCCCGCCCGGTGACTACCCGATGGAAGTGCTGGTGATGGGCGGCAGTCAAGGTGCGCGTATCCTTAGTGACGTGGTGCCCCCCGCACTCGCCGCTTTGCCGATGACCATGATCCGAAATATTCGCGTCAGCCATCAGGCCCGCGACGAAGATGGCCAGCGGGTGGCGGATTACTATGCCGAGTCTGGTATCAGCGCCGATGTGCGCCCCTTCTTTGATGACGTGCCGCGCCGCATGTCCGAAGCGCAGCTGGTAATCAGCCGTTCTGGTGCATCCAGCGTGGCGGATCTGTCCGTGATCGGGCGGCCTTCGATCCTGATCCCCTTTGCTGCCGCCGCAGGGGACCATCAAACCGCCAATGCCCGTGGTCTGGTTGAGGCCGGTGCCGCGATCATGGTGCCCGAAAGCAAGGCCAATCCTGAAATCATGACCGACCAAATTCTCGCGGTGTTGGAGATGCCCCAAGGGGCGTTGCAGATGGCGCGAGCCGCCCTCTCGGTCGGCAAACCCGACGCGGCTGAAACACTGGCTGATATGGTTGAACATCTTGGCACCCAAGGCACGCTGACCCCCGCAGAAGAGGAACACCCCAAATGAACGCCGCCGCCACCAAACTGCCGACCGATGTCGGCCCGATCCATTTTGTCGGCATTGGCGGTATCGGCATGTCGGGCATCGCCGAAGTGTTGTTGAACCACGGCTACCGGGTGCAGGGCTCTGACCTCAAAGCGACCAAAATCACTGTGCGATTGGCCGAACTTGGGGCAAAGATTTTCGAAGGCCAAGCGGCCGAGAATATCGAGGGGGCCGCGGTGATCGTAATCTCTTCGGCGATCAAGCCCGGCAATGCAGAACTTGACGCCGCGCGGCGCGCGGGTCTTCCCGTGGTGCGCCGGGCCGAAATGCTGGCCGAGTTGATGCGCCTGAAATCCAATATCGCCGTGGCGGGCACGCATGGCAAAACCACCACGACCACGCTGGTGGCCGAACTGCTGGTCGCGGGCGGCATCGACCCCACAGTGGTAAACGGTGGCATCATCCATGCCTATGGCTCCAACGCGCGAATGGGGCAGGGCGAATGGATGGTGGTTGAGGCCGACGAAAGCGACGGCACCTTCAACCGCCTGCCTGCAACTATTGCCATCGTGACGAATATCGACCCCGAGCATATGGAACATTGGGGCGATTTTGACACGCTGCGGCAGGGGTTTCTGAACTTCGTCTCAAACATCCCCTTTTATGGTCTCGCGGTTTGTTGCACCGACCACCCGGAAGTGCAGGCCTTGGTGGGCAAGCTGACGGATCGCCGCGTCATGACCTATGGCTTCAACGCGCAGGCGGATGTGCGTGCTGTGGGTTTGCATTACAAAGACGGTGTCGCGCATTTTGATGTGCATCTGCAATCCGAAGACATGGTGATTGAAAACTGCGCCCTGCCGATGCCGGGGGATCACAACGTCTCTAACGCGCTGGCGGCGGTGACCGTGGCGCGACACCTTGGCATGAAGTTGGAATCAATCCGCACCGCTCTGGGCAGCTTTGGTGGGGTGAACCGCCGCTTTACCCGTGTGGGCGAGGTGGATGGCGTCACGATCATTGACGACTATGGCCACCACCCGGTTGAGATTTCTGCCGTGCTCAAAGCCGCGCGGCAAGCCAGTGAAGGGCGCGTGATCGCGGTTCACCAGCCGCACCGCTATTCCCGTCTGAGCCACCATTTCGATGAGTTCTGCGCCTGCTTTAACGACGCCGATGTGGTGGGTATCGCCGATGTCTATGCCGCCGGCGAAGAGCCGATCCCCGGTGCCGACCGCGACGGTTTGGTTGCGGGTCTCATCCAACATGGTCACCGCCACGCTTATGCCGTCGAGGATGCCGAGGCGCTGACTCAATTGGTCCTGCGCGAGGCGCGGCCGGGCGATATGGTCGTCTGCCTTGGCGCAGGTACGATCAGCGCATGGGCCAATGATCTGCCGGAGGCGCTGCGCGCCGCCAAAGGGGCCGCTGCGTGACTTTGGTTTGGCTGTCGGTCCTTTGGGTCTTCGCCGCCGTGACCGTGGCTATGCTGCCTCTGCGTTCCCAGTATCTGCCGGGGGTGATCTTGCTGATCGCGGCCCCGGCTTTGATCATCGCCATCGGGGTAACCCATTCGTGGGCGTTTGCGCTGCTGGCGCTTTTGGCGTTCCTGTCAATGTTCCGTAATCCGCTACGCTACCTTTTGGCGCGTCTGCGCGGCCAAAAGCCGGAGCTGCCGAAATGAGCCTATCCCTCATCCTTGCCTGTTTTTGGTTTGTGGTTGCCAATGTGCTGGCCATGACGCCCAGCAAAGATTTCCATTGGCGCAGCGCCTATGTGCTGATCGCTATTGGCATTCCGATCGTTGGCTTTGTCACCGCGCAACACGGCCCTTGGCTGGGCCTGTTGGTTTTGGCGGGAGGCTGTTCGGTTCTGCGATGGCCCGTGATCTATTTCGCGCGCTGGTTGCGCCGTGGGGCAGGGCGGGTCAAAGGGCCGGCAGAGTGACCCTGACGCCTACACTCGTGGCGTTGCTGGCTGTTTTTGCGCTGTGGCTAATCGCGTGCATCTGGGCTGGCTTTCGCGCCCGGGTGCTGTGGTTTGTTATCGTGCTGGTGATTGGTCTGTCGCTCAACGCCCTTTGGATGGTGTTTGGGCTGAATGCGCGGGTGTTTGAGCCGCATGCGCTATTGGCGCAGCTGTCAGTCGTGCTTTATGCCGTGGGCGGTTTCGGGCTGGGCTGGCTGCTGGGCCGCGCGGTAACGCGGTGGCGCGAAAGCCGCATTGATACCCCGCGCTCTTGATACTTTGCTCTGTCGCGCAAATGGGCTAAGTCCGGCGCCATGAATACGCTGAATATCCCCGACCTGCGCGGCAAGCTGACCCCCGACCGCGCCTTGAGCGAACTGACATGGCTGCGCGTTGGCGGGCCTGCAGATTATCTTTTTCAACCTGCTGACATAGAAGATCTGTGTACCTTTATGCGCCGATTGCCACAAAAGGTGGCGGTATTTCCGATGGGCGTGGGCAGTAACCTGATCGTACGCGACGGCGGGCTGCGGGCCGTGGTGATCCGTCTTGGGCGCGGCTTTAACGGGATCGAGATTGACGGCGACCAAGTGACCGCCGGGGCGGCGGCGCTGGATGCGCATGTGGCGCGCAAGGCAGCGGACGCGGGGCTGGATCTTACCTTTCTGCGCACCATCCCCGGCAGCATCGGCGGAGCCTTGCGCATGAATGCAGGCTGCTATGGCACCTACACGGCAGACCACTTCGTTTCAGCCCAAGCTGTGACCCGCGCGGGGGAGGTGGTAACCCTCACCGCTGACGACCTCAACTTCCGCTACCGCCAGTCCGATCTTTCGCCCGGCTCGGTGCTGATCAACGCGACCTTTGCGCCGCCCAAAGCGGAGCCGGAGGCGCTTCACGCGCGGATGGCGGAGCAGCTTGCCAAGCGCGATGAAACGCAACCGACCAAAGACCGGAGCGCCGGATCGACCTTTCGCAACCCGGCGGGGTTTTCCTCAACGGGGAAGGCAGATGATGTGCATGACCTCAAGGCGTGGAAAGTGATTGATGATGCCGGGATGCGCGGTGCCACCATCGGCGGGGCGCAGATGAGCCCGAAACATTCAAACTTCCTGATTAATACCGGGGCGGCCACGGCCGATGATCTCGAAACCTTAGGCGAAGAGGTGCGAAAAAAGGTTTACGCTTCAAGCGGTATAAGGCTAGAATGGGAAATTATGCGCGTCGGTGAAAAATTGGGTGATCCGGTGTCGCAGGGCTGAGCCTTTGGGCGGCGGCTAAGTGACGGAAAAACAAAGATAACAACGATAGGGGCCGCAAACGGCCCGAGGCAAAGAGGCACTTTGGTGGGTAAGTCGAGCGGACAGACCCCGACAGTGGCGGTATTGATGGGCGGCCCCTCGGCTGAGCGCGAGGTGTCTTTGTCCAGCGGGCGTGCATGCGCCGCTGCCTTGCGGGAACATGGCGGATATAACGTGATCGAGGTCGATGCTGGCCGCGACCTTGCTGCCGTACTTGCCGATCTGAAACCCTTTGCCGTATTGAATTGCCTACATGGCCGTTGGGGCGAAGATGGCTGTGTGCAGGGGCTGCTTGAATGGCTCCATATCCCCTATACCCATTCTGGCGTGATGGCCTCGGCGCTGGCGATGGACAAACAGCGCTCCAAGGATGTGTTCCGCCATGCGGGGTTGCCGGTGGTTGAAAGCATCATCGCACCCAAGGTCGATGTGATGGCCGGTCACGTGATGGCGCCGCCTTATGTGGTTAAACCCAACAACGAAGGTTCTTCTGTCGGCGTGTACCTCGTTGCCGAGGAAAACAACGGCCCGCCGCAACTGTCGGACGACATGCCCGCCGAGGTGATGGTCGAGACCTTTGCCCCGGGGCGTGAGTTGACGACCACCGTGATGGGCGACCGTGCGCTGGCCGTGACGGATATCATCACCACCGGCTGGTATGATTACGACGCGAAATACAAGCCCGGCGGCTCGCGCCATGTGGTGCCCGCCGATCTGCCGCAAGAGATTACCGATCTGTGTTTCGACTATGCCCGCCGCGCCCATGAGGCGCTTGGCTGTAAAGGCGTCAGCCGCACCGATTTCCGTTGGGATGAAGCCCGTGGTCCCGAGGGGTTGATCCTGCTTGAGACCAACACCCAGCCCGGTATGACCGCAACATCCCTTTCGCCCGAGCAGGCCGCGGCCTGCGGCATTTCATTCCCTGAGCTCTGCGCTTGGATGGTGGAGGACGCATCATGCGATCGCTGATCCGCCGCCGCCCTGAGGCAGGCAAGGCCGATCCCGCCCCGTCGCGTTGGTCTTGGCGCATGCAGCGTTTGATGTTGACGCCGGGCTTTCGCTTTGCCCTGCGCGTCGGGTTGCCCTTCACGCTCAGCCTGCTGGCGGGTACGATCTATATGGCGGATGAAGAGCGCCGCGGCACCGTGGTGCAGGCCATCGCCGATGTGCGCGCCAGCATCGAAGAGCGGCCTGAGTTCATGGTTAAACTCATGGCCATCGACGGGGGGAGCGACATGCTGTCGACGGAAATCCGCACGGCCCTGCCGCTGGAATTTCCGCTGTCTTCGTTCGACCTTGATCTGTCGCAGATCCGCGAGAAAATCACCGATATTGACGGGGTCAAACAGGCCAATGTTCGCATCCGCCCCGGTGGCGTGTTGCAAATTGACGTGACGCCGCGCGTGCCCATCGCCGTCTGGCGCAATGAAACGGGGCTGGCTTTGGTGGACAATACCGGCGCGCATGTGGCACGGATCGAGGCGCGGCGCGACCATGCCGATCTGCCCCTGATCGCCGGGGCAGGGGCCGCCAAGGCGGTGCCAGAGGCGCTCAAGCTAATTGCAGCGGCGAACGTACTGGGCGACCGACTGCGCGGATTGGTCCGCGTCGGAGGGCGCCGCTGGGACGTGGTGCTCGACCGCGATCAGACGATCATGTTGCCCGAAGAAAATGCGCTGCAAGCGCTGGAACGGGTAATCGCGCTGGAGGGCGCACAAGAAGTTCTCACGCGGGATGTGGCGCGTGTGGATATGCGGTTGGCGGCAAGACCAACCCTAAGAATGAACGAAGATGCCACCCGCGAATGGTGGCACATCAGGCAGCTTTCCGGCCAGTAAGATGGCCATTGGAATCGGGACAGTAACGAGATGATGGACCTATACGACAGTCAGCGTTCGATGCGGCACATGCGCAAATTGGCGATCCAGCGCGGGGTGGTGGCCATTTTGGATGTGGGCAGTTCCAAGATCGCCTGTCTGGTGCTGCGGTTTGACGGCATTACCCATGACGGAGAGAATGGCGACATCGGTTCATTGGCCGGGCAATCGGGGTTCCGGGTCATCGGGGCGGCGACCACCCGCTCGCGCGGTGTGCGTTTCGGTGAGATTTGCGCCATGGGCGAGACCGAGCGCGCGATCCGCACCGCACTGCAAGCCGCACAGAAAATGGCCGGTATCCGCGTTGACCACGTTATCGCCTGTTTTTCGGGCGGTGAGCCACGCAGCTATGGTTTGGATGCGCAGGTCGAACTCGAAGGACAATCGGTGTCAGAGCAAGACGTGGCGCGTGTGCTGGCGGGTTGTGACGTTCCGGAATACGGCGAGGGCCGCGAAGTACTGCACGCCCAGCCGGTGAACTTTGCGCTGGATCACCGCAGCGGTCTGGCCGATCCGCGTGGGCAGTTGGGCAACAGCCTGTCGGTGGATATGCATATGCTCACCGTCGATGCCGATACGGTCCAACACCTCGCGCATTGTATCAAACGCTGTGATCTGGAACTGGCCGGGATCGCCTCATCTTCCTATGCCTCGGGTATTTCGGCGCTGGTTGAGGACGAGCAAGAACTCGGCGCGGCCTGTATTGACTTTGGCGGTGGCACCACCGGCGTGTCGATCTTCATCAAAAAACACATGATCTATGCCGACACCGTGCGTATGGGCGGCGATCACGTCACCTCTGACATCTCCATGGGCCTGCAAGTGCCGATGGCTAATGCCGAGCGGATCAAGACCTTCTATGGTGGGGTACATGCGACCGGCATGGATGACCGTGACATGATCGAGATCGGCGGCGAGACGGGCGATTATGAACACGACCGCCGCACCGCAAGCCGCGCCGAATTGATCGGCATCATGCGCCCGCGCGTCGAAGAGATCCTCGAAGAGGTCCGCGTTCGGCTGGATGCTGCCGGTTTCGATCACTTGCCAAGCCAACAGATTGTATTGACCGGCGCGGGCAGCCAGATACCGGGCCTTGATGGGCTTGCCAGCAAGATATTGGGTCAACAAGTCCGTCTAGGGCGTCCGCTGCGCGTGCATGGTCTGCCGCAGGCGGCAACGGGGCCGGGCTTTGCCAGCTCAGTAGGGCTCGCGCTTTTTGCGGCGCATCCGCAGGACGAGTGGTGGGATTTCGACATCCCCGCCGATCGCTATCCGTCCCGCTCGCTTAAACGCGCCGTCAAATGGTTTAGAGATAACTGGTGACCGCAATATCGGGTGTCAGCCCCGAGATAAGGCAGAAACTGGCAAGTTTTTGCCCATATTTAGCGTCAAAACGATGTTTTTTAGGTGACGATCCGGCCCTATGCCGATAGGGTCGGGTAAATTTGGTCGAAAAAACCCCCGCGGGACGCGGGCAACTGGA
This sequence comes from Sulfitobacter sp. DSM 110093, assembly GCF_022788715.1. Lineage (NCBI taxonomy): Bacteria > Pseudomonadati > Pseudomonadota > Alphaproteobacteria > Rhodobacterales > Roseobacteraceae > Sulfitobacter > Sulfitobacter sp. DSM 110093. The sequence goes on from NZ_CP085167.1 coordinate 1,184,386, forward strand.
CAGGCGGACAGCACATGACACTCAACCTTTCAATGCCAGGACAAGATGATCTGAAACCCCGTATCACCGTCTTTGGTGTTGGCGGGGCGGGCGGCAACGCGGTCAACAACATGATCGAAAAAGAGCTGGACGGCGTTGACTTCGTTGTGGCGAACACCGACGCACAGGCGCTTCAGCAAGCCCGGGCCGATAACCGCGTTCAGCTGGGCATTAAAGTCACCGAAGGTTTGGGCGCGGGCGCCCGTGCCAGCGTTGGCGCCGCCGCAGCTGAAGAAAGCATTGAACAGATCGTCGATCACCTTGCGGGCGCGCATATGTGCTTTATCACCGCAGGCATGGGCGGCGGCACCGGGACAGGTGCTGCGCCAATCATCGCGCAAGCCGCGCGTGAACTGGGCGTTCTGACCGTTGGCGTCGTGACCAAGCCCTTCCAGTTTGAGGGCGCCAAGCGCATGCGCCAGGCCGAAGACGGCGTTGAGACGCTGCAAAAGGTCGTCGACACGCTGATCATCATTCCCAACCAGAACCTCTTCCGTCTGGCCAACGAAAAGACCACCTTCACCGAAGCCTTCTCGCTTGCCGATGACGTGCTGTACCAAGGTGTGAAGGGCGTGACCGATCTGATGGTCCGTCCGGGCCTCATTAACCTCGACTTTGCCGATGTGCGCGCCGTGATGGACGAGATGGGCAAAGCGATGATGGGAACAGGCGAGGCCGAGGGCGAAGATCGCGCTATCCAAGCCGCCGAAAAGGCCATCGCCAACCCGTTGCTGGACGAAATTTCGTTGCGCGGTGCCAAGGGTGTTCTTATCAATATCACCGGCGGTCACGACCTTACCCTCTTCGAACTCGACGAAGCGGCGAACCGCATTCGCGAAGAAGTGGACCCCGAGGCGAACATCATCGTCGGCTCCACGCTGGACGAAAGCCTTGGTGGCCTGATGCGCGTCAGCGTTGTCGCCACAGGGATCGATGCCACCGATGTGAACACCGAAATGCCAGTACCGCGCCGCTCCATGAGCCAGCCGCTGCGCCAGAACGTGTCGGTTGATGACGTGGCGCAGGTTTCTGCCGCGCAGGCGCCCGTTGCAGCACCTATCGCCGCAGAAGCAACACAGGAAGTAGAGCAGGCCGCCCTGTTCCAAGACCTTCAGCCGACACAGCGCGACCAAGACCGCTATGAAGAAGAGAACGTCGTCGAAGATGACGATGGTCTGCCCGCACCAGCGTATCAGCCAGAGGTCGCCGCATTCGAGCCTCGTCAGGAAGAGGCGATTGAGGCCGAGCCCGAAGCATTCGTTGCGCCCCGCGCGCCGACGCCCGGCACGCCATCCCCCGAAGCACTGGCCCGGCTGCGCGCCGCTGCTCAAAAAGCAGCGCCCGAACAGCACCGTCAGGCTCAGCAGCAGCAGGGTGAGCAAGGCGACAAAGGTCGCTTTGGCATCAACTCTCTGATCAACCGGATGACTGGCCACGCCGAAGGCGAAGCACAGCCGCGCCCTGCACGTCAGCAGCCTCCGGTGCAAACCCGTGCCTCTGCTGCGGCTCCGCAGCCTCAGGAAAGCAATGATCCCGATCAAGAACGCATCGAAATTCCCGCGTTCCTGCGCCGTCAGGCCAACTGATCCGATCACGATAGATGAAGAGAGGGTCGCCTTGGGGCGGCCCTTTTTCGTTTCAGATCAATCTCTTGCAAACAGCTCGGCACGCTAGCGCCCAAATGTTGCAGTCATGTTTCAGACCGTTGCAAAGATTGAGTTGAGCAAAATGAACCAGCGCCTTAATCCAGAGTTCAACACACAAGAAGATGTTCGAAGCGTGAGGATTACCCGGTGCAGACAACAATTAAATCAGCAGTAAGCTTTTCTGGCACAGGCCTGCACTCTGGCATGCCGGCGACTGTAACCTTGCGCCCGGCCTCTGCCCACCACGGTATTTGGTTCTCGCGCAGCGATGTGGCTGTTGGTGACCGTTTGATCCCCGCCCGTTGGGACGCGGTGAACCGTTCGCCCCTTTGCACCAAGCTGGAAAACCGCACTGGCCTGTCGATCTCTACCGTAGAGCATCTCATGGCCGCTGTTTCGGGCTGTGGCATTCATAACCTGCTGATCGAAATCGACGGCCCCGAAGTGCCGATCCTTGATGGGTCTTCCGTGCCTTTCGTGCGGGGTATCATGCAGCGCGGCTTGCGTCAGCTTGCCGCCCCAGTGATGGCGTTTGAAGTGCTTAAGACCGTAACCGTGCAGGATGGCGACGCGACCGCGAGTATTTCGCCAGCCGATACGCTGCGGATCGACTTTGAGATCGATTTCGCCGATGCCGCAATTGGCCATCAGCGCAAATCGCTCACCATGAACAACGGCTCCTTTGCGCGGGAACTTTGTGACAGCCGCACCTTCTGCCGTCAGGCGGATGTTGAGGCTATGCAGGCCAATGGTCTGGCGCTTGGCGGCGAAGCGGGTGAAAACGCGGTGGTTTTTGATGGGGACGCCGTGGTTAGCCCCGGCGGGCTGCGCCATGCAGACGAACCTGTTCGCCACAAAATGCTCGACGCGCTTGGTGATCTGGCGTTGGCCGGTGCACCGCTTTTGGGCCATTACGAAGGCAAGCGGGCAGGCCATTCGCTGACCAACACATTGCTGCGCGCGCTTTTCGCTACACCGGACGCCGTGCGTTTGGTCACCTGTGACGCGGCCCAAGCGGCACGGCTTCCGGGCTTTGGGCTGGTCTGGGACGAAATCCCGCAGGTTGCTTGATCTAGGGGCGGGTTCACGCGCAGGTTAAGTGATGCCAAACCTCAGGTCGCCCGCACGCCGAAGTGCCATTGAACGCCCCGCCAATGCCTTGTATTCACTAAACTGAAGTGACAAGCCTGCCCCGGTAACTCGCCGTTGCGTGACCGCCGATGGGTGGGGGTGGAATGGGCGTTTTGCAACGCAGATTATTGTGCTAGTCACATGCGCAAGAGGGTCAATGACCATGGGTTGGACGATGCAAGGGGTGCGGGCATGACGGTAGCAGGATCGCGCAAGCGGACGATCAGTGCGGTGCTTCTGGTCGCAACATTGGCGGCCTGCGGCGGTGGCGACGGACGATCAGACGGTAGTTTCCTCAACCCAAAGGAAATCCCGCTAGAAACCTACTCGGCCGAGCAGATTTTTGAGCGTGGCGAATATGAGATCACCAACAACAATCCCGGTGAGGCGGCGTTTTATTTCGCTGAGATTGAGCGCCTCTACCCCTATTCCGAATGGGCCAAACGTGCCCTGATCATGCAGGCTTTTGCCTACCACAAAGATCAGGATTACCCCAACAGCCGCTCGGCTGCGCAGCGTTTCATCGATTTCTACCCCGCCGAAGATGACGCTGCTTATGCACAGTATCTCTTGGCGCTCAGCTATTATGATCAGATCGACGAAGTGGGCCGCGATCAAGGGCTGACCTTCCAAGCGCTGCAATCGCTGCGCGCCGTGATCGAAGGTTATCCTGACAGCGAATATGCCCGTTCCGCGATCCTGAAATTTGACCTCGCCTTTGACCATCTGGCAGGCAAAGAAATGGAGATCGGCCGCTACTACCTACGCCGCGATCACTATACCGCCGCGATCAACCGCTTCCGCGTGGTTGTTGAGGATTTCCAAACAACGACCCACACGGCCGAAGCGCTGCACCGTCTGGTCGAATCCTATCTTTCGCTGGGTCTGAACCAAGAGGCACAGACAGCGGCGGCGGTTCTGGGGCACAACTACCGTGGCTCGGATTGGTACGAAGACAGCTATAAACTGCTGACGGGCCGGGGCCTTGCGCCGACCTTCTACAAAGACAATTGGCTGGGTGCCGCCTATCGCCAGACCATCAAAGGCGAGTGGCTATAAAGGGGGTGGGGCAAACCCACCCGACGGTTATTTCCGATGCTGCGCGGACTTGATATTTCGGACATGCTGATCATTGACCGGTTGGAGCTTGGCTTCCAACCGGGGCTAAATGTGTTGACCGGTGAAACCGGCGCGGGCAAGTCTATCTTGTTGGATTCTCTTGGTTTTGTTCTCGGCTGGCGGGGCCGTGCCGATCTGGTACGCCAAGGGGCCGAGCAGGGCGAGGTAACGGCGTGGTTCGATCTGCCGCCCGACCATCCGGCCCATGCGCTGCTCGAAGAAGCCGGGTTGCCGGGCGGGGAGGAATTGATCCTGCGCCGCATCAATACCTCTGACGGGCGCAAAACTGCTTGGGTGAATGACCGGCGCTGCTCGGGCGAGGTGCTGCGGCGTCTGTCTGAGACATTGGTGGAATTGCATGGCCAGCACGATGACCGTGGCCTGCTGAACCCGCGCGGCCACCGTGCGATCCTTGATGATTATGCCGGAAATGCCCGCGCAATCGCCGGGGTACGGGAGGCGTGGACTGCCCTTGGCGCGGCCCGCAAGGCCGCCGCCGCCGCCGCCGCCGAACGTGACGCCATCGCCGCCGAAGAGGAATTTCTACGCCACGCGGTAGCCGAACTCGACAAACTCGGCCCCGAAGAGGGAGAAGAAGCCACGCTCGACACCCGCCGCCGCCAAATGCAAGGTGCCGAAAAGATCCGCCGCGATGTGGTCAACGCCTATGAGTTAATGGGCCAAGGCGGTGCAGAAACGGCAATGGGCGACGCGCTGCGCTGGCTCGACGGTGTGGCCGACAAGGCCGAAGGCGCGTTGGAAGGCCCGCTTGCCGCGCTGAACCGCGCCATGGTGGAATTGGACGACGCGATGTCCGGCGTGGCCGATGCGATCGACGGCATGTCCTTCGACCCCTTTGAGTTGGAAGCCTGCGAAGAGCGGCTTTTTGCAATTCGGGGACTGGCGCGGAAACATGATGTGCAGCCTGATGAATTGGCTGGGTTCGCTGACACACTGCGCACTAAACTCAACGCGCTTGATGCGGGCGAGGCCGCGCAGGCCGGGCTGGAAAAGGCCGTGCAGGATGCTCAGGCGCTGTATGACGAACGGGCCGCTGCCTTGACCGAAAAGCGGCGCAAGTCTGCGGCCAAGCTCGACAAAGCTGTGGCAGCCGAACTAGCGCCGCTCAAGATGGAGCGCGCCGTTTTTGAAACTCAGCTCACCCAAGACGCTCCGGGCCCCGAAGGTCGCGATGCGGTGTCGTTCACCGTGGCAACCAACCCCGGCGCACCTGCTGGGCCATTGGGCAAGATCGCGTCGGGCGGGGAGCTCAGCCGGTTTCTTTTGGCGCTTAAGGTCTGTCTGACGCAAAGCCAAGCAGGCCTAACACTGATTTTCGACGAGATTGATCGCGGGGTGGGGGGCGCCACCGCTGACGCCGTGGGCCGCCGCCTAAAATCGCTTGCCGCAGAGGGCCAAGTGTTGGTGGTGACCCATTCACCGCAGGTCGCCGCCCTTGGGGCGCATCACTGGCGCGTTGCGAAATCGGTTGCCAAGGGCATGACCACATCGACCGTCACCGCGCTCGCCCCCGAAGAGCGGGTGGACGAAGTGGCGCGCATGTTGGCTGGCGATACGATCACCGATGCGGCCCGCGCGGCGGCAGAGTCACTGCTTAACGGGCAACAGGGCGCAACTACTTCTTAAATGCCGGTTTTACCCAAGGTCAGCTTGTCCTAGACAGGAAGGGTCCCACTGGTTAAAGTCCCATGCCCTCGCAAGATAACGCTTTCTTTTCGCAACAATTCGATCAGGCGCTTGGCGGCTGCAAACAGGGCTGGAAAGTTCTGCGTACGCGGGGTCCGGGCAAGATCACTTTTTGGTTCATTGCCCTGCTGGTCGGCATCGCCGCAGGCTTTGCTGCGTTGTTTTTCCGTAAGGGGATCAACTGGTTGCAAGCCACGCTTTATGGCACGGACAATGTGCAGTTCTTGCATAGCTTCTTGGCCGGGTTGCCATGGTACTGGGTGGTTTTGATCCCGACACTCGGCGGGTTGCTGGTGGGGCTGATCCTACACCGTTTCACCCGCGATGGTCGGGCGCGCAGCGTGGGCGATGTGATTTTGGGCGCGGCATTGCACGATGGTCGCGTCGAAACCCGCGCAGGCGTGGCATCGGCCCTCGCATCGCTGATCACCCTTTCAACAGGCGGCTCTTCGGGTCGGGAAGGGCCGGTTGTGCATTTGGCCGCCGTGATCTCGACCAAGGTCAGCCGCCTGATCAAAGCAGACGGAATTACCGGGCGTGATTTGTTGGGCTGCGCCGTGGCCGCTGCAGTTTCAGCCAGTTTTAATGCCCCCATCGCCGGGGCGCTTTTTGCGCTTGAAGTCGTACTGCGGCACTTCGCTGTCCATGCCTTCGCGCCCATCGTGATCGCTTCGGCAGCAGGCACAGTGATCAACCGGCTAGAGTTCGGCGGGCTGACTGAATTTGTCCTGCCCAGCCTTGGAGATGTTCAATTCTATGTTGAACTGCCTGCTTTCCTGCTGTTGGGGCTGACCTGCGGCGTGGTCTCTGTCGTGCTCATGCGCTCAATCTTTTGGGCCGAAGATTTCGGCAACTATCTTCAGGCCCGCACCGGTCTTGCCCGTTGGCTACGTCCTGCGGTGGCGGGCGCGATCCTCGGCATTATTGCGCTTTGGTTCCCGCATATCATTGGCGTCGGATATGAGACGACCTCCCGCGCGCTGGTGGGCGAGCTGGTCCTGCATGAGGTGATCATCTTCGCGGTTCTCAAAGTCGCCGCCGTGGCGATCACGTTGGGCGGGCGCATGGGCGGCGGCGTTTTTTCCCCCTCGCTGATGGTGGGGGCGCTTACCGGGCTGGCCTTTGGTTTGATCGCGACTGGCGTGTTCCCCGAGATTTCCGGCTCTTCCTCGCTTTATGCACTGGCCGGAATGGGGGCCGTTGCTGCCGCCGTGCTTGGCGCACCGATATCGACCACGCTCATCGTCTTTGAAATGACCGGAGACTGGCAGACCGGCCTTGCCGTAATGGTCGCCGTCAGCATGTCGACCGCGCTGGCGTCAAAGCTGGTGGATCGCTCGTTTTTCCTTACCCAGATGGAACGTCGCGGCATCCATCTGGCGGCGGGGCCACAGGCCTATCTGCTATCAATGTTCATGGTGGGCCGGATCATGCGCCGCCCAGATGACGAGGACGCCGCCTCAGAAGACGCCTGTTGGGATTTGATCGACAAGGGCACCTATATTGACGGCAGCGCCACGCTAGAGGCCGCCTTGCCGCTGTTCGACCAGACGCATTCCAATTTCATTCCGGTGGTCACCCTCAGCGCCGACGCGCCGCCCGAACTGCTGGGCGCGCTGTTCCACGTCGATGCGCTGAAGGCCTATAACCGCGCCCTCGCCGCCACCGCGGCAGAGGAGCATTCCTGAGCCGCGCTCAGATACGTTCGATGGCGATTTCTTCCATTGGGGTGAAAGCCAGATAGCCCTTGATTGCCGCCACATCCTCTTTGGGGTCTTCGTAAGACCAGACGGCATCTTCCAAGGTGCGGCTTTTAGTCACGACCGAGAAATAGCTGGCCTCGCCCTTATGGGGGCAATGGGTGGTCTTATCTGTGCCATCAAGGAAGGCCATCGCGATATCACCACGCGGGAAATAGATCACCGGGGGATAGTCCCCCTCGCGCAGTTCCAGCGCACCTGTGCTCTCACCCAGCACCGCCCCGCCAGCGCGGACAACCCATGTGCCCTGGGCCGGAGTAATCGTAATATGGTCGGACATGCCGTACCCCCCGTTTTACTGAAATCGGACGCTCATAGCGGCGCCGTTGCCGCATCCAACCATAGTTTTGTAACAGGTGATACCCGCGGCCCGATCTTTTCCGCAACGTCGCGATGATAGGCGTTCAGCCAATTGCGGGCCTCTGGGGTCAGCGCGCTTACGTCGATCAAACGCCGATCAATCGGGGCAAGGGTCAGCGTGCGCCAATTCAGCATCTTGCGATGCGCGTCACCGCCGGGCAGGGCGGGCGCCTCTTGCACGACCAAGAGGTTCTCGATCCGAATGCCAAAAGCCCCCTCGCGGTAATAGCCCGGTTCATTGCTAAGGATCATACCGGGCTGAAGCGGCACGTGGCTCATCCGGCTCAACCGCTGCGGCCCCTCATGGACCGACAAATAAGCGCCAACCCCATGGCCCAGGCCATGATCGAAATCCTGCCCCGCCATCCACAAGGGCAGACGGCCCAACATCTCAATATCCCGCCCTGCCAGCCCGCGAGGCCAGCGCAGACGGCTCATAGCGATCATTCCCGACAATACCCGGGTAAAGGCACTACGTGCCTCAGCATCGGGCGTGCCGATGGCGATGGTGCGGGTAATATCAGTGGTCCCATCAAGGTACTGACCGCCACTATCAAGCACCAACAGATGCCCGTTTTGCAGCACACTGTCGGTCTCTTCGTTCACCCGGTAATGAATAATCGCCCCATTCGGCCCGGTGCCAGAGATCGTCTCAAAACTGATATCGCGCAGGGAAGGATCTTGGCGGCGCAGCTCTTCCAACTGGCGCACCACCTCGGTCTCCGTGACGGTTCCCGGTTCTTGCGCATCCAGCCACGCCAGCAACTCCACCACTGCTGCCCCGTCACGCAGATGCGCCTCAGCGGCTCCGGTAATTTCGGCCTCATTTTTGCAGGCCTTGGGCAAAGCGCATGGGTCTTCTCCTGCCTCGGCACGGTCCCCCAGCAGATCGGCAAACAATACCGGAGCCGACTGTCGATCAAGCCGCACCGGGCCCTCCAGCTCGCGCAGATAGTCGGGCAAATCAGCGGGATCACGCTGCATGACGTGCGGCCCCAGATGATCGGTTAAGACGGTCAGTTTTTCCGCCGCCATAAACAGATCGACGCGCGCATCGTCATGCAGCACAGCAAACCCATGTGCCACCGGATTGCGCGGAATGTCCTGCCCGCGAATGTTCAGCAACCAGTTGTGGCTGTCGGGAAGCGTGATCAGTGCCGCTTTCTGCCCCGCTTCACGCAATTCCACCGCCAAGCGCTGACGCTTAGCCTCATGGCTCTCCCCGGCAAACTCCATAGGATGCGCCGCCGCTACTGCCATCGGTGCGTCGGGCTGATCGTCCCAAATGCGATCCACCATATTGTCCACGCGCCGCATCTCGATACCCGAACCCGCCAGCGTCTCTTCCAGCCCGGCGATCTGTGCCGGCGTATGCAACCACGGATCAAACCCAACCACACCGCCATCAGGCAGCTGATCCTTCAGCCAATCGGCCAGAGACACCTCGGGCCAAGGCACAGGCGTAAAAACCTCCGCCACCTGCGCCTTGACCTGCGTGCGATAGCGCCCGTCGATAAAGACCCCCGCAACGTCCCGCAGTGCTGCACAAAACCCGGCAGAGCCCGTAAACCCCGTCAGCCAAGCCAAACGGTCATCACGCGGGGCGACATATTCCCCCTGATGCGCATCGGCACGCGGGACCAAGAACCCATCCAAGCCTGCCCGGACCAATTCTGCGCGCAGCGCCGTCAGCCGCGGCGGCCCCTGTTCCGGACGCGCGGTGACCTCGAAACTCTGGAACACACGCCCCTCCTTCATCCTTTTTCAAATACCGTCCGACGGCTCAGCCCACGCGACGCATGCCCATGACACGCGCCCGTTTCCGCGGATCACTGTCAAAAAGCGCGGCAAGCTGCTCGGTCATCGCTCCGGCAAGCTGATCCACATCCGTAATCGTCACGGCGCGGTCGTAATACCGCGTCACATCATGGCCGATGCCAATCGCCAGCAGTTCCACCGCGCGGCGTTTCTCGACCATGGCGATCACATCGCGCAGGTGCTTTTCCAGATAGTTGGCCGGGTTCACCGACAGCGTGCTGTCATCCACCGGTGCCCCATCCGAAATCACCATCAGGATCTTGCGCGCCTCATGCCGTGCCAACATGCGACGGTGCGCCCATTCCAGCGCCTCGCCGTCGATGTTCTCTTTCAGCAGACCCTCTTTCATCATCAGACCAAGGTGGTCGCGGGTGCGCCGCCAAGGGGCATCAGCGGATTTATAGATAATGTGTCGCAGATCGTTCAGTCGTCCGGGTTGCGCAGGCCGCCCGTCGTTCAGCCACGCTTCGCGGGCCTGACCGCCCTTCCACGCACGGGTGGTAAAGCCCAGGATTTCAACCTTCACATTGCAGCGCTCCAAGGTCCGCGCCAAGACGTCGGCGCAGATCGCAGCGATGGAGATGGGCCGCCCGCGCATGGAGCCGGAGTTATCCAACAGCAGCGTCACCACGGTGTCGCGGAACTCCGTATCCTTCTCAACCTTGAAGCTCAGCGGCGTTGTGGGGTTGGCCACGACCCGCGCCAGACGTCCTGCGTCCAATGTGCCTTCTTCAAGGTCGAACTCCCACGAACGGTTCTGCTGCGCCTGCAAGCGGCGCTGCAACTTGTTGGCCAGACGGCCCACGGCACCTTTCAGCGGCTCCAACTGTTGGTCGAGATAGGCGCGCAGGCGCTCCAGTTCGATCGGGTCGGCCAGTTCTTCGGCGCCGATCACCTCATCATGCTCGCCCAGATAGACCCGGTACTCGGGGTCGGCATCGGATACAGGCGGCGGGGGCGGCGGGTCCATGGGCGCGTCGCCCTCGGGCATATCGGCCTCGTCGCCCAATTCCTGATCGGCCTCATCATCCATCGAGACCTGCGCCTGACTTTCGTCCTGCTGCTGCTCTTGGCTGTTTTCGGGCGTGCCTTCGGCCTCTTCCTCGTCCTGATCGTCTTGACCGGTGCTGTCGGGGTCTTGCTCCTCCTCTGCACCTTCCTCGGCTTGGTCCTCTTGCTCATCGTCTTGGCTGTCCGGGTCGTCGCCCAACTGATCGCCGTAACCAAGGTCAGAAATCATCTTGCGCGCCAGTCGCGCGAAATCGGCCTGATCGGCGAGGCTCCCATCAAGCCCCTCCAAGGTGCCGCCTGCCTGATCCTCAATAAAGCCGCGCCAAAGTTCCATCGCATTCTCGGCCCCGGCAGGCAGCGGTCGCCCGGTGGCGAGATGGCGCACCATATAGCCCGCCGCGACCGAGAGCGGCACGTCGCTGGCCTGTTTGGCCTGATCGTAGCCCTTGCGCAGCGCGTCATGTTTGATCTTTACGTCGATATTGCCCGCCGTGCCGGGCATGTCGCGCGCGCCCATTGCTTCGCAACGCGCGGTTTCCATCGCCTCATAGAGTTCGCGGGCCATGTCGCCTTGGGGCGCATAACGGGCATGGGTTGCGTCATCATGATAGCGGCGGTTCAGCGCCAGCGCATCGGCGGTGCCACGGGCCAGCAAAACCTCTTCGCGGGTCATCCGGCGGCTGACCTGTGGCAGGCGCATCGCGTCACCGGAAAGCCCTGATGGATCAACCGAATAGCTGACGTTCAGCTCGGTGTCATCGGCCATCACCTTGGTCGCCTCAGCGAGGGCCTTTTTGAACGCGTCAGCGGGGTTGTCGGATTTCTTCATGAGCCCATGCCTCTGTCAGCTATGGCATGAGGTTTGGCAGGTTTTCGCAGGAGGGTCAAAGGGGCAGGACGCTCTGTACATGCGCCAATTCCCGCCCATGGTTCACGCTAGGCGGGAACCCCCATGCCTGTTTCGGCATTTCCCAATCACATCGACGCAATGATGCCTCTCTGAGATCGGGCAGCGCCGCGTCTTGTTTATTAGGAGGAAGAACAATGACCAATCTTATGCAACATGCCAGCCGCCTTGCGCTGGTCACCGTTTTAAGTGCGACCCCGCTGGCTCTTGCCGCGCAGGACACGGCGACCGAGCCGATGACAGAGCCCGCGCAAGAAGAGAGCACCGAGCAAGCGCCGATGACCGATACCGATGCTGCAAGCGATACGGCAACGGATGACGCTGCCGCAGAAGAGATGACCGATACGGCAGAGGCACCGGCGACTGATATGGCCCCAGAAGGCGATACCGAAGCCGCCGAAGGTTCTGACGCGACATCGATGACTGATACCGCAGAAACGCCGATGGCTGACGACACCGCGCCCGACGCGATGGCCGAAGCCCCCGCCGACGCAGCCCCTGCCGAAGAGCCGGTGAAACCTGTCGAAGGCCAGATCACCATGCAGAGTGAGAACACTATCCTTGCCGATGATCTGATCGGCAGCAGTGTATACTCTGACGCGGGCGAGTCGATTGGCGATGTCGACGACCTGATCGTCAACCTTGATGGCACCGTCGAAGGTGTTGTGATCGGTGTCGGCGGTTTCCTCGGGATGGGCGAGAAATGGGTCGCGGTTGAGATGGACAGCCTGTCCACCATGACTGACGAGTCCGGCACTTTGCGACTTGTGTCCTCGGCCACGAAGGCTGATCTGGAAGCCGCCGAAGCCTTCGTGACAGCTCAGGATATGGAGGCCGCAAGCCAAGCGACTGAAGATCCCGCAATGGTCCCAGAAGCTGGCACCGCCGAGCCGGTGAATTAAGCCAAGACTACAGCAAAGATATACAAAGGGGCGCTGAAATCAGCGCCCCTATTTATGTCGTAATGTAAGCTTGCCTTAGCCCAAGCTAAGGCTCGCCGCGCTTTCTGGCAGTTCTTCGTCAAACAGACGCTGGTAGAATTCCGCGACGGTTTGGCGCTCCAACTCATCACATTTGTTGAGGAAGGACAGGCGGAAGGCATAGCCGACGTTGCGGAAGATTTCCGCGTTCTGCGCCCATGCGATAACAGTACGCGGGCTCATTACCGTCGACAGTTCACCATTCATAAAGGCGGTCCGGGTTAGGTCTGCCACGGTGACCATCTGCTTGAGGGTCTTGCGGCCCTTCTCGGTATTGTAATGCGGGTTCTTGGCCAGCACGATCGCAGTTTCAGCGTCGATGCTGAGGTAGTTCAGCGTGGCCACGAGGCTCCAACGGTCCATCTGCGCTTGGTTAATCTGTTGGGTGCCGTGATAGAGCCCGGTGGTATCGCCCAAGCCCACGGTGTTGGCCGTGGCAAAGAGGCGGAAATAGGGGTGCGGGGTGATGATCTCGTTCTGATCCATCAGTGTGAGCTTGCCATCATGCTCCAGCACGCGCTGGATCACGAACATCACATCCGCGCGGCCCGCGTCGTATTCATCGAACACAATTGCGGTCGGGTTGCGCAGCGCCCAAGGCAGGATGCCCTCGTGGAATTCGGTGACCTGCTTGCCGTCGCGCAGTTTGATCGCGTCTTTGCCGATCAGGTCGATCCGGCTGATGTGGCTGTCGAGGTTGACGCGCACGGTGGGCCAGTTCAGCAGGGCGGCGACCTGTTCGATATGGGTCGATTTGCCTGTGCCGTGGTAGCCTTGGATCATGACGCGGCGGTTGTGTGTGAACCCTGCGAGGATCGCCAGCGTGGTGTCAGGGTCAAACTTATAGGTGCTGTCGATGTCCGGCACGCGGCTGGTGCGCTGCGGGAAGCCTTTGACGACCATATCGGTGTCGATACCAAAGACATCGCGAACCGAGAGTTCTTCGGTGGGTTTCATGTCGTGTTCCAGTGCACCGTCGGCCATCGCTCGTCATCCTTTTCCTTAGGCGCGCGATCGGGGCCGCGCGCGTATCTGGTGCAACATATCGTGCATATCCGCAAGGGGAAGGGGGCAACTGGCATTATCCGCAGCCGACCGCTGGTCCAGTCGCGGGATCAGTCCTTGAAGTTGCGGCTGCCCTTGATCTGGTCCCATGCCCAGACGACAAGCTGCAACTGCTCTTCCTGACTGCGGTCGCCGCCATTCATATCGGGGTGCAGCACCTTGATCAGCGCTTTGTAGGCCTTGCGGACCTCGGGTTTGGTCCATGTGTCCTTGGCTTCGAGAATCTCGATCGCGCGGCGCTCGGTCGGGGGCAGGCGGCGGCCCGCTTGCTGGCCCTTGCCGGGGTTCTGGGTCGCGTTCTTGCCCAAAACCTGATGCGGGTCTTCGATGCCAAGACGGGCCCATGCGCGTTGTTCGGGATCACCCAGCGGCTTGGTGGCGCGTTCCCAGACCTTGTCCTTGGACATTTGCGCGTTCAACTCCGCCTCTGTGGTGCCGTCGAAAAAGCTCCACTTTGCGTTGTATTCGCGGACGTGTTGCTGGCAGAACCAGAAGTAATCATCAAGCACATCGGGGGCCTTGGGCGCGCGGAACTTGCCCGGCTCATCGCAGCCTTCATGATCGCAGATGCGCGTTGATGTCTCTGACGCACCGGACATGCCGCGACGGCCGCGGGGGTTTTTCTTTTTGGAGGACGACACGGACATGTCGAATCCGAAGGGATCAGCTTTTGGCATGTGGATAGACCTTTCCGACTCAGGCCGGTCACCATATACCCTGCGTCGCAGGATTGAAGGGGGCCGAGGTAAAAAACATGTCGACAACTCAAGAGATTTCAGACCGGCTGGAAGCCGCATTTGCGCCGCGAGAATTGGATGTGGTGGATGACAGCGAAAGCCATCGCGGTCATGCCGGGTTTCAAGAGGGGGGCGAAAGCCACTTTAACGTGCGCATCCGCTCTGAGCGTTTCAAGGGCCAGAACCGGCTGGCGCGGCACCGTGCGGTGCACAGTGCCTTGGGGCCGGATCTGATGGGGCGCATTCATGCGCTGGCGCTGGATCTGGACGAATAAGGCCCGGGTTTAGGGCTTTGATTTGTCCTCATCTTCGTCGGTTTTCTCCGGCGAAGGCGCTTCCGGCACTTCCTTTGCCGGGGTGTCGGAGAGAAAGGCAGGAGGTGTCGCCACTTCGGCGCGTTCCTCTTTCACGGGTGCGTCATCCTCAGGCGTGATAGAGGCAGGCGCATCGGCCTGAAGCGCCGTGTCGTCGCCCTCAATTGTGGCGGCCAGTGCAGGGGTTGCAGCAACGGCGGGGGACGGCAGCAGATCGGTGTCGTCCGGCTGGCTGGCCGCGTTTGCCAAGCGGCGGAACACCAGCACATTGCGCCATTCTGTCGTCGTTGAGGTCAGGCCAGACCGTTCTTGCGAGGGCAATGTCTCTGCTCGTTGGTATTCCCAACCCTCGGCGGCCTGTTCGTTCAGACACTCTTCCAACGTCTTGGAGAAGCGCGCTTCGGGGGCTTTCAGGCCTTTGGCTTTCTGCCCTTTGCTGGGGGCGGGAAGGATCTTGTATTCGTAGCGCATAGGGGCCTCGGCTGGGTTGGCGACGTGAGCCGCGTCAGGTGAGTTTCAGGCGGATTTGCGGCGGATGCCGATGCGGCGACCGGCCTGCGCCGGTGTGGGCAATTTGGCATGGCTGCGGCGCATCGCGTCAAGATGGGTCAGTATATGGTCCGGCATGGGGGCCACACGTGGGCCGGACTGGTCCACATGCAGCGTCAGCCCCTCGGCGGTGGCAGCGAGCCAACCGTCGACGTGCCACAGCTCCTGAAAGCTGTGAAACCGCTTCTCGTCATGGTCGAGCAGTTGGAAGGTGGTGTAGACGCGGTCACCTTCGTGCAATTCACGTAAGTAACAAACGTGGAATTCGGCCACATAAGTGGTGCAGCCCGTGCGCTGGTATTCCGGCCCCAGACCGATTTCGCCATAGGCTTGGTCAACGCCCTGATCGAACAGGACGTTGTAATAGGCCATGTTCAAATGACCATTGAAATCAATCCATTCGGGGAGAACTTTCATCTCGCTCGAACGGAAGGGGGCCGGGGTCTCGCTCATTGCTGGGCGAGCTTGCGCGACACGATTTCGTTGACCGCCTTGGGGTTGGCCTTGCCGCCCGTGGCTTTCATCACCTGACCGACGAACCAACCCGCAAGTTTCGGGTTCTGCTGCGCCTTGGCGACCTGATCGGGGTTGGCGGCGATGATTTCATCCACTGCCGTTTCAATCGCCCCGGTGTCTGTGACCTGCTTGAGGCCTTCGGTTTCAACAATCTCAGCCGGGTCGCGGCCAGTTGTATAGGTGATTTCAAAGACTTCTTTGGCGATCTTGCCGGAAATGGCATCAGAGGCGATCAGGTCAACAATCGCGCCTAGCTGCGCCGGGGTGACCGGGCTTTCGGTGATGCTCTTGTCGTCTTTCTTCAGTCGCCCGAAGAGTTCGTTGATCACCCAGTTCGCCGCCATCTTGCCATCACGGCCCTGCGCCACGGCCTCAAAATAGCCCGCGCTGTCGAGGTCAGCGGTCAGAACGGAAGCGTCGTAGTCGCTCAGACCAAAGTCACCGATAAACCGCGCTTTCTTCTGGTCCGGCAGTTCCGGCAGGTTGGCGGCGATCTCATCAACCCAAGCCTGCTCAATCTCCAAAGGCAGCAAATCGGGGTCGGGGAAATAGCGGTAGTCATGCGCTTCTTCCTTGGAACGCATGGAACGGGTTTCTTGCTTGTCGGGGTCGAACAGGCGCGTTTCCTGCACCACTTCGCCGCCAGCTTCGACAATCGCGATCTGGCGTTTGGCTTCGACTTCGATGGCCTGCTGGATAAAGCGCATGGAGTTCATGTTCTTGATCTCGCAGCGGGTGCCCAGATGGCTGAAATCCTGTGTCTCTTGGTACTTCTCGTACTGGCCCACGCGGCAGATCGACACGTTCACGTCAGCACGCATCGCGCCGGACTGCATGTCGCCGTTGCAGGTGCCGAGATAGCGCAGGATTTGGCGCAGTTTGGCAAGGTAGGCGGCAGCCTCTTCGGGGCCGCGGATATCGGGGCGCGAGACGATCTCCATCAGGCAAACGCCTGTGCGGTTGAGGTCAACAAAAGACATGTTCGGATCCATGTCGTGGATCGATTTGCCCGCGTCCTGTTCCATGTGGATACGTTCGATCCGCACCAAACGGGCGGTACCGTCGCCGATCTCGACCAGCACTTCGCCTTCGCCGACAATGGGCTCATAAAGCTGGCTGATCTGATATCCTTGCGGCAGATCGGGGTAGAAATAGTTTTTGCGGTCAAAGGCGGATTTCAGGTTGATCTCGGCTTTAAGGCCCAGCCCCGTGCGCACGGCCTGTTCGATGCAATATTCGTTAATTACTGGCAGCATCCCCGGCATCGCAGCGTCAACAAAGGCCACATTGCTGTTCGGCTCTGCGCCAAATTGGGTCGATGCGCCTGAAAAAAACTTGGCATTCGATGCGACCTGCGCGTGCACCTCCATACCGATGACCAGTTCCCAGTCATGTTTGGCACCGGCAATCACGCGCGGTTTCGGGGTGTCGTAACTCAGATCAAGCATCGCGGCCGCCTTCGGTCAATTGGAACTTGGCCGGTCATACTGGAGCGCACCACGCGCTTCAAGAGGCAGGCTTAGCTCGGCATGGCAATCTGACGGCGTCCTTCGGTGAAAATGACCCTTTTGCCTGCCTCAATCTCCCGCTGAAACAGGCCGGTAATGATGCGCATTGCCTCTTCACGGCCCGATGCGGCAAAACGGCTGGGGGAGCGGACGCGGAGATTGTTGTCAAAGCCGCGTGCGGCATGGGCCCAGAGCAGCGGGTGCAGTTCCGTCATATGGTCCCGTACGATCCAGCGCGCGCAATCGGCGATCTCTGCGCGTACTTCACCGGCGGCATCCTCTGATGGGGCGGCTTGGCCAATGGCGCTGGCACAATAGGACGCCAGTAGATTGGCGGTGTGCGGGTCGGGTCGATGTTCAAGAATGTCACGCAAGCCTTCGATAAAGAACGGCACATCAAGGTTGGCACAGGCCCGCGCATCGCAGCTGATCGCGTCGAATTGCACCCAAGTATAGCCGCCCGCGCCCCATGTCTCTTCGGTCCGCGCAGCGGTGCGGCGGGCTTCGAGTTCAAGTTGGTCATATGAGCCATGCCACCGCGGCAGGAGGTGGTTGCCCATGGCCCGCATGGGGCGCGGGTTTTCCGGGTTCAGGTCAATGAGCCGTTCATAGCGGTCAGCAACCATGCGGGCGTCACCGCCTGATCCCCCAAGCAAGGCACAGCGCGTCGCCGCGAGCAGGGGCGACCCCGCCGTGTCCTTTTCGAATGGCGCGAGGATTTCCTCAGCGCGGTCAAAATGTGCCTCAAAGGCTGTGCGGTTGCGGGCGGGCACATCGCCGTCCCACCCCGTGCCGCGCCATGCCCAGCCGATGTCCATATGCGCTTGGGCCACAATTGCGGCGATCACGTGGCTTTTGGAATGGTCGGCCAGTACATGTTCCAAGGCCTCTATCCCGGCCATCAGCGGCGCATCACTGGCGGGCTTTCCATCGAACAGCGCGTGTTCGGCGGCAAGAATCACATCCGCCCGGGCGCCAAAGGCCATGAGTTCGGCCACCGGCATCGCGCCGGGTGTCATCTCGCGGTTTTCGTCGGCGTCATGCAAGAGAGCGGCCATTTCCTCCCAACGTTCCTGACGGACCAGCCACTGCGCGCGGTACTGATGACGGTCGCGGTGCATCTCTTCGGTGGTGGGGTCAGGGCAGGCGATCCGAAGCAATGCACCGCGCGGCGCACGGCGGCGTAACAGCGGCATTTCCAGCGGCTCAACTTTGGGATTGCAGGGGACGGGTTTCGCAAAGAACCCCTGCAAAGCGGACGGGATCATATTAGAGAGTTTCTTCATCTGGGGCCGGTCCTGCCTGATATTTGTCGATGGTTAATGTCTGGCGGGGTAATGGGGCGGAACCGTGTCCGGCATGCGGAGCTTTCGGGAAATTTCTGCAGCGGGTTGGGGCAGGGCGGACGCAGCCGAAGGCGACAATCGCAAAGTCGGGCGGGGCGTTGTTTCCTGATCAGAGGAAATCTGCCGATTTGAACAGCCCGCTGCGCTTGCCAAGCGTCCTTTGGGGCGGTCTTATGCGCGGCATGAGACCTGCCATGATTGCCCTGCTGCTCTGCGCGAGCCCCACATCGCTTTTGGCCGAGCTTCCCAAACAGCCCGCCCCGGTGGTGGCGGGGGATGACGTGGTGCAGACCGCCGCGACATCGTTGTCCTTCCCCGACGCGGTAAAGGCTGAGGAAAAACCGCCCGCGCTTGAGACCGCGCCCTTCACCACGTCCCTGCGCCCACCCGCGCGTCCGGGCAATCTGCCGCGCACCCGTTGGCAGCATATGCGGGGCCATTCGCTTTGGACCCGTGCAGCGATCTCGGCGCTCAAGTCTCATGGCAAGCCCTTGGTGGATATGGTGCCTGCCGATGTTGAGGAGTGGTGCCCGGCCTATCCGACGGCACCCGACAGTCAGCGGCGCGCCTTTTGGGTCGGTTTCATGTCGACCTTGGCGAAACATGAGAGCACCTATCGGTCTTGGGCCGTGGGTGGCGGTGGGCGCTGGTATGGGCTGCTGCAAATCCTGCCGGGCACGGCGCGGGGGTATAAATGTAACGTTGGCAGCGGCGACGGGCTCAAGAATGGGGCCGCGAACCTCAGCTGTGCTGTGCGGATCATGGCGACGACCGTGCCGCGCGATGGGGTGATAGCCGGAAACGGCAGACGCGGTGTTGGGGCGGATTGGGGGCCAATGCGCAGCGCCTCCAAACGCGAGGATATGGCCCGCTGGCTGCGGCAGCAGTCCTATTGCAAGCCATTGAACGCGACACGGCCCCGAAGCCGTCCGTAAATTATTGGATCAACGTGAAGTGGTGCCGCTCTGTGGTGATGCCGCGTGTCTGTAGCGCGGCTTCGAATGCGCGGTGCGGTGGGGTGGCCTCAAAAGGCAGTTTGATCTTGCGGCCCGTCTTTAGAATGACTGTGGCCCGGACCGACATATCAAGCCGCGTATCAAGCCGAACGCGGTCGATCTGCACCAGCGCGATTTTCGCGTCGCGCTTGCCGGTGACCCACGTCAGAGTGTCGTCGTCGAGCGTCAAGCCGCTGACAGGATTGGTAAAAAGCTCCCAAAGTGCGGGTAGGGTGAAAAACGCCAATAGCCCCACAACCCAGCCCGAAGCCTCAAGCCAGAGCCACCCCGCGCCGAGGGCCGCCCAGATCGCGGGCAACACCAGTAGCGTCGTCCGGCTGCGGGCATGGCGGCGGTAGGTATAGGCCGCCATGCCCTCTGTCTGGGTTGCCGCGTCAGGCACCGCGAATGCGGCTAAGCATCTCTGACGTGTCCCGGCTGAGATCGGGGCTGGCAAGTATGCGGTCCAATTGCGTTTGGATCATCTCTTGCCGCGCCGCGTCATAGCGCCGCCATGTTTGGAAGGCCGAACACATCCGCGCCGTGGTCTGCGGGTTCACCGGGTCGAGCTTGATCAGCCAATCGGCAAGCAGCGCGTAGCCCTTGCCGCTTTCATGGTGGAAGCCCGCATGATGCGCGGCGAGGCTGCCAAAGACCGCGCGGAAGCGGTTTGGGTTCTTCCAGTTGAAGTCCGCGTGCTGGGTAAGCTTTTGCGCGACCTCTGCGGCATTCTCTGGCGCGGCTTGCGAGACTTGCAGCCCAAACCACTTGTCCATCACCAACCGGTCATCGCGCCACTGCTCTTCAAACTCAGCCAGCGCCTTGTCGCCATGGCCCGCGCGCAGCAGGGCCGCCAGCGCGCTGAGTTGCTGGGTCATGTTGTCGGCCTGATCGTATTGCGCCTGCGCGCGCTCCGGGCCCTGTACGCGGGTGAGCAGGGCGAGGGCCGCATTGGTCAGTGCGCGTTTGCCGGATTGCTCGGCATTAGGCTGGTAGGGAGCGTCGACGATGTGCCGGTCGTAAAGCTCGCGCAGGGTTGAGACGAAAGCCTGCGCCATGGCGTCGCGCGTGGCCTCTACCGCTTCATGGATCGCCGCCGGATCCGGGGTTTTGCCCGTGTCATAGAGGGTGTTGGCCAAATCCGCATGGCTGGGCAAGCCCAGCATCAATGCACGGTAGGCGGGCTCTAGCGTCTCATCCCCGAGTACAGCTTGAAGTGCGGCAAGCCATTCAGCGTCCGGCGCGCTGCCCTCAGTGGTCGTCGCCAGCAAAGACTGCCGCGCCAAGGTCCGCCCCGACTCCCAGCGGTTGAAGGGATCGCTGTCATGGGCCAGCAGAAGCAGACGCTCTTCTTTCGAGAGGTCATGTGCAAGCACCACCGGGGCTGAGAAGCCACGTAGTACGGAGGCCACGGGACGTGCATCAAGTCCGTCGAAGGTAAAGCTCTGCTCGGCTTCGGTCATCTCCAACACGCGGGAGGGGGCCACTTCGGCACCATCCGCGCCAATCAGACCTACGGTGATGGGTAAGACCTGCGGCTCAGGGTTTGGCGTGGCCGCGCTGGGGGGCGTGTGCTGTGTGAAGGTGAGGGTAAAGATGCCCTTGCCCGCGTCCCATGCCTCCGTCACCGCAAGGCGCGGCGTGCCCGCTTGCGAATACCAGCGTTTGAACTGGGTCAGATCGCGGCCTGTGGTGTCTTCGAACACCTTCAGCCAATCTTCGATCGTTGCCGCGTCGCCGTCGTGACGTTCGAAATAGAGGTCCAGCGCCTTGGCATAGGCGTCATCGCCCACCAAGGTCTTGAGCATACCGATCACCTCGGCGCCCTTCTCATAGACGGTGGCGGTGTAGAAGTTGTTGATCTCTTGAAAGCTTTCCGGCCGCACCGGATGCGCCAGCGGGCCTTGATCTTCGGCAAACTGACGTCCGCGCAGGTCGATGACATCGCCAATACGTTTCACCGCCGGAGAACGCATATCGGATGTAAACTGGCTGTCGCGGTAGACGGTCAGCCCTTCCTTCAGACACAGCTGGAACCAATCGCGGCAGGTAATGCGGTTGCCCGTCCAGTTGTGGAAATACTCATGGGCGATAATCGCCTCAATTCGCTCGAAATTGTCATCTGTCGACGTCTCGGGCGAGGCGAGCACGGCGGCGGAATTGAAGATGTTCAACCCCTTGTTCTCCATCGCGCCCATGTTGAAATCATCCACCGCGACGATATTGAAGATGTCGAGATCGTATTCCCGGCCATAGACCTCTTCATCCCATTTCATCGACGCCTTTAGCGCCTCCATCCCAAAGGCGCATTTCCCCTCATCGCCGGGGCGCACATAAAGGTTTAGATCGACCTCGCGGCTCGACATAGTGGTGAAACGGTCGGAATGGGCCACCAGATCGCCCGCCACCAGCGCAAAAAGATAGGCAGGCTTGGGCCACGGGTCATGCCACTCGGCATGGTTCTGCCCCTGTGCCACCGGGTTGCCGTTGGACAAGAGCACCGGATGCGGTCCGTTGATGGTGACGGTAAAGATACTCATCACATCGGGGCGGTCTGGAT
The DNA here is from genome assembly GCF_022788715.1 of Sulfitobacter sp. DSM 110093. Classification (NCBI taxonomy): domain Bacteria; kingdom Pseudomonadati; phylum Pseudomonadota; class Alphaproteobacteria; order Rhodobacterales; family Roseobacteraceae; genus Sulfitobacter; species Sulfitobacter sp. DSM 110093. The sequence goes on from NZ_CP085167.1 coordinate 1,206,454, forward strand.
AATAGGTGATCTTGCGAAAGCCTTCGGCCTCGCATTGGGTGCAATACATGCCGTTCGACATATAAAGCCCTTCGAGGGCTGTGTTGCCTTTGGGATCAATCTCAACCTCGGCCTCCCAAATAAAGGGCGCGTCGGGAACATCGCAGGTTAGGCCACGGTCCGTCACCTCTGGGGTGACCGGTTTTCCGTCGATCCGCGCTGAAATCAGCTTGAGGTCTTCTCCATGCAGGAAAAACGTAGCATCCTGCGCAGCCGGATTGCGGCGAAAGGCGATGCGGCTTTTCACACGCGTCTGATGGGGATCAAGGTCAAAGGTCAGCGCCACCTCATCCACAAGAAAGCCGAATGGCTGATAATCGCTGAGATAGATCGTTTGGGGGGTGGCGTCGCGCATTGGGCCTCCAGTGGGGGAACGTAATTGGTCTGGGAAAGGTTATGTCTCTAGAAGGCGGCCTGCAAGGCGAGCTGCCCCAACTTCAAGCAATGAGGTATATCCATGTCTGCCCCCGACACCGATACCGAAACGCAGAAGAAACAACATCGCCATGCTCTGATTGGTATTAAAACCGCCATTATTGCGGGGGCGCTTTTGATGATTGCTGGCATCGTCTATGCCGTGCTGCAAGCCACTGATCCTTCGCCTGAAGGCGACGCGCAGCCCGTGGACGGCCCGGCACAGGCCGAGCCTGTGATCGCCAAGCCGCAACCACCCGAGGGGCAGCGCTAGACCCTGCTTTTGTCCCCACGCTTGCGCCGCTTTGCCTTTCTGCTAGACATCTTCGAATGGTATTCAGCGCGGGAGAGGGCGGAGAATGACGGGCAAGATTGATAAGAACGGTTTGCAGGTAGACCCCGCACTGGTTGAATTCATTGAAACATCGGCGCTACCGGGCACGGGCGTGACTGCAGAAGCCTTTTGGGTCGGTTTTTCTGATCTGGTGCATGATCTTGGACCCAAGAACCGCGCTTTGCTGGAAAAGCGTGCAGACCTACAGGCGCAGATTGACGAATGGCATCGGGGCCGCGCAGGTCAACCGCATGACGCCGAGAGCTACACCGCTTTCCTGCGCGAGATTGGCTATCTCCTCCCGGAAGGCGAAGAGTTTGAGATCGAAACCCAAAATGTAGACCCTGAAATTGCCCAAGTGCCGGGGCCGCAGCTTGTAGTGCCCATCACCAACGCACGCTTTGCACTTAACGCGGCAAATGCCCGCTGGGGCAGCCTTTATGATGCCTTCTATGGCACCGACGCGCTGGGCGATCTGCCAAGCGGCAGGGGTTATGACGCCGAGCGCGGCGCGCGGGTGGTGGAGCGTGCCAAAGCCTTTTTGGATGATGCAGCGCCGCTTTCTGCTGGCAGTCATGCAGATTTGGCAGGCTACCGCGTGGTGGACGGGCATCTTGAAGGTGTGATGTCGCACGACGCCGCGCCATGCGGCTTGGCTGATCCAGCGCAATTTGCGGGTTACCGGGGTGCCGCCGAAGCGCCCGATGCAATTTTGTTGCGCAACAACGGGCTGCATATTGAAATCAAGATCGACCCGGACCACGCGATTGGCAAAGACGATCCCGCCAGCGTCGCCGATGTGATCATCGAATCCGCGCTTTCGACCATTATGGATTGCGAAGACAGCGTTGCGGCGGTGGATGCCGAAGATAAAGTGCTGGCCTATGGCAACTGGCTTGGCCTGATGAAAGGCGACCTGTCGGAAACATTTGAAAAGGGCGGCGAGACCGTCACTCGGCGTATGGCCGAAGACCGTCGCTACACCGCGTCCGATGGTTCAGGTGAGATCACGTTGAAAGGCCGCTCGCTTATGTTGGTGCGCAATGTGGGGCACCTGATGATGAACCCTGCCGTGCATGACCGTGAGGGCCGTGAGGTCGGCGAAGGGCTGATGGACGCGATGGTGACGACGCTAATCGCTATGCACGACCTCAAGCGCGCGGGGGGCAACTCTGTCACCGGCAGCGTCTATGTGGTGAAGCCCAAGATGCACGGGCCGGAAGAGGTCGCCTTTGCCGATGAGATTTTCACCCATGTGGAGAAGACGCTCGGTCTGCCGCAATATACCGTGAAGCTCGGCATTATGGACGAGGAACGCCGCACCAGCGCGAACCTCGCCGAATGTATCCGCGCCGCGAAACATCGGGTCGCCTTTATCAACACCGGTTTCCTTGACCGCACAGGCGATGAGATTCACACCAGCATGGAAGCCGGGCCGATGGTGCCCAAGGGCGAGATGAAGAACAGCGCTTGGATCAGCGCATATGAGGATCGCAACGTTGATATCGGCCTGGCCTGTGGCCTTCAGGGGCGCGCGCAAATCGGTAAGGGCATGTGGGCAATGCCCGACCGGATGGCCGAGATGTTGGAGGCCAAGATAGGCCACCCGCAGTCGGGCGCGAACTGCGCTTGGGTGCCGTCGCCTACAGCTGCTACGTTGCACGCCACGCATTACCACAAGGTTGACGTGCTGGCGCGGCAGGAAGATATCAAAAAGGGCGGCGCGCGTGGGACACTCGACGCGCTGCTGACCATTCCCGTGATGGAAGGCCGCAACCTCAGCACCGAAGAAATCACCCGCGAGATTGAGAATAACGCGCAGGGCATTCTGGGCTACGTCGTGCGCTGGATCGATCATGGGGTTGGTTGTTCTAAAGTGCCTGACATTAACGATGTGGGCCTCATGGAGGACCGCGCAACTTGCCGTATCTCCGCCCAAGCGTTGGCCAATTGGTTGCATCATGGTGTCATCAGTCGCGAGGAAGTCGAGGCAGCGCTGAAAAAAATGGCAGCGGTGGTGGATCGGCAAAATGCCGATGACCCAAGCTACCGCCCCATGGCGCCGGGCTTTGACGGGGTAGCGTTTCAGGCGGCCGGTGATCTGGTGCTGAAGGGCCGCGAGCAACCCTCTGGCTATACCGAACCGGTGCTTCATGCGCGACGTATGCAGCTTAAGGCGCAGGGCTGAGGTTGAGGCCGCCGTGCGAAGCGCCTATGTTCGGGCCATGGTGAATAAGAGGTAACTCATGGCCCGACCCGTCGTTGGTATTATTGGCAATTCCTACCTGCTGAACGATAGCTACCCCGTACATGCCGGCGGGCAGATGAACACCGAGGCAATTGCCGAAGTTTCTGGATGCCTGCCGATGATCGTGCCCAGCGATCCGCGCTTTGTCTCGGTCGAAGAATTGCTTGAGGTCTGCGATGGGTTCTTGCTGACCGGCGGGCGGCCCAATGTGCATCCAGAAGAATACGGTGAGCCTGAGACAGAGGCACATGGTGCCTTCGACCGCGCCCGCGATGCCGTGGCGCTGGCGCTGGTCCGGGCCTGTGTGGCGCGGGGTCAGCCGTTTCTTGGGCTGTGCCGCGGTTTTCAAGAGGTGAACGTGGCCATGGGGGGCTCACTCTACCCCGAGATACGCGATTTGCCCGGGCGGATGAACCACCGGATGCCCCCCGACGGCACCATCGAAGAGAAGTTCGAGCTGCGCCATGACGTGAGTTTTACCGAAGGCGGCGTGTTCCACCGTGTGATGGGCGCATCCAAAGTGCTGACCAACACCCTACACGGGCAGGGGATCAAGGCCCCCGGCCCGCGTGTGGTGGTTGACGGCCATGCCGATGATGGCACGCCAGAGGCGATTTACATCAAAGATGCCCCCGGCTTTACGCTTGCCGTGCAATGGCATCCTGAATGGAACGCCGCGAACGACCCCGTGTCGCGCCCCTTGTTCGAGCATTTTGGCGCGGCAGTGCGGGCATGGGCCGCGGATGGTTCGGCTTTGCCGGTGATGACCGCCGCGCAGTAAAACGCGGCGCTTGAGCTGTGATGAGACCTGCTCGGGCTGCTATGCTGGCCGGGGCCCCTTGGCGCGGTGGGAAAACGGTCAAATGGTCGGCTCTAGCTGTGTAGGCGATCCGGGGGCCTCGTTAACAAATCTAGAGGGACTAGCCGCGTTGCGTTGTCGTCCAGCACATCGTCTTCCTCTAGTTTGTCAACGACTTCAAATTCTGGGGCCGCTTGGCGCGGCCTGTTGCGGTTGTAAGAACTGAACGGCCAATCCTCTGGGCGGTCACACAAGCCTGCGTGCATCGGACTGAGATGCACCAAATCACAGTGCCGCCGAAAATCGGCTTGGTCCCTTATCCGATGTTCCCAGAATCGCCGCTGCCATATCCCTTTCTCGCCGCGTTTGATCTGTTGCAAGCTGCGGTGCGGGGCAGGGGGAAGGTGTTTTGAAAATCGCGCTTTCCACATGCCAATGCGGTTGGGATAGTCGTGATCATCCTTCGGCAAAGTCCAAACCGTATGGATGACATCCGGCAGCACCGTGATCGCGTTGATCTGGAACGGCTTGCGGGCCAAGGTCTCTCGCATGGATTGCCGCAGAATTGAGATATGGCGCAACAGGGCATCGTCGCCCCGCCGCGCCAGTCGCAAGGTGAAAAAGTATCTGTCGGGACCATGGGATGAATTGCGTCTCATGGTCCCAAACGTTGCGCAGCTTGGTTAAGTTTGCCTTAACGCTGCTACATTTGCCCGCCTGCAATCTCAATGGATTGTCCGTTAACGCTCTCCGAGCCTTCTGCGATCAGCCATGCAGCAGCGGCGGCGACCTCCGAAGGGCCAATGAGTCGCTTGTGGCGGTTGGCGTTGACCATGACATCGCGCGCTTTGTCTTCGGAAAGCCCGGCGCGTTGCGAAATTGCTCGGGTGTTTCGTGCAATAATATCGGTGTCGACATAACCGGGGCAGAGTGCGTTGAAGGTAAAGGGTTGGCCCATGTAATCTTCGCTCAGGGATCGGATCAGCCCGATCATCCCGTGTTTGGATGCTGAATAGCAGGCCGCTCCCGGCAAGCCACGCAATCCTGCGATGGATGATACGGCAATGACGCGGCCCCAATCGGTCTGGCGCATAGATTTAAGGCTTTCGCGGATCGTCAGGAAGGCCCCGTCTAGGTTGGTCGCCATCATGTCGCGCCAAAAATCGAGGTCAGTCTTATGCAGCGAGCGCCCCTCGGCCACACCTGCGTTGGCGATACAGATTTGCACCGGGCCGCTGGCCTCTACCGCGCGGGCGATCGTGTCGACGACCTGTCCCTCATCACGCACATCCATGGCCATGCCGGTGATGCCATTGCCCGATACAGCGTCGAGCACCTCTTGCCGCCGCCCGGTGATCGTGACGCGGGCACCTTTGGCGGCCAAATCCTGCGCGATGGCCAATCCGATGCCCGTACCGCCGCCCGTGATGAATGCGTGTTTGTCCTGCAGTGTCATAATGCCTCCCTTTTCAGGGGTAGGGTGGCGTGGCTGAGGGGGCGGCACAATAGGGTTACACGGATGACGGGGCGTTATTTCCCTACGGCTAGCGCTATGCGTGTGTCTTGGTTAAGTACTCGCGGTAATCCGCTCACATTCGCGCCAGCCCTTTGGCTTAGGTCTTGAAGCTTTGGTGCCCTTCACGCACTGGTTGCGAAGGGTAACCTGATCACAGGGCCTGACTATGTGTATTGGAGCAGTATCATGAAACTCACAAATCTTTCCGTGCTGACGCTTGCCGCGACCTTCGCGCTTGGCGCGAGCACTGCGCAGGCTGTCGAAGTGACCGGTGGCTCTGTCGGCCTGTCCTATTCGGCCTTTGCCGACGACACCGATTTCAATCGCCTTGGGCTTGATGGCTCGGTCGAACTTGGGTTTAGCCGCAATCTGGGCCTGCAAGCCGATGCGGGCTACAACGATTTCGATGCTTCCGGCGCTGATGGCCACACATTGGGCCTGCACGGCATCTACCACATGGATCAGGCGACCTCATTCGGTGCGTTCTATACCCGCGAAGACATTGAAGGCGAAGATGCGGATATCCTCGGCGTCGAAGCTGGCTATGAAATGCTGAACTGGGAATTCGAAGGTTATATCGCCAATGTCGACACTGATCTAGGTGACGGCACGCTGGGTGGCCTTAAGGCCCGTTACGAGATGGCACAGGGCTTTGGCCTGACGGGTTCTTATGATCATTTCGGCAGCGACGGCGACGATCTGTCCCGTTTTGCCGTGCGTCTGGATCGTGACGTTTCGCCGACGACAAACCTGTTCTTGGAAGTCGGCTCTGCCAAAGCGGATGTCGGTGGTATCAGCGACTCTGAGCCCTTCGTCGGTCTGGGCGGCGAGATTGCATTTGGTGCCGGTCGCGGCACGACCTTTGACCAGCGTGGCATCGCCCGTCTGATCCCCGGTCTCTAAGCGTTCTGGCGGCTCTCGTTCAGAGAGCGTTGCACCACGGCATGGCCTTCGGGCCATGCCCTCGGCAGCGGGTGGAACAGATGTTCTACGACTGCGCCGAAATCGGCAAACCGTTCCCCCAATGTGGCAGTGCAGCATATTTGCACCGTTTCCCCTGCCGGTTTGCTTGTACTATTGCTGCGCCCGCGCTATCGGTCTGACTAACAAAGTTGCGCCAAAGCGGCGGAACGGGCCAGCAAAGGGGGACTCTTGGTTTGAAGATCGGGACACCAAAGGAAATATTTGAGGGCGAAAACCGGGTCGCAATGACGCCGGAAAGCGCGCTGCAACTGCAGAAACTCGGGCATAGCTGCGTCATTGAAACGGGTGCCGGTGCGGCTGCGGGGTTTGATGATGCTGCTTATGAAGCCGCAGGCGTTGAAGTGGCGAAAACCGCTGCCGCCCTGTGGAAGGCCGCCGATGTGGTCGCCAAGGTGCGCCCCCCGTCTGACGCCGAGGTAAAACGCCTGCGTGCAAGCCAGACGCTGATTTCAATGTTCAATCCTGCCGGCAACACCGAACTGATGGAGGCCGCCGCCAAAAAGGGCGCGACCGTCATGGCGATGGATATGGTGCCGCGCATCAGCCGTGCCCAGAAGATGGACGCGCTGTCGTCCATGGCGAATATCGCGGGCTACCGTGCGGTGATCGAAGCGGGCAACAACTTTGGCCGTTTCTTCACCGGACAGATCACTGCGGCGGGCAAGGTGCCGCCTGCGAAGGTTCTGGTCGTCGGCGCGGGCGTTGCGGGCCTTGCAGCCATCGGCACATCGACCTCATTGGGCGCCATCACGCTTGCCTTCGACGTGCGCCCCGAAGTGGCCGAGCAGGTTGAATCGATGGGCGCTGAATTTGTCTATCTCGACTTTGAGGAAGAGCAGGCAGATGGCTCCGCCTCGGGTGGCTACGCCTCTGTTTCCTCGCCAGAATTCCGCGAAGCGCAATTGGCTAAGTTCCGCGAGCTTGCGCCCGATGTGGACATCGTCATCACCACGGCGCTGATCCCCAACCGCGAAGCACCCGAGCTTTGGACCGAAGACATGGTCGCGGCGATGAAGCCGGGCTCTGTCATCGTTGACCTTGCAGCAGAAAAGGGCGGCAACTGTAAGCTGACCAAGATGGACGAGAAGGTCGTGACACCGAACGGTGTGACCATCATCGGCTATACTGACTTCCCCTCGCGCATGGCGACACAGGCCTCGACGCTCTATTCCACCAACATCCGCCACTTGATGACGGATCTGACGCCCGAAAAAGACGGCGTTATCAACCACGATATGGAAGATGACGTGATCCGTGGGGCAACCATCACCCACGAGAAGGCGGTCACCTTCCCACCACCTCCGCCCAAGGTTGCAGCCATCGCAGCAGCGCCGAAGAAGGAAAAGGTCAAGGAAAAGACCCCCGAAGAGAAGCGCGCCGACGAATTGGCGGCCTTCAAAGCGCAGACCAAAAATCAAGTCACGCTTTTGGCCGTGGGTGCGGCAGTGTTGTTGGGTGTGGGCCTTGTTGCCCCGGCCAGCTTCATGCAGCACTTCATCGTTTTTGTATTGGCGGTCTTTGTCGGTTTCCAAGTGATCTGGGGCGTGGCGCACAGCCTGCATACGCCGCTGATGGCGGTGACCAACGCGATCTCTTCGATTATCATTCTGGGCGCGCTGATGCAGATCGGCTCGAACTCGGCATTGGTGATTATTCTTGCTGCTCTGTCGGTCTTCATGTGTGGGATCAACATCTTCGGCGGCTTCCTCGTGACACGGCGCATGCTCGCCATGTTCCAGAAATCCTGAAGGAGCACGCATCATGGAATACGGATTTACGACAGCGGCCTATGTGGTCGCAGCGGTTCTCTTCATCCTGTCGCTCGGCGGTCTGTCGGGGCAGGAAAGCGCCAAACGCGCCGTCTGGTATGGCATCGCAGGCATGGCGCTGGCGATTGTTGCCACGTTGATCGGGCCGGGGGCGGGGTTCTGGCTCCTCTCGCTGATCCTAATCGCTGCGGGCGGCGCCATTGGCTACCAACTCGCAACCCGCGTGCAGATGACGCAGATGCCCGAACTGGTTGCGGCGATGCACAGCCTCGTTGGCCTTGCCGCCGTTTTTGTCGGCTACAACGCCCATATCGAACTGGGTAACGTGCTGGCGATGGACGAGGTGGCGCGCGCGTCGACCGAAGGCTTCGCCGCGCTCTTGGCCAAGAAGGACAGCGTTGAGATTGCGATCCTGCGGGTCGAACTGGTCTTGGGCATCTTCATTGGTGCAGTAACCTTCACCGGCTCGGTTATCGCCTATGGCAAGCTGGCAGGGCGCGTCAGCTCTGCTGCGACAAAACTGCCGGGCGGCCATATGCTGAACGCTGCTGCCGCTGCGATCTCCTTGATCTGTCTGATCTGGTACTTCAACACCGGGGGCTTCCTGCCGCTGTTTGTGCTGACGCTGGCCGCACTCTTCATCGGCTATCACCTGATCATGGGCATCGGTGGTGCTGACATGCCGGTCGTCGTGTCGATGCTGAACAGCTACTCTGGCTGGGCCGCAGCGGCGATTGGCTTCTCGCTTGGCAATGATCTGTTGATCGTGGTTGGCGCTTTGGTCGGTTCTTCGGGTGCGATCCTGAGCTACATCATGTGTAAAGCGATGAACCGTTCGTTCGTCAGCGTGATCCTCGGCGGCTTTGGCGGCACATCCGGCCCGGCGATGGAGGTCGAAGGCGAGCAGGTGGCGATCGAAGCCGACGGCGTTGCACAGGCGCTGAACGAGGCCGACAGCGTCATCATCATCCCCGGCTACGGCATGGCGGTGGCTCAAGCTCAAGGCGCGGTCAGCGATCTGGTCAAGAAACTGCGCGCCCGCGGCAAGAACGTCCGTTTCGCCATCCACCCAGTGGCGGGCCGTCTGCCCGGGCACATGAACGTGCTCTTGGCCGAGGCCAAAGTGCCCTATGACATCGTGATGGAGATGGATGAGATCAACGATGATTTCCCCAACACGGACGTGGCGATTGTCATTGGCTCCAACGACATCGTGAACCCTGCCGCTCAAGAAGACCCCAACAGCCCCATCGCTGGCATGCCGGTGCTGGAATGCTGGAAGGCCAAGACGGTCTTCGTCTCCAAGCGCGGGCAGGGCACCGGGTATTCGGGCATCGAGAACCCGTTGTTCTTTAAGGACAACACGCGCATGTTCTACGGTGACGCCAAGGCGTCGCTCGACAAGCTGCTGCCATTGATCGACTGATCGTTTTCTCTATAAGAAAACGACCGGGAATTTTCAAAAAATTCCCGGTTCAGACCCATCAAACGCCCCGCCGGAAACGGTGGGGCGTTTGCCGTTTCTCGGGGCGGTATACTGCGGTATGCATTAAGTATTTGAAAAGGCGTATTTTTCTTCTGTTCATCGGCGGCGATGGCGCTATTCTTGGAGGAAGATACTCTCTCCAGCAGCGGAACCAATCATGGCCCCGATCAAAGACCACCCGCAGCGCCTTGCCCTCACCGGCGAAATGCACGCACGCCCGTTTCCGCAGCTCGCCGCGCCCTCTAGGGTGGCGTTTCTGGCCGTCAAGTTTGCGCCCACCACCGATCCAAAGTCGGAATTGAACGCCCTGCTCGCGCATTACGGCGCTCCGCGCGCGGATCTAGAAGCCAAACACTACTACGGAGAGATGGGCCGCTTTACCTTGAAGTGGGAGCAGCATACGGAATTCGTGACCTATACGGTCATCGCGCAGGCGGGCGATACGACCGCTTTTGCGCCTACAGATTTCGAAGTCTTTCCCGAAGATTGGCTGGCAGCGGTACAGGGTGAGCGGATCACTTCTGCACTGGTTGCTGTATTGCCGAAACCCGGCGATGACGCCGAGATCGCCGGGCATCTTCACGATTGGTTCGTCCCCGAGAGCCTTGCCGTGGCTGAGGTGCTGGAAGGGGCTTCGGTGGTGGCTAGTGACTTTCGGATCGATCCCGCAGGCCACATGCGGCTGGCGCTGTTTATCGAAGCGGGCACCGGGCAGCGACGGATTGGGCGCATCGTGCAACGCTTATGCGAGATCGAGACCTATAAGGCCATGTCGATGCTGGGTTTCATGGAGGCGCGGGGCATGGCCATGGCTTTGAATGATTTCGACGGGCAGCTTTCCAGCCTGATGGGGGCCATGCGCAGCGGGGCGGGCACCTCGGCCGAAGAGACGCTCCACGCGCTGCTGGACGTGTCTGTGGCGCTTGAGGCGTTGACCGCCGACACCGCCTATCGCTTTGCCGCGACGGAGGCCTACGAGGCGATAGTCTATCAGCGCATCTCGGCGCTGCGGGAAGAGCGTTTCATGGGTCGACAGGGCTTTGGCGAATTCATGATGCGGCGCTATGAACCCGCCATGCGCACGGTCAAATCCACCGAGACGCGGCTGCAAACACTGTCAGGCCGCGCCCTCCGGGCTGCCGAACTATTGCGCACGCGGGTGGATGTGGAACGTTCGGCCCAGAACCAAGCGATCCTTGCCAGCATGGACCGCCGCGCCGACCTGCAATTGCGGCTACAACATACGGTCGAGGGGCTGTCTGTGGTGGCGATCAGCTACTACGCGGTGTCACTGGTCAGCTATCTGCTCTACCCGCTGGCAGAGCCGCTGGAGGTCAGCAAGGGGCTGCTGACCGCCGTGGTCACCGTGCCGGTTGTGCTTGGCGTGTGGTGGACGCTGCGCCACCTGCGGCGGAAGATCGGCTGAGCAACGCCTGCATGGCCAGCCCGCCCAATGCGATCATCACGATGGCCTCGATGGCCGCGACCGAAAGCGTGGGGACACCCGATAGACCTGCGCCTAAGGTGCAGCCCCCAGCCAGCACACCGCCCACGCCCATCATGGCAGCGCCGGTCAGGTAGCGTCCGGTTTGGCGCGGGGCGTCAAAGCTCTGCCACTGGAACTCACGCGCGATCAGGCTGGCGATCAGCGCGCCGACAAACACGCCGCCCAGAAGCCCGGTGCCAAAGCCCGCGGGGATCGAACTGCTCGCGATGGTCCAGAACAGAGTATCGGCAGAGGGGGAGGTGAAGCTGAGGCTCTCCATGGCGATCGGGTCGAATTCATCCAGCAGGATAAACCCGGTGCCGACCCATGCGGCAGGCACCAAAAGCCCGATCAAACTGGCCATCACCAGTTGCCCCGGACGGTTGCCCGAGCGCAGCGCATAGGCCAGCGCCGCCACGGCGATCAGACCGCCCCAAACCAGCGCACCGCCGGGCAGGGTCGCAAGGCCCACGCTCTCACCCATATCGACAGTCACCGAGCCGAGAGCCACGCGCAGCGGTGCCAACACACCTTTCAGCGTCGCATGGGCCACCACGGCAAAGACCAGCACCACCAGCGCCCCGCGCAAGTTGCCGCCGCCTGTCAGCACCGTGAGGCGTGAAATGCAGCCGCGCGTAAGCACCATGCCCGCGCCGAACATCAGCCCGCCGATGCCAATCGCCAGAAACGGCACTTCAGAAGCCATAAAGCGATGCGCGTCGAAGCTGATCCAACCCGCGGCCACGGCGGCCTGCGTGCCAATCACCGCCAGCGCCAGCGCGGTGAGCCAGACCCCAAGCGCTTGACGCCGGTCTTCGCCCACGAGGCTGCGGCGAAAGCAAAAGCGCGTGCGCTGTGCCAAGACGCCAAACGCCAGCCCGATGAGCGCCGCCAGCAGAACGGACGCCTCTTTTGCTGTCGTCTCTTCAAAGCCGAAAGACTCAAACATCGCGAAAACCCTCGAAAACGGAATTATTTCCCATTTGGAGTGGGTGGGGGTCACAATCAAGTGAAAGCTGACGTCGGAGCCTCCCGCGTCAGCGAAATTATTTCTGTTTTGATGGAAGATTGGGCAACGCTGTTCACCCTGTGTCAGGGTGGGCGAAACAACCGGCCCCCGTCACGATGGGCGGGGGCCGGTCGGTCCTTAATTTAGATCAGCGGCCACGGATGCGCGGATCAAGCGCGTCGCGCAGGCCATCGCCAAGGTAGTTCACCGCGAGCACGGTCAGCGAGATGGCGATGCCGGGCAGCATCACGCGCTCGGGGAACTCTTGCATGCGGTCCACCGCATCGGCCAACTGCTTGCCCCATGTGGGGAAGTCCGAAGGAAAGCCAACGCCCAGAAAGCTTAGCGCGCTTTCGGTGATGATCGCCGTGGCCAAGCCAAGGGTGGCCGAGACCATGATAGGCGAGATCACGTTGGGCAGCAGGTGGCGGCGGATGATCTTGCTCGGCGTGGTGCCGATAGAGCGGGCGGCAAGGATGAACTCGCGCTCCTTGAGCGCCAGAATATCGCCCCGCACGATCCGTGCCGTTTGCATCCAAGAGGTCAGGCTGATGACCGAAACGATGAGGATGAACATGCCGCCCTCAGGCCCAAACTGCGAGCGCAGCGGTTGCCCGAAGAGTGTCACCGCCAACAGCACCAGCGGCAGGATCGGCAAGCTGAGGATGAGATCGGTGAAACGCATGAGCCAGAAGTCCATCCGCTTGAAAAAGCCCGAGAGGACGCCAACTGCCGTGCCAATAATCAGCGCCAGCGCCATGGCCATCCAGCCCACGGCCATCGACACGCGCCCGCCAAAAAGCATCTGCGCAAGGATGTCGCGGCCCAGTTGATCGGTGCCGAAGGGATGGCTCCACCCCGCATTGGCATCGCCATTCCACAGCAGCGTATAGATCGGCCGCCAATTCTTGTTGCGGATGTCGAGCTTTTTGGCGTCGATGTCCCAGATATAGGGGCCAAAGATCACCGCGAGCGTGATGAAGATCAAGAAACCGCCGCCGAAAAGCGCACCCTTGTGCTTGCGGAACTGGTCCCAAACATCGCGCCACTGACTGCGCGGGGGCTTCTGGGGGCCCTTGTCTTGCAGGGCTTTCATGAATTCGAGGTCGGCTTCGACCGGGCTGGCGGGAATGGGTTGCTCAGTCATAACGGATCCTTGGGTCAAGCAGGCCGTAGAGGATATCTGCGATCAGGTTGAACAGAACGATCAACACCGCAAAGATAAAGGTCAGGGTCATCACCATCGGCAGGTCATTGGCGCGCAGCGCAGTTAGCAGCAGCTGGCCGATGCCATTCACCTTGAAGACGTTCTCGGTGATGATGGCGCCGCCAAAGATGGCGGGCATGCCAAGCGCGATGATGGTGACCACCGGGATCATCGAGTTGCGCAGCACATGAACCATGACGACGACGCTTTCCTTCAGCCCCTTGGCGCGGGCGGTGCGCACGTAGTCTTGGTTAAGGTTATCAAGCATGGCACCCCGCATGTAGCGGCTGATCTGCGCCGTGGTTTGCAGCGCCAGAACCATGACGGGCATGATCATCTGAAAGAACTGTACCTTAAAGCTGGCCCAATCGTTCACCACATGGGTGGTGTCATAGATCGACGGCAGCCAGCCAAGCGTAACTGAGAAGATCACGATCAACAGCGGCCCGGTAAAGAAGGGCGGGATCGAAAAGCCGATCATGGTGATGAACGTCCCAGCCTGATCGAAGACCGAATAGTGACGGTAGGCCGAGTAGATGCCGATGGGGATCGCAATGACGATGCCCACGATATAGGCTAGCCCGACAACCCAGAGGGTCTGTGGCATGCGCTGGATCACGATGTCCATCACAGGCGAACGGGTCTGCCAAGAGATCACACGCAGCTTGCCGTCCGACAGGGCGGTGTCAGGCAGCCAGCCGAACAGCGTGGAGCGGTTGGTCAGGTAATCAATGAAAACCTGCGGCTCGATCCAAAAGACCTGCACGAGCCATTTCCAGTATTGGATATAGATTGGCTGTCCGAGGCCAAGCGCCTCGCGCATTTTCTCTTTCACCTCGGGCGGGACCGTCAGCGGCACTTGGGCCATCGGGTCGCCGGGGGCGAGTTGTAGCAGCAGGAAAATCACCAGGCTGATAAACAAAAGCGTCGGGATCGACAAAAGAAGTCGTCGGATGGTGAAGGTCAACATTGGCGTCGCCTTTGTAAGTCAGTCTGTGGGGGGTGGGGGCGATAGGGGGTGCGCGGATGACGCACACCCCCAAAGGTCGGTGAAGGGAGGCGCAGTATGCCGCGCCTCCGTCCTAGATCACTCTTCCATGCGGTACCAATCGGCGGCATTCCACAGCTCGGAGTCCCAAGTGTTCAGCACAACGCCACCAAGGGTGTTGGAGGCAGCCGAGACGCGACCGCGGTCAACCAGCGGCAGGATTGAGTAGCTGTCTTTGGTCAGCATGTCGTTCAGCTTTTTGGCCAACTCGCCACGCTTTTCCATTTCGCCGGTACGGCCCAGTTCGGCCACCATCGCATCATACTCTTCGTTGCAGAAGCGGTTAATGTTTTCACCCTGCCACTGCGATTCCGGGCTTGGGAATTTGGCGCAGGTCCGCTGAGCAAGGTAGCTTTGCGGGTCGGTGCCGTCGAAGTTGTTGGCGTACATCTCAACGTCTGCATAGAAACGCTGGAACGTATCGGTCGAACCGGGGTCGCCGCCGAAGAAGACCGAAGAGTCGACGTTGCGCAGTTCGGTTTCAACACCGATCTGGCTCCACCAATCTTTGATCAGCGCTTGGAAATCCTGACGCACGGCATTGGTCGAGGTCTGGTAGAGCAGGGCCAGCTTTTCGCCGTCCTTGTCACGCACGCCATCGCCATCTGTGTCGGTCCAGCCCGCTTCGTCCAACAGCGCCTTGGCGCCTTCGATGTCTTGGGTCAGGCAGTCTGTGTTGTCGGAAGCATAAAGCTCAGGCGCGGGGACCATGTTGCAAGTTGCGCGGCCCGCTTGGCCGTAGCCGACTTCGACCAGCAGTTCGCGGTCAATCGCCATGGAAAGCGCGCGGCGCACTTTTTCATCGCTCAGGATCGGGTGCGGGTGCATCGCGGTGCCACGTTCGCCTTCGGGCAGGTCAGGCGAGGCATCGGTCATGTTCAGCTCAAGACGCTCAACCAGCGTGCCGAACGCCGACATGGGCTTGCCTTTGCCGCCTTCGGCCATCTTGGCGATGACATCGGGGGCCAGTTGCAGGTTCCAGGCGTAGTCGAACTCACCCGTTTCCATCACGGCACGACCCGCGGCTGTCGCGTCACCGCCGCCTTTGAAGGTCAGCGTCGCGAAGGCGGGTTTGCCTGCGTCGCGGAAGTTTTCGTTGGCGGCCATGGTGATTACGTCATTGGGACGGAATTCCGTGACGGTGAAGGGGCCGGTGCCGATGGGGTTAAAGTTGGCTTCGGTGCATTCGGGCGCCTTGGCGCCGGTACAATCGGCAAACTGTGCCGCCTGAATGATTGGGGATTGGCCGCCCATGAAGGGGCCATAGGGGTTTGGCATCGGCTCAGAGAAGGTCACTTTGACGGTCTGGTCGTCGATTGCCTCAACCGAAGACACGCCTTCGAATTTCGCCAACTGCGCGCAGCCGCCTTCGGGATTCATGCAGTAATCAGCGGTGAATTTAACGTCATTCGCGGTAAAGGGTGTACCGTCAGACCATAGCAGCCCGTCTTTCAGCTTCCATGTGATGGTCTTGAGGTCTTCGCTCACGCCGCCGTTTTCCAGCGTCGGGATTTCGGTGGCCAAATAAGGCACCAGCGCGCCGGTTTCGTCATAGCGGCCAAGCGGTTCAAGAACCAACGAGGAGGCCTCAACATCTTTGGTGCCCGAAGACAGATAGGGGTTCAGGATCGACGGTGCCTGCCAATAAATAACTTTGACTTCACCGTCCCGACCGCGCTCGCCCTCATGGGCTTCAGCAAAGGCCATAGGGGCAAACGCTGTCGAAGCGACGGCCCCCATCAATAGGGTCTTCAATTTCATATCTTACTCCATGTTGGACACGTGGGCGTGCCGCTTTTTGTCGACGGGATTACCCCCGCCTTGTTGTTGTCGCCCCGAAAAGAACATGAGCTTCACCAGCTAAACATAACAAAACAAGTAATATTCAACCTGTGATCGAAGCGTTCTTTCCAAACCGCATGGGCCATATCGAAACAGGTTTCCCGGAAATTGCAAGGGCGGACGTGGCGCATTTATGACAAAGACCAATACCCGCGCGTCTGGTTTGACAGTCTTATCAAATCCGCCGTAGCGTCAGGCAAAATCTGCGCCAATAAAAACAACAGGGAAACAGATGCTGGATCACACAAACGGGGCGCCAATCGCCCAAATTCAGGGCCTGCGCGTCGAATTTCAGACCAAAGACGGCCCGGTTGTGGGCGTTGAGGACGTCAGTTTTGACATCAATCCCGGAGAGACGGTTTGCGTGGTCGGGGAATCAGGGTCGGGCAAATCGGTGTCTTCGCTGTCCCTGATGCGATTGGTCGAATATGGCGGCGGTGAAATTGCAGGCGGTCGCCTGCTTTTTGAGCGCGGTGAAAAGGGCCAGATCGATCTGGCGGCCAGCAGTGGCAATCTGATGCGCAAGATTCGCGGCAATGAGATCGGTATGATCTTCCAAGAGCCGATGACCGCGTTGAATCCTGTGTTCACCATCGGCAAGCAGATGACAGAAGGTCTGCGCCTGCATTTGAACATGTCCCGCCAAGAGGCGGAGGCACGCGCGCTGGAATTGATGCGGCAGGTTCGTATCCCCGAGCCTGAGCGGCGCCTCAAACAATACCCGCATGAGCTGTCGGGTGGTATGCGTCAACGTGTTGTCATCGCCATGGCACTGGCCTGTGAGCCGCGCCTACTGATCGCGGATGAGCCGACCACCGCACTCGACGTTACCATTCAGGCCGAGATCCTTGCGCTGATGGACCGACTGAAGCGCGAAACTGGCACCGCGGTGATGTTCATTACCCATGACATGGCCGTGGTGGCGCAGATGGCCGACCGCGTAGTCGTCATGTTCCGCGGTAAAAAGGTCGAAGAGGGCACGGTCGAGGAAATCTTTGAGAACCCGCAACACCCCTATACCAAAGCCCTGCTGGCGGCTGTTCCGAAACTGGGCGAAATGACGGGCAAGCCCTATCCTGAACCGATGAAGCTGCTGGGGTCTGAAGACAAAGAAATCCTGCCGATCAAAGGCCGCGACGACGTGTTGCTGTCGGTCAAAAACCTGACCACGCGCTTCCCGGTTCAGGGTGGTTTCTTGCGCCGTACCGTGGCGAATGTTCATGCCGTCGAAGACCTGTCCTTTAGCATCAATAAGGGCCAAACCCTGAGCCTTGTCGGCGAATCCGGTTGTGGTAAATCCACCGCTGGCCGGTCGATCTTGCGGTTGGTTGAGCCGATGTCGGGGGAGGTGAACCTCGACGGTGTTGACGTTATGGCGCTTGATCAAAAAGCCCTGCGCACCGCGCGGCTTGATATGCAGATGATCTTCCAAGATCCCTTTGCGTCTCTGAATCCGCAGATGCAGTTGGCCGATCAGGTGGCTGAACCGATCCACAACTTCGCCACGCTCAAAGGGGCGGAGATCACCAAACGGATCGAGATGCTTTTTGACCGGGTTGAATTGCCGCGCAGCTTTATGCGGCGCTTCCCGCATGAACTCTCGGGCGGCCAGCGCCAGCGCGTCGCCATCGCGCGCGCGCTTGCGTTGAACCCCAAGCTAATCATCGCGGATGAGGCCGTCTCGGCCCTCGATGTGTCTGTGCAGGCGCAGGTGCTGAATTTGATGATGGAGCTTCAAGCCGAGATGGAACTGTCCTTCCTCTTCATCAGCCACGACATGGCGGTGGTAGAGCGGGTAAGCCATTATGTCGGCGTCATGTATCTGGGCCGCATCGTCGAGTTGGGCTCGCGTCAACGTGTCTTTGAAAACCCGCAGCACCCCTATACCCAAGCCCTGATGAAGGCGGTTCCCATCGCCGACCCACGGCGCCGGAAGTCGGAGAAGGATTTGAATTTCAAACCGATCCCATCGCCGATACATCCTGCCAGCTATGTGGCAGAGCCGTCGACGTATAGAGAGGTGGAGCCGGGCCACCATGTGCTGATCACTGACAGCGGATACTAAAGGAAGACCCCAATGACCGAACGCATGACGCCGTTTGAACTGATGGAAAAACTCATCAGTTTTCCCACCGTGTCGCGGGAAACCAACATCCCGCTGATCGACTGGGTGGCCGATTATCTCTCTAGCCACGGCATCGAAAGCCATCGCTATATCGACCCCGAACAGCCCAAACATGCGCTTTTTGCTCATGTCGGCCCATGGGAAGAAGGCGCGGTGGTACTGTCGGGCCATACGGATGTTGTGCCGATCGACGGCCAACCGTGGGAGACTGACCCCTTCACCGTGACCGAGCGCGATGGTCGCTATTATGGACGCGGCACCTGCGACATGAAGGGGTTCGATGCGCTGGCGATCTGGACACTGGTTGAGGCGCATTACGCCGAAGTGAAGCGTCCGCTGCAAATCGCACTCAGCTTTGACGAAGAGATCGGCTGTACTGGGGCGCCGCCGATGATCCAAGCGATGCAAGGTGTGGTGCCAAAGGGCTCTGCCGTGATCGTAGGTGAGCCGTCGACCATGCAAGCTGTAACCGGGCACAAAGGCGGCATTGGCTTTAACACGCATTTGGTTGGATTTGAGGTCCATTCCTCACTGCTGCACACCGGGGTCAACGCGATCATGGCCGGGGCCAAACTGATTGAATGGGCCAACGACGTGAACAGCGATAATATGGCCGCCCGCCCGTCTGAGACAGCGGCGATGTTCGATCCGCCTTTCACCACTGCCCACGTTGGTGTGATCGAAGGCGGCACAGCGCATAATATCACCGCGAAAGACTGCAAATTCGCGATGGATTTCCGCGTGGTACCGGGCGAGGACAAAGACAAATGGGGCACGGCATACCTCAAAGCGGTGCGCGAGGTTGAAAAACAGATGCAGGCCGTGGTGCCAGAGACCTACATTGAGACATCGACGCGATTTGATGTACCTGCATTGCAGCCTGAAAAAGACGGCGAGGCCGAGCAGATCGTGCGCCAGATCACGGGCGACAACGCGAGCCACAAGGTCAGCTATGGCACCGAAGCCGGACAGTTTCAGGAAGCGGGTTATTCCGCTGTGATCTGCGGCCCCGGCGACATTGCGCAGGCCCATCAGCCCAATGAATACATCGAGGTGGCGCAATTTGAGGCAGGCCATGCCTTCATGCGCAAATTGCTGACCCGTCTGCAAGGCTAAGCCGGGGGCGGGGGCCCGCTGCCCCCGCTACCCGGCAAGACGATCTGCAATTTTTCCGGCCGCCTGATGCTGCTCGCGCGGCCAAAGCTTAAAGGCCGCGCCATGTCCTCCTTTCCTATCACGCTCTCTAGCCCCGCCAGCTATCCCCGCACCCCTCCGCGCGAGAGCGAGGTCGTGGTGATTGGTGGCGGGGTGATCGGCGTTTGCACGGCGCTGTTTCTGGCGCGGGCAGGCAAACAGGTCACGCTTTTGGAGAAGGGCCGCATCGCCGCCGAGCAATCCAGCCGCAACTGGGGCTGGATCCGCCAGCAGGGGCGCGACTCTGCGGAACTGCCGATCATGGTAGAGGCCGCGAAGCTTTGGCGCGAATTGGCCCCCCAGTTGGACCGTGACATTGGTCTGAAACAGACGGGGGTCACCTATCTGGCAAGCTCCGAGGCCAAGATGCAGGGCTATGCCGACTGGCTGCCCCATGCGGCGGCGAATGGTATCGACAGCCGATTGATGGACGAAGGCGAAGTTGCCGCCGCTTTTCCGGGGCTGAGCAAAACCTACGCCGGGGCGTTGGTCACCCCGTCTGATATGCGCGCAGAGCCTTGGGCGGCGGTGCCCGCCCTTGCGGCCTTGGCGGTAAAGGAGGGCGTGCGCATCATTGAAAACTGCGCGGTGCGCAAGCTTGACCTCGCCGCTGGCCGCATCGCGGGTGTGGTGACCGAAGCCGGCGCGATCCGCACAGCATCGGTTGTGCTGGCGGGCGGAGTTTGGTCGGCCCTGTTTTTGCGCGCGCATGGGGTCAACCTGCCTCAGCTTTCGGTGCGCGAATCTGTTGTCGCGACCAATGTGCTGCCAGAAGTTCATGCAGGTGCGGTGGCCGAGGCTGGGCTTGCCTTTCGCCGTCGCGCCGATGGCGGCTATACGCTGGCACCGGGGGCGGCGCCGGACCTTTACATCGGCCCCGATGCCTTCCGCGCCTTTCGCCACTACCTGCCGCAACTGCGCGACAACCCGTTCGGCCAACGGCTCCGCATGTCAGCGCCAAAGGGGTTTCCCGACGCGTGGACCACCCCGCGCCGTTGGGCCGCTGACAGTTTCAGCCCGTTTGAAGCGATGCGCATTCTTGATCCCACGCCCGATCATCGCCGACTGCGCAAAGTGCTAAAACAATTTGCAGCGCTTTATCCTGCACTGCCGCCCATCACAGCCCGCAATTCATGGGCCGGAATGATCGACACAATGCCTGATATCGTGCCGGTGGTGGATCATTGTGCACAAATTCCGGGCCTTACCATCGGCACGGGAATGTCCGGACATGGCTTTGGCATCGGGCCGGGTATGGGACGTGTGCTGGCGGCTCTGGTCATGGGCGATGCGCCGGGGCATGATCTGACTAGATTTCGCGCCGATCGGTTCAGCGATGGCACGCCCATCCGCCCCGGACCGGCGCTTTAATTTCATTTTATCAAAGGACAGACCATGCCGATCAAGAACCGCTTTGCCGAAACCCACGCCGAGATCACCGCATGGCGCCGTCACCTGCATGAGCATCCAGAACTGCTGTTCGATCTGCCCAAAACCTCGAATTTCGTCGAGGAGAAACTGCGCAGCTTTGGCATCACCGACATTACCACCGGCATCGCGCAGACTGGCGTGGTGGCGGTGATCGAGGGGCAGAGCAACTCCTCTGGCCGCACCATCGGCCTGCGCGCCGACATGGACGCGCTCCCGATTATGGAGGCGACGGGGCTGCCCTATGCCTCCAAAACCCCCGGTAAGATGCATGCCTGTGGCCACGATGGTCATACCGCCATGCTGCTGGGTGCGGCGCAATATCTGGCCGAGACGCGCAATTTCGATGGGCGTGTCGTGCTCATCTTCCAGCCCGCCGAAGAGGGCGGTGGCGGCGGTGAAGTCATGGTGCAGGAAGGGTTGATGGATCGTTGGGACATCGATGAGGTTTACGGCATGCACAACATGCCGGGCCATCCAACAGGCCATTTCGCCATCCGCGAGGGCGCGCTTCTCGCGGCAGCGGACGAGTTCAATATCACGCTGACCGGGCAGGGCGGCCATGCTGCCGCTCCGCATGAGGCGATAGATACCAACCTCGCCGCCGCCCATGTGTTGATCGCGCTGCAATCCATCGCCAGCCGCAACACTGATCCGCTAAAGCAGGTCGTCGTCTCGGTCTGCACCCTGCGCAGCGATACCGAAAGCCACAATGTGCTACCGCATCAGGTGCTTTTGCGCGGCACGGTACGGACGCTGGACCCCGAGGTGCAGGATCTGGCCGAACAACGCTTGCACGACATCACCCGCCTGACGGCAGAGGCGCATCAGTGCAAGGCCGAGATCGATTATCAGCGTGGCTATCCCGTGACCCGCAACCACGCCGAGCACACCCGCTTTGCCGCCGAGGCTGCCGATCAGATCACCCCCGGCACCGACCGTGACACACCGCCCATCATGGCGGGCGAAGATTTCTCTTACATGCTGAATGCGCGACCGGGGGCCTATATTATGATCGGCAACGGCGAGGGGGCGACGGTGCACCACCCGGAATATGATTTCGATGATGCTGCGATCCCGGCGGGTTGCTCGTGGTTCGCGCAGGTGGTTGAGGACCGGCTGGCAAGGGCGTAAGCATATGCCAGATAAATGCGACTGCATGAAAATCAGCGCCAAACCCAACTTCAGAGGATACTTCCCAAATGGCCGTTAAGAACCGATTTGCCGAGCTGCATGACGACATCACCGCATGGCGCCGCGACCTGCACGAGAACCCCGAGATCTTGTTCGAGACGCATCGCACTTCGGGCATCGTGGCCGAGAAACTTCGTGCTTTCGGCTGTGATGAGGTTGTCGAAGGCATTGGCCGCACGGGTGTTGTCGGTGTCATCAAGGGCAAAGAAACAGGGTCGGGCAAAGTGATCGGCCTGCGCGCCGATATGGACGCGCTGCCGATCAATGAGCAGACAGGGCTGGATTATGCCTCTAAAACACCCGACGCGATGCACGCCTGCGGCCATGACGGCCACACCGCGATGCTGCTAGGTGCCGCGCAATATCTGGCGGAAACCCGCAACTTTGACGGCACGGTTGTTGTGATCTTTCAGCCCGCCGAAGAAGGCGGCGGCGGTGGTCGCGAAATGTGCGAGGACGGCATGATGGACCGTTGGGGCATTCAGGAAGTCTATGGCATGCACAACTGGCCGGGCATGCCCACAGGTTCCTTCGGCATCCGCCCCGGATCATTCTTTGCCGCGACGGATCAGTTCGACATCACCTTTGAGGGGCGCGGGGGCCATGCCGCCAAACCGCATGAGACCATCGACACCACAGTCATGGCTGCTCAGGCCGTTCTGGCGCTGCAAACCATCGCCGCACGCAATGCCGATCCGGTAGAGCAGATCGTGGTTTCGGTCACCGCGTTTGAGACATCCTCAAAGGCGTTCAACGTGATCCCGCAGCGGGTGCAGATGAAAGGCACCGTGCGCACGATGTCGGCAGACGTGCGCAGCCTTGCTGAAAAACGCATCAATGAGATTTGTAACGGCATCGCTGCAACTTTTGGTGGCAAGGCCGATGTGACCTATCACCGGGGCTATCCGGTCATGGTGAACCACGAAGAGCAGACCGAATTCGCAGCCGACGTGGCGCGCTCCATCTCTGGCGATTGTAGCGAAGCGCCTTTGGTCATGGGCGGCGAGGATTTTGCCTTTATGCTCGAAGAACGCCCCGGTGCTTATATTTTGGTGGGCAACGGCGATACCGCAGCGGTGCATCACCCCGAATACAACTTCAACGACGAAGCTATCCCGGCGGGTTGCAGCTGGTGGGCGGGGATCGTCGAGCAACGGATGCCAGCGGCGTAATCCTTTGACACATGAACTGAACGCGCCTCCCTCTGGGGGCGCGTTTTTCGTTGGGGGTCAGCCGCGTTCCCAGAGCGCGTTATAGACGGCTTCGATCCCGTCCGCCTCGGCCCGGGCGCTAAAGCGGCCCACGGCCCAACGTCGCGCGGCGTCCTTCAGGGCGGCTTGATCCTCTTGCGCGAGCAGTGACAGCGCGGCATGAGAGGCCGCCTCTGCTGCGCCCAGAGGTACAACCTTGCCCACGCGACCTGCGTTAGAGAAGGCCCCGTAATAGCCCGCGTCACTGCCTACGAACGGCACGCCAGACGCCAATGCTTCTAGTGGGACCATGCCGTAGCCTTCGTAGCGCGGCAGTTGCACCACAAGTGACAGGGCACGCATTAGTTTAGGAAGATCGGCGGCGGGATATTCCCCGATAAAAAGCAGCCGGTCGGCCAGCCCTGCGGCTTCGACCTGTGCCTTGAGCTTGGTCAGAAACGCCTCATGCTTGCCACCAGCCCGGCCAATGACCAGCGCCACCGCGCCGGGGCGTTCAGGCAGCAGGCGCAGCATTGCCTCTACGAAAAGGTCGGTTCCTTTTTCAGGCCGGATGCGCCCCACGGTGGCAATGCCATGGGTGCCGCCAAAACCCAATTGCTCCCAAGCGTTCGCGCGATTCGTGGCGGGCGAGAAGACATCGGTATCCACCCCATGGGGCACCACGGCGCGGACATGGGGCACGAACTCTGCCGCGCGTTCGGTCGTGGCGATCACCGCGTCCATCTGACGGATCAGCCAGCGCGGATAGGCCGAATGCAAGCGTTGCGCGGCAGAGGTGAAAACGATTTTGATATTGGCGCGGCGTACATCGCGTAGCCAGAGTGCGCTGCGCATCTCAGTATTGCGGCGCACGTGCCAGATAGCGAAGGGGTGATCTGCGGGTGGGTGCTTGCGAGTGATCCGCGCTGCTGCGGCACGGGTCAGGGGGACCGGACAGCCGGGCAAGGGCTGGCCCACCAACGCCAGATCATGCCGTGTGACCTGCTGTCGGATGACATTTGCCGCTGTTGCAGAAACCCCGGTGAAATTGCGGTTGTAGTTGGTTACGTAGAGTTCAGGCATCGGGCGGCCCCTTACGCAAACCCAAGGCGGTGATCAGCCGCTCGGCGATACTATCAAGCTTGTCGGTTTGCGCCGCGGCATATTCTTTGGCCGCCGCCACACCATTGGTCCGCGCGACATCATCCGTCAGCAGGTCGGCGACGCGATCGGCCAAGTCCTGCGTGCCCGCGATCAGACGTGCAGCGCCTGCGGTTTCCATCTCGGCATAGGTTTCGGCAAAATTGGTGACATGGGTGCCTGACAACACCATCGCCCCGGCCTGCGCGACCTCATAAGGGTTGTGCCCGCCGATAGGGTGGAGCGACCCGCCCAGAAAGACAATCTCAGACAGCGCGTACCATGTGCCCAACTCGCCCAACGTGTCGGCGAGAAACACCTGCTCTTGCGGCATGTCGCCCCGCGTGCGGCGGCCATGGGTCAGGCCGATGCTGGCGATAAGACCGGCCACCTCATCCCCGCGTACCGGGTGGCGGGGGACAAGGATCAGGCAAAGGTTTGGAAAACGTTCCAACAACTGCCGATGCGCCTCAAGTACCGATTTTTCCTCTCCGGGGTGAGTAGAAGAGGCGATCCAGACGGGGCGCCCGCCCAGAGCCGTCCGGGCTTGCGCAACCGTTTCATCGTCCCGCGGCAGGGGCCCTGCCATGGATTTAAGATTGATCCCGGGCGCAACCCGGTCGGTGGGCGCGTTGATTGTGGCCATGGCCCGCGCCATCGCGTCATTTTGCGTCAGGATCAGATCAAAGACCCCAAAGAGAAAGCCCGCCAGCGCCGGCTGTTTCTGCCAACGCGCGATAGAGCGTTGCGAAAGCCGTGCGTTGATCAGCGCCATCGCCGTACCGCGCGCATGGGTCCGGTGCAGCATCTGCGGCCAGAGTTCACTCTCCACGAAAAGTGCCGCATCGGGACGCCAGTGGTTAAGGAACCGCTTCAGCGGGCCGGGGGCATCCAGCGGCGCGAATTGATGCCGCGTGCGCGGGGGTAGGCGGCTGCCCACTAAACGGGCCGAGGTGGCGGTGCCGGAGGTGATCAGAAAATGCGCCTGTGGCAGGGCACGGCTCATTCGGTCAATTAGGGCCAAGACCGACAGGCTTTCCCCGACCGAAGCCGCGTGGAACCAGATCAGCGTAGCGTCAGGGCGCGGCTGGCTGGCATGGCCGAGCTTCTCCCGTGCGCGTTCCGGTGTGATCCCGGCGCGGCGCAGTTTGGCCATGGATTGCCGTCCGGCGATGGGCAGTATTGCGGTGCTCGCCGCGACCCATGCCTTATAAAGGAAAGGCGTGCCCATCGGCTCAGCCGCCCGTATGGCTCATGTGGCGCGGCATCTGACCGTCGACGCGCTGGCGGGAATAGTCGAAATCATGCCCCTTCGGCTTGCGGTCGATCGCCGCGCGGATCGCCTCTTGCAGCGGCACATCCGTATCGGGGTGATCGCGCAGCGGGGCACGCAGATCGGCCACGTCTTCTTGCCCCAGACACATGAAAATCTCACCCGTACAGGTCACCCGAACACGGTTGCAGCTTTCGCAGAAGTTATGGCTCAACGGGGTGATGAAGCCGATCTTCTGCCCCGTCTCTTCGAGACGTACGTAGCGGGCCGGGCCCCCGGTACGCTCGGCCAGATCGGTAACGGTGTAATGCTCCGCATAGCGCGCGCGCACGTCTTTCAGCGACCAGAACTGACCAAAGCGATCTTCGTTGCCCAGATCACCCATCGGCATGACTTCGATCCAAGTCAGATCAATCCCACGCTCGGCGCACCATTCGGTGATGCGCGGCAGCTCGGGCTCGTTGAAACCCTTGAGCGCCACGGCGTTGATCTTGATCTTCAGCCCTGCACGTTGCGCCGCATCGATCCCGCGCAGCACCTGCGGCAGACGGCCCCAGCGGGTGATATCTGCGAACTTTTGCTCGTCTAGCGTGTCGAGCGAGACATTTACCCGGCGCACCCCGGCGGCATAGAGATCGTCGGCGAAGCGTTCCAGCTGGCTGCCGTTGGTGGTCAACGTCAGCTCCTTCAGCGCGCCACTGTCGAGATGCCGTTTCATCCCTTCAAAGAAGGTCATGATCCCGCGCCGCACCAAAGGCTCCCCGCCGGTGATGCGCAGTTTCTCAACGCCCAGATTGACGAAGTTGCTGCACAAACGGTCCAACTCCTCCAGCGTGAGGAGTTCCTTCTTGGGCAGAAAGGTCATGTTCTCCGACATGCAGTAGACGCAGCGAAAATCGCAGCGGTCGGTGACGGAGACGCGCAAGTAGGTGATCGCGCGCATGAAAGGGTCAATAAGGGGTGCTGTCATGCCTTATAGGTAATGCTCCGCCCACTGCGGGGCAAGCGGCATTTGGGCGATTGATAAGGGGGTAGGGCGCAGATAGTCTGGCGGCATGACACGTATTATTATCCCGCTTTTCATCGTGGCCGCCTCCGCTGGCTGTAGTAATCTGGCTGACCGTTTTGGGATAGAACGCGCCCAACCCGAAACGGCATCCGTATCGGCAGAGGCCGCGGCGCCTGCGCCCACTGCCGCACCAATCGCGGCGTCCGGCAGCAGTGCAGAGGCGCTGGATACGACAACAGCGGCAGAGCGCGAAGCCGCCACCCGCGCCCCGACCAGCGCCGGTTCTGTTTTGGGAACGACTGTGGTCAGCCTTGGCAGCGCGGCAGAGCCGGGGCTGTGGTTGAAAACGCCCCTCGTGAAATCCGAGCAGCCCGGCCGCGTGACCAACCCCGCCACGGGTAAATCGGCCGCCGTGACGCTGATCCCACTCGAGGGGCCATCGACGGCAGGCAGCCGTATGTCGCTGCCCGCCTTGCGTTTGATCGGCGCCTCGCTGACGGACCTTACTACGGTCGAAGTGTCGGCCGAAGGTTAGGGGATCAGCCTGTGCCTTCTGACTTTTTCAGCAGGCGCAGCGCTTCTTTTACCGCGACAGGTTTCATCGCTTCCCCATGCGCCGCGATAAAGGCGCGGGTCCGCTCGGGGTCGTGTTTCGACAGGTCGCGCAGCCAAGCGCCGATTGCCTTTTGGATGAACTGGCGGTGATCTGGAACCATTGTTGCCGCCCAGCCGAGGATGCGGTCGCGCGCGTCGAGTTCCTCGGGCTTTGGGTTGTTCTGCTTGGTCCACGGCAGGGTCGACACCAGCACCGCACGTCGCGTCCAAAGGTGGTCGGAGGCGACGCAGCTTTCCAATTCATCAAGGCGGGAGGGCTCAGCCGCCAGACGTTTCTGCGCCGCCATGCTGGCATGATCGGCAATTGCCCAACTATCAAAATCAGGGGTCCAACTGGCGATTAGCGCCCAAGCTGCCTGATCGTCGGGCCGCAGCCGTGCTTGGGTCAGCAGTTTGGCGGCAGCAACGCGCGCCTCAAAGATGTCCGACTGCCACAGCCCGTCGGCAAGGGCGACACGGCCCTCAACATCAAGCGCCTCGCGCCAAGCCTGTGTGAGTTCGGCGATTTGCGGGTTTGTTAGCCCAAGGTAACGACGGTCGGCCTTGTGATAGGCGCGCATTTCTTCGGCCCGGGCCGGGTTGGCCTGCGTTTCAAGTTCTTCCAGAGCGGTTTCAATAATCATTCGACTGTCACCGATTTCGCCAGATTGCGGGGTTGATCGACATCCGTGCCTTTGGCAACGGCGGTGTGATAGGCCAGCAACTGCGCCGGAATGGCATAGAGGATCGGGGCAAGCGCATCGGGAACTGGGGGCATTTCGATGCTGAACCAGACGCCCTCATTAGCTTCGGCCTGACCTTTGGAATCCGAGATCAAGATCACCTTGCCCTTTCGGGCCATGACCTCTTGCATATTGCTGACGGTCTTGTCGAACAGCGCATCGCGGGGGGCCATGACGACCACCGGAACATGCTCATCCACCAGTGCGATGGGGCCGTGCTTCAGTTCACCCGATGCATAAGCTTCGGCGTGTATGTAGCTAATTTCCTTCAGCTTTAGCGCCCCTTCTAGTGCGAGGGGGTACATCTGACCCCGACCCAAGAACAGCACATCGCGCGCGTGTGAAAGTTTAAGTGCGGCTTCTTGCATCGTGTTGTTCTGCTCAAGCGCTGTGCTGACGATCGCGGGCAACCCTCGCAGGCCTGAGATGTGATCTGCAAAGGTCTCAGCGGTGATCGCTTCGCGGTCACGCGCGGCTTTAAGTACCAGCGCAAACAGGACGACCAATTGACAAGTGAAGGCCTTGGTCGAGGCGACCCCAACTTCGACGCCGGCATGGATCGGCAGGGCGTAGTCACTTTCACGAGCGATGGAGCTTTCGGGTACGTTGACGACGGAAAGAATGCGCGCTGCCTTGCCTTCGCAATACCGCAGCGCGGCGAGCGTGTCGGCGGTCTCTCCTGACTGGCTGACAAAAATGGCCAATGTACGCGGCGGGATTGGCGGCTCGCGGTAGCGGAACTCGGATGCCACATCGACTTCAACGGGCAGGCGGGCGATCTGCTCAAACCAGTATTTCGCCGTAAGGCACGCATAAGACGCGGTGCCGCAAGCCACCATGATGATCCGATCGAACTGCGAAAAATCAATGTCTTGTGTGCTGATGTTGATCTCGCCTTCGGGCGTCAGATAATGGCCGATCGCTGCACCGATCACGCCGGGCTGTTCAGCGATTTCCTTAGCCATGAAATGCTTGTGGCCAGCCTTGTCGATGCGGGTGCTGTCAACTTGCACAGTTTTAATCGCGCGATTGACGATTGTACCGTTTCGATCGGTGATTTCGACCGAGGTGCGGGTGATCACGGCGCAGTCACCTTCTTCGAGATAGGCAATGCGGTTGGTCAGCGGGGCGAGCGCAATTGCGTCGCTGCCGACGTACATTTCGCCTTCACCGTAGCCGATGGCGAGGGGCGAGCCCTTGCGCGCGGCGATAAGCAGGTCTTCATGCCCATCGAAAAGGAAGGCCAGCGCGAAGGCACCCTCAAGCCGAGCAAGGGTCTGCTTGGCCGCTTCAATAGGGCCTGCACCCTGAGCCATGTGGTGTTGGGTCAGGAGGGCGACGGTTTCGGTGTCGGTCTCTGTGACCGCCTGCACGCCATGCTCAGCTAATTCGGCCCGCAGTTCGCGGAAGTTTTCAATGATCCCGTTGTGTACCACGGCCACGGGCCCGGCTTGGTGCGGGTGCGCATTGGTCACGCTGGGTGCGCCATGGGTGGCCCAGCGGGTGTGACCGATGCCGGACTTCCCCGCCAGTGGGTCATGCACCAGCGCATCAGAGAGGTTCACCAGTTTGCCCAGAGCGCGGCGTCGGTCGAGTTTGCCGTCGTTCAGCGTGGCAATGCCCGCGCTGTCGTAGCCGCGATATTCAAGACGTTTGAGCGATTCAACGAGGATAGGCGCAACTTCGTGGTTGCCGAGCACCCCTACAATTCCACACATTTTTAGCTGCCCCTCTGCATTTTCGCCTTCTTGGCCTTTAGAATATCGAACATTTTGCGCGCCATACCGGGTTTTTCGACCTGCGGGGCGCGGGACAGAGCCAGCGCCTCTGGTTCCACGTCCGATGTGATGACTGACCCGCTGCCCGTCATGGCCCCGTCACCGATGGTGACGGGTGCGACCAGCATCGTGTTCGACCCAATGAATGCGCCCGCGCCGATGGTGGTGTGATGTTTCATCACCCCGTCATAATTGCAGGTGATCGTGCCCGCCCCGATGTTGCTCCGCGCGCCAACGGTCGCATCGCCAATGTAACTCAGATGGTTCACTTTGGCCCCTTCGGCGATCTGAGCGTTCTTTACTTCGACAAAGTTGCCGATGCGCACGTCTTCGGCCAGTTCCGCGCCGGGGCGCAGGCGGGCGTAAGGGCCGACCACGCCGCCGCGTGAGACATGGCAACCCTCGAGGTGCGAGAAGGCGCGGATCGTGGTGCCGGATTCAACGGTGACATTCGGGCCGAAGACGACATTCGGCTCCACCACTGTGTCGCGGCCAATATAGGTATCGCGGGCAAGAAAAACGGTTTCAGGCGCGATCAGTGTCACGCCGTCCTCCATCAAAAGCGCACGGGCGCGGGATTGGAACGCAGCCTCGGCCCGAGCGAGGTCCGCGCGGGAGTTCACGCCCATCGTCTCGGCCTCGGCACAGGTAACAACGGTCGCACTGCGCCCCTCGGCGCGGGCGAGGCCGATGATATCGGTGAGGTAGTATTCTTCGGAAGCGTTGTCGTTGCCAACTTTGTCGATCAAATCGAACAGCAGTTCGGATTTACAGGCCACGACGCCAGAGTTGCACAGGGTGATGGCGCGTTCCTCCGGAGAGGCGTCCTTGAATTCGACGATCCGCTCCAGCGCGTCGCCCTGCATCACCAGCCGGCCATAGCGGGCGGGATCTGCGGCCTCGAACCCCAGAACCACCACATCATGGTTCGCAAGCGCCTCTTGCATCTTTTCGAGTGTTTCAGGTTGGACGAAAGGGGTATCGCCATAGAGCACCAGCGCCATGCCGTCGAACCCGTCCAGCGCCGGGCGGGCCTGGGCCACCGCATGGGCTGTGCCTAGCTGCTCGGTCTGCTCGACCACCTGCGCATCCTCGTCAAAGAGGGTGGCCGCCGCACGCACCTGATCAGCACCATGGCCCGCCACCACCACCGTATGACGCGGAGCGAGCATAGCGCCCGCAGCCATAGCGTGTTCCAGCAACGGGGCAGAGGCGACCCGGTGCAGCACCTTCGGCAGGTCCGAGTTCATCCGTGTCCCCTTGCCTGCGGCAAGGATGATCAGTGCAGTATCCATGTAAATCTCTTTGTCCTTCAGCTTGCATTCTCTTTACGCGCTTCGCACAAAGGCGCAAGGCCACCGCCCATCAAACTAGGTTGCGGTCTGCAACACGAAGCCATTTTGCAAGGCGGGGTTCCGCCCAAGGAGTACCCAATGAAGACAGTCGTTTTCGATCTCGACGGCACGTTGGCCGATACCTCGGGCGATCTGATCGCCGCCGCCAATGCCTGTTTCCGCGACATGGGCGAGGGCGATGTGCTGGTCCATGCAGAAGATGCGGGCACCGCGCTGCGCGGCGGGCGGGCAATGCTCACGTTGGGCATGAAAAAACTTGGCCGCGCTAATGATGCGGCGACGATTGACCGCTACTATCCGATGTTGCTTGACGCCTATAAACGCGAAATTGACACCCATACGATCCTCTACCCCGGCGCGATGGAGGCCGTGGCCGCGCTGAAGGCCGCAGGCTACCGTGTGGCGATCTGCACCAACAAACCCGAAGCATTGGCGGAGCTGCTGCTCACCCGGCTCGGCGTGCGGGATGCCTTTGGCGCGATGTTGGGGGCGGATAGTGTGGCCGTGCGCAAGCCTGATCCGGAACATCTTTTTGAAACCGCTCGCCGGGCAGGCGGCGATCCGGCGCAGTGCGTTTTGATCGGCGACAGTGATACCGACCGCAACACCGCCCGCGCGGCGGGGGTGCCCTGTGTGCTTGTCACCTTTGGCCCCTCGGGGGAGGATATGGCGGCGCTGGAGCCTGAGGCGTTGCTGAATGATTTTGTCGACCTGCCGGGGCTTATTGAGCAGCTTATCGGCAAAGCCGCCTGATGGCCGAGCGCTTCACCGGCAGTTTCACCCAGCAAGAGCCGATCCCTGACGAGGCGATTGAGGCGGCGGTGGC
Source organism: Sulfitobacter sp. DSM 110093 (assembly GCF_022788715.1). NCBI lineage: Bacteria > Pseudomonadati > Pseudomonadota > Alphaproteobacteria > Rhodobacterales > Roseobacteraceae > Sulfitobacter > Sulfitobacter sp. DSM 110093. Next base: position 1,238,484 of record NZ_CP085167.1, read on the forward strand.
GGTGATGCGCAGTGGCCGTTTGCACCGCTACAATACCGTGCCGGGCGAGGTGGCCGAGGTGGCGCTGCTGGAGCAAGAATTCGCCGCCATAATGGGTTCCAAATATTGCCTCGCTGTGGCGTCGGGGGGCTATGCGATGTCCACCGCGTTGCGGGCCGTAGGGGTGAAACCGGGGGACCGAGTGCTGACCAATGCCTTCACGCTCGCTCCGGTGCCGGGGGCGATTGCAGCGCTCGGGGCGGTGCCGGTTTTTGTCGACGTGACTGAGCGGTTGGTGATCGACCTTGATGATCTGGCTGCCAAAGCGGATCAGGCCGATGTGCTGCTTCTAAGCCATATGCGCGGGCATCTGGTGGATATGGACGCGCTGACGGCGCTTTGTGATCAGCATGGCATCGCGGTGGTTGAGGATTGCGCCCATACGATGGGGGCGGCTTGGAACGGCAAGGCTTCGGGCACCCAAGGCAAAGTCGGCTGTTTTTCCTGTCAGACCTATAAACATGTGAACGCGGGCGAAGGCGGTTTGTTGATCACCGATGACGCCGAGGTCGCGGCGCGGGCGATCATGCTGTCGGGGTCCTATATGCTCTATGACCGCCACGCCGCCGCGCCGGGGCCGGAGGCTTTTGAGGCGATCCGGTATGAGACGCCCAATATCTCGGGCCGGATGGACAATCTGCGCGCCGCGATCCTGCGCCCGCAATTGCGGCGCTTGCCGGAACAGGTGGCACGCTGGAATGAACGCTATCGGGTGATAGAAACAGGGCTGCGCGATACGCCGGGGCTTTCGGTGATTGAGCGGCCCGAGGCGGAAAATATCGTCGGCTCTTCAATCCAATTCCTTCTCAAGGGCCGGTCTGCGCCACAGGTGGAAGAGGTGATTGCCCGCTGCGCCACGCGAGGTGTCGAGTTGAAGTGGTTCGGCAGGGCAGAGCCCGTAGGCTTTACCAGCCGCTATGATACATGGCGCTATGTTGAGGTCGAAAAAATGCCCGCCAGCGATGCGGTGCTGGCGGGTTTGATCGATATGCGTGTCCCGCTAACCTTTTCGCTGGAAGATTGCGCTTTAATTGCGCGGATCATCAGGTCAGAGGTAGGTGCCGTGTTTCAAACGGGACCGTTTTAGAAACGAATGGTGCCGTGTTTGCCCATGTCGGGTTTCTCGCCGGTCAGTTGGGCCTTTCCGATCTCATAGAGGAACTTGAATCCGCCGTCGGTGGCCCAGACCTCGGCCTCTGTCAGATCAAAACGGATCAGTTGCACATCCGGGTCTTGCTTTCCGTCCTCAAACCATGCGCCTGCGATGGCGTTCCAGATTTTGTCCAACTCCGTCGGGTTGGTCACGGCAGAGACATGGCCGTCGATCCGTGCCCAAAGGGATTCGTCCTTGCTGGCGATCAGGTATTCCGCAGCGGCGCGGCCTTCGGCGGATTTCGCCAGATCGGTGCCTTTGGCGGTGATAAACCACAAGGCGGCCGAACGGTCGTCTTCGTCAATATAATGCGTCATCGGGATCGCGCGGGCGGTCTGGGTCATCAGCATTCCGGCGCGGGTATCGTCCAGTCGATCCCAAAACTCTTTCTTCAGATCATCGCTCATGTCAGTCTCACTTTTGTTATTGATCAGTTGTTGGTCCAACCCGCGCCAGCGCAGCGTGGTTCCGCGTGACGCCACGTGCTGATGCTTGACGCATCGCGGGCAGGGCGATAGGTAATGAACAAGCGTTCAATAAATCGGGGGAGAAGTCGTGTTTAACGCAAGTATGCAGTTCGATCTGGGCGAGGACGTCGGCGCACTGCGCGACATGGTGCACCGCTGGGCGCAAGAGCGGGTCAAACCAATGGCCGCTGAGATCGACACATCCAATGAGTTTCCCGCCGAACTTTGGACCGAGATGGGCGAGTTGGGCCTGCTGGGCATGACCGTCGAAGAGGAATTTGGCGGCTCCGGTCTTGGCTACGTCGCCCACACGGTCGCGGTTGAAGAGATCGCCCGCGCCTCGGCCTCGGTCTCGCTGTCTTATGGTGCGCATTCCAACCTCTGCGTAAACCAGATCAAGCTGAACGGCACGGCAGAGCAAAAGGCGCAGTATCTGCCGAAACTCTGCTCGGGCGAGCATGTCGGCGCGCTGGCGATGTCCGAAGTGGGCGCGGGCAGTGACGTGGTCAGCATGAAGCTGAATGCCGAAAAGCGGAACGATCACTTCCGCCTGAACGGCAACAAATACTGGATCACCAATGGCCCCGACGCCGAGACGCTGGTCGTCTATGCCAAAACCGACCCCGAGGCTGGCTCAAAGGGCATCACCGCCTTTCTGATCGAGAAGTCGATGAAGGGTTTTTCGACCTCGAACCATTTCGACAAGCTTGGCATGCGCGGCTCGAACACCGCCGAGTTGATCTTTGAAGATTGCGAAGTGCCGTTTGAGAATATCCTCGGTGAAGAGGGCAAAGGCGTGCGCGTTTTAATGTCGGGCCTTGATTACGAGCGTGTGGTGCTGGCCGGCATTGGCCTTGGCATCATGGCTGCCTGTCTGGATGAGATCATGCCCTATATGGCCGAGCGTAAGCAGTTCGGCCAACGCATCGGGGATTTCCAACTGATGCAGGGCAAGATGGCGGATATGTACACCGCGATGAACTCGGCCCGGGCTTACGTCTACAGCGTGGCACAGGCCTGCGACCGGGGCGATGTCACGCGCCAAGACGCGGCGGCTTGCTGTCTCTATGCCTCTGAGCAGGCCATGGTGCAGGCGCATCAGGCCGTGCAGGCGATGGGCGGCGCGGGCTATCTCAGCGACAATCCCGTGGGCCGTATCTTCCGCGATGCCAAGCTGATGGAGATCGGCGCAGGCACTTCCGAGATCCGCCGCATGCTGGTGGGCCGTGAGATGATGGGGGCGATGTGATGCGCGCCGCGCTGTTGGCTGTTGTGCTATTGGCCGGGCCGGCAGCGTCGCAGGACATCACCTTTTCCGATGAGGCCACGGCGGGCTGTCTTGCCAGGGCCGAGGAATTTGCCGACCAGCGGGCATGCATCGGCCTATCCGCGAATGTCTGCATGGATGCGCCGGGCGGCTATTCGACCTATGGCATGGGCGGTTGTCTGAACCGTGAGTTGGGCTTCTGGGACGGAATGTTGAACGAAAACTACCGTGCGCGGATGGTGGGGGCGAAAGCGGCAGACGAAGACGCCACCCTGTACCAACCGGAACTTCCGAAGCAAGCCGAAGCACTGCGTGACATGCAACGCGCGTGGATTACGTTCCGCGATGCCGCCTGCGCTTACGAGCGAAGTAAGTGGGGTGGCGGCACCGGCGCTGGCCCCGCGGCGCTGGCGTGTCTCATGCGGATGACGGGGGCGCAGGCGTTGCGTCTGGGCGCGGCCTATTAACTGTGCCACAGGGCAATCGCCAAACGGGACGGAGGGACCGGCATGGATAATCTGATCGAAATGGAAACCGAAGGTGGGGTGCTGCATGGCGCGCTGCCTTGGTTGATCGAGATTTTTGAAATCCTCGCGGCGGTGATCGATATTGCCGCAATTGTCCTGCTGCTGATTGGGGCTGCACGTTTCCTTACCGGGGTTACGATTGCCGAAGTGGGGAAAAGTGGTCCAGACCGGGTCCGCCGCACCAACCGCGAGCGCATCGAATTAGGGCGCTACATCCTTGCGGGGCTGGAACTCTTTATCGTGTCAGACGTGATCCACACCGCGATCAGCCTGCGCTTTGCGGACCTGCTCTTCTTGTTGATGCTGGTTATCATCCGCTCCATCACCTCTTTCTTCCTCGACCGGGAGTTGGAGCAACTGAAAAAGGAACTCGGCGATGACTGACTTTTCCGACCTCAAAGCGCTCTATGTGAACTGCTCGCTCAAGAAGACACCGGGCGACAGCCATACCCAACTTCTGATGAACGCCAGCGCGGGCATTATGAAGGCGCAGGGAGTGAGCGTCGAACACCTCTATCTGCTCGACCATCAAGTGCCACCGGGCGTCTACCCGGACATGACCGAACACGGCTGGGACCGCGACGACTGGCCCGCGCTCTGGGAAAAGGTGCTCGCCGCCGACATCCTGATTATCGGCACGCCGCTGTGGCTGGGTGAGGAAAGCAGCACCTGCCGGGTGCTGATCGAACGGCTCTATGCCATGTCGGGCAAGTTGAACGACAAGGGCCAGTCGGTCTTTTATGGAAAGGTCGGCGGCACCGTGGTCACCGGGAACGAGGACGGCATCAAACATGTCGCCATGACTACCGGTTTTGCGATGAACCACCTTGGCTACACTATCCCGCCACAGGCCGATTGCGGCTGGATTGGCGAAGCAGGGCCGGGGCCGTCTTATGGCGATGATGTGGACGGCAAGCGCGCAGGGTTCGACAACGAATTCACGCAGCGCAACACCACGATCATGACTTGGAACACAATGCATTTGGCGCGCATGCTGAAAGCGGCAGACGGCTATCCTCAAAAAGGGAATGACCGCAACGCTTGGGACGCGGGCGCGCGGTTTGATTTCGAAAACCCGGAGTATCGAAGCTGATATGACACAGGACGATTGGCCGATCTGGCAGGGCAACATGGCCGCGCAATGTTTGGCGCAGCCCGATGACGCCTTGGCGATCATTGATCTGACCGGCGCGGCCCGCCGCGACGTGAGCTATGGCGCGCTGCATGAGATGGTCGATGGGCTGGCCCGCGCGCTGAAGGCCGAAGTGGCCCCCGGTGACCGCGTGGGTGTCTTGCTCAGCCAATCGCCATGGTGCGCGGCGGCGCATCTGGCGATCTGGAAGATCGGCGCGATCTCTGTGCCGCTGTTCAAGCTGTTCAAACGTGACGCGCTGGCCAGCCGTATCGGCGACTCGGGCTGCGCGATTGTGCTGACCGATGCCGAGGGCGCGGACCTATTGGGTGATCTCGCAACGCCATGGATCGCGGCAGAGGTCGGCGGGGAAGGCGCTTCGGTGGATTTCACCGATGTCGGCCCCGAAGACCCCGCCGTGCTGATCTACACCTCCGGGACCACCGGCACGCCCAAGGGCGCGCTGCATGGGCATCGGGTGCTTTCGGGCCATCTGCCGGGCGTTTCGGTCAGCCATGATCATCTTGGGAAAGACGGCGATTGCCTTTGGACGCCCGCGGATTGGGCATGGATCGGCGGGCTATTCGATGTGGCGATGCCTGCGCTGGCACTTGGCGTGCCGGTCGTGGCCGCACGGATGCCCAAGTTCACCGTCGAAGGCTGCGCCGATGTGATTGCACGCGGTGAGGTGAAGAATGTCTTTTTCCCGCCCACGGCGCTTCGCATGCTGAAAGCCGCGGACGTGTCCTTGCCCGGCCTGCGTTCGGTCGCCAGCGGCGGCGAGCCTTTGGGCGCCGAGATGCTGGCATGGGGCCGCAAAGCCTTCGGGCTGGAGATCAATGAGTTCTACGGCCAGACTGAATGCAACATGGTGGCCTCAAGCTGCGGCATGGATTTCCCCGCGCAGCCCGGCTGCATCGGCAAGCCGGTGCCGGGGTTCGAGATCGCTGTGCTGGATGAGGGCGGCTACCCCACCGATGCCGAGGGCGACGTGGCCGTGCGCCGCGGCGCGCCCTCGATGATGCTGCGCTACTGGAACCGGCCCGAGGAGACGGCAGCGAAGTTCCACGGCGACTGGATGCTGACCGGCGACCGGGGCATCTGGGAGGGTGAATATCTGCGCTTTGTGGGCCGCGAGGATGATGTGATCACCTCCGCCGGCTACCGCATCGGCCCGGCTGAGATCGAAGACTGTCTGCTGACCCATAGCGCCGTGGCGACCTGCGGCGTGGTCGGCAAACCCGATGCGCTCAGGACCGAGATCGTGAAAGCCTATGTGGTGCTGAAACCCGGCGCTGAGGTGGACGCGAAAGAGTTGCAAGACTGGGTCAAGAACCGGCTCGCAAGCTATTCCTACCCGCGCGAGATCGCATTCGTGGAGGACCTACCGATGACCGTCACCGGCAAGGTGATCCGCAAAGAACTAAAGCGTCTGGCGGCGCGAGAAAATGAGGACGTGACATGAGACTGACATCCCAAGCCCTGCCATCCTCGGATGCCTACAAGGCCAACGAGATGGCGCATCTGAAGGCGCTGAGCGAGGTCCGCGAGGCCGCCGAGGCCGCAGCCCTCGGCGGTGGCGAGAAATCCCGTGCTCGGCATGAGAGCCGGGGCAAGATGCTCCCCAGAGAGCGGGTGGCGAACCTGCTCGACCCCGGCAGCCCGTTTCTGGAAATCGGCGCCACGGCGGCACATGGGCTTTACGACGGCGCGGCCCCTGCCGCGGGTGTGATCGCAGGCATCGGGCGGGTACAGGGCCATGAGGTCATGGTGGTCTGCAACGATGCCACCGTGAAGGGCGGCACCTATTACCCGATGACGGTGAAAAAACACCTCCGCGCACAGGAGATTGCCGAGGCGAACCATCTGCCCTGCATCTATCTGGTGGACTCGGGCGGGGCGAACCTGCCGAACCAAGATGAGGTCTTTCCCGACCGCGACCATTTCGGCGCGATTTTTTACAACCAAGCGCGGATGAGCGCCAAGGGGATCGCTCAGATCGCCGTGGTCATGGGGTCCTGCACCGCGGGCGGCGCCTATGTTCCTGCGATGTCTGACGTGACGATCATCGTGAAGGAGCAGGGCACGATCTTCCTCGCTGGTCCGCCGCTGGTGAAGGCGGCGACGGGCGAGGTGGTTTCTGCCGAAGACCTCGGGGGCGGAGACGTGCACACCCGTCTGTCCGGCGTGGCCGATTACCTCGCCGAAGATGATGCGCATGCACTGGCGCTGGCCCGCCGCGCGGTGGGGCAGCTTAACAAAACTAGACCCACAACGGTCGATTGGGCCAGCCCCGAAGAGCCCGCCTATGATCCGGCCGAGATGCTGGGCGTGGTGCCTGCCGACTTGCGCACACCTTACGACATCCGCGAGGTAATCATGCGGTTGGTGGACGGCAGCCGCTTCGACGAATTCAAATCCCGCTTTGGCGAGACGCTGGTCTGCGGTTTCGCCCATGTGAAGGGCTGCCCGATCGGCATCATTGCCAACAACGGCGTGCTGTTCTCGGAGGCCGCCCAGAAAGGCGCGCATTTCGTGGAGCTTTGCAGCCAGCGAAATATCCCTCTGGTTTTCCTGCAAAACATCACCGGCTTCATGGTGGGCCGCAAGTACGAGAACGAGGGCATCGCGCGGCACGGCGCAAAGATGGTGACGGCAGTGGCCACGACCAATGTGCCCAAGATCACCATGCTGGTCGGCGGTTCCTTTGGCGCGGGCAACTATGGCATGTCGGGCCGGGCCTACCGTCCGCGCTTCCTGTGGTCTTGGCCGAACAGCCGGATCTCGGTCATGGGCGGCGCGCAGGCGGCAGGCGTCTTGGCCACCGTCAAACGCGACGCGATCGAGCGGGCCGGGGACACTTGGACCGAGGAAGAAGAGACCGCATTTAAACAGCCGACGATTGATATGTTCGAGGAGCAGAGCCATCCGCTTTATGCCTCGGCCCGGCTGTGGGATGACGGAATCATTGATCCGCGCAAGAGCCGCGATGTGCTCTATCTGAGCCTGACGGCCAGTTTAAATGCACCGATTGAACCGACGAAATTTGGATTGTTCCGGATGTGATGTGTCGCGGGCGGCGACTAGGGGGCCAGCCCCCCAGACCCCCCGGGCATATTTGGAACCAGTAAGAGATGAAAAGGGTAGAGCATGTTTGACACGATCCTGATTGCGAACCGGGGTGAGATTGCTTGCCGGGTAATGGAAACGGCGCAGGCCATGGGGGTGCGCTGTGTTGCGGTATATTCCGATGCGGACGCGGCGGCGAAACATGTACAGATGGCGGATGCGGCTGTGCATATTGGCGGCTCGGCACCGTCGAAGAGTTACCTCAAGGGCGATGTAATCATTCAGGCGGCGCTCGACAGTGGCGCGCAGGCGATCCATCCGGGCTATGGCTTTTTGAGTGAGAACCCCGATTTCGTGGAGGCGGTTGAGGCCGCGGGCCTGACCTTCATCGGGCCCTCGGCCAAGGCGATCCGGGCCATGGGGCTGAAAGATGCCGCCAAGGCACTGATGGTCGAGGCGGGCGTGCCTGTCGTGCCGGGCTATCACGGGGCGGATCAGGATGACGCATTGCTGGCCGAAGAAGCCGGCAAGATTGGTTATCCGGTGTTGATCAAGGCCGTCGCAGGCGGTGGCGGCAAGGGCATGCGGCTGGTCGAAGAGGCGACGGAATTTCAAGCGGCGCTCAATTCGGCTAGGTCTGAGGCCAAGACCGCCTTTGGCAACTCTGATGTGCTGGTCGAGAAATTTGTCACCAAACCGCGCCATATCGAAGTGCAGGTCTTTGGCGATGGCGCGAACGCGGTGCATTTGTTTGAGCGTGATTGCTCGCTGCAGCGACGCCATCAAAAGGTCATCGAAGAGGCCCCCGCGCCGGGCATGACCGAAGAGATGCGCACAGCGATGGGCGATGCTGCGGTACGCGCGGCCGAGGCGATCGGCTATGCCGGAGCGGGGACGGTGGAATTTATCGTCGATGGATCAGGCGGTCTGTCGGCGGACGGGTTCTTTTTCATGGAGATGAACACGCGTTTGCAGGTAGAGCACCCGGTCACTGAGCTGATCACGGGCGTTGATCTGGTCGAATGGCAGTTGCGTGTCGCCGCGGGTGAGGCACTGCCAAAGGCGCAGGACGCGCTGACGATCAACGGTCACGCTTTTGAGGCGCGGCTCTATGCAGAGGATGTGCCGAAAGGGTTCTTGCCTGCAACCGGCACGCTGACGCATCTACACTTCACCCCCCAGACCCGCGCCGACAGCGGCGTTCGGGCGGGCGATACGATCAGCCCTTTCTATGACCCGATGATTGCCAAGGTCATCGTCCATGGACCGACCCGCGATGTGGCGCTCTCTCGTCTCCGGGCGGCGCTGGCGGGTTGCGAAGTTGGCGGCACGGTGACGAACCTTGCGTTCCTCGGTGCGCTGGCGGGTCACGAAGGGTTTGCGCAGGGTGATGTTGATACCGGGTTAATTGCGCGCGACATTGATGCGCTGACCACCCAGCCTGAAGTGCCGGCGCGGCATTTCGCGCGGGCGGCAATGGCGGCGCTTGGGTTGGATCAGCCGCAGGCAGAAGCGGGGTTTAACCTTTGGCGGCCCTTGCGACGGCAAGTCACCTTGGCGCGTGACGGTGAGGAACATCTGCTGAAGGTCAGGGTGCTGTCGGAAGACGTGCAACTTTGGAATGTCGGTGACAGCGAGGTACGGGCTGAGCGGATTGGCGGGCGTTGGAAGGTTGACGGCCATGTCGCGCCGACAGTTTCGGTCGCGGGTAATGTGGTCACGGTGTTTGATGCCTACGGCATTGTCTTTGACGTAGTCGACCCGCTGGCACGGGCTGCTGGTGCGCACGGCGATGGCAATATCGTCGAGGCACCGATGCCCGGTCTGGTGCGCGCGATTGATGCCGAAGTCGGCCAAAGCGTGACCAAAGGCGATCGGCTTGCGGTGCTGGAAGCAATGAAGATGGAGCATTCGCTGCTGGCCGCGCGGGATGGCGTGGTGGCCGAAGTGCTGGCCCAACCGGGCGATCAAGTTGAGGCGGGGGCCGCTCTTGTCCGGTTGGCAGCCGAAGCAGAGGATGCGGCATGATTACACTTCATCACTGCCCACAGACCCGTTCCATGCGCACCCTCTGGCTGCTGCATGAGTTGGATGACATCGAATTTCAGGTCAAAATCCACGCCTTTGACCGCAGCCTGCGCGACCCGGAATATCTGATCCTCTCCCCGGCAGGTCGCGTGCCTGCGCTAGAGATTGACGGCGAGCGAATGTTTGAGACGGGGGCGATCACGCAGTACCTGTGCGAACGCTACTCCCCTGATCGGATGGGCCGCTCGGTCGGCAGCCCGGACCGGATGGCGTGGCTTGTTTGGGTGAATTTCGCTGAAACGATCAGCCAGCACGCAGCAGCGCTGACCCAGCAGCATATCGCCCTGCGCGAAGATGCGATGCGCAGCCCCATCATAATGAAGCTTGAGGCCGCGCGCATTGCCAAATGCTATGATGCACTTGAGGCCCGTCTGTCGACGCCGCTGGAGAACCGCGATTACCTGCTGACCTCTGGTTTCTCAGCCGCTGACATCTCGGTGGGCCAAGCGGTCTATATGGCGCGGCATTTCGTGAAATTGGATGACCACCCCTCGGTCGCGGCGTGGTATGAACGGATTACCGAGCGTGACAGCTTTGAACAAGCACTGCCCGAGGAGGGGCGGTTGTACGCGCAGGATTTCTATGCGCCATGGCCGGTTGAGTAAGACCGGGCAGGCGGGCAATACAGCGGAGGAGAACGGCCAATGAGCCTTGGACCATGTGAAATTTTCGAGGTCGGCCCGCGGGACGGCCTGCAAAACGAGAAGCGTGAGATACCGGTGGCCGAGAAGGTAGCACTGGTGAACAAGCTCAGCGCCGCAGGCTTTCGGCGGATCGAATGCGCGAGTTTCGTCAGCCCCAAATGGGTGCCGCAAATGGCAGGCTCGGGCGAGGTGCTGGGCGGCATTAGCCGCACTGAGGGTGTTCGCTATGCCGCGCTGACCCCCAACATGCGCGGCTACGAGGACGCCGTGGCGGCCAAGGCAGACGAAATCGCGATTTTCGCCTCGGCCTCCGAAGGGTTCAGTCAGAAGAACATCAATACCAGTATTGAGGAGGCATTTGAGCGATTCGCGCCGATCCTTGAAGAAGCACGTCATATCGACATGCCGGTCCGGGGTTATGTCTCTTGCGTGGTTGAATGCCCTTATGACGGCAAAGTTGCCCCGGCTGACGTGGCGCGGGTGGCGGATAAGCTGTTCGCGATGGGCTGCTACGAAGTGTCCCTTGGCGACACCATCGGCGCGGGCACTCCCGACAGCATCGCGCGGATGCTGCTAGCAGTGCGTGACGTGGTGCCGGTGGGGCGCTTGGCGGGGCATTATCATGACACCCACGGTCGGGCGATGTCGAATATCGACGCGTCCCTGTCGATGGGCGTGCGGGTCTTTGACGCGGCGGTTGGCGGTTTGGGCGGTTGCCCCTATGCGCCCGGCGCGGCGGGCAATGTCGCCACCGAGGCGGTGAATGAACATCTGACGGCACTGGGGTATGACACCGGCGTCGATCAGGCGGTGGTGCTGGAAGCCGCCGAAATGGCGCGGGCAATGCGAGGCTGACATGTACGAGACTTTGACGATTGAAACCGACTCGCGTGGGGTGGCGACGCTCACCTTGAACCGACCGGAAAAGCACAATGCCATGTCGGCGCAGATGCTGGCGGACCTCACCGATGCCGCGGGTCAGTTGGCCAGTGACGATGCGGTGCGTGTGGTGGTGCTGACCGGGGCGGGCAAATCATTTTGCGCGGGTGGTGATCTGGGCTGGATGCGCGATCAGGCGGATATGGATGCTGAGACACGCTCGGCTGAGGCGGGCAAACTTGCGACGATGCTGGGCGCGCTCAACGCATTGCCAAAGCCGGTTATCGGCAAACTGCAAGGCAATGCCTTTGGCGGCGGGGTTGGTATGGCTTCTGTTTGTGACGTGGCCGTGGGGGTAGATACCCTCAAGATGGGGTTCACCGAGACACGCCTTGGCATCATCCCGGCGACAATCGGGCCTTACGTTCTGGCGCGGATGGGCGAGGGGCGGGCGCGGCGGGTCTTTATGTCTGCGCGGCTATTTGGCGCGGCAGAGGCCGTTGATCTGGGGCTGCTCGCCCGTGCCGTTCCGGCCGACGAACTCGACGCGGCGATTGAGGCCGAAGTCGTGCCCTATCTCTCTTGCGCACCAGGTGCCGTTGCGGCAGCCAAGAAGCTCGCGCAGGACTTAGGCGGAATCGCCACACCCGAGGCGGTAAAACTGTCCATCGATGCGCTGGCCGCACGCTGGGAAACCGAAGAAGCAGCCGAAGGAATCGGTGCATTTTTCGACAAGCGCAAGGCAGCTTGGGTGATCTAACGCGCAGCGCAGACGATTTGACGGTATTGAAGCGGGGCGGGCAGCAATATGCGGGCTTGGCCCGTTGACCCTACCCACCGGCAGAGTTAAACCCATTCCAAGTTTGTCTGCGCGGGGCTCGGACCCCTTTCGATTGCCGCGCACCGCGAAAGGAGCATCCCCTTGGACGACATGCTGCGGGAATACCTGCCCATCCTCGTTTTTCTGGCCGTGGCGATTGGCCTTGGCCTTGTGCTGATCCTCGCCGCTGTGGTGGTGGCTGTGCGCAACCCTGACCCGGAAAAGGTCTCGGCCTATGAATGCGGGTTCAACGCTTTTGACGACGCGCGGATGAAATTCGACGTGCGTTTCTATCTGGTGTCGATCCTCTTCATCATCTTCGACCTCGAAATCGCCTTCCTCTTCCCTTGGGCCGTGGCCTTCAAAGAGGTGAGCATGGTGGGCTTTTGGTCAATGATGGTGTTCTTGGGCGTGCTGACGGCGGGCTTTGCCTATGAATGGAAGAAGGGAGCGCTCGAATGGCAGTAAAGGATGATGGATTGGTCACCCCGGTGATGGGCGATGGCCACCAAAGCCCGCGGGTGAAATCCGGTGCGTCTGCTCCAGCAGCCTACGGCCAATACGGCGCGGGGCCTGACCCTGAGGTTGCCACACAAAGCCTGAATGCCGAATTGCAGGACAAAGGCTTTCTGCTGACCTCGACCGAAGACATCATCAACTGGGCGCGCACCGGCAGCTTGCACTGGATGACCTTTGGTCTGGCCTGCTGCGCGGTTGAGATGATGCACAGTTCCATGCCGCGCTATGACCTTGAGCGTTTCGGCACCGCCCCTCGCGCCTCTCCGCGCCAGTCGGATCTGATGATCGTGGCGGGCACGCTGACCAACAAAATGGCCCCGGCGCTGCGTAAGGTCTACGACCAGATGCCAGAGCCGCGCTATGTGATCTCAATGGGGTCCTGTGCCAATGGCGGCGGCTATTACCACTACAGCTATTCGGTGGTGCGCGGCTGTGACCGGATCGTGCCGGTTGACGTCTATGTGCCCGGCTGCCCGCCGACGGCGGAAGCACTGCTTTATGGTATCCTCCAGTTGCAGCGTAAAATCCGCCGCACCGGGACAATTGTGCGCTAAGACAAGGGCCTGCGCCGGATCGGGGCAGGCCAAAAGGACGTAGCGCCAAAGGCGCGGGACAGTGAGATGGCGTTGATCGGCGCGTGGAAGGAAGATTTGCGATGAGCGAACAACTGCAGGAACTTGGGGCCTATATCGAAGCCAAGCGGCCCGATTGTGTGCTGGGATGGGATGTCACCAAGGGTGAGTTGAACATGTCCGTGGCACTGGCGAATATCGCGGGCCTTGTTGAGTTCCTTAAGGGCGACCCGACCTGCCGTTTCTCGACCTTGGTCGACATTACGGCGGTGGATTATCCCGGCCGTGCGAAACGGTTCGACGTGGTGTACCACTTCCTGTCGATGTACCAAAACCACCGCATCCGCCTGCGTGCCACCGCGCGTGAAAAGGATATGGTGCCGTCGATCACCGGTGTGCACCCCAGTGCCGATTGGTTCGAGCGTGAAGTCTTCGACATGTTCGGCATCCTGTTTTCCGGCCACCCAGACCTGCGCCGCATCCTGACCGACTATGGTTTCCGCGGCCACCCGCTGCGCAAGGACTTCCCGACGACGGGCTATACCGAAGTGCGCTATGACGAAGCCGCCAAGCGCGTGGTCTATGAACCGGTGAGCCTTGTGCAGGAATACCGCCAGTTCGATTTCATGTCGCCTTGGGAAGGGGCCGATTACATCCTGCCCGGCGATGACAAGTCGGCGCCTGACGGTCATGTGAGCAAGGACGCGAAGTAATGGGCGGGATGGGCTGGCTGATCCTCTCGGCGCTGACGGCCATCCCGATGGTCAAGCTGCTGCCGTTCTTTGGCATTAACAAATACTGGGCGGCGGCCTGCCTGATCCCGCTGGGCACGATTGCCCTGCTGTGGTGGATGGGCATGAAGCTGCAAGAACTGGAGAAACGGTAATGGACGGCGACATTCGCACAAAAGCCTTTGACGACGGGTCGACCGACTTTGAGTCCGGCGAGCAGAAGATCCGCAACTTCAACATCAACTTCGGCCCGCAACACCCTGCCGCGCACGGTGTTTTGCGTCTGGTGCTTGAGCTTGACGGCGAGGTGGTAGAACGGTGCGATCCGCATATCGGCCTGCTGCACCGTGGCACCGAAAAGCTGATGGAAAGCCGCACTTACCTGCAAAACCTGCCGTATTTCGACCGGTTGGATTACGTGGCACCGATGAACCAAGAGCACGCTTGGTGTCTGGCGATTGAAAAGCTGACCGGCACCGTTGTGCCCCGCCGCGCCTCGCTGATCCGTGTGCTGTTCTGCGAAATTGGCCGCATCCTGAACCACCTATTGAACATCACCACACAGGCGCTTGACGTCGGCGCCCTGACGCCGCCGCTTTGGGGTTTTGAAGAGCGTGAAAGCCTGATGATCTTTTACGAGCGGGCCTGTGGTGCACGCCTGCACGCGGCCTATTTCCGCCCCGGCGGTGTACACCAAGACCTGCCGCCAGCGCTGCTGGACGATATCGAAACATGGTGCGCGCAATTCCTGACCAAATTCATGGTCGATATTGACGAACTGCTGACCGAGAACCGGATCTTTAAGCAGCGAAACGTCGACATCGGCATCATATCCGAGCAGGAAATTCTCGATTACGGTTTCAGCGGTGTCATGGTGCGCGGTTCCGGGTTGGCTTGGGATCTGCGGCGTTCGCAACCCTATGAATGCTATGACGAATTCGACTTCCAAATCCCCGTGGGCAAGAATGGCGACTGCTTTGACCGTTACCTCTGCCGCATGGAAGAGATGCGCCAGTCGACCTACATCATCCAGCAGGCGATTGAGAAATTGCGCGCCCCCGAAGGGCAGGGCGACATCCTCGCCCGTGGCAAGATCACCCCGCCGTCGCGCACCGCGATGAAGACCGACATGGAAAGCCTGATCCACCACTTCAAGCTTTACACCGAAGGTTTCCACGTGCCCGAGGGCGAAGTGTATTGTGCGGTCGAAGCGCCGAAGGGCGAGTTTGGCGTTTACCTCGTGGCCGATGGCTCCAACAAACCTTACCGCTCCAAAATCCGTGCGCCCGGTTTCTTGCACTTGCAGGCGATGGACCATGTGGCCAGCGGTCACCAACTTGCCGACGTGGCCGCGATCATCGGTACGATGGACGTCGTCTTTGGAGAGATTGACCGGTGATGCCGGTCGTCTCGCTCCGTTTTGAAGAAATTTACGCCGGGGGCATCATTGGCCTCCGCCTGACCATAGGTTCGAACTAATGCTCCGCCGTCTACACCCTGACCAGCCCGACAGTTTTGCCTTCACGCCCGCCAACCAAGAATGGGCCGAAGCGCAGATCACCAAATACCCCGAGGGCCGTCAGGCCAGCGCGATCATTCCACTGCTGTGGCGCGCGCAGGAGCAAGAGGGTTGGCTGACCCGTGCGGCGATTGAACATGTCTCGGAAATGCTGGGCATGGCCTATATCCGCGGGCTGGAAGTGGCGACGTTCTACTTCATGTTTCAGCTGCAACCCGTTGGTTCCGTGGCCCATATCCAAGTTTGCGGCACCACGTCCTGCATGATCTGCGGGGCCGAAGATTTGGTCGCTGTCTGCAAAGAGCGTATCGCCAACAAACCGCATGAGTTGTCAGCGGATGGGCGTTTTTCGTGGGAAGAAGTCGAATGCCTTGGCGCGTGCTCCAACGCGCCCATGGCTCAGATCGGCAAGGACTATTACGAAGACCTGACCACCGCGCGGCTGAACGAAATCCTTGATGAGTTGAGCGACGGGCGCGTGCCGGTGCCCGGCCCGCAGAACGGGCGCTATGCGTCAGAGCCTTTGGGCGGGTTGACCAGCCTCACGGACCACGAAAGCGGGCGCACGCAGTACAATGCCAGCGCGCAGGCTGCGGTGGACATCGGTGATACGGTGAAGCGTATCGACGGCACGGAAGTGGCGCTGCTGACCCCGTGGCGGAACCAGCCCGAGGCACCAAAACCAGAAACTGTGGAAGAGGTCGAAGCCGAAGAGCCGCGTCCAGCAGAAGGCGAGAGCGCCGACAAGACCGGCGTGACCGAGCAGGAGGCAGAGGCCACTTCGAAGAGCAAGCCGCGCTCTAAGCGGGACCCGGAAGGTGAAACCGCTGATGCTGCCAAAGCCGAGACCAGCGCGCCCGCCACACCCGGCACTAAGCCAAGCCAGTTGGGCGGCCCGCGTGAGGGCGGGGCGGATGATCTGAAAAAGATCAAAGGCGTCGGTCCGAAGCTGGAGCAGATGCTCAACGGCATGGGCTTTTACCACTTTGACCAGATCGCCCAATGGGGCCCCGAGGAGGTCGCTTGGGTCGACCAGAACCTCGAAGGGTTCAAAGGCCGCGTCAGCCGCGACAACTGGGTAGAGCAGGCCGCGCGCCTCGCAGAAGAATAAAACGGAGATTAACAACGGGCCAAGGACGGCACCCACACCACCCCGCAGAGCCATAAGCCGCATCGCCCGCATCAAGGGAGAGAAGGACAGTCATGACGGATATTTCTGAACGAGAGGCCTGCTCCAAGCGTTGCTGGTGGCTGGCTGCTGGTGTCGGTTTGCTGGTGGCATTCTTGTTGTTGGCCTTCGGCATCTGGGGGCTGTTGATGTCCATTCTGGCCGGTGTGCTGGTGGCGGTGATCGTAGGTTATCTTGCGATGACATTGCTGTGCAAAGACGTCCCCGCAGCTGCGCCCCAAGACAACACGCGTAGTGCGGCGGCCGCATCTGTCGCAGCGGCGCCCACCGCATCGGGCAGCGTTTCGTCAGCTGTTGGCAATGTCCCGGCGGGGGATGCGGGAATTGGTGCCGCACGCAAGGCAAGCGCACCTGTTGAGCCTGAAGCCGAAACGGCCCAAGAGACGCCTAGCGCGCCGGTTGCCGATACCGCCGCGGTTGAGGCCGCGCCGGAACAGGTTGAAAAGGCAGATGAAGCGCCAGCAGCTGTGGAAACCCCCGAAGCAGCGGTTGTACCGGAAGCCACGTCCACGTCAACTGCCGCGCCCGTGGCAGGCCCGGTTGAAACCTCTGCTGATGGCAAGCCTGCGCTGCTGGACGCGCCACGCGCCGATGGGGCGGACGACCTTAAGCGTATTGGTGGCATTGGGCCAAAGTTGGAACAGACCCTGAATGAACTGGGCATCTACCACTTTGATCAGCTTGCCGCGCTTCAGGGTGATGAAATCGAATGGGTTGACGCCCGTCTGCGGTTCAAGGGCCGCATTCAACGTGATGATTGGATCGGTCAGGCCAAAGCACTTGCCAACGATGGCAAGGCCAAGGTTTGACGGAGCGACGAGAGACATGAGCGAAGCCGAAGACAGAGCGCTTGCCCGCAAGGGCCGCACCGCAGGGCTGGTCATTGCCGTGACCATGTGCCTGTGGCTGACCATACAATGGGCTGGCCCGGCGCTTGGCCTGCCGGGGCGTTATGCGCTGCTCTTCGATTTTGCTGCGCTGGCCGCGCTTTTCTGGGCGATGGTCGTGATATATCAAATGTGGCAGGCCCGCCGGGCCAGCCGTGAGAACCAAAGGTAGGCATCATGCTTCAGGACAAAGACCGCATTTTTACCAATATCTACGGCATGCATGACCGCACCCTGAAAGGCGCGCAGTCGCGCGGTCATTGGGATGGCACGGCCGGGATCATTCAAAAGGGCCGCGACTGGATCGTGGATCAGATGAAGGCGTCTGGCCTGCGCGGCCGGGGCGGTGCGGGCTTCCCGACGGGTCTGAAATGGTCCTTCATGCCCAAGGAAAGCGATGGCCGCCCGGCCTATCTGGTGGTCAACGCCGACGAATCCGAGCCGGGCACCTGCAAAGACCGCGAGATCATGCGCCACGATCCGCATACGCTGATCGAAGGTTGTCTGATCGCGTCTTTCGCGATGAATGCGCACGCCTGCTATATCTACCTGCGCGGCGAATATATCCGTGAGCGTGAAGCGCTGCAGACTGCGATTGATGAAGCCTATGAGGCTGGTCTGGTGGGCAAGAACGCCTCTAAATCCGGCTGGGACTTCGATATCTATCTGCACCACGGTGCGGGTGCCTATATCTGTGGTGAGGAAACAGCCCTTCTGGAAAGCCTCGAAGGCAAAAAGGGCATGCCGCGCATGAAGCCGCCGTTCCCGGCGGGCGCGGGTCTTTATGGCTGCCCGACGACCGTGAACAACGTCGAATCCATCGCCGTGGTGCCGACCATTCTGCGGCGCGGGCCGGAGTGGTTCGCAGGCTTTGGCCGCGCCAACAACGCGGGCACCAAGCTGTTCGCGATCTCGGGCCACGTCAATAACCCTTGCGTTGTCGAAGAAGCGATGAGCATCGGTTTTGAAGAGCTGATCGAAAAACACTGCGGCGGCATTCGCGGCGGTTGGGAGAACCTCAAGGCCGTTATCCCCGGTGGGTCTTCGGTACCGCTGATCCCCGGCAAAGACATGCGCGACGCGATCATGGATTTTGATTATCTGCGCGAACAACGCTCCGGCCTCGGCACGGCAGCGGTGATCGTGATGGACAATTCGACCGACGTGATCAAAGCGATCTGGCGTTTGTCGAAGTTCTACAAACACGAAAGCTGCGGCCAGTGCACCCCCTGCCGCGAAGGCACCGGTTGGATGATGCGCGTGATGGACCGTCTGGTCTCGGGCGATGCAGAGCCCGAAGAGATCGACATGCTGCTCGACGTGACCAAACAGGTCGAAGGCCACACGATCTGCGCGCTCGGCGATGCGGCGGCCTGGCCGATCCAAGGTCTGATCCGCCATTTCCGGGATGAGATCGAAGACCGGATCAAACACAAGCGCACAGGCCGTGTCAGCGCGGTCGCGGCGGAGTAAAACTGTGCAATGCGCCGGGCCGGTGGCTTGACGCTTGGCTCAGTAGGGGCGATAGCGGGCGCGCGTTTGACGCGTCCGTTCCATAACAGGCGCGAAGCGTTCGGCAGGGCCGGGCGCGGGGCGCAGCGGAGTAGGTCTATGAAATATGCTTTGACGCTTTTGACGGTGAGCGCCCTGCTGGCGGGCTGTGCCAATGATGGTGAGCGTGTGGCTTTTGACGGTCACTATTTCAGCACCAAACTGCGCAAGGTTGATGGCCAGCGCGATGTGTTTCAAGTGACCGTGAAAGATGCCGGCAAGTCAATTGACGGTGCCCGCGCGGCGGCACGTTATGAGGCGGTGAAATACTGCGTCGGCAACTACGGCAACTCGGACATCGAATGGACCTTTGGCCCCGACGCGCCGACAGGCACGCTGCGGCTTGATGGTGGTGCGGTAACCTTTCAGGGCCGCTGCCCACAGTGATCGCGTCGGCAACATATCGCGGGGCCACGGCCTGTAAGGGCGGTGATATTGAATATCACGCACCCCGAACTCCATCTGTCAGACGGGCCGTTCCGGCCCGCTGCATGAAGGAGAATTGATATGCGCACCCTGATGATCGCCGTGATGGGCCTGAGCCTGACCGCCGCCACCGTGACACCGGTCGCCGCCAAACCGCCATTGCGTGACGTGGCCGCGATTGATGACGCGCTGTTGGATATTGGCGTGGCCGACATCATCCGCAAAAACTGCCCCGACATCAGCGCACGGATGCTGCGCGCGATCAAGATGGCATGGGACTTGAAGGGCAAGGCAGGCGATCTGGGTTACTCCGACGCCGAGATCGACGCCTATATCGATAGTGACGCCGAAAAAGCACGGATGAAAGCGCGCGGGGCCGCGTTTTTCAAGGCGAAGGGGGTCGATACTTCGGACCCGCAAAGCTATTGTGCGCTTGGACGCGAAGAGATTCAAAAATCGAGCCGGATCGGTTCGTTACTGAAGGCAAAGTGAGCTTATGAGCGATATCCGCAAGATCATCATCGACGGTAAAGAAGTCGAAGTCGAAGGGGCGATGACGCTCATTCAGGCCTGCGAGCAGGTCGGCGTCGAGGTGCCGCGTTTCTGTTACCACGAACGTCTGTCGATCGCCGGTAACTGCCGGATGTGTCTTGTGGAAGTCGTCGGCGGGCCGCCCAAGCCCGCCGCCTCTTGCGCCATGCAGGTGCGCGACCTGCGCCCCGGCCCCGAGGGCCAGCCGCCGGTCGTGAAAACCAACTCGCCGATGGTCAAAAAGGCCCGCGAAGGGGTGATGGAGTTCTTGCTAATCAACCACCCGCTGGATTGCCCGATCTGCGATCAGGGCGGTGAGTGTGATCTTCAGGATCAGGCGATGGCCTACGGCGTCGATTTCTCGCGCTACCGCGAGCCAAAGCGGGCGACCGAAGACCTCGATCTCGGCCCGCTGGTCGAGACTCACATGACCCGCTGCATTTCTTGCACCCGCTGCGTGCGTTTCACGACCGAGGTCGCGGGACAGCATGTCATGGGCCAGACCGGCCGTGGCGAGGATGCCGAGATCACGACCTATCTTGGCTCACTGATCGACAGCAACCTGTCGGGCAACATCATCGATCTGTGCCCTGTCGGCGCGCTGGTGAGCAAGCCCTACGCCTTCACCGCGCGGCCTTGGGAACTCAGCAAGACCGAGAGCATCGATGTGATGGATGCGCTTGGCTCGAACATTCGGGTCGATACCAAGGGCCGCGAAGTCATGCGCTTTTTGCCGCGCAACCATGATGGCGTGAACGAAGAGTGGATTTCCGACAAAACCCGTTTTGTCTGGGACGGTCTGCGCCGCCAGCGCCTGGACACACCCTACATCCGAGAGAACGGCAAGCTGCGCAAAGCGAGCTGGCCCGAGGCGCTGAATGCCGCCGCTGCCGCGATGAAGGGCAAGAAGCTTGCCGGTCTCGTCGGTGATCTGTCCTCGGTCGAAGCGGCGTTTGCGCTGAAAGAACTGATCGAAGGGCAGGGCGGTGTCGTCGAATGCCGCACCGATGGGGCGAAGCTGCCTGCAGGCAATCGCTTCGGCTATGTCGGCAACGCGCGGATCGAAGACCTTGATAACGCCAAGATGATCCAACTGATCGGCTGTAACCCAGCAGTTGAAGCGCCAGTGCTTAACGCGCGCATCCGCAAGGCGTGGAGCAATGGCGCAGAGGTCGGCTTGATCGGCGAAGTCGCTGATCTGACGTACCCGCATCATCATCTGGGCAATGACCGCGCAACCCTCGACAAACTGATGGGCAGCGATTTCGACGAAGTGCTAGAGCAGCCTTCGGTGGTTGTGGTCGGCCAAGGTGCCCTGCGCGAAGCGGATGGCGCTGCGGTTCTGGCGAAAGCGATGGAACTGGCCGAAAAGACAAAGAGCAAGCTGATGGTCCTGCACACCGCAGCGTCGCGTGTCGGCGCGATGGACATCGGTGCCACGGCTGAAAACGGCATGGACGACGTGAACGCGGCGGAGGTGATCTATAACCTCGGCGCGGACGAAGTCGAAATCGGTTCTGGGCCCTTCGTGATCTATCAAGGCAGCCATGGCGACCGCGGCGCACACCGCGCCGACATCATCCTGCCGGGTGCCGCCTATACCGAAGAGCCGGGTCTGTTCGTCAACACCGAAGGCCGTCCGCAATTGGCGCAGCGTGCCGGGTTTGCCCCGGGTCAGGCCAAAGAAAACTGGGCGATTCTTCGAGCGCTCTCGGCTGAGTTAGGCGCGCAATTGGGTTATGATTCCATTGCGCAGTTGCGCAGCAAGTTGACCGAGGCCGTGCCGCATCTGGCGAATGTGGATCAGGTGCCGGAAAACGAATGGGCCGCGCTGCCTGCTGGTAAGCTGGGTGATGCGTCCTTCGCGCCGACGGTACGCGACTTCTATCTCTCCAACCCGATCGCACGGGCCAGCCAGTTGATGGCGGAACTATCGGCCTTGGCTGCCGCGCGCCGGGCCAAGCCGATGGCGGCGGAGTGAGAACAATGGCACTGGCCCCCTTGATGCTGCTGGCGGCCTGCGAACCGCAGGTACCAGTGGCCGAGGATTTCATCCCCGACTACAAGGGGGTGGAAACCCAGCTTTTGGATGGTGATTTGGTGCAGTTCAACGTGGCGATGACCAAGGCGCTGTCGAACCAAGACGTGTCGGATTACGCCGAATGTGCTGCAGCGCAATACACGCTGATCCGAGGCTACGGTTTTGCGCGTCATGTGCGGACAAATGTGACCGAAGAGGGTGGCATATGGCGGGCAGATGCTGTTTACACAATCTCGCCGAGCCTGCCGAAAGGCTTGAAGACAATTGATGCCGAAGTGACCGCGTTTCAATGCGCGGAACGCGGCATTCCGACGGTGTGAGGACTTATGGCTGATTTCTTTTACAACACCTATCTGGGGATCGGCCTGCTGACGGTTGGGCAGGTGTTGCTGCTGGTGGTGCCGTTGCTGCTGGCGCTGGCCTTCCTCATGTATGCTGACCGTAAGATCTGGGCCGCCGTGATGATGCGCCGTGGTCCCAACGTGGTGGGCGTCTTCGGCCTGCTTCAGAGTTTTGCCGACTTCCTTAAATATATCGTTAAGGAAGTGGTGGTCCCGGCAGGCGCAGACAAGGGGGTCTTTTTCCTTGCGCCGATGATTTCTTTTGTCATGGCGATGATCGCTTGGGCGGTGATCCCCTTTAACGAAGGCTGGATCCTGTCGGACATCAACGTGGCGATCCTCTATGTCTTCGCCGTCTCCTCGCTCGAGGTTTACGGCGTGATCATGGGCGGTTGGGCGTCGAACTCGAAATATCCTTTTTTGGGCTCGCTGCGCTCCGCGGCGCAGATGATCTCTTACGAAGTCTCGATCGGTCTGATCATCATCGGGGTGATCCTCTCCACCGGGTCGATGAACTTCTCGTCCATCGTGGCAGCACAGGACGGCGACTGGGGGCTGTTCAACTGGTACTTCCTGCCGCACTTCCCGATGCTGATCCTGTTCTTCATCTCGGCGCTGGCGGAAACCAACCGCCCACCCTTTGACCTGCCGGAAGCGGAATCGGAACTGGTGGCGGGCTATCAGGTGGAATATTCCTCCACGCCCTTCCTGCTCTTTATGATCGGCGAGTTGGTGGCGGTGGTGCTGATGTGCGCGCTGGTGTCGCTGATGTTCTTCGGCGGCTGGCTGTCGCCGGTGCCGTTCCTGCCCGATGGCTTCTTCTGGATGTTCATCAAAATGCTGATGGTCTTCTTCATGTTCGCCATGGTGAAGGCAATCACGCCGCGCTACCGCTATGACCAGCTGATGCGGCTGGGTTGGAAAGTCTTCCTACCGTTCTCGCTGTTCTGGGTGGTCTTCGTGGCATTCGCTGCAAAATTCGATTGGTTCTGGGGCATCTACGCCCGCTGGACCGTAGGGGGCTGATATGGCGACGACTGACTACACCCGCGCCGCGAAATATTTCCTGCTGGCAGATTACGCCAAGGCGTTCATGCTGGGGATGCGCTATTTCTTTGCGCCAAAAACGACGCTGAACTACCCGCATGAAAAGGGGCCTCTGTCGCCCCGTTTCCGCGGCGAACACGCGCTGCGCCGTTATCCCAATGGCGAAGAGCGTTGCATCGCGTGTAAATTGTGCGAAGCGATCTGCCCCGCACAGGCCATCACCATCGACGCCGAAGCACGTGAGGACGGCAGCCGCCGCACCACGCGCTATGACATCGACATGACCAAATGCATCTACTGCGGTTTCTGTCAGGAAGCATGTCCGGTGGACGCGATTGTCGAAGGGCCGAACTTCGAATTCTCGACCGAGACCCGCGAAGAGCTGTATTACGACAAGGCCAAGCTTTTGGACAACGGCGAACGCTGGGAAGCCGAGATTGCCCGCAACCTTGAGATGGACGCACCTTACCGATGAGTGATCCCAAGAACCCTTTTGATGCGATGATGAAGCAGGCGCAGGAAATGGCGAAAGCCTTTCCTGCGATGGATGCTTTTTCGCCCAAAGGGTTCGAGGCGATGATGGGCACCATGCCGAAGGACATGATGGACTTCTGGTTCGGCGACACGGTGAACAAGGGCGGGCTGGACGCGCGGACGCGGCTGCTTCTGACCCTCGCCGGGTTGACCATGCAGGGCGCGCAGAATGATATGGCCCTCCGCCAAACCGTGCGCCACGCGCGTGAGGCGGGAGCCACGAAACAACATATCGTCGAGACGATCAGCCAGATGTCGGTTTTTGCTGGGCTTCCCGCGATGACCCGGGCCTTGGAGCTGGCGCAATCGGTCTTAGACGATGAAAAAGATACCAAGAAGGAAGACGGCGCATGACGGTCTTTTCATTTTACCTCTTCGCGATCAGCGTCATCACCGGCGGGCTGTTTACGGTGATCAGCCGCAACCCGGTGCATTCGGTGCTTTGGCTGATCCTGTCGTTCCTGTCGGCGGCGGGGCTTTTCGTGCTGCTGGGGGCGGAGTTCGTGGCGATGCTGCTGGTCATCGTCTACGTCGGCGCGGTGGCGGTGCTGTTCCTCTTCGTCGTCATGATGCTCGACGTGGACTTCGCCGAGCTTAAGGCCGAGATGGCGCGCTATATGCCGCTGGCGCTGTTGATTGCGCTGGTGATCTTGATGCAATTCGTCATGGCTTTTGGCGCATGGGAGCAGAGCGAAGCGGCCGAGAGCCTGCGCGCCAATGCGATTGATCCCACCCGTTTCAACACCGAAGCCCTCGGCCTGCTGCTGTATGATCGCTACTTCCTCCTGTTCCAACTGGCGGGTCTGATCCTGCTGGTGGCGATGATCGGGGCAATCGTGCTGACACTGCGGCATCGCAAGGACGTGAAACGCCAAGACGTGGTGGCCCAGATGATGCGCGACCCGGCCAAAGCGATGGAGCTGCGCGACGTGAAGTCGGGGCAGGGCCTGTAAACACCGGGATTTTTTGAAAATTCCGTGGCCGTTTTCTTTGAAAGAAAACGGCTGAACCAAAGAGAAAAGGAACGTCGAAATGTCGAGAACAACAATCGTGGTACTGGTCGTGGTGTTGATCGTCGTGTTTTTCGGCGGCTACAGCTTTATCGGCTAAAGCTTCGGCAATCCCGGTGGCAGCCGGGGCAAAGTGATACTAAAAGCCCCATCAAATGGGGCGCGACCAAAGCCCATCAAAGGGCGGGAACGTAAGGGACGACATGATCGGACTTGAGCATTACCTGACAGTGGCGGCGACGCTGTTTGTCATCGGCATCTTCGGGCTATTCCTGAACCGCAAGAACGTGATCATCCTGCTGATGAGCATCGAATTGATGCTGCTCGCGGTGAACATCAACCTCGTTGCCTTCTCCAGTTTCCTTGGTGATTTGACGGGGCAGGTGTTCACACTTTTCGTGCTCACCGTCGCTGCGGCGGAGGCTGCCATCGGCCTCGCCATTCTGGTCTGTTTCTTCCGCAACCGTGGCTCGATCGCGGTGGAAGATGTCAACGTGATGAAGGGCTGAGGCAATGGAAACCACAATCCTATTCGCCCCGCTTGTAGGTGCCATCCTCTGCGGTTTCGGCTGGAAAATCATCGGTGAGAAGGCCGCCCAGTGGGTCGCCACGGGGCTTTTGTTCCTCGCCGCCTTCCTGTCTTGGGTGGTTTTCCTAACGCTGGACGGCCCGACCGAGCAAATCCAGATCCTGCGCTTTATCGAAAGTGGCACTCTCAGCACCGATTGGGCGATCCGCATGGACCGTTTGACCGCGCTGATGCTGATCGTCATCACCACGGTATCGAGCCTCGTGCATCTCTACTCTTTCGGCTACATGGCGCACGATGAGAACTTCCGCGATAACGAAAGCTATCGCCCCCGGTTCTTCGCTTATCTGTCGTTCTTTACCTTCGCGATGTTGATGCTGGTGACAGCGGACAACCTCGTGCAGATGTTCTTCGGTTGGGAGGGCGTTGGTGTCGCCTCCTACCTGCTGATCGGTTTCTACTTCCGCAAGCCTTCGGCCAATGCCGCCGCGATGAAAGCCTTTGTCGTCAACCGGGTGGGGGACTTTGCTTTCCTGCTGGGCATCTTTGGCCTCTATATGCTGACAGATTCGATCCGCTTTGATGATATCTTTGCCGCAGCGCCCGACTTGGCCGAGCAGACGGTGACTTTCCTGTGGAACGATTGGAACGCGGCGAACCTGATCGCCTTCCTACTGTTCCTCGGCGCGATGGGTAAGTCGGCGCAATTGTTCCTGCACACTTGGCTGCCCGACGCAATGGAAGGTCCGACACCTGTGTCGGCTCTGATCCACGCGGCGACGATGGTCACTGCGGGTGTCTTCCTCGTCTGCCGCATGTCGCCGGTGATGGAATTCGCACCCGAAGCGATGGCATTCGTCACCGTGATCGGTGCCACCACCGCCTTTGTCGCGGCGACCATCGGTCTTGTGCAGACCGACATCAAACGTGTGATCGCCTATTCGACCATGTCGCAGCTTGGCTATATGTTCGTGGCGGCTGGCGTTGGCATGTATTCGGCGGCGATGTTCCATCTGTTTACCCACGCTTTCTTTAAGGCGATGCTGTTCTTGGGCGCGGGCTCGGTCATTCACGCGATGCACCACGAGCAAGACATGACCAACTACGGCGGTCTGCGTAAAAAGATCCCCTACACCTTCTGGGCGATGATGATCGGCACGCTGGCGATCACCGGTGTTGGCATCCCGCTGACGCATATCGGTTTCGCGGGCTTCCTGTCGAAAGACGCGATCATCGAGAGCGCTTGGGGCGGTGGGTCAATGTATGGCTTCTGGATGCTGGTGATCGCAGCGGCGATGACGAGCTTCTACAGCTGGCGCCTGATTTTCCTGACCTTCTTTGGCAAGCCGCGTGGCAACAAGCACACGCATGAGCATGCGCATGAAAGCCCGATGGTCATGCTGATCCCGCTTGGCGTTCTGGCGCTCGGCTCGGTCTTTGCCGGGATGGTCTGGTACGGCAGCTTCTTTGGCCATGCCGATCAAGTTGGCAAATTCTACGGCATTCCGATGGCAGAAATGGCCGAAGGCGGCGACGATCATGTCGAAGGAGCCGAGGATGACCACGGTGCCACCGGCCCGGTTGACGGCGACCACGGAGCCGAGGCGCTGGTCGAAGGCCACCAAGACGAGGGCGCGCATCACGAAGCCTTTGGCGGTGCGCCGGGCGAGGGGGCGCTTTACTTTGCGCCCGACAACCATGTGCTGGATGACGCGCATGCTGCCCCGACATGGGTCAAGGTCTCGCCTTTCATCGCGATGCTGGCCGGGTTGGTCATGGCCCTGTGGTTCTATATCTGGAGCCCAACCGTCCCCGGACGGCTGGCGGCGAACCAACGCCCGCTTTACCTGTTTCTGAAAAACAAATGGTACTTTGATGAGGTTTACGACGTGATTTTCGTGCGTCCCGCCAAAACGATCGGCCGGTTCCTGTGGAAACGCGGCGATGGCAATGTGATCGATGGCACGCTGAATGGCATCGCCATGGGCATCATCCCCTTCTTCACCCGCCTCGCGGGTAAGGTACAGACGGGCTATATCTTCACCTATGCCTTCGCCATGGTGATCGGCATTGCCGTTCTGGTGACATGGATGACGATGAGCGGAGGAGCGAACTGATGGATACGCATCTGCTTTCAATCATCACATTCATTCCGGCCTTCGCAGCGTTGATCCTTGCGGTGTTCCTGCGCGGTGACGATGCCGCCGCCGGGCGGAATGCAAAATGGTTGGCCTTCATCACCACGACGGTCACCTTCCTGATCTCGCTTTTCGTGCTGTTCGAGTTCGATCCGTCCAACACCGACTTCCAATTCGTGGATGAGGCCGACTGGCTTCTGGGTCTGAAGTACCGCCTTGGCGTCGACGGGATTTCGATCCTTTTCGTTATGCTGACCACCTTCATGATGCCGCTGGTTATCGCGGCAAGCTGGAATGTCGAGCATCGCGTTAAGGAATACATGATCGCCTTCCTGCTCTTGGAAACGCTGATGCTCGGCGTGTTCATGGCGCTGGATCTGGTGCTCTTTTACCTCTTCTTTGAGGCGGGTCTGATCCCGATGTTCCTGATCATCGGCATCTGGGGCGGGAAAGAGCGTATCTACGCGAGCTTCAAGTTCTTCCTTTACACCTTCCTCGGCTCGGTGCTGATGCTGGTGGCGATGGTTGCGATGTTTACTGAGGCGGGCACGACCTGCATCGGCGGCTGCGAGGTTAGCCTGCTGACACATAACTTCGCCTCCGATAACTTTGAGCTTCTGGGCATTCAGATCGTCGGCGGCATGCAAACGCTGATGTTCCTGGCCTTCTTCGCCAGCTTCGCGGTCAAGATGCCGATGTGGCCGGTCCACACTTGGCTGCCCGATGCGCACGTTCAGGCCCCGACGGCGGGTTCCGTGGTGCTGGCGGCGATCTTGCTGAAAATGGGCGGCTACGGCTTCCTACGCTTTAGCCTGCCGATGTTCCCCGTAGGGTCAGAGGTGATGACCCCGCTGATCCTGTGGATGTCTGCGATTGCCATTGTCTACACCTCGCTGGTGGCGCTGGTGCAGCAGGACATGAAAAAGCTGATCGCTTATTCCTCGGTCGCACACATGGGTTTCGTCACGATGGGCATCTTTGCTGCGAACCAGCAGGGTGTTGATGGTGCAATTTTCCAGATGATCAGCCACGGTTTCATTTCCGGCGCGCTCTTCCTCAGCGTTGGCGTGATCTATGACCGGATGCACACCCGTGACATCGACGCCTATGGTGGTCTGGTGAACCGGATGCCTGCCTATGCGCTGGTCTTTATGTTCTTCACCATGGCGAACGTGGGTCTGCCGGGCACATCCGGTTTTGTGGGGGAATTCCTGACGCTGATGGCGACCTTCCAAGTGAACACTTGGGTGGCTGCTGTGGCGACCACGGGTGTGATCTTCTCGGCGGCCTATGCGCTGTGGCTCTATCGCCGCGTGGTGATGGGTGACCTGATCAAAGAAAGCCTCAGGGCGATCACCGACATGACCGCGCGTGAGAAATGGATCATTGCACCGCTGGTGGCGATGACCCTGATCTTGGGCGTCTATCCGGCGCTGGTGCTTGATATGATCGGGCCGTCGGTGGCTGCTCTCGTTGACAATTACGACATGGCGCTGGAGGCGGCTGACACCGCTGTGCAGACCGCCGATGCCTCGCATTAAGAAGGACTTGGCGCATGATATCCGCTGATCTGAACATCATTCTGCCCGAGATTGTCCTTGCGGGGTTTGCCCTGCTTGGCCTTCTTGGCGCGGTCTATACGTCGAAAGACAAGGCCGCCGGGGTGCTCGTCTGGGTGACCGCGGTGGTGATGGTGCTGCTGGCTGGTTGGGTGGCCATGTCGGGTGACGGCTCCACCAACATTGCGTTTCATGGGATGTTCATCGACGACAGCTTTGCCCGCTTTGCCAAAGTAGCGATCCTGCTGTCGGCGGCTGCCGTGTTGGTCATGTCCGAGAACTACATGAAACTGCGCGGTTTGCTGCGGTTTGAATATCCCATTCTGGTCTCGCTGGCGGTTGTCGGCATGATGGTGATGGTCAGCGCAGGTGACCTGATGGCGCTTTACATGGGGTTGGAACTGCAATCTCTGGCGCTCTATGTCGTCGCTTCGCTCCGTCGCGACTCAGTCAAATCGACCGAAGCCGGTCTGAAGTATTTCGTTCTCGGCGCACTCAGCTCGGGCCTGCTGCTTTATGGTGCGTCGCTTGTCTACGGCTATGCCGGGACCACGCTTTTCGCCGGGATCATCACAACCGCGCAAACCGGGGAAACCTCGCTCGGGCTGCTTTTTGGTCTGGTCTTCCTGATCTCGGGCCTTGCCTTCAAGGTCTCCGCCGTGCCGTTCCACATGTGGACACCGGACGTTTATGAGGGCGCACCGACCCCGATTGCGGCGTTCTTTGCAACCGCGCCTAAAGTGGCCGCCATGGGTCTTTTCGCGCGGGTCATGCATGACGCCTTTGGCCAGATCGTCAGCGACTGGAGCCAGATCGTGGCACTGCTGTCGGTGCTGTCGATGTTCTTCGGCTCGGTCGCCGCGATCGGCCAGACCAACATCAAACGTCTGATGGCCTTCTCGTCGATTGCCCACATGGGCTATGCGCTAATGGGCTTGGCTGCGGGCACGGCCTTTGGCGTGCAGGCAATGCTGGTCTATATGGCGATCTATGTGACGATGAACCTCGGCACCTTTGCCTTCATCCTGCTGATGCAGAAAGACGGCGCGCCGGTGACCGATATCACGCTGCTCAACATGTATGCCAAGACCAATCCGGGCCGCGCCCTTGCGATGCTGGTGCTGCTCTTCAGCCTTGCGGGTGTGCCGCCGATGCTGGGCTTCTTTGGCAAGTTCTATGTGCTGCGCGCAGCCTATGATGCCAATATGGCATGGCTCGCTGTGGCGGGCGTAATCGCCAGTGTGATCGGCGCTTATTATTACCTGCGGATCGTTTTCTACATGTATTTTGGCGAAGAACGCTCTGACACGTTGGATCACCAGAACGGTGGCGTGCTGACCGTGGTGTTGATGGCGTCGGCGGTGATCATGATCGTCGGGATCGCAAACATGTTCGGTGTCGAAGGCATGGCCGCCTCGGCCGCGGCGTCACTGGTGAACTGAGCGGTGCGTCGGCCGATCCGCCGGACCACCGCATGACCAATTGGCCGGAAGGCTATGGGCGGCGCGCCTACGACACGCTTGATTCCACCCTTTCCGAGGCGGCGCGGTTACAGCAAGAGCTGACCGCGCCGACCTGGATCTTGGCGCTGGAGCAGACGGCTGCGCGCGGTCGCCGGGGCCGAAGCTGGACGACCCCCCGCGGTAATTTTGCGGCAACCTTGATGATGCCGCGCAAAGAACCGCCCGGTATCGCCGCATTACGCTCTTTCGTGGCGTCGCTGGCGCTGTACCGCGCCTTTGTTGCGGTGACGGGGCGAGAAGACGCTTTCGCGCTGAAATGGCCGAATGATGTACTGCTCCGGGGCGGCAAGGTTGCGGGTATTCTGCTGGAAAGCGTGGGTGACCAACTAGCCATTGGTATCGGTGTGAACCTTGCCCATGCCCCCGTGGCCAGCACGCTGGAGACCCGCGCCCTGCCTGCGGTGACGCTGCGCGAAGCGGGGGCAAATGTAACTGCCGAAGATTTTCTCGACATCCTTGCGCAACAATATGCCGGTCTGGAAGATCAATTCACCACCTATGGTTTCACAGCAATCCGCAGCGCATGGCTGGCCCATGCCGCACGGCTGGGAGAGGTCATAACCGCCCGAACTATGCGCGATGAAATCACCGGTGTTTTCGAAGATGTCGACAGTGCGGGCAATCTGATCCTGCGCACCCGCGAAGGCGCGGTGCCCATCACCGCAGCAGACGTATTTTTCTAAAATCGGGGGGAGGGAAGCAGCATGCTTCTGGCAATTGATTGCGGCAACACAAATACGGTATTCTCAATCTGGGACGGGAAAGAGTTCATCGCCACATGGCGGACCGCGACTGAATGGAAACGGACGGCTGACCAATATTTTGTCTGGCTTAACACTTTGATGCGGTTACAAAATATCGACGCCGACATCACCGATATGATTATCAGCTCGACCGTGCCGCGTGTGGTGTTCAACTTGCGGGTCCTCGCTGATCGCTACTTTCAAACTCGCCCTCTGGTGGTCGGCAAACCCGGCTGCGCGTTGCCGATTGACGTGCGCGTTGACGGGGGCACACAGGTTGGGCCTGACCGGTTGGTGAATACGGTCGCGGGCTATGATCTTTATGGTGGCGACTTGATCGTGGTCGACTTTGGCACCGCAACGACCTTTGACGTCGTCGCAGATGATGGTGCCTATATAGGCGGTGTGATCGCCCCCGGTGTGAACCTCAGCCTAGAGGCGCTGCATAGTGCCGCTGCCGCTCTGCCGCATGTTGATATCTCCAAACCGGCGCATGTAATTGGCACCAATACAGTGGCCTGTATGCAGTCGGGTGTCTTTTGGGGTTATGTCGGGCTGGTTCGTGAGATATGTGACCGGGTAAAGGCGGAACGCGCTAGACCCATGCGCGTTATCGCAACGGGGGGGCTGGCTCCGCTGTTTCAACAGGCAGTCGACCTGTTCGATGATTATCAAGATGAACTCACGATGCACGGGCTGACCGTGATCCACGACTACAATAAGGACAAAGCTGAATAATATGAGCAGCGAACGATTTATCTACCTTCCCCTCGGTGGGGCGGGTGAAATTGGCATGAACGCCTATGTCTATGGCTACGGCAAACCCGGTAAAGAGCGGCTGATCGTTGTCGACATCGGTGTGGCCTTCCCCGATATGGACAGCACCCCCGGCGTTGACCTGATCTTGCCCGACATCACGTGGTTGAAAAAACGCCGTGACCAGATCGAAGCGATCTTTATCACCCACGCACACGAAGACCACATCGGCGCGATCGCCCATTCTTATGAGGCGCTCAAAGCGCCCATTTACGCGCGTGCCTTTACCGCAAATATCGCCCGCCGCAAGATGTCAGAGCATGGCCATCCTGAGGATGCGATCACGACGGTGGGCAAGTGGCCTGAGCAGATCACTGCGGGTCCGTTTAAGATTGGCTTCTTGCCAATCTCGCATTCGATCCCTGAATCTTCGGCCATGGTCATCGACACGCCCGAGGGGCGCACGATCCACTCCGGCGATTTCAAGATCGACCGCACACCGGGCGTGGGCGAAGCCTTTGATGACGCGCTTTGGGCCGATGTCTGCAAGGATGGCGTCAAAGCGTTGATCTGCGACAGTACGAATGTGTTTTCCGCTCATGCCGGACGTTCTGAGGCCACAGTCGGCCCAGAGATCGAAAAGCTGGTAAGCGGCGCTGAGGGTATGGTGATCGCTACGACATTCGCCTCCAACGTGGCGCGTGTCAAAACGCTGGCCGAGGCCGGCGCGCGCGCAGGTCGGTCGATTGTACTGCTGGGCCGGGCGATGAACCGTATGGTCGAAGCCTCGATCCAGACCGGTGTGATGAAGGATTTCCCGCCGGTGATCTCGCCCGAGAACGCCCGCGCGATCCCACGTGAGAACCTGATGCTGCTGGTTACGGGCAGCCAAGGCGAACGCCGCGCGGCTTCGGCGCAGCTTGCACGGGGTAAATATCAGGGGATCGAGTTGAAAGAGGGCGATCTGTTCCTCTTCTCGTCGAAAACCATCCCGGGCAATGAGCGCGGTGTTATCAGCATCATCAACCAGTTCTCTGAAAAGGGTGTTGATGTGGTGGACGACTCTTCGGGTCTTTACCACGTGTCCGGTCACGCCAACCGCCCTGATCTGGAAACGCTGCATGATATTGTGAAGCCACAGGTTCTGATCCCCATGCACGGCGAGCACCGTCACCTACGCGAGCATGTAAAAATTGCAGACGGCAAGGGCATCACGGGCGTTCTGGCCGTTAACGGAATGATGATTGATTTGTCGGGCAACAAGCCCAAAGTGGTTGAGCATGTCGACACGGGCCGGATGTACCTTGACGGATCGGTTCAGGTCGGTGCGCTGGATGGTGTGGTGCGGGATCGTATCCGCATGGCATTGAACGGTCATGCGACTGTGACGATGATTTTGGATGCCGACGACGAGCCGCTTGGCGAGCCTTGGGTTGATCTGATGGGTTTGCCGGAAACAGGCCGTTCCAACGCGCCACTGGTGGATGTGCTGGAACAGGACCTAAGCCAATGGCTCAACCGTCAGAAAGCCGCCACCCTGCGCGATGACGACAAGCTGAACGACGGCCTGAAAAAGGTTGCTCGACAGTCGGCGCAGAACGAAATCGGCAAGAAACCCGAAGTTACCGTGGTGGTTAGTCGTCTGAACTGACCTCTTCGCCACCGCTGCACATATAGACCGCGCCGCCAACTGCGACCACGCTTACCCCCGTGGCCGCAAGGGCGGCGGGGGTCGATAGCGCGGTGGCCAGCGTCGTGCCCGTGGTCGCCAAATTGGCGCTTAGGGCCGACGCTCCTCCGGTTAGAATGAACGCCCCTGACTTATGCGCCACGGCTCGTAGGTTTTCCGGCTGGCTAACCGTATCCACGGCAGAGCGCGCGATGCTTTTGCCAATATCGACCGTCTCTTCCTTGGTGGTATTTACCCGTTCGCAGAATGTCTTTCTGCAATAGCCCCGATAGTTCCGTTCGCCGGGGATCAGGAAATAGCCATTCTCATCCGTCGCAGTCAGGCAATAGCCATTGATTTGGTCCAGCGGCACGGAGGTGGCAAGGTAGTCAAACAATACCCCGCTGTTGCAGGCAGGCGGCGTGCCCCAAAGATTGCTCCATTTCCGGGCGGGCCAGTTCATCAGCCTTTCGCGGGTGCCGACCTCGTCTGCGAAGTTTGCGAAATTCTCGGCCTCTACAACCACTTCGGCACCGTTAACCACAGCACGGCAGCGTTCCGCGCTGGCGGGGCTGGCCAGAAACGCGGAGAGGGACAAGGCGAGGGTGACAAAAGCGGGACGCAGCATAACAGGCCTATCTGAGGGGGTTTAACCCCAAATAGCACAGACGAATTCGCCGCCAATCCCGGTCAGGATCGGCGGCGAATTCATGCCAGCGGTAGGGCTGGTTTAGATACGTTCTCTAAAGCTGAGGCCGATGAAGTCGGGCGTATGATCGCCCAGACCGACAACACGGTTATCACCAGCGCCCCGCTTGTCGTTGCGACCACGACGTTTCTTATCATCATTGCCGCCACGGTTCGGCTTTCGCTCGTCCTGTGCCACTGGGGCCGCTGCCTGTGGGGCAGGGGTAGGCTCAGGATTCGGTTCCGGTTTGAGCTGAGGCTTCGCTTCAGCTTTCGGCGCTTCGGCCTGTGGCTGCGTGTCTTCGACGGGCTTGTCTGCCGCGGGATTTTCTGCACGGGGTGCATCAGGCTTACGGCTGCGCGACCGGGTGCGCTTGGGCTTGGCGTTGCTTTTGGCTGGCGCTTCGGCAATAGGCTCTTCGGCGGCAGGCGCGTCGGTATGGAGCAGGTTTTCGAGGCGCGGGATCTCTTTTTGAACCAGACGTTCGACATCCTCAAAGTTCTTTTCGTCACGCGGCACGCAGATCATGATCGCCTTGCCATCGCGCCCGGCGCGGCCCGTCCGACCAATCCGGTGCACGTAATCCTCGGCGTGGCTGGGCACGTCGAAGTTGAACACATGGCTTACGCTTGGCACATCAAGGCCGCGGGCAGCCACGTCAGAGGCAATAAGGAAACGCAGCTCACCGTTGCGGAAGCCTTCCAACGTTT
Organism: Sulfitobacter sp. DSM 110093; assembly: GCF_022788715.1. Lineage (NCBI taxonomy): Bacteria > Pseudomonadati > Pseudomonadota > Alphaproteobacteria > Rhodobacterales > Roseobacteraceae > Sulfitobacter > Sulfitobacter sp. DSM 110093. Next base: position 1,273,782 of record NZ_CP085167.1, read on the forward strand.
TGGTCCGCTGGCTTTGATCCAGATCACCGTGAATGGGTGCCGCGTCATAGCCGTATTTTTTCAACGACTTGGCAACGGTGTCCACATCCATCTTCCGGTTACAGAAGATGATTGCGTTGGTGCATTTCTCGCCTTCGGCGTCGATCAGCAGGCGCAACAGTTTGCGCTTTTCGGTGGCTTCACGGTCCTTGCGGGAGGCTTTGAACATCACCACGCCTTGGGTGATATTCTCGCTCGTGGTGGCCTGACGGGCCACTTCGATCCGCTCGGGATTGCTGAGGAATGTATTGGTGATCCGCTCAATCTCAGGCGCCATGGTGGCAGAGAAGAACAGCGTTTGCCGGGTAAAGGGCGTGAGGCCAAAGATGCGTTCGATATCAGGGATGAAGCCCATGTCGAGCATCCGGTCGGCTTCGTCGACGACCATGACTTTCACATCCGACAGGATCAGTTTGCCCCGCTCGAAATGGTCCAGCAGGCGGCCGGGTGTGGCGATCAGCACGTCGACGCCTTTGTCGATCAGCTTGTCTTGCTCCTTAAAGCTCACGCCGCCGATCAGCAGCGCTTTGGTGAGCTTGAGGTGCTTGGAATAGGTATCGAAGTTTTCAGCAACCTGCGCTGCCAATTCCCGCGTGGGGCAAAGCACGAGGCTCCGCGGCATCCGCGCGCGGGCACGGCCACGGGCGAGCAGCGAAAGCATCGGCAGCGTAAAGCTGGCGGTTTTGCCGGTGCCGGTCTGGGCGATGCCCAAGACGTCGCGGCCTTCGAGGGCAGGGGGGATGGCGCCGGCCTGAATGGGTGTGGGCGATTCGTAGCCAGCTTCTACAACAGCTTTGAGAACCTTGGCGTTCAAGTTTAGATCGGTAAATTTTGTCATGTGCGTCCGGGTTGAGCGGACACTGACTTGGCCCGCGGCAGCAATACAAGCCGGCCCGAATGGCCCTAGGGGCGGCATATGCCGCGGCATGTTGCGAAAGCGCATAGCAAGTTGCGGCCCAGCCGTCAAACACTTGACCTCTCAGGCGCTTAACTTGCGAAATGGCGCGACACCTTTGCATCAAGGTCAAGATCGGCAAGGCGCAAGAGCCCATGGGCCTTCAGCGTGGCGCGCAGTTCGGGCGAGTCGGCGCAGACCTCGTCAAAGAAGGCGCGCAATCCCGGCTCGCCCCCTTCGGATTCGATCATGGAGAAGAGCTCATGCATCGACAGCCCACCACGATCACGGGGGCGGTTGGGGGCGAGATCGGAACGGTAGGAGCCTTTTTCAAGCCGGTAGCGATAGGCGGCCAGCCAGTCGGGCCAGCTTTTCGCGTGCAGGTGTGCCAGATCAATGCCGGGCTGTTGCTCTGGCCCGTCAATCATCGCGTCATTCTGAAAAACGTTGTGTATTTGCAGGCGAACGTCGGCCATCCCGGTGCGGACAAAAACCTTCCCGGCCAAATGGCTCAGGAACCCCCCTTTGACGTATTCGCCATAGGTTGGGTAAAGCTCCGACACGATCTGTACGCGCTGCGGGCCGTTCGGAATGAAGGCTTTGAAGGCTGTCGCATCGCCCGCCAAAGCCTCCATCGGGCGGATGCGGGCGATCTTTTGCGCTGCGGGCAAGGGGGCGAGCACCTCGCCCACAGGGCGGTCGGCGACAAGGAATTCGTCCACATCCATATGGATCAGCCAATCCACATCATCCGCGCGGTTATCGGCGCGAGTAGCGTTCTGGCTTTGGCGGACCTGATGTTTTTGCGGGCGTTTGCCACAGAGCTTTTGCCAATAGGCATCATCGCAGGTGACGACGCGGATCTTGGGGTGGACTTTCAAACTGTCGAAAGCCTCTGCGTTCTCAGCATCGAGAAAAAGATAAAGCCGATGCGCGCCTGCCTCAAGGTGATAGGCGGCAAAGCGTCGTATCTCGTCAGCGGGGGCCAAAATTGTGGCAACCAGCCCCCATTTCGTCGTCGTCGTCATCGTGTCTCCCCGGTTGGGTCCAGAATGCCATGATTGTTCACGAAATCAAGGCTTACGACCCATACCGGACAGGCTATTTCAGACCATCATTTCCTTGGTCGCGGTCAGCTTCACATCTGGATAATCGCGCTCAACCCGGTCGATGTCCCATTGCAGACGGGTCAGGTAGACGATGTCGCCGTCGTGATCATGGGCGATGTGCTGTTTGTTGGCTTCGGTAAATTTATCAACAGCTTGCTTGGCGCCGTTCACCCATCGGGCCGAGGTGAATTGCGACGGCTCAAACCGCACCGGCAGCCCGTATTCCAGCTCAATCCGGCTGGCGAGAACTTCGAACTGCAATTGTCCGACCACGCCGACGACAAAGCCCGAGCCAATGGAGGGTTTAAAGACCTTTGCGGCACCTTCTTCGGCGAATTGCATGAGCGCCTTTTCGAGGTGTTTTGCCTTCAGCGGATCGCCCGCGCGCACGGATTGCAGCAGTTCGGGCGCGAAGGAGGGGATGCCGCTGACGCGCAGCGCTTCGCCTTGGGTCAGCGTGTCGCCGATACGCAATTGCCCGTGGTTCGGAATGCCGATGATGTCACCGGCCCAAGCCTCTTCTGCCAATTCGCGGTCGGAGGCCAAAAACATCACCGGGTTAGAGATCGTCATCGGTTTCTTGGTGCGCACATGGGTCATTTTCATGCCCCGCTCAAAATGCCCCGAAGCGAGACGGACAAAGGCCACGCGGTCACGATGTTTCGGGTCCATGTTGGCCTGCACCTTGAAAACAAAACCCGCGACCTTGGTTTCCTCAGGCAGGATCTGCCGGGGAGAGGCAGCTTGGATTTGCGGCTCCGGCCCGTATTTAGCGATGCCTTCCATCAACTCGCGCACGCCGAAAGAGTTGATGGCGGAGCCGAACCAGATCGGCGTCAGCGTGCCTTCGTGCATCGCTTTTAGATCCAGAGGCGGCAGCAATTCGCGCGCCATCTCAAGGTCTTCGCGAAGCTTTTCCAGCAGGGCGGCGGGGACGTGTTCGGACAGCTTGGGGTCGTCCAACCCTTCGATCTTGATGCTGTCGGCAACGCGGTTCCGGTCGGCGCGGTCCATCAGTTCCAGACGGTCGCGCAGCATGTCATAGCAGCCTACAAAATCGCGACCCACGCCGATAGGCCAGCTTGCGGGCGTCACGTCAATGGCAAGATTTTCTTGAATTTCGTCAATGATCTCAAACGTATCGCGGCTCTCGCGGTCCATCTTGTTACAGAAGGTCAGGATCGGCAGGTCGCGCATCCGGCAGACTTCGAAAAGCTTTTGTGTCTGGCTTTCCACACCCTTGGCGCCGTCGATCACCATCACGGCGGCATCCACGGCTGTCAGCGTCCGGTAGGTGTCTTCGGAGAAGTCCGAGTGGCCGGGGGTGTCAACGAGATTGAACCGGTAGTTGGTGTCACCGCTGTGGAAATCGAACGACATGGCTGAGGCCGAGACCGAGATCCCCCGGTCTTTCTCCATCGCCATGAAGTCAGACCGCGTGCGCCGCGCTTCGCCCTTGGCGCGCACTTGGCCAGCCATCTGAATGGCCCCACCAAACAGCAGGAACTTTTCAGTCAGCGTGGTCTTGCCCGCGTCAGGGTGGCTGATGATCGCAAAGGTGCGACGGCGCGCGATCTCGGCGGGCAGGGCGGGGCGGTTTTGCGGCGTGTCCAACATGACAGGGCGTATAGACGCGGCGCGGGCAAGCGGCAAGTGGCGGCAGTGCGTGAGTGGGGCGCGATCAGCAGGTACTGGCCTTGCGGAGCAGCGCCGCCGCATCGGGACGGTCAAGCAGCGCTTCGGCCAGATCAAGCCCCGCGTGCGGCAGATCAGAGTGGCCGGGGATCACCTCTCCCAAGGCGGCGGCCATTTCAGGCGGCAGGACAGAGCGTGTGCGGCTGTCGACCAGCATCGATTCCGCCGCGATCCCTTCGGCATAAATGATCTGATGCCCGTCAAAAAGCAGCTGGAAGTAATCGACAAACCCGCCGTCTAGGACAGTTACACTGTCGCCATTAACCAGATGTCGGGCCTTGACCAGTAGCTCTGAGCGGCCCGCCCCCATCGCGTCACTGCGTTGATAGATAAACAACCGGTGGTCGGGGCTTACGGTCAAGTCGTGTTCGTTATTAAGGGTGCCTGCGCGGATGCGGATCGGAGCAAAATCCCCCACTGCGCGCAGGGTACTTTGGCCAATCCACCGCAGGGTCTGCACCCCGTCGTCACGGGTAAGAATACGGTCGCCGACGCGCAGGTCTTCGATTAGCCGCAACTCTCCGGTGCTGAGTGAGATATGCGTGCCGCGCGTGAACGAGACGCAAGCAAGCTGGCCAAATTTCTGCTGGGCTGTCTTGGTATCGATCCCGACAATACGGTAGCCCGTCTGCGGGATCAGCGGCCCCAGCGGCAAGAGGTACACTTCGGCGGCGCGCCCTTGGCCATCGACTTCGACCAGCAGCAGCGCCTCTTGGGTCTGGCCATCAGGCGACATCAACGTGAGAAGACTGTCGAGGTGCAGATCAGCGCCGGGGCTGCCAACGTCGGTATCTTCGGCAAGTTGCAATTGGTTGCCCGGAAGGGTCAGGAATGACAGCCGCTGTGGCTCTGCCTCCCGGTCCAGCTCATAGGTGTCATCAAGCACCAGTTCAGCAGCGAACGAAAGCACATCGCCCATATTTGCCCCGTCGCACGCACGCAATTCTTCGGCGCGGTAGACGGCAATGCTTTGGGCAGGGGCGGTGCGGGTGCGGGACATGATATGCCTTTGATTTGGGGGCTTTCGCCAGCGGGATAAGATAGAATTGTGGCCCACATGGGTCAAGGCTCGGGTGATTTGCTGGCATTGGCTGCGTGGCGTGGTAGGCATATGCAAATGCATAGGAGGAATCGCAGAATGGATTTGGGAATTAAGGGCAAGAAGGCGCTGGTATGCGCATCTTCCAAAGGGCTTGGCCTTGGCTGTGCCGAAGCGCTGGCGGCGGCGGGGGTGAACCTTGTGATGAACGCCCGTGGCGCGGAAGCATTGGAAGCTTCGGCAGAACGCATCCGTCAGGAGCACGGCGTTGAGGTTGTCACCGTCGCCGCCGATGTTGCAACCGAAGAGGGACAGGCGCTGGTCATCAAGGCCGCTGAGGGCTGTGATATTCTTGTGAACAACGCGGGCGGCCCGCCTCCGGGCATGTGGCATGATTGGGACCGCGAAGATTTCATTCAAGCACTGGATGCCAATATGCTGGCCCCCATCGCGCTGATTAAAGCGTTGGTGCCGGGCATGATGGACCGTGGCTGGGGCCGGGTGGTCAACATCACCAGCCAGTCGGTGCGTGCGCCGATTGGTGTGCTGGGGCTGAGCAATTCGGCACGTACCGGGCTGACGGGCTATGTGGCGGGCACCTCGCGGCAGGTGGCAGGCAAAGGGGTGACGATCAACAACCTTCTGCCGGGTATCCATGCCACCGACCGAGCGGATTCGCTGGATGGCGCTGTGGTAAAGTCCAAGGGCATTTCGCTGGACGAGGCCCGCGCGGAACGGCAATCGGGCATCCCGGCAGGCCGCTATGGCACGCGCGACGAATTTGGTGCGGCTTGTGCGTTCTTGTGTTCGCAGCACGCTGGGTTCATCGTGGGTCAAAACCTGCTGTTGGACGGCGGCGCCACAAACATGACGATGTAGGCGGGAGAGGGGGCCAAAATGAGGTGAAACCTCAGCGCTGCTGGTCGCCCTCTTCCCCCATTTCGGCCAGCGCCCTAGACCTGCTGCCGCGCTATAAGGCGGCGCAGGTCGCTCTGGACGGGCGGATGCTGAGCGGTCTTTGCCACGCCGCCGGCCATCACATTTCTGACAGCGTGTGTTTCTGGACTAGCCCGCTTCAAGCCGCGCGGCTAACGCTAAAGGGGTCGTCTCACCGAAAGGGTCCGCCCCATGCAAACCACCGTTTTAATTGTTCTCTTTGCTGCCGTCATTCTGGCCAGCCTCTTGGTCGCGCCGCGCCGCGCCACTGTCGAAGGGTTCTTTGGCGGGGCCAATGCAGCAGGCCGTGCGCCGGGGCTTTGGGTGCTGGTGCTAAGCCAAGTCACCACATGGATTTTCGCCCGCAGCCTAATGAACGCGGCGATCTTGGGCTATTTCTACGGTATTGCGGGCACGCTGGCCTATGCGGCCTACTACGGGTCGTTCCTGACGGGCGGCTTTATCGTCGGCCATTTGCGCCGCGGCGGGGCGCGCTCGGTCCAAGATTGGCTGAGCGGGCAGTTCGGGGGGGCGGGCACAGGGGCCTACAACCTTGTCATTGGGCTACGGCTGCTGTCGGAGGTTTTTGCCAATCTGCTGGTCGTCGCACTGATCTTCGAGGCCGTCTGGCCGGGGTCGGGCACGCTGGCGGTGCTGATCGTTGCGGCTTTGGGCTTTGGTTATTCGGCGTGGGGCGGGCTTTCCGCCGCGCTGCGTACGGATGTGGTGCAGATGATGGTCTTTCTTGTCGTTTTCGGTCTCGCACTTGGCGCGCTACTGCTTAGCCCGGGGTTCGAGCTTGGCGCGGTGCTCAGCGCGCCCGGTGTTTCGGGGCCGTATAACGGCTGGGTGCTTTTAGTCGTGGCGCTGCTACAGGTGTTTTCATATCCCGCCCATGACCCGGTAATGATGGATCGGGGCTTTCTCGCCGATGAGCCGACGACCCGCGCCTCTTTCCTGCATGCTTTTTGGATTTCGACACTTTGCATTATCGGCTTCGGTTTCTTCGGCATTCAGGCCAGCCTCACCGGTGCGGCCTATGAGGGCGAGTTGATCGGCACATGGGGGCAGATGTTTCCGAGTTGGATTTTCGTGGCGCTGATGCTGTCCTTGCTGGTTTCGGCGCTTTCGACGTTGGATTCCGCGCTGGCCTCTGCCGCGCGACTGATGGTTGAGGAATGGCGCGTCGCCCCGCGAAGTCTTGCGGGCGGGCGGTTGGTGATGGCCGGATTTATGGCGCTAGGTGCTCTGTTGACACTTTGGGGTAACGCGACGCTCTTTGACGCTGTGGCCGTCAGCGGGACGGCTTCGATGTTTCTAACCCCGGTGCTGCTGGTGGGGCTGGTGGCTAAGCGCGCGATCCCGGTCCGGAGCTACCTTACTGCCTTCGCCGCCGCGATGCTGGGGGCGGCTGCCTATTTCGCGCGGGGCTGGGAACCTGTGGCGGCCCTTCTGCCGGAGGGGCATAAATATGAGCAATTGCTGGCGATCTGCGTGTTTGTGCTGATCGCGGGGTTCGCTGCGGTGCTTGCGGGGGCGCGGCGGGGCTGATAGCTGGGTTTCCGAGCGATTTGATCGGATAGCGCATCTTCCATGAGTGATCCTACCCCCCGACTAGAGATCAAGAACCTGCGCCGCAGCTATGGCGGGCGGCAGGTGGTCGACGACGTGTCTTTGCAGATTATGCCGGGGCAGGTGACCTGTCTGCTTGGGCCATCGGGCTGCGGTAAATCCACGACCCTGCGGATGATCGCGGGGGTTGAGATGCAAGACAGTGGCACTATTCATGTCGACGGCAAGCTGATCTGCGATACGGTGTTTCGTGTTCCCCCAGAGCGGCGCGAGATCGGGTTGATGTTTCAAGATTTCGCGCTGTTCCCGCATCTGAGCGTGGCCGACAACGTAGGATTCGGGCTCAAGACCGGGACCAAGGCCGAAAAACGCAAACGCATCGAAGACCTGCTCAAACGAGTGGACCTGTTGCGCTACATCGACGGCTACCCGCATCAGCTATCGGGGGGAGAGCAGCAGCGCGTGGCGCTTGCGCGGGCATTGGCCCCGCAACCGCGTATCATGCTGATGGACGAGCCGTTCTCGGGCCTCGACAACCGTCTGCGCGATGGCATCCGGGATGAGACCCTAAGCATCCTGAAAGAGGAAGACACCGCCGTTCTGCTCGTCACCCATGAACCGGATGAGGCGATGCGCATGGCTGATGAGATCGCGCTGATGCGCGACGGCAAAATCGTCCAGCAGGGTGCGCCCTATAACGTCTATACGCGGCCCGTTGACCGCGCTTCGGTCGCGTTTTTCAGTGATGCGAATGTGTTGGAGGCCACGGTGAACGGTGCATTGGCCAATACGGTCTTTGGCCAGTTTCTTGCCCCCGGGGTGCCCGATGGTACGCCGGTCAATATCGTCTTTCGCCCGCAGCATCTGCGCATTGATTTTGACCGCGCAGGCAAAGGCCCACGCCCAACGGCAACCGATGGCGCTCCGGCGCGCGCCGTGGTGGAGCGGGCGCGGTTCATGGGCAACGAAAGCCTTGTCGAATTCGTGCTTGAGCAGGACGGCTCGCGGCTGAGGGCAACGGTGCCCAATGTCTTTCTTCCGCAACCCGGCGCTGCCATGTGGCTTACCGTGCGCCGCGACCGCTGCTTTGTCTTTCCGGTGAAATCATGACCCCGCTGATGGTAGAATTTGGCATGGGGTCGTCCCTGCGCCGTGGTGATTATACGCAGGCCGCGAAACGGGCGGTGCAGGATGCGTTGTGGCATAATTCGATTAATCTGGCCGAACTTTTCGGTTTCGACAAATCCGCCATGCGCATCATCCTCGACGTGGGCGTGCAGCGCCCCGATCTGGTTGATGCCGAAGCACTGCGCGCGGCCTTTCCCTATGGTGAGGTGACGGTCAATCTGCACCTCGGCGGGCTTGACGTGCCACGCCCCGAAGGAGAGGGCAACCCGACTGTCATGGCCAATGTGGCACTGTCCGTGGGGTTCGACATGGAGCGTGCGGATGACTGAGCAACGGATCATCATCGAGATGGGCATGGGCAACGATCTGCACGGGATGGACTATACCAAAGCCTGCGCCCGCGCGATCGAGGATGCTTTGCGCCATTCTTCCCTACCGCTATTTGGCGCCTTGGACGTGACACCGGACCAGATGCGCGTGCAGGTCACCGTCGCGGTGCAGGAACCTGACAAGGTGGATATCGACGTGCTGGTGGCCAAGCTACCGCGTGGTCGGGCCGAGGTGCGTGCCGTCTTGGGCGGGCTGAACGTGCCCACGGGACAGGATACGATCGTCGTGGCGCAGGCGAGTGTCGAGGCGTTCTTGCCGCCGCAAACTGGCTGGCGGTTGAAGGGTTAAGACTGGGCGTGGGCGTCGGCCAAGCTCTTTCCCGGCTCATCTACGAACAGTTCTGGTAGCGCCTCTGCACGGTCAATCTGATTTAACGGGTAGGTCGCAAATCCTTCGTCGTCTTCACACCATGCGGTCAGCAGCCAAAACCGCCCCCAATTCTCTACCCTAAGCGGTCGGACGACCCGAGCGCCTTCGTTCACGATGCCGATCCGCAATTTCTGCCGCGCCTGTATCGCCGCGCGCAGCACGGGTAGATGCGCAAAGATCCGTGTCGCCTTGCCCTGCGGTTGCAGCGCGTGGCGCCATGCAGCACCTTCGGCGATGCTTTCGGTCGGTAGGACGGCGTCGAACTTTGCGGCCAATGTCCCTGCCGCGCCCTGCAAATCGGCATCACCCACCTCCGCCGCAACCGCGAGGCCAAGGTTTAGCGCCTCCAGTTCAGTTGGGGTGAGGGTGATGGGCGGCAAGGTGATTGCAGGCGTGATCCGGTAGCCTTCGCCCCGCGTCCCGGCGACGGGCACGCCCGAGGCGCTGAGCTTGTCCATATCGCGGTAAATCGTGCGCACCGACACACCCAGAGAGGTCGCCAGATCATCCGCCCGATGCACCCGGCCATCCCGCAGGGTGTCGATCAGTGTGACCAGCCTAAGATTGTTGTTGTTCATACTCCTGACATAAACACGTCAGGAGTGATTCTGCATCCGCGAAATCTGCGGTGCACGGCACCAAGCGCTGCCATCACGACCGCTTTGCCTCTTCATGCCCCCGGCAAGGGCGGCTATCACAGGATAAACCGGTGCGCCCGCACGCGTGCCAAACATGATGGGAGAACAGACATGTTGAACAATATCGGATTGCCGGGCCTGCTGCTGATTGCGGTTGTGGTGCTGGTGCTTTTTGGCCGTGGCAAGATTTCCTCGCTCATGGGCGAAGTCGGCAAAGGCATCACCAGCTTCAAAAAGGGCATCAGCGAAGGCGAAGAAGAGACCAAGCGCACGGACGACATCAAACATGTCGACGAAGTGCACCATGCCGACCTGCCCGAGCATGCCGATCAGGGCACGCATCCTAAAACCGACCTGAAGGCCGACAAGGACCGGGTGTAACCCGATGTTCGATCTGGGTTGGACGGAACTTCTGGTCATTGGCGTCGTGGCCCTGATCGTGGTCGGCCCCAAGGACCTGCCCGTGCTGTTTCGGCGCGTCGGGCAATTCGTGGGTAAAGCCAAGGGCATGGCGCGTGAATTCAGCCAAGCGATGAACGACGCCGCTGATGAAAGCGGTATGCGCGAGATGTCTTCGTCGCTGAACAAGTCGCTGAAAACCGCGACCAATCCACTGGGCAGCGCGATGGACGAAGTGAAGGACGCGACCCGGTCGCTGACGAACTTTGATCCCGACAGCGAGACCGGCAAACTGGCGGCGCAAAAGGCCGAGGATGTGAAAAAGATCCAAGCCAGCACCGCCCGCGCCGCTGCCGAGCGCAAGCAACGCGAAGCGGCTGAAGCCATGACACAGGCCGAGGCGGCTGAGGCAAAGTTGTCTGACGCGACCCCGTCAGAGGTTGCCAAACCTGCGGCAAAAAAGGCGGCCCCGGCAAAACCTGCCATCGAAAAGGCGCCAGCGGCTAAGAAGCCAGCGGTTAAGAAGACGGCCGCCAAGAAACCTGCCGCGAAAAAGCCTGCGACCAAGAAGCCAGCGACAGCCAAACCTGCTGCGAAAAAAGAGTAAATTAAATGAGCGCCTCCGACGACTATGATATCGACGACAGCTCGGCCCCGCTGATCGAGCATCTGGCCGAGCTGCGCACGCGGCTCATCCACTCTGTCATCGCCTTCATCATCGGTATGGTGATTTGCTTTACCGTCTGGAATCCGATTTTCAACTTCCTGACCGAACCGCTGTGCTCGGCCATGGCCGAACGGGGTCAGGAAGACTGCGGGCTGATCCTGATCAAGCTGCAGGAAGGTTTCTTTGTCGCGATCTCGATCTCGCTCTTGGGCGGTCTGGTGCTGGGTTTTCCTTTCATTAGCTACCAACTTTGGCGCTTTGTGGCGCCGGGGCTTTACAAGAACGAGAAGGGCGCGTTCCTGCCTTTCCTGATCTCCTCGCCGGTGATGTTCTTCCTCGGCGCGGCCTTTGCCTTCTACGTCGTCACGCCGCTGGCCTTCGACTTCTTCCTTGGGTTCCAGCAGGCGGGCACGCTCGTCGGTGAGGGACCGGAGGGTGAGAACGGCATCGCCGCCATTGCCTTCCAAGGCTCCGCGCAAGAATACCTCTCGCTCACGATCAAGTTCATCGTGGCCTTTGGCCTTTGCTTCCAATTGCCAGTGCTGCTGACGCTCATGGGCAAGGCCGGGTTGGTCAGCTCCGAAGGTCTGGGCAACGTGCGTAAATACGCAGTGGTGGCGATCCTTGTGCTGGCCGCACTGGTCACACCGCCGGACGTGATCACGCAGGTGATCCTCTTTGTGGTGGTCTATGGCCTTTACGAAATCTCGATTTTCCTCGTGCGCCGGGTCGAGAAAAAGCGCAACGAAAAGCTGCGCGAAGAGGGCTACTTTGACGACGAAGACGAGGAAGACCTGCTGTGATCGACGACCCGATGGACCGTATTGCAGCGGCGCTGGAGCGTATGTCTCCGGCGCCGCTTTCAGCCCCCGACTTCGACGCAGCGACGGCCTTTGTCTGGCACACCGATCCTGACCGACTGGTCCCAGTGCCAAAGGTGGCGCGGATCGATCTGCCATTGCTGATCGGCGTTGACCGGGCGCGGGATACTTTGCTGGCTAATACCCGCCAGTTTGCAGCTGGATTGCCTGCGAACAATGCCCTTCTTTGGGGCGCGCGGGGTATGGGAAAATCAAGCCTTGTCAAAGCAATACATGCTGATGTTCACGCATCACATGAGGGTCTGCGCATTGTTGAATTGCAGCGCGAGGATCTGCCGTCGGTCGGGCGTCTGCTGAGCCTGCTGCGCGGTGCGCCCCAGCGGTTTATTCTGTTTTGCGATGATCTGAGCTTTGGCCATGACGATGCGCACTATAAATCACTGAAAGCGGTGCTGGACGGCGGTATCGAGGGGCGGCCTGATAATGTCGTGCTCTATGCCACATCGAACCGCCGCCACCTGATGCCGCGCGACATGATCGAGAATGAGCGTGGCAGTGCGATCAACCCGTCCGAAGCAGTGGAGGAGAAGGTCTCTCTCTCTGACCGCTTTGGGCTGTGGCTTGGGTTCCACCCCTGCGATCAAGACCAGTATCTCTCCATGATCCGGGGATATTGCGATGCCTTCGGTGTCGAGATCGACGACGAAACCCTGCGTGCAGAGGCGGTCGAATGGCAGGCCACGCGCGGTGCCCGGTCGGGGCGTGTGGCATGGCAGTATTTTGTGGATCTCGCTGGCCGCAAGGGTGTCCCGGTTACGGGCGGCTGAACAACGGTATTTCGGTGTTAGACAAAAGGGGCCTGCATTATCTGAGGGCCCCTTTTTTCGTATTCTTACTGAATATAGGGCGTTGGATCGACGCTTTCAAAACCTTTGCGCACCTCGAAATGCACATGCGATTCTGATCCGCCGCGCAACTTGGCAATCTGCTGGCCGCGGCTGACACTGTCGCCTTTCGAGACGTTCACCCCATCCACATTTGCATAGACCGTCAGCAGGTTGTCTGGGTGGCGGACCACGACAATCGGGATGCCATCGGCGCTTTTGGTGATGGCGGCGACAGTCCCGCCCTCGGCGGCTTTCACAGGCGCGCCGGGGCTGCCTTGGATGTTGATACCCTCGTTCTTGCCCTTCGCATAGGCGCGGATGATTGAACCCTGAACGGGCGGGGTCATTTTGGCGGCTTTGGCGGGCGCAGTGGTCTTGCCGACATCGGCCACGGGCTTTTCTGGCTCGGCCTTGGGCGGCAATGGCTGCGCGGTCTCATCTTGGGGCAGCGGTTTGGCGGCCGAGGGTGGCGTAGGCGTAGGGCTGCCCGCGCCGGGGGCGCTGGTGGCGGGCTGCACAGGTGGGGATGCAGCAGCACTTGATGTCGTGTTGGTCGCCTGACGGGGAGGCGCTTGTTTTTCAACTGGGATCAGCAAGAACTGGCCTTCGCGGATCGCAAAATCGGGGCCAAGCCCGTTCCATTCGGCCAGTGCTTTGACTGGCACGTTATAGAGGCGGGCAACGGTATAGGCCGTCTCGCCGCGCTCCACCCGGTGACGGACGGGCTCTTTGGATTGCGGTGCCGCGGGCTGAGGCGCGGGCGCGCTGGTGGTGGGGCTGCTGCTCGCGGGCGGCAGGCTTTGCGTCTGCACCGTTGGCGTCGCCGGGGCGCGGTCAATCGCGCTGCCTGCGAGGGTGGTGATGTCGACGCTGCCATCGGTGCCGGGGGCGGGTTCGGCCACACGGCGGGGCAGGGCGATGATTTCGCCTTGGCGCAGCGGTACGCTAAGTTCGATGCCGTTGTAGCGGGCCAATTCATTGCCATCTGCGCCTACGCGGGCAGCCACGTCTTTGAGCGTATCACCCCGGCGGGCCACAGCGACTTGATAATTTGGATAAGCGATGACGCCCCGCGCATCGGGTTTGGGGCGATCCGCAAGGGGGCCACGTGCGGCCTCGGCAGTTGAAAAACCATCGCCAAAGGTACTGCGCATGTCGTAATCAAGCGGCTGATTTTCGCAACCGGCCAGCAGTATTGCACTGGTTCCGGCCATTAGGGTCAGCCGCGTGTGGCGGCGCAAGCGTGTTTGGCGCATCTGCAAGTCCTCATCTTCGCCCCCTTAAAGATATGGGGCGTTGTCTCTCTAACCTATTAACCGTCCTTGCCCAAGCCTTCCAGCAGGGGGACAAAGCGCACGGCACGCAATTCGTCGTATTCTAGCCCGTGAGCGGTCTTTCGCACGCGAATTAGGTGCTGAACGGTGTCGGATTGGCCCACGGGCAGTACCATGATGCCACCCTCTTTGAGTTGGGCAAGCAAGGGGCCGGGCGGGTCTTCGGCTGCGGCGGTGACGATGATCCTATCAAACGGCGCCTGTTCGGCGAGGCCAAAGCTGCCGTCTGCCGTAATCGCGGTGATGTTGTTGAGATCCATCGCCTCAAATACGCCTCGCGCCTCTTGTACCAGACGCCGGTGCCGGTCGATTGTATAGACCCGCCGCGCGAGCTTGCTGAGGATCGCCGCCTGATAGCCCGACCCGGTGCCGATTTCGAGCACCTTATCGCGGGATGACACCTGCAAGGCTTGGCTCATCAACCCCACTACAGAGGGCTGGCTGATCGTCTGGCCGCAGGCGATGGGCAGGGGCATATCCTCATAGGCGCGGCTGGCAAAGAGGCCGCGGATAAAGGGGCCGCGGTCAATCGCTTCCATCGCCGTCAGCACACGCGCGTCAGTCACGCCCTTGGAGCGCAGCGCGTAGAGAAACTGCATCTTGCGTTCCGCTTCAGAAATGGGCGGCTCATTCATCCGTTAATGCCTGCCAGTGTGTCTAAGGCCGCGTGGTCCGTCAAATCGCAGCGCATCGGTGTGACCGAGACATAGCCGTCAAGGTTCACGCAGGCATCGCTGCCCGGTGCAGTCTGCACGCGCTGGTCGCCGCCTTTAATCCACAAGAAACGGCGGCCCGATGGCGAAAGATGTGCTTCGGTGGAGAAACCGGTGCCGGGGCGGCGGCCTTGGGGGGCCAGCCGGATGCCACGCACGTCCGCGCCTGCGACGGGGGGGAAGTTCACGTTGTAGAACAGACCGTAGGCGGCGGTCTCCTTGGGGGTATTGGCAAGGATACGGCGGCAGGTTTCAGCACCGTGCTGGGCGGCAGCCTCAAAAGGGTCGGCAAGGTCGCGGTTCGCGGGCCCATAGTATTGCGACAGGGCGATGGCAGGCAGACCTTGCAACGCCGCCTCTATCGCGCCGCCAAGCGTGCCGGAATAAAGCGCGTTTTCCGCGGCGTTATTGCCCCGGTTCACGCCTGATAACACCAAATCAGGGGGAGCTGCCGTCATCGTGTCATGGATTGCGGCAAGCACGCAATCGGCGGGGGAGCCTTCGGTCGCGAATACCCGGTCGTCCAGTTGCGAGATCATCATCGGCTTGGTGTAGCTGATGCAATGGCCCACGCCGGATTGCTCGAACGCGGGTGCGACGGTCCAGACCTCGCCCTTGGGCCCGGCCAGTTCCTCGGCTATGGCGCGCAGCACGGCCAAACCGGGCGCGTTGATGCCGTCATCGTTTGTAATCAAAATACGCATGAATGGCCCCTTTTTGCCTTGATAGGCGAGGGGCGGACCGGCGGCAAGCGCAGCGCGCCGGTGCCGCGCAGTTCAGGGGGCGGAGTTTTCCGACAGTTGCGCCATTACCGCAGCGGCCTGCGTGGCGGTGTCGCTGAGCGCAGCGCGGTCTTCGCCGGGGAAGAAGCGCGCGCGGGTGGCGGTTGGCATCGCATCGGGCGTAAGGATATGCACGCGGGGGCCGATCTGCGCGGTTTCAACCTGCCAAGAGGTCGCCAGTGCGATCTGCGCGGCCTTGGTGGCCCCGTAGCTGCCGAAGAATTTCGTACCAGCGCGCGGATCGTCAAAGAAGACCGCCATGCCATCGGCCCCCAAAAGCGGCGAGACGAAGGTGATCAGCCGCGCGGTGGCGGTGACGTTTCCGGCGATGGATTTCTCCATATCCTTGGCGTCGATGTGATCGGTCGGCGTCAGCGGAGCGGCATGGATCGCGCAATGCAGCCAAAGGTCGAGCCCGCCCCAGCGGTCATGGATGCCCCGGCACAGCACGGCCATTGCATCGGCGTTGGTGATGTCCATCGGGGCCAGTGTGGTGCTGCCGCCCTTGGCTTGGATACGGTCATCCAGCTCTTCCAGCGCGCCGGTCGTGCGACCGACCGCGATGATGTGATGGGTGGGGGCCAAGGCCTCTGCCAATGCGGCGCCAAGGCCGCGCGATGCGCCGGTGATCAATGCTGTCTTGCTCATGCCCGCGATGTGCACTGCCCCGCGCGGCAGGTCAAGAGGCGCGGTGTCGCGCCTCCTTGGAGGTGTTAGCTTTGCGGCAAGCGCAGCACCTTGTTACCGCGACGGCTGGACAGCACCAGCGCGCCTTGCCCAATCGCCGCGACAACGCCACCTGCGACCTGATCGCCTACGCCAACGCGGGAAATCTTGCCGCCGCCTTCGCGGATCAGGGCGCCGGGCGTCGTTTCACTGCCGAAGATGCCAATCAGCGCGGTGCTGGAAAGATCGGCTTTTTCAGTCGCCAGATCGGTGACTTTCTTAGGGGTCGGGGTCCCAGTGCTCGCCATGATGTGCCTTTCGCCTGTGATTGCGTTTCGCGCGGCAGTCCCCCGCGCTAGAAGGCCGTCAGCTAACGCCTGCCGCAGTGCAGCGGAAGGGGGCGAAAGCGGCGTGCGCAGGGTTCTGCCAGATCGTCGGCAAAGGGGCGCCGACGATGCATGGTGTAACGTTGCGACCTTTCGGAAGGCTTAACTTGGCCTAACCGACAAAGGCTTTTTCAACGACGAAATGTTGGGGATCGGAATTGGCACCCTCGGTCAGACCATAGCCTTCGAGAATCTCCATAATATCCTTGTTGAAGCCCAGACTGCCGCAGACCATGGCGCGGTCATGAGTGGCGTTGATCTGCGGAACGTCCAGATCTGCAAATACCGTTCCATCCTGCAAAAGGTGCGTGATGCGGCCCATCTTGGGGCTCTCTTCGCGGGTGGTGGTCGGATAATAGCGAATCTTGGCAAGGTTGTCGGTGCCGATCAACTCTTGCATCAGCTCGTCGGCCTTCAGCCCTTCGATCAACTGGCGGCCATACTCCAGTTCCGCCACATCGCGGCAGGTGTGGGTGACGATGACTTCATCAAATTTTTCGTATGTCTCAGGCTCGCGCAGCAGGCTGGCGAAAGGGGCAAAGCCGGTGCCGGTGGCGAACATCCACAGCCGGTCGCCGGGCAGCAGCGCGTCATGGACCAGCGTGCCCACGGGCTTGGGCCGCAGAATGATCTGATCGCCGGGTTGGATGTGCTGTAGCTTTGAGGTCAGCGGTCCATCTTGCACTTTGATCGAGTAGAACTCCAACTCATCATCCCAAGCGGGGGAGGCGATGGAATAGGCGCGCAACAGCGGCTTTTGCTTGCCCGTCTCGGGGTGCGGGTCGCCCATCAGACCGATCATCACAAACTCACCTGAGCGGAAGCGCAGGCTGGCTGGGCGGCTGACCCGGAACGAAAATAGCTGCTCGGACCAATGGGTGACCGAAGTCACGGTCTGGGCGTCCGGCAATGTCGGGACGGGCTTGGCGGCGGTTTGGTTCACTGTGCTTTGCTCGGTCATATTGGTTTCCGCAAATCGGATTGCGGCCTCTACTTATGGCATGAAGGGGGTAAGGGCAATCATCGCGCCTTTAGGTCAGCCGCGCAGGCGGGCCTGATAGTTGTGGGCCTCCCAATCGGCACGGGCCAGCCACTGGTTTTCAGGCTGGCGGGCAGCGAGATCGTCGTCAATCTCTACCTCGTCGAAACCTGCCCGGCGGGCCATGGCATATTGGTCGGCCAGCACATGTCCCTTGGCGCGCAAACGGCCCGTATAGCCGCGCAGGCGCAAAACGCGGGCGATGGTAAAGCCGCGCCCGTCCGCGAACGACGGAAAGTCGACGCGGATCATCTCAAGCGCCGGGGCGAGCGTGAGGGCATGGGCATCGGCGTCCGAGCCGAGATCGACGGCGCGGCAATCATTCGCCGCACCATCCTCGCAATAGCCATGGGTCCAGTCGTCGGCGGTGAAACCTGTGTCGGTTACGAGTACGCTCATGTTTTGTCTCCTGTTCGGACCATTTTGCCGTTCACAAAATGGATGCCGCATTCTTCCTTGTTCTGATCGCGCCAGCGCCCAGCACGTGGGTCTTCGCCCGGTGCGACAGGCGAGGTGCAGGGCGCGCAGCCCATCGACGGGTAGCCCTTGGCCACCAGCGGATGCCGGGGCAGGCGGTTCTCGGTGATGTAATCGGCCACATCCGAGGTTGCCCAGTAGGCCAGCGGGTTCACCTTGATGCGCGGCGCGGTGCCGTCTTTGGGGATCTCCACCTCAAAGAAGTCCAGCGTCGCGCGGCTGCCCGATTGAAAGCGTTTGCGCCCGGTGATCCAGCCGTCATGGCCCGCAAGCGCATGTTGAAGCGGGCGGGTTTTGCGCAGGGCACAGCAAGCGTCGGTGTCATATTGATGCAGCGTGCCATCGGGATCCTGCGCTGCGATCTCATCGCTGCGCAGGGTGGTGACCTTGCGCAGTCCAAGGCGCTCGCTCAGCTCCTGCTGATAGACCAGCGTTTCAGCAAAAAGCATCTCAGTGTCGATAAAGAGCACCGGGATATCCCGCGACACCATTGAGGCAAGGTGCAAGAGCGCCACCGATTCCGCGCCAAAGCTTGAGACGAGGGTGAGGTTCTCGATCTCGGCATAGGCGCGGCGGATGACATCCGTCGCCCCGTGGTGGCGCAGGTCCGCGTTGAGCCGTGCTACTTTTTCCTCGACCGCGCGCAGCCCCTCGGGGGGCGGCGCATCGGTATTTGAGAAAGGATGAAGTTCAGGGGTGTCAAGCGGCATTGGCCCGGTCCTTATTGGCCGTCTCGGGGTAGAGCACCGCTTTGAAAGGCGCGAGGCCGAGGCGGCGGTAGGCTTGCAAGAAGGTCTCTGCAGGATCGTTGCGCAGGTCGAGGTAGCCCAGAACAAGGCGTTCGATGGCCGGAATGATCTCCTCGGCTGAGAAGCCGGGGCCAGTGCGGGTGCCAAGACTCGCATCCTCGGTGCCATCGCCGCCGAGGGTGATCTGGTAGTTCTCCACGCCCGCGCGGTCGAGGCCGAGGATCCCGATGTGGCCCACGTGGTGGTGGCCGCAGGCGTTGATGCAGCCCGAGATCTTGATCTTGAGCGGGCCCACATCATGCTCCAGTTTCAGCTCATCGAAACGGGTGGCGATTTCTTGGGCGATGGGGATCGAGCGGGCGGTGGCCAGCGCGCAATAGTCCATGCCGGGGCAAGCGATGATGTCTGAGATCAGGCCGATGTTGGCGGTGGCCAGCTTGGCCTCTTTCAGGGCGGCATGCAGTTCGGGCAGATCGCTGCGGTGTACGTGGGGCAGGATCACGTTTTGCTCGTGGCTGATGCGCAGCTCGTCATGGCCAAAGCGGCGGGCAAGGTCGGCCATCACGCGCATTTGGTCTGCTGTGGCATCGCCCGGTGTGGCGCCGTGGGCCTTGAGGCTGATCGATACGATGGCATAGCCCGGCGCGCGGTGATCGGCGAGGTTGGTGTCGGCCCACGCGCGGAAGACGGGATCGTTGGTATAGGCAGACTCGTAGGCCTCGAGGGAGGCGGTTTTGAACTCGGGTGCTGCGAAATCGGATTCGATTCGCGACAGCACTTGTTGATCCACGCCGGTGAATTGGCTGCGGATCAGCGCGTATTGCGCGTCGACGCGGGCGCGGATGTCTTCGATGCCGTTTTCGTGCACGGTGATCTTGATCCGCGCTTTATATTTGTTATCGCGGCGGCCCAGCACGTTGTAGACGCTGACGATGGCTTCCAGTGTGGGCAGCAGGTCGTCGGCACTGACGAAATCATAGAGCACCTTGCCGATCATTGGGGTGCGGCCAAGGCCGCCACCGACGATGACTTCGAAACCCTGTTCGCCATCACGTTCGACGATGCGCAGGCCGATGTCATGGGCTTTGATCACCGCACGGTCGGCGGCGGCGCCGGTGACGGCCACCTTGAACTTGCGCGGCAGGAACTGGAACTCCGGGTGGTCGGTGGACCACTGGCGGATCAACTCGGCCACGGGGCGGGGATCGGCGACTTCATCGGCGGCGGCACCGGCGAAATGGTCGGCGGTCACGTTGCGGATCGTATTGCCGGAGGTTTGGATGGCGTGCAGGTTCACCTCGGCCAGCGCGTCGAGCATATCGGGGACGTCGCGCAGTTCTGGCCAGTTGTACTGGATGTTCTGGCGCGTGGTGAAGTGGCCGTAGCCCTTGTCCCATTTCTCAGCGATGAAAGCGAGCTTGTCCATCTGTGCGCTGCTGAGCGTGCCATAGGGGATCGCCACCCGCAGCATATAGGCGTGCAGTTGCAGGTAGAGGCCGTTCATCAGGCGCAGGGGTTTGAACTCATCCTCGGTGAGCGAACCGTCGATGCGGCGCTCGACTTGGGCGCGGAACTGGGCGTTGCGCTCTGCGAGGAATTTGTCGTCGAATTCGGTATAGCTATACATCACAGGGTCTCCTGTTTGCCGTGGGCGTAGTTCGACGGGCCTTTGGCACGGAACTCTTCGCGGAAATGTGTGGGCTTGGGGCCGCCGGCCTCGGGGGCCACATCGGCGAGGTAGACGCCGACGACCAGATCCTGCTGGCTCAACGCGTCGATCATGCGCAGGTCAGCGTCGGCCTCATCGGTCAGCACTTCGGCCTCGGAAAGGCTGCGGGTCCAGCCGGTGGCGGTTTGGTAGACAACGTCGCCTTCGAGCAGCGCATTGGCGGTGATGACCTTGGGGGTGAAAGGCTTGGGCATATCAGGCCAGCTCCTCTAGCGGGGTTTGGGTGGCAGCTTGGACGGCGGCGCGCGGGGCGAGGCCGTAGAAGGTGAGCGCGGGGCCGGTCATTTCGGCATCGGCCAGATCGCGCGGCAGATCGTTGAGCGTGGTGGACAGCACCCGCTGATCGGCGCGCGAGGCGTTTTCGATCACGGTGACGGGCGTGGCCCGGTCGGCGCCGTGCATCAGCAGGCGGCCTTGGACGAAACGGGCGGATTTCTTGCCCATATAGATCGCGGCGACCTCATTCGGGCGGGCGAGCGCGGCCCAATCGTGATCGGCGAAGCCTTTCATGTCATGCCCGGTCAGGAAGCGAACCGAGGCATTGCGGCCCCGTTTGGTCAGGCTTTGACCGATGCCCGCCACGGCGGCGGAGGCAGCGGTGATGCCGGGCACGATGTGCCAGCCGATGCCATGGGCGTCGACCGCGTCGATCTCTTCGTCCAGCCGGCCAAAGACGGTGGCATCGCCCGATTTCAGCCGCACGACCTGTGCGCCGCTTCGGGCGTGCTCGACCAGCAGGGCGTTGATGTGATCTTGGGCGGTGGAGGGGCCGAAACCCTCTTTGCCCACGTCGATCATCAACGCTTCGCGGCGGGCGAGTTCGAGGATTTCCGGGCTGATCAGACGGTCGTAGATCACCACATCAGCTTCATCCAGCGCACGGCGGGCTTTGAGGGTCAGCAGTTCTGGATCGCCGGGGCCGCCGCCAACGAAAGCCACATGGCCGTCGCGGGCTTCGCGGGCGAGGTGGGTCTGCAGCAGGTCTTTCAGCGCCGGGCGCACGGTATCCTTGCCTTCGGCCATAGCGCGGGGGCCAGTGGCGAAGTAATACTCACGCCAGAAATCGCGACGCGCGCGGCCCATGGGCAGGGCATCGGCCAGCATGCGGAAACCTTTGCCGATCCGTGCGAGCGGGCCGAGGGTGACGGGCAGACGCTCTTCCAGATCGGCTTTGATGGCGCGGGCCAGCACCGGGGCGGCGCCTTCGGTGCCGATGGCCACGGTCACCGGGTCACGGTCGACGATGGCGGGGGTGATGAACTGGCTATCATGCAGGTTGTCGACGATGTTCACCAATACGCCCGCCGCGCGGGCAAGGGCTGCATTCTCGGCATCGAGCGCATCATTTTCATCCGCCGCATAGAACAGCAGCGCACCTGCCAGGTCGGCTGCAGTGAGCGCGCGACGGTGCAGGGTCAGCTTGCCCGTCGCCTGCCATTCGACAAGCTCTGGCGCGGGGTCGGGCGCAAAGATATGCAGCGCGGCTTTGGTCTTCATCAGCAGGCGCAACTTGGCCAGCGCCGCTTCGCCGCCGCCGGAAAGGAGGATCTTTTGCTCGCTCGTGGCGAGGAAGATGGGAAAGTGATCCATGATGCGCCCTGTATTCTGTTTGACGTGACCTCTTATATAGGAAATATTCCCGATAATTGGCTAGTTGCTGGCGCAGATAAGAACATGTGTTCGCTATGGCTGTTGGTTGAGTATGAACGTCCTGCCGGGACGAGAGAGAAGAGAATGACTGTCCGAATTGATGAGACCGACCGGAAGATTTTGGCGCAGCTGCAACGGGATGCGAGCCAATCGCTGGACGATATCGCCCGCGAAGTGGGCTCTTCGAAGACGCCGGTGTGGAATCGGATTCGCAAGCTGCGGGAGGCCGGGGTGATCGGGCAACAGACCGTGGTACTGGATTCCGAAGCGCTTGGGTTTGAAGCCTGCTTTTTCGTGTTGATCCGCACCTCGGAGCATGAGGCGGCTTGGCAAGCGGCGTTTCTGAAGGCGCTACAGGACCGGCCCGAGGTGCAAGAGGCGCACCGGCTGGCGGGGGATATCGACTATATCCTAAAGGTGCGGGTAAAGAACGCGCGGGCCTATGACGTGTTCTATCAGGCGCTGATTTCAGAGGTGAAGGTGCACAACGTGACGGCGCTGTTGTCGATGGAAGAGATCAAATCGACGACGATGCTGCCGTTGTAAGAACGCGGGGCGGCGCATCACTGGCCGCCCCGGTTGTTTTAGGACTGTGCGAGCGCTGCCACAATGGGCGTGAAATCTTCGGCCTTCAGGCTGGCCCCGCCGACAAGCGCGCCGTCGACGTTTTCGACCGCGAAAATCTCAGCAGCATTCGCGGCTTTGACCGAGCCGCCGTAAAGCAGGGGCAGGGCGTTGCCGATCTCAGCGCCGAAACGGTCGATCAAGCGGGCACGCATGAAATCATGCACCTCTTCGATCTGCGCAATGCTGGGTACTTTGCCAGTGCCGATCGCCCAGATCGGTTCATAGGCGATTACGGTGTTTTCCGCATCAACCGCATCGGGAAGGGAACCGTCGAGTTGGCCACCGATGATGTCAAGCGTTTGGTCGGCATCGCGTTCGGCTTCGCTTTCGCCGATGCAGACAATGGCGGTCAGCCCAGCAGCCCAGGCCGCGCAGGTCTTGGCCTGCACGTCGGCGTCGGTTTCACGATGGGCATCGCGGCGCTCAGAATGGCCAAGGATGACGTGGGTCGCGCCGCTGTCAGCGACCATCGTGGCGGAGATATCACCGGTATAAGCGCCTGCGCCTTCCGTATGGCAATCCTGCGCGCCGATTTGGATCGGGCTGCCGTGGGTGGCGTCAGTGGCGCGGAACAGCAGGGTGCTGGGCGGGCAGATCACGACCTGTGGCGGGTTTTCGGGCAGGCCTGTGGCAAGGCTGTGAAGCTCTGCCAAAGAGGCGGCTGTGCCGTTCATCTTCCAATTACCAGCGGCGATTTTGGGGCGCATCGGATCCGTCCTGATCTGTTGATATTGCTAGATCAGTTCGCAGGCCGGCAGCCTTTCGTCAAGGCCGTGGGCCTGTCGGGTGCGATTACTTCACGCCCAAGCTTTCGTCGAACTTGATGGATTCGCCGCAACCGCAGGCTTCGGTCACATTGGGATTTCGGAACTTGAAGCCGGACTCGAGCAGCGTTGTCTCATAGTCGATTTCGGTGCCAAAAAGGAACATCTGCGCCATCGGCGCGATCATCACGCGCGCGCCGTCCTGCTCGACCACCTCATCGTTGGGATCGGTCGCTTCGACGTAATCCATGGTGTATTCCATGCCTGCGCAGCCGCCTTTTTTGACGCCAATGCGTAGCCCTGCATGGCCCGCCGATTGCATTAGCTTTGCAATCTGGCCAGCGGCTTTGGGGGTCATGGTGACGGCTTGCTTGCCGGGAATGCCAAACATGTCAAATACTCCTATGCGGCCAAGATAGGGGTGCGGGGCGGCGATCTCAAGCCGTCAGAAGGAATTCATTGCAGCCTTGGTGGCAAAGGCTGCGATAAGCGCCCAACCAAAGGACGCCAGCGTGCCGATGATCACATATTCGCTGATCTTTTGGTTCTGTTTCACCGTGTCAAAGCGCAGGATCGACTTTGCGGCGATCAGAAAGCCGATGCCCGCAGGTTCGCCGATTAGAACCATCAAAAAAATCAGCGCCCGTTCCAGCAGTCCGATGATCCGCCCCGCATTTTCAAGGCCATCGGGCTGGGCCCGCGCTTTGTGGGGGAGCATCAGGCCACCCACCGCTGGCCCGCCTGCAAGGGTGGCGGTGATCAGCCCCGCGGCAAAGAGGGCTGGTGGCACAAGGCTGGCGCTGTGTTCGCCCCAGATGCCGCTGGCGAAAGCGTCAGGTGCGTAAAGAGCAAGGGCCGCGATGCTGAGAAGATGGGTGGCCTGATCTGTGAGATAGGGCCAGAGCCGCTCACGTTGTTGGGTGGGCACGGCGTGGGTCTTGACCGTATCGATACCGACATGAGCAAGGGCAAGCAGCGCCGCGAGCGTGAGGCTGCCACCAAGCGCCAGCGCCGTCAGGGAAAAGACGATCAGCCCATGTGCGAATAACACTTGCGGTTTGCGCTTAGCTGCAACCATTGCGTTGGTCTGAAACACAAAATCCGCCAGCAGATGCGCGAGCAGGCAAGCGAGGGCGGTAGCGATGGCCTGTTCGGTCATGGGTGTCCCGACTGTTGGTGTGAATGGCTATTTGAAAAGCCGGAGAGTGCTAAAGCAAGAGGCTACTTCCTGAGGGATACAGGCCTATTTGGCTGTAATTTACGATAACAGCCTTAAATGGCTGTTTCTTGTTTTTCCAAGATATCAAAGACCTCATGCAATTCATCGACCCCAGCTGCCTCCACATGGCCCTGGACGCTTTGCTGGGTCAGATCGAACTGCTGCGCCAGACGCGCCTGTGAGGGGGGCTCGGGCGCGAGCATGAAATAGGCAACATCGGCTTGGCGCATGGTCCAACCGCGAACAATCCGGTCGGCGAGGGGGAGCGCACTGCGCAGGGGCAGCGGTGCATCCGGCGCGTGCATGCGTCGCGCACGGGGCATGGTATCAAGCGCATAACCGGACTGGATCAACGCAGGCCCATCCGCGCTAGAGAGATCATTGCCCGCAAAATTGGCCTCACCAATCCCGATGCCAAAACGTGTGTCAGCGGTCTTGCCACAGCGGCGCACGGCAGCGCGCAGCACAAGAGCGGCACGTAGGCAGAGGCGGGGAGATACGGCCATTTGCCAACCATCACCGCGAAAACGGGTCATGCGGGCGGGCTGGCTCTGCCAATCGGCCAGAACCTCGGCGGTTTCCTCAAGTCGGGCAAAAACCGTATCCAGTTCCGTGCGGGACATCGCGGTGGATTTGACGATATCGCCGGTAAAAATTGCCCAAGTTTCCATGGCTTGCCCCTTGTTTCCCGCAATGTCGCAGGAAGGGGAAACCCATGCAAGCCCAGCCAAAGAGAAGGGCCGCCCGGTGAGGGGCGGCCCAGCATGGCAGTCCGAGGCGTGAAGCGGATCAGAGGCCCATGCAGTTGGCGTAATAGGTCACGGTCGCGGGCCAGTCAGAGAAGACACCGGCCACGCCCACGTCTTGGGCCAGCACATCCAGCGCCACCAGATAGTCGCTATCGTCTTTCACAACATCGCTGATCGATTGGAAGTACCAGCCGCCACCGGAGGCAAGCGGGCCAGAGCGTTCCAGCGTCCATGCGATCAGGGTCAGACCCGCTTCTTTTGCGGCCATGGCATAGTCAGAGCCCGCAATTGCGCCGTCCTTGTTGGTCATCAGCATATTCAGCGATGGAGCGAGGTAATTTACGCCCTTGGCTTTCAGATCGGCGAAATCTTCTTTCCATGTTTCTGGGTTTTGCTCATCAAAACCATCGGACCATTCAACCAGATAGACGGCCTGCTTGCCGAATTCGGGCGTGTTCTCAACCCAGTAGAGCACATCGTCGAGGTTGAAAGACTGCGGCCAGACGTCGGAGGCGGGGATGCCTGCGGCGACATATTCATCCACCAGCTTCTGCGCGTAGTCTTCCTGAGAGAAACCGTCATGGGGCATCTCTACGGAGGGGGATTTAAGCTCTGGCGTGAATTTAGCACCGAGGGATTTGAACAACTCGATCGATTCCGCATGGGTCATCAACTCGGCTTTGTCGCTGTAAAGCTCGGTGCGGAAGTTGGCGACGCCACCCTGATAATCTTCGGCGGTGGTGGCTGTGTTATCTGCGCTGTCCATCTTGGGCGTTAGGGTGCGGAACTCAGCCAAGGTGATGTCAGAGGCGCGGCACTCAGCGCTGGCTGGCGTGTCGCCCGACGCGGCGGTGAAGCCGGTGGTGCATTTCTCGGCCAGATCGGAGACGAGAATGTTCGTGGTGGTGTGCAGATCGTTCTGCGCGTGACGGCAGACCAGCTCGTGATCGGCAGTAAAGGTCACGTCGCATTCCAAAATGCCTGCGCCCATCCGCGCGGCGGCGACGTTGGATTGCACGGTATGTTCGGGGAACATCAGCGGCGCGCCGCGGTGGCCGATGGAGAAATCGGACTTGGAGGCATCTTGGCCCATGCAGGAGGCAAGCTTGTCCTTCAGATCGCCGTCGGGCAGCTTATCGATAAGATAGGCCGGGCGGGGGCCGTATTCGACCGGTGTCGCGGTGGCGTGGGCCTCGGCCAGCGCCATGCCGGGCGCAAGGGCAAGAGCGGCGAGAGAAACAAGTGTACGCATAATGATGTCCGTTCGTGAATGAAGTTCTGGGGCTTCTATGGGCGCCCCTTGTAACGGTTTCACGACGGTCTGATGTCAGTCAAATGAACTATGCGCCGGGGATGCATTCGGCGGGAAGTGGCCAAAAGAAAACGCCGCCAATGTCCTGCATTGACGACGTTTTTTGTTCACTCTGCGGAACGGTTGCTTACATGAAGCCCAGTTCGAGGCGGGCTTCGTCGGACATCATGTCCATGCCCCAAGGCGGTTCCCAAACAAGGGCCACATCGACCTGCTTGACCCCCGCAATGGGTTCAACAGCGTCGGCAACCCAACCTGGCATCTCACCCGCCACAGGGCAGCCCGGCGCAGTCAGCGACATCTTGATGTCGACTTCATTCTCGTCATTGATGTCGATGGTATAGATCAGGCCCAGTTCGTAGATATTCACCGGGATCTCAGGGTCATAGACCGTGCGACAAGCCTCGACGATCTGCTCATAGAGCGGGTGATCGGTGGAAGAGGGCGCAATCAGCGGCGTCCCTTCAAGCGGTTGGGTCTGTTCGGTCATCTCTCGCCTCGCATCATTCTCGACATTTTATATAGGGATAGGGACGCGGGCCGTAAAGTGCGCGCGGCGCTGCGGCTAAGGCAGCGCCATCCCATTACCCCGTTTTACGCCGCCGCGCTGGCTGCGGTTTCACGCGGGCTTCGATCTCATCATAGACCTTACCGACGATATCCTTGCTCGTTGCCTTCTCGATCCCCTCAAAACCGGGGGAGGAGTTGACCTCTAGCACTTTCGGTCCGGTTTCCGAGCGTAGCAGGTCGACCCCGGCGATGCCAAGGCCAAAGGCCCGCGCGGCGCGCACGGCGGTGTCGCGTTCCTCTTTCGAGATGCGCACGACTTTGGCCGAACCGCCCCGGTGCAGGTTCGAGCGGAAATCGCCATCGGCCCCGGTGCGCTTCATGGAGGCGACGACCTTACCGGCGACCACGAGGCAGCGGATATCTTCGCCGGCGGCTTCCTTGACGAAATCCTGCACGAGGAAGTTGGCGCGCAGGCCCCGGAAGGCGTCGATCACACTCTCGGCGGCCTTTTTGGTCTCGGCCAGCACGACGCCCTTGCCTTGGGTCGATTCCAGCAGCTTTACGATCAGCGGTGCGGTGCCCACCAAAGCCATCAGGTTTGAAGTGTCCTTGGGCGAGGCGGCGAAAGCGGTGGTCGGCATGCCGATCTTTTTCGCAGCCAAGACCTGATGCGCGTGCAGCTTGTCACGGCTGGCGGTGATGCCGGCAGAGCCGTTGACGCAATAGGTGCCGATCGTCTCGAACTGGCGGATCACGGCGGTGCCATAGGGGGTGATCGACGCGCCGATGCGCGGGATCACGGCGTCATAACGGGGCAGGCGCTTGCCGTCGTAATGCACTTCGGGGGCCAGTTGGTTGATCGCCATATAGCAGCGCGTGGTGTCGATGACCTCAACCACATGGCCGCGTGCTTCGCCAACCTCGACCAGACGGCGGGTTGAGTAGTTATCTTCACGACTCAAAACGGCGATGCGCAGCGCGCGCTGTGGCGCAGTGTGGCGCAGGCTCGCGGTGTGGTAGACGTCATAGTTCAGGTCCGGCTGCAAACGCCGCTCGGTCGCGGAGATGTTGATATGCTCGGTCAGGGCCTGACGGCCCAGCAACATGCGGCTGGTCATGCTTGCCCGGTTGGTCAGGGTCACGTCGATGGGCCAGCTTTGGCCGTTCACTTCAATCGTGGTCGCGATCACGAAACGATGCTCGGATTCACCGTTGGAAGAGGTCACCTCGCGCCGGTCGATGAGCGGAGCAGAGCAGGTGATGGAGATATCGTCGCGCCCCGAGATCGGATGCACGTTAAAACGCACTTTGGGTTTTGACGCAGGGCCGAAAACCTCGATGTCATGAGCATGCAGCGCCGAAGTGCGCGCGCCAGTGTCCACCTTGGCTTTGATTGCGGGCAGGCCGAGATCGGGCAGGGCGACCCATTCTTCCCAGCCAAATGTGAGTTTTTCCATTACCTGCTCCTTGGGTCATTGGTCTGCCTGCCTAACCTGCGGCAGGGATCGCTTCAAGCGGTGCTGTGTTACGGTTTGCCCATATCTGCAGGCGCGGGGGGCAACATGCGGACGTCGTCTTCTTTCTCCATCCGCGCCGCAGCGGCGAGGAGCTCTTCGCGCACCCGGCATTCGATATCCCAGAATGTCGCCGCGTTGTCGGTGGGCAGTTCAAAGCGCACCTTGATGCCGAATGCGTCTTGCTCAAGCACATGGACCTTGGCCTTGTCCATCGGTTTGACGTCATTGGGGTCTTCGCGGGCCAGAATGTCAAAGAACACACGGCGCAGGGCGGCTACATCAGCATTCTGCGAAAGGGTCAGGATGATGGGGCGGACCATGGCGTGATTTTCAATTGACCAGTTTTCAAAGGCGTCAGAGACGAAATAGCTAACCGGCACAATCAGACGCGTGCCGTTCCAGTTCAGCAGTTGTACATAGGTGAAATGGATTTGTTCTACTGTGCAGAAATGCCCCTCAAAGATCAGCTGATCGCCGATCCGGGCCGAGCGGTTCAGCGCGATCTGGATAGAGGCGAGGATATTGCCCAGAACCTCACGCGCGGCGAA
Source organism: Sulfitobacter sp. DSM 110093 (assembly GCF_022788715.1). Taxonomy (NCBI): domain Bacteria; kingdom Pseudomonadati; phylum Pseudomonadota; class Alphaproteobacteria; order Rhodobacterales; family Roseobacteraceae; genus Sulfitobacter; species Sulfitobacter sp. DSM 110093. Next base: position 1,303,137 of record NZ_CP085167.1, read on the forward strand.
ACCCAGAACGATGGTCACCGCACCAGCAGAGGCCAGCAGTGACAGGCCAATGGTGTTGTCTGCGTTGCTCGAGACAAGGATTACGCCAGAGGCCACCAGCACGGCGATCACGATCACCCCTTTGCGGGCGGCAGCGATCGTGGTGGCGATAGAGCGCATATGCGCGTTCATCGGATCGGCCAGTTCATAGGCGTTATTGGGGCTGATCCGGTCGAAAATTTCGTCAAAGGTAAAGACGATGGCGAGGGTGGCAGCAGTCACATAGGCAATCAGCAAGATCGGGCTCAGCACGGCGTCGATAAAACCAGATACGACTAAGACTCGGCTGGTGGCCGTGCCAATAATCGCGGCGCAGAGCACAATGGCGGCAGGCCAGCGGAAGGAACGCAATACAAAACGCATCCAGCGGCGCTTGGCCACTTCGCACAGACGACGCATGAGGCCAAAGGCGAACCAACCTGCGGTCAAGGCCACCACCAACAGCAGCGGCAGAAACAGCACTTCCCACAGATACATGCCCCAAAATGCCCGTATCCGAAGCCAATCGGGCAACATCGTTTCAATGTCCGTCGGCCCGTACTGGCCGTGAAGGTGGGGAATGTTATCAACGCTTTGCCGCGAGAAGACCCAGACAGGTTCAGCATCTTCGCCCGGTTTGATCCGGTTCAGCCGCAGGGGCACGTCGTGGCCACCAAGCTCCAAGCGGTCAATTAGCAGCGACCGTCGCACCCGCCCCGTGTCATTATCCTCGGCAGAGCCAGAGAGCCACCCGTCGGGCCGATCCGCCAGCCTGCGCCATGGCACGACGACCTTTCGTTCCATCAAGACCGACAGTTGAAAGGCGCGCTCTGCACCAATTACCGCTTGCTCGGATTGAGGCAGGTCCGATAGGTCCAAAATATGAGCCGCACTGGAGTAGTGGCCGTTGTCGGTTAGGTAGATAAAACTCTCAAGCGCGGCCATGGGGGTGCCGCGATCCAATATTCCGGGCGCGGGCGGTAGGCCGGGGTTCAGTTCGTTCGTTTGAAACCATCCCTCCTGTGCCTGACCCGTGGCAGCGCCGGAAAGCAGAGCCAGCGCCAGCACAAGTGCCCCCGTAAGACGAGGAACCACAGACGCAAAAGCGCGTAGGAGTATGGCAAGCCGCTGCATGAATAGGGCAATGTAGCGGGGGTTTGCGCAAATCAAGGCTGCGCCGCCGTTTTGAATGGGTTCAGTTCTCGTTGATGTCGCGGGTCACGATCCGCGCCCCGCTAGATTGACGTTTGAACAATACGCGCAGCGCCATCCATGCGACCAGTGATAGAACAGCGAAAACCGCCAGCAGCAGCGCGACATTGCCGGGTGCCCAAAATGCCACGACCAATGCCATCGCCAAGGCGCCAAGGGCAAAGCCTAAGAAGATCGAGCCGGGAAGCAGCAACTCAACCACGCCAAGCGCCAATGCGGCGCAGACCCAGACCCACCAAAGTGTTAACCAAGCGGCCATCAGCCTTTGCCCTTAAGCAATTTGAACGCATCGCCAAAGGCTTCCAGTGCCTGCGCAGGAACCACAATGGTTTGAGTGCCCGACCCTTTGCCCATGGCGTTAAGGGCATCCACTTGTTTCAGGGCGATCTGATACTGCGCCGCCTCCAGCCCGTTTTCATTGATCGCGGTGGCCACGACCTGTGTGGCATAGGCCTCGGCATCGGCCAGAATGCGCCGCGCCTTGGCGGTCTGCTCCGAGGCATAAAGCTCGGCCTCGGCGGCAAGTTCAACGGCGCGCTTGCTGCCCTCGGCCTCGGTCACCTGCGCACGGCGGGCGCGTTCGGCGTTAAGCTGCTGCATCATTGCGGCGCGGGTTGCGGCATCAAGGTTCACATCAAGGATCTCGGCACGGGTGACTTCGATGCCCCAACTGTCGACCGCATCTTCGACACTGGCCTTTATCGTGGTAATAAGCTGGCTGCGGTTGGCCTGCACCTCGTCCAGATCCATCTTGCCGATCTCGGCCCGAACAATCCCGGCGACGGTGGTGGAAATGGCGCTGTCCACGTTGCGGATGCGGTAAACGGTCTTTTCCGGCTCGGTGATGCGGTAAAAGACGGATGTGTCGACCTGCACAAGCACGTTGTCGCGGGTGATCGCATCTTGGCTGGCAGTGGGCAACTGACGCTCAAGGATCGAGATTTTATGCGCCACATGATCGATAAACGGCACGATCATATTGATCCCCGGACCCAAGACCGCGCGCAAACGGCCAAAGCGTTCAATCACATGCTGCTCGGATTGTGGTACGATCTTTACTGATTTGAGGATCAGGATAACGACCAGCAGCGCCAGCAAAAGCCAAGCAAGGTTGTTCTCAAGCAGGCTGATCAGCATGTCTTCGATGTTCAAGATAATGGTCCTTTGACAGCTATAACTTTGTGCAATTCCCTGTATTTTACATTTATTGCATGTTTCACGCCACTGGTTTATCGCCCCAGTCGCAGCCAGAGAGGGCCAGAGTATGACCAGCACCGGATTCACCAAACACGCGCAGGACGGCAAGGCACGCAGCGGCGTGATCCAGACCGCGCGGGGCGACATTCGCACGCCGGCGTTCATGCCCGTGGGCACCGCGGCGACGGTCAAGGCGATGATGCCCGAAAGCGTGGCCTCGACGGGTGCGGATATCCTGTTGGGCAACACCTATCACCTGATGCTGCGCCCCACGGCAGAGCGGATCGCAAAGCTTGGTGGGCTGCATAAGTTCATGAATTGGGACAAGCCGATCCTGACCGATAGCGGCGGTTTTCAGGTGATGAGCCTTGCCGGGTTGCGCAAGCTGACCGAACGCGGTGTAACCTTCAAAAGCCATATCGACGGCTCCAAGCACGAAATCACGCCTGAACGCTCGATGGAGATCCAAGAGCTTTTGGGCTCCGACATCGTCATGTGTTTCGACGAATGCCCCGCACTGCCTGCTGATCGCGACCGTATCGCCAGCAGCATGCGCATGTCGATGCGGTGGGCCAAGCGCAGCCGCGAGGCGTTTGGGGACCGTCCGGGGCATATGCTTTTCGGTATTCAGCAGGGCGGACTTGAAGAAGACTTCCGCAAAGAAAGCGCCGAGGCGCTGCGCGAGATCGGCTTTGACGGCTATGCCGTCGGCGGGCTGGCCGTGGGGGAGGGGCAGGAGGCGATGTTCTCCACCCTCGATTTTTCGACCGACATGCTGCCAGAGGACAAGCCGCGCTACCTGATGGGCGTGGGCAAGCCGGATGACATTGTCGGTGCCGTAGCGCGGGGCATTGATATGATGGACTGCGTGTTGCCCAGCCGGTCGGGCCGGACGGGGCAGGTGTTTACCCGGATGGGCGTGCTCAACATCAAGAACGCACGCCACATGGACGATCCGCGCCCCTTGGATGAGAATTGCAGTTGCCCGGCCTGCCAGAACTATTCGCGGGCCTATCTGCACCATGTCTTCCGCAGCCAAGAGATCATCTCGTCGATGCTGCTGACATGGCACAACCTGCAATATTACCAAGACATCATGGCGGGCATGCGCGAGGCCATCGCGGCGGGGCGGTTTACCCAGTGGCAGGCCGACTTCCACGCAGGGCGCGCGCAGGGCGATATCGACCCGCTCTAGGGGCAGGGCGGCGGCGTATTCTCACGCGAAATTGTGCTGACGGTCCTTGCTGCATTGCGGCAGGGTCTTAGGTGCCTTTGCACAGCCTAATGCAAGGAAAGGCCCGAGTATGACCGAGAAGCTATTTACCCCCTTCACCGCCGGTGAGATTGTGGCCGACAACCGTCTGGTGATGGCCCCGTTGACCCGCAACCGTGCAGATAACGAGACTGGTGAAGTTTCGGACATGCATGTGGATTATTACCGCCAACGCGCCGGTGCGGGTATTATTATCACCGAAGCCACCCAGATCAGCCCCGAGGGCAAAGGGTACTTCCAAACCCCCGGCATCCATACCGAAGGCCAAGTCGCCGCATGGCGCAAAGTGACCGACGCCGTGCATTCCGAAGGCGGGCGCATCGTGATCCAACTGTGGCATGTGGGCCGGATCAGCCATACATCGCTACAGCCCGACGGCGACAAACCTGTCGCACCCTCGGCGATTGCTGCGGATGTGAAAACCTTCACCGCCAACGGCTTTGAAGACACCTCAGAGCCGCGCGCGCTGGATTTGGATGAGATGCCGCGTCTGGTCGCGGACTATGCCCATGCCGCTGAAATGGCAAAGAAAGCCGGTTTCGACGGGGTCGAGGTGCATGGGGCCAATGGCTACCTGTTGGATCAATTCCTGAAAACCGGAAGCAACAAACGCGATGATGCTTATGGTGGTAGTGTGGAGAACCGCGCGCGGTTGCTGTTCGACGTGCTGGATGCCGTGACAAAGGTCTGGGGCGGCGAACGTGTGGGGCTGCGGCTTTCGCCATTCTCCCCCGCCAATGGGATCGAAGACGCCAACCCGCAAGAGACGTTTGAGTATGTCGTCAAATGGCTAAACCGCTACAACCTGTCCTATCTGCACCTCGTCGAAGGTGCGACAGGTGGCTCGCGTGAGCTGGACGAAGGCCAAAGCATCGCCAAACTACGCGCACTGTTTGATGGGCCGTATATGGCCAACAACGGATATGACCGCGAAATGGCGCTTGATGCGGTGGCCAATGACAAAGCTGATCTGATCGCCGTGGGTCGCCCCTTTATCGCCAACCCCGATCTGCCGCGCCGCTGGCAGATGAATGGTCCGCTTAACGAAGGCGACACCGATACTTACTACGGTGGTGGGCGCGAGGGCTTTACCGATTACCCGGCGCTGGAACAGGTGAAAGCCTGAGCCCACAAGGGGTGCCCGCGCGGGCACCCTTTGGCAAAGATGCGCGGGAATGGCTTAAAATCAGCCAATCCCGCGCTTGCCTCCACCTCGCCAAACCGCGATGATGGCGGCTTAAAACCCCGCAAGGGATTGAAACAGGCGGGCGGGATGCACACATGTCCTGTCCAGAAAAGGGGATGTCAGAGGCCGCCTATAACAGGGGCCCGGATGTCTTGCTAAGATAAGGAATTGAGCATGTTAGAGCCACTGAACGCATCTTACCCGGTGCTTCCGCTGCGCGACATCGTCGTGTTTCCCCACATGATCGTGCCGCTTTTCGTTGGCCGCGAAAAATCCGTCCGCGCCCTTGAAGAGGTGATGGCAGACGACAAACAAATCCTGCTGTCGAGCCAGATCGACCCCGCCGAGGATGATCCCGACACCGCTGGTATCTATAAGGCCGGTGTGCTGGCCAACGTGCTGCAACTGCTGAAACTGCCCGATGGCACCGTCAAGGTGTTGGTCGAAGGTCAGGCGCGCGTGCGCATCACTGAATACCTTGAGAACGACAATTTCTTTGAGGCCCGCGCCGAGTATCTGACAGAGATGCCGGGCGATGCGGCCACCACACAGGCGCTGCTGCGCACTGTGGCGGATGAGTTCGAGCGCTACGCCAAGGTCAAGAAGAACGTCCCCGAAGAAGCGCTCGCCGCCGTTGGCGAAAGCGCCGAACCTGCACGTCTGGCCGATCTCGTGGCCGGGCACCTCGGCATCGAGGTTGAGCAAAAGCAGGACCTGCTGGAGACGCTGAGCATCTCTGAGCGGCTTGAGAAGGTTTATGGTCTGATGCAGGGCGAAATGTCCGTGCTGCAGGTCGAGAAGAAGATCAAGACCCGCGTCAAATCCCAGATGGAGCGCACACAGCGCGAGTACTATCTGAATGAGCAAATGAAGGCTATTCAGCAGGAACTGGGTGACGGCGAAGACGGCAAGAACGAAGTGGCCGAACTCGAAGCCCGTGTCGCTGAGACCAAGCTGAGCAAGGAAGCCCGCGAAAAGGCCGATGCGGAGATCAAAAAGCTCAAGAACATGAGCCCGATGTCTGCCGAAGCCACCGTTGTGCGCAACTATCTTGACTGGATGCTGTCGATCCCATGGGGCGTGAAATCCCGCGTTAAGAAAGATTTGGGCAAGGCGCAGAAGGTGCTGGATGACGACCACTATGGCCTTGAGAAGGTCAAGGAGCGGATCGTCGAATATTTGGCAGTGCAGCAGCGCTCGACCAAGATGAAAGGCCCGATCATGTGCCTCGTCGGCCCTCCGGGCGTCGGTAAGACGTCGTTGGGCAAGTCGGTCGCCAAAGCCACGGGACGCGAGTTCATTCGCATCTCGCTGGGTGGTGTGCGTGACGAATCCGAGATCCGGGGACACCGCCGGACCTACATCGGCTCCATGCCCGGCAAGATCATTCAGGCGCTGAAAAAGGCGAAAACCACGAACCCGCTCATCCTGCTCGACGAGATCGACAAGATGGGGCAGGATTTCCGTGGCGATCCGGCCTCGGCGATGCTCGAAGTGCTTGATCCGGAACAGAACGGCACCTTCGTCGACCACTACTTGGAGGTGGAATACGATCTGTCGAACGTGATGTTCCTGACCACGTCGAACAGCTACAACATGCCCGGGCCGCTTCTGGACCGGATGGAGATCATCCCGCTCTCGGGCTACACCGAGGACGAAAAGCGCGAGATCGCCAAGCAGCATTTGGTGGCCAAACAGGTAAAGAACCACGCCCTGAAAGAGAAGGAGTTCAAGATCGAAGACTCCGCTCTGACCGGCATGATCCGTTACTACACCCGTGAGGCCGGCGTGCGGAACCTTGAGCGTGAGATTGCCAAGGTGGCGCGGAAGTCGCTGACCAAGATTGTGAAAAAGGAAGCTGAGAACGTCACCGTGACCGGCGACAACCTCGAAGACTTCCTTGGCGTGCGGAAACACCGCTACGGTCTGGCCGAAGAAAAAGATCAGATCGGTGTCGTGACCGGGCTGGCCTATACCTCCGTGGGTGGCGAGCTGCTGCAAATCGAAGCGCTGCGCCTGCCGGGCAAGGGCCGGATGAAAACCACCGGTAAGCTGGGCGATGTGATGAAGGAAAGCATCGATGCGGCCAGCTCCTATGTCCGTTCGATCTCTCCGCAGATTGGGATCAAGCCGCCGAAGTTCGACACGTTGGATATCCACGTGCACGTGCCCGACGGTGCGACACCCAAGGACGGCCCCTCGGCCGGTTTGGCGATGGTGACCTCGATCGTGTCGGTTCTGACGCAGATCCCCGTGCGGCGTGACATTGCCATGACAGGTGAGGTTTCACTGCGTGGTAACGCGATGCCAATCGGCGGCCTGAAGGAAAAGCTCCTCGCGGCCCTGCGCGGCGGTATCACCACGGTGCTGATCCCGCAGGAGAACGAGAAAGACCTGCCGGACATCCCGGACAATGTCAAAGAAGGGCTGACCATCATCCCGGTGAACCACGTATCGGAAGTGTTGGAACATGCGCTGGTGAGCAAGCCGAAGGCGATTGAGTGGGACGAAGCGGCCCAAGAAGCCGCCGAAGCCGCCGCGATAAAAGCCCGCGCCGGTGGCATGGATGTGACCACCACGCATTGAGCTCTTGCCCTTGCTGAAAGATAAAAACGCGCGCCTTCAGGGGCGCGCGTTTCTCGTTGGGGCAGGGGGTGCCAAACCCTTTCACTAGGGTTGTTTTTTGCGCAAACCCCTCTTGCATGCACCGCCGCAATTAGCTACTTCGCCCCGCAAGGGTGATTAGCTCAGTGGTAGAGCGCTTCGTTCACATCGAAGATGTCAGGAGTTCAAATCTCTTATCACCCACCATTCCTTTTTCTGACCTGATCGTTCACACCTTCACCGACCCCCGTCGTTTCCTGCGCGGGGCTGGTCCTTATCGGGTCAACTGCCCTATACCATGGGTGAAAATGGCGGAGCGCATATGTCAGTACACCCGAAAATCTGGTTCCTTTGCCACGGTCAGACCGAGTGGAACCGCGCCTTTCGCTTGCAGGGGCATCTTGATTCCCCGCTGACCGCACAAGGTATTGCAGAGGCCGAGCAGCAGGCCCGGCTGATGGGCCCAATCCTTGCGCAGAATCCAGATATCCTTGTGTCACCGCTGGGCCGTGCACAGCAGACTGCGCGTATCGCGCTGAATGGTGCATCCTACCGTGACGATCCGCGTTTGATGGAGATTCATGCCGGGGAGTGGCAGGGCCTGTCCCGCGATGAGATTTTTGCAGCGCATCCAGTCCTAGCCGACCGCGATCCGGCCCCCTTGGACATCTACGGCGCCGCCCCAGGTGGGGAAGGGGTCGCCGCTTTTCGCGCCCGCATTCAAGAGGTGCTGAACGGTTTGACCGCGCCGACGGTACTGGTCGCCCACGGCCTTTGGGGGCAGGTATTGCGCGCTGAGGTTTGTGGCCTTGATCTGGCCGATGCCGGGCGGCTCAGCAACCGGCAGGGTTGTGTTTATCTGTTGGAAGATGGCAGCGAGACCATCTTGGATACCCCTGCATGAGCCGCTATCCGACCCTCTATATCTTGCGGCACGGAGAAACGGAGTGGAACCTAGCCAACCGGCTTCAAGGGCATTTCGATTCTCCCCTGACCGAAACGGGCCGCGCGCAGGCTGTGGCGCAGAACGCGATTCTGCAGCGCTGCGATTTATCTGGTTTTGCTGCTCGGAGCAGTCCGCAGGGGCGGGCACTGACCACGGCGCAAATCGCGCTGGCGGGGATGGGTATTGAGGTCGGAACGGATGCGCGCCTTGGTGAGATCGGAATCGGCAATTGGGCAGGCGAAGAACGTGAGACTTTGTTGCGACAGACCCCTGCTGCGCGTGATTCCTATGATCTGTACGAATATGCCCCCGAAGGCGAAGGATTTGCTGCCCTGCACCAGCGTTGCCGTGCCTTTCTCGACAGTTTGACTGGTCCGCATGTGCTGGTGACACACGGCATCACCTCGCGCATGTTGCGGCTTATTTTATTGGGCCAAAGCCCTGCCAACTTGCGCGATATGCAAGGCGGGCAGGGGGTGGTTTTCTGCCTTGAGCACGGTCAGCAAAAAAGGCTGACATTATAGGGTTGAAGCCCGCCCCCACCTTGCGCTATGAGGTCCAAGTCGGGTCGTTAGCTCAGTTGGTAGAGCGCTTCGTTTACACCGAAGATGTCGGGAGTTCGAGCCTCTCACGACCCACCATTCTTCCCCCTCGCTGCGTTTTGATTGGTCCGGTGCCAAAGTGGCAGGCCCGCCAGACGCCCGTCCGCTTCGCGGCCAGTTTAGGTCGGGAGTTCGAGCTTCTCACGAGTCGCGCCCTTGCATCATTGGGGGCTTTGAGGCGTTTTCACGGGAGCCTGCGCTGCTTAGTTCGGTATCGTAAACCCGTCTTTCACAGGATCACCGCCCCGCTTCAACGCTCCAAACTCTCACTGTATCCAACGACATATCCAACAACGCGAAAATTTCGCATTTTCCGCGAAACCGCGCTTGACGGCAGAGCGGGCTCACCATAGAACAGCCAAACGCTTCGGGGTGACCCGGAGAGTGCAGCGGGCGGTTGTAGCTCAGATGGTTAGAGTACCGGCCTGTCACGCCGGGGGTCGCGGGTTCGAGCCCCGTCAACCGCGCCACCGCTGCCTGAAAAGGGGACCTCTTTGAGGTCTCTTTTTTCGTTTCATAACCTTTCAAAAACCGTCGCAGAATTTCTTTTCACGAAGGCGAATTTTCTCACTCTATTGCGCTTGACGCCCCCAGCCGCTTGGCCTATTCCGCCCACATCGCGCGGTTGTAGCTCAGCTGGTTAGAGTACCGGCCTGTCACGCCGGGGGTCGCGGGTTCGAGCCCCGTCAACCGCGCCACTTTCTCCTTTTCATAGTAGACATACACTGTGACCAATGCGGTCGCAGCGGTGCTATGTGCCGGGGTTCTGGCGCTTCCTGTTGGAGGTGGTTTGGCGACCGGGCAGGCCCGATCGCCATATGGTTTAGGTCAGCGCATCAAGGATGCGAGCCCAAGACCGGATGCCTTTGTGAAAGCTCTCCATATCGTACTTTTCATTCGGCGAGTGGATTTGATCGTCGTCTTTGCCAAAGCCGACCAGCATCGGCTCTGTGCCGAGGATCTTTTGAAAATGCCCCGCAATCGGGATCGAGCCACCGCAGCCGATATAAGCTGCTGGAACCTGCCATTCATCGCTCAGCGCTTTGCGCGCGGGTTCAAACATCGGATTGTCGATCTCAACGCCGGACGCTTGGCTCGCGCCGTGGCCTGAGAATTCCACCGTGCAATCTTCGGGCAGCATCTCGGCCACCATCTTGCGGAAGTTCTCGCGGATGGCGAGCGGGTCTTGGGTGCCGACAAGGCGAAAGCTGATCTTGGCGTGTGCCTCAGAGGGCAAGACCGTCTTGAAGCCGTCACCGGTATAGCCACCCCAGATGCCGTTCACCTCACAGGTGGGGCGCGACCAGATCATCTCAAGCGGCGTGCGGTCCTGCTCACCTGCGGGCTTGCTAAGGCCCACGTCACCAAGAAAGGCGGCATGGTCAAAGGCCAGCCCCTGCCACTGCGCTTCGAGATCTTCGGGCAGGTCCGGCACGCCGTCATAGAAACCGGGAATGGTAATGCGGCCCTCGTCATCATGCAGCGATCCGATCACCTTGCTGAGCGCACGGATTGGGTTCATCGCGATGCCGCCGTACATGCCTGAGTGCAGGTCTTTCGACGGGGCAGTGACGGTGAGTTCTTCGCCCAAAAGCCCGCGCAGCATGGTGACGATGGCGGGCGTCTTGGATTCGAACAGCCCGGTGTCGCAGATCATCGCCACATCGGCTTTCAACTCCTCGGCGTTCTCCTCCATGAACGGGACGAGCGAGGGCGAGCCGGATTCTTCTTCGCCCTCAAGGAAGAAAGTAATGCGGCAGGGCCAATCGCCCTTCACCTCTTTCCACGCGCGCAGGGCCTCGATGATGGTCATCAACTGACCTTTGTCATCAGCGGCCCCGCGGCCACGGATCACGCGGCCCTTGGCGGTGTCCTCCACCGCAGGATCGAAGGGGTCACGGTCCCAAAGGTTCAGCGGGTCGACCGGCTGCACGTCATAGTGGCCGTAGAACAGCAGATGAGGCTTGCCTTCACCCACATGTCCCACAACCATCGGATGCCCCGGCGTGGCGCGTTTTTCGGCCTCTACCCCCATGGATTTAAGGTCAGCCACCAGCCAATCCGCCGCCCGGTCACAATCCGCCTTAAACGCCGGATCGGTTGAGATCGACGGGATGCGTAGTAATTCTAGCAGGCGGTCGGTTGCGGCGGGCAGATCATGATCGATCCGGGCGAGAACGTCGTCGAGGGACATGGCTAATTTCCTTGCGCTTTGATTTCTGCGCGAAGGTATCAGGCGGGTAAGGCGTGTCCAGTGGCCGCAGGGCGGATACTCAGAAAGTAAGCGAGAGGCGGCTGCCTTCGGGGGTAAGCTTATGATCTACCTGCGCATCTAGCTGTGAGGCCGCTGCTGCCATTAAGGTCTGGCCGATGCTATCAGGCCTCTGTTTGCTCTCGCTTTTCGTGCCCAGCCCGTTGTCTTTGCAGGTCAGGTGAAACTGGCCATCCCGTAGCGCTAGATCAATCGTGATATGGCCGGGAGTTGCGCCGGGAAACCCGTGTTTGATCGAATTGGCGGCAAATTCACTGATGATTAGGCCCAAGGATGACGCCACATTGGCACGCAGCAGAGCTTGGTCAGCTGTGTAGCTGATTTTGATATGATCCGGCGCGGTTTGCTGCAAAAGCCCCGCGACCTTGTCGAGGTATTTATCTGCATCCACTTCATCGCGTCCACCGCTCGATTGAAGTTCGCCATGTAGAGTTGCCATGGCGCTGACCCGGCGCTGGATGCTATCAAGCACATCAATCGTGGCTTTGTCGTCCAACTGCCTCGCGTGCAGCCGAACCATCGCTGAAAGTGTCTGCAGTGAGTTTTTGACGCGGTGATCCGCTTCGCTCATCAATACAGCCTGACGGCTGAGCGAAAGGCGCAGGTCAAGCTGCTTCATCACCTGACGGGCCAGCACGGCGACGGCCTTGCGTTGATGTGCGCTTAGCGCGCGGGGTTTGTTATCAAGGATGCAAAGCGTGCCCAACGGCAGACCATCGGGGGCCACTAGCAAAGCACCCGCGTAAAAGCGCAGCCCGTTCCCATCGCCCGCCGTGCAAAGCGGATTGTCCGCCATGCGCGGGTCTTCTAACGTGTCCGGGATCTCTACGAAGGGCGCTTCGAGGATGGCGTGAGAGCAAAGCGATGTATCCAGTGGAGTTTCGCGCGCGCCAAGGCCAACCTCCGCTTTGAACCACTGGCGGTCCTTGTCGATCAGGTTAATTACCGAAATAGGGGCATCGCAGATCTCTGCGGCAAGCTCGACGATCTCGTCAAACTCCGCCTCGCGCGGGGTATCGAGAATGTTATAACCATAGAGCGTCCGAAGGCGCTGGTCTTGCTGGGGGTGGGGATTGGCGCGCAAAACAATGGCCCTTTCTGGGTTTGCTCTTGAAGACATGAAAGCGCCCAAAAATACAAGCAAACAATCGCAAATCGCCCTCGGATCCGCGCCCTTACCTGCGACAGTTCGCCCCGTAGGGGGTGCCCGATAAGAGATTGAAGCTTTGGTCTCAAATCTGTAATCATTCTAAAAGCTGAATATGGAGGAGGCCCTTCCTGTTCGCGCCAAAAGATGGAGACGCGCAATGGACTATAACGAGAAGCTCGACGCGGCGATTGCGCGCCTACATGACGAAGGACGCTACCGGACCTTCATCGACATTGAGCGTCGCAACGGCCAGTTCCCCCATGCGGTCTGGACCAAGCCTGACGGATCGCAGCAAGATATCACCGTTTGGTGCGGCAATGATTACCTTGGCATGGGGCAAAACCCTGTGGTGATCGAGGCAATGGAAGAGGCCCTGCGCGCAACTGGCGCAGGCTCTGGCGGCACGCGCAACATCTCGGGCACGACCGTTTACCACAAGCAGCTTGAGGCTGAACTGGCCGACCTGCACGGCAAGGAAGCCGCGCTGCTGTTCACCTCGGCCTATATTGCCAATGACGCCACGCTTTCCACGCTGCCCAAGCTGTTTCCGGGGCTGATTATCTATTCCGACGCGCTGAACCACGCCTCCATGATCGAAGGGGTGCGCCGCAATGGCGGGGCGAAACGCATTTTCCGCCACAATGACGTGGCCCATCTGCGCGAGTTGATGGAGGCCGATGATCCCGCCGCCCCCAAGTTGATTGCTTTCGAATCAATCTACTCCATGGACGGTGACTTTGGCCCAATCGAAGAGATTTGCGATCTCGCGGAAGAATTCGGCGCGCTTACATATATCGACGAAGTGCACGCGGTGGGCATGTACGGCCCACGCGGGGCAGGGGTGGCAGAGCGTGACCGCCTGATGCACCGGCTCGACATCATCAACGGCACGCTGGCTAAGGCCTACGGCGTGATGGGCGGCTATATCGCGGCCTCTGCCAAGATGTGCGACGCGATCCGCTCATATGCACCGGGGTTTATCTTTACCACCTCGTTGCCGCCTGCGGTGGCGGCTGGCGCAGCGGCTTCGGTTGCCTATCTCAAACGCGCGCCAGAGCTGCGCGAGAAGCATCAGCAGCAAGCTAAAGCACTGAAATTGCGTCTTAAAGGTTTGGGCCTGCCGATCATCGATCACGGCAGCCATATCGTGCCCGTCATGGTGGGCAACCCCGTGCACACCAAGCTGCTGTCGGACATGCTACTCGAAGATCACGGCATCTATGTTCAGCCGATCAACTTCCCGACCGTGCCGCGTGGCACAGAGCGGCTGCGCTTTACCCCGTCGCCCGTGCACGGGCCCAAAGAGATGGACGCCCTGGTTCGTGGAATGGACACGCTCTGGTCTCATTGTGCGCTGAATCGTGCCGAAGCTGCTGGATAACGCAGCGCTATTCGTGTTTTGCGTTGTCTTGTGGTAGCCTTTTGTCAAGAAAAGGCTACATCCGAATCGTTGGGGCGTGTTTGGATCAAAGCTACAGGCTAACTGGGACAGGGCATATTGATGATCGGGCGTTGGGCCTCCAAATCCGCTGAGGACGAAACAGTCGAACCCAAAGGGTTCGATGCATTCGAATTGCGGTTGGGGGATGTCATGCGCGGCGAACGCGCGACGCTTGGCAAATCCCTGCTCGATGTACAGCGCGAATTGCGCATCAAAGCCTCCTATATTGCTGCTATCGAAAATTGCGATCCCGGTGCATTTGATACGCCCGGCTTTATCGCGGGCTATGTGCGATCTTATGCACGCTACCTCAACATGGATCCTGACCGGGCTTTTACGGCCTTTTGCAAGGAATCCGGTTTCGCGGTTGCGCATGGCATGTCCGCCGAAGCCTCTGTCGTTAAAAAGCCGAGCTTTGAAGAGCGGCGTAAGTCCCCGAAAGAAGACGATCTTTTTGCCCGACCCAACACGCCCTTCGTGCCCATGGGCGATGGTTTGCTCAGCCGGATTGAGCCGGGTGCGGTAGGATCCTCGCTGGTTCTGATCGCGCTGATTTCGGCCATTGGGTTTGGCGGCTGGACCGTGCTGAAAGAAGTGCAGCGGGTGCAGGTCGCGCCTGTGGATCAAACGCCTATCGTCTTGTCAGACCTTGATCCGCTGGACGGCGCATTGGCCCGCGCCCCTGATACTGACGATGATTCCGCGGCACCCCAAAGTGTTGAAAGCCCCCGCGCCGATGCGCTTGACCGGCTTTATCGCCCGCAAGCGCTGGACGTGCCGGTTCTGGTGGCCCGCGATGCGCCGATTGCGTCCATCGATCCGCGTTCCGTTAGTAATTTCCCAACCCCCGACCGCCCAGATATACCGGCGCAGGGCACCGCTGTGGCTGAGAATGGCACAATCAACGACGCCATCAATGAAGCTGTGATGCTCGCCAATGCTGACACCGGCCTGCCCAAACCGCAGGTGGTTGAACCTTTGGGTGACAAGGTGCGTATGGTCGCGGCATACCCCTCTTGGGTGCGGGTGCGTGCAGCGGATGGTACGGTGATTTTCGAGGGCGTGATGAACAAGGGCGACACATGGGACGTCCCCGTGACCGAAGAACCGCCGACCCTGCGCACCGGCGAATCCGGCGCGCTTTATTTCGCTATGGCGGATGGGTGCTTTGGCCCGGTAGGTCCGCGCGGCGCTGTGACCTCAAATGTGCCGCTCCATGCGCAAGCGTTGGCTGAACTTTATCAGCCGGTTGATCCCACGGCGGAACAATCGCTTAGCCGGATGTTCGCCGATCTGGAGGGGTCGCTTGACCCTTCGGCCTTGGCTGCGATGCCCTGTCAGCGGCGCTAACGCCACGGCTTCCGCTTCCCATTGCACATGCGACCCCGCCTGACTAGGTAGGGGCGATAGCTCCCGTTCCCGCGAAAGGTGTCTTTATGTCGCTTCATTCCATTCGCCCTTGGCGCGATATCCCGCGTCGCAAGTCCCGGCAGATCATGGTGGGCAATGTGCCGGTGGGGGGCGATGCGCCGATTACTGTGCAAACGATGACCAATACGCTCACGACCGACGTGGCGGGGACCATCGCGCAGATACAGGCTTCCGCCGATGCGGGCGCGGATATCGTGCGGGTTTCTGTCCCGGATGAGGCGTCATCCAAAGCCCTGCGGGAAATCGTGCCCGAAGTTTCTGTGCCAATCGTTGCAGATATCCATTTCCACTACAAACGCGGGATCGAAGCCGCCGAAGCCGGTGCCGCCTGCCTGCGGATCAACCCAGGCAACATCGGCGATGAGAAGCGTGTGCGCGAGGTCATCAAAGCCGCGCGGGACCACAATTGTTCTATCCGCATCGGTGTGAACGCTGGCTCATTGGAGCGGCACCTGCTTGAGAAATACGGCGAGCCTTGTCCCGATGCGATGGTCGAAAGTGGGCTGGATCATATCAAAATCCTGCAAGACAATGATTTTCACGAATTCAAAATCTCTTGCAAAGCGTCTGATGTTTTCATGGCTGCTGCCGCTTACCAACAGCTTGCCGATGCCACCGACGCCCCCATCCACCTCGGCATCACCGAGGCGGGCGGGCTGATGTCGGGCACGATCAAGTCGGCCATCGGGTTGGGCAATCTGCTGTGGAGTGGTATTGGCGATACGATCCGCGTCTCACTCTCGGCTGATCCGGTCGAAGAGGTGAAGGTCGGTTATGAAATTCTCAAATCGCTTGGACTGCGTCACCGGGGCGTGAACATCATCTCTTGCCCCTCCTGCGCGCGACAGGGGTTTGATGTGATCAAGACCGTCGAGGCGTTGGAAAAGCGGCTGGAGCATATCAAGACGCCGATGAGCCTTAGCATCATCGGTTGTGTTGTAAACGGCCCAGGCGAAGCGCTGATGACAGATGTCGGTTTCACCGGGGGCGGCGCGGGCTCTGGTATGGTCTATCTTGCGGGCAAGCAAAGCCATAAGCTTGGCAACGAAGGTATGATCGAACATATCGTCGAACAGGTGGAAGAACGCGCGGCACAGATTGAGGCTGAAGCGGTGAAAGCGGCGGAGTAGGGTGGCTGGGCCGCTGGCCGCGTGGCGGCGGGCAGGGTGCGCTGCGGTATTTTTAAAAGGATGAAGATGGTAGGAAGCGGGTGAACCGGGCGGGGCGCGTGCTTTTTTGCTGTTTGGAAGATGTCTTTAATCAGTGGGTTGGTGTTGAATGTTAATGTGGTTTGGGGTTGAGGTGCTTTTCTAGGACCATGGGCGGCATGTGGCCGTTGAGGACCATCTCAGGCAATACGTAGAAGGGGGCGGAGTCGAGTCCTAGGGCGGCGGCCCAGCGGGCGGCTGGATGCGTGTGCAGATCGTGCTGGGTGAATGTCAGCCCGTAACGCTCTGTGATTTCTGTTAATTCTTTGAGGGCGGCCGCGCAGGTATTACAGTCTTGCGCGGTGAAAAGCGCTACGGCGTGGCCCGACAGAAGGTCGGGAGCGAGCCGTTCGAGCAGGGTTAGGTCGTCTTGGATATATTGCTGCATTTCGGATTGCGCCGGCTGCGGCGCTGCCATCGCGTCGGCGATCACGTCACCATTCGCCAAGATCGCCGCGCGGAGTTCTGCGTGGAAAGCAGCGCGCTCGGCTGGGCCAAACGCGCTGAAATCACTTGCTGCGGCGGGCAGGGCCAGCGCAAACGCGGCCAATGCACCTGCCGTGCGCATTTTTAACCGCGCTTTTCTGCGATCAATGCCATCATCTGGTCATAGGGCAGGTAGCCGCGCAGCATTTCGTCTTGCATCACGAACGTAGGCGTCCCGGTGATTTGCAGCTTTTCGGCCAATGCGCGGGTGTCGGCGATCTCTTGGGTGACTTCGTCGCTGCCCATTTTGGCTTCGATTGCCGCCACATCCAGATCAAAGCTTTCGCCCAAGCGGCGCAGCACGGGGAGGGAGACCTGGCCATTAAAGGCCATCAGCGCATCGTTCAACTGCTTGTACTCATCATCTCCGGCAACTTGTTTGGTCGCCACGGCAAAGCGCGAGGCCAGCACGGATTGTTCTCCCAAGATTGGGAACTCTTTGACGATCAGCTTGATATTACCATCTGTTTCCAACAGCTTCGCCACTTCGTCGTGGGCGCGTTTGCAATAGCCGCAGCGGTAATCAAGAAACTCGACCAGCGTGATGTCACCGTCGGGGTTGCCGCCGACCCATGAATACCCATCGTCAAAGATCGCATCGGCATTGGTGCTGACCAGATCGAAATCCGCCTGCATCTGCGCTTGGGCCTGATTGTTCTGCATCTGCTCAACCGCCTGAAGGATCACTTCGGGGTTTTCCATCAGATAGGCGCGAACTTCGGCGCGGAACTGGGCGCGTTCGGCGTCAGTCAATTCGGTTAGGTCCATCGCCCCGGCGGGGGCGGCAAGGGCCAATGCGCTGGCAAAGGTGGGGGCGATCAGGCGGGCGAACATGGGCGGACCTTTCATTGAAACGAGCCTTCGGGGGGCCAAGGGTTGACGCCCGGCATCAGGCGCGGTGAAAGCATAAGCCGAGAGTAGGAGCAAGCCCATGCGCAATTCAACCCGATCCGCCGTCGATCCCTTCATCGTGATGGACGTAATGCAGGCCGCGACCGCAGCCGAAGAAGCAGGTCGCCACATCATCCATATGGAGGTTGGCCAGCCCGGCACAGGTGCGCCAAGGGAGGCTGCCGAGGCGCTGAGCGAGGCAATGGGAGAGGGCGCATTGGGCTATACTGTGGCGCTTGGGCTGCCCGCGCTGCGCAAGCGTATCGCGCAGATGTATGGGGATTGGTACAATGTCGATCTCGATCCGGCGCGGGTGGTGATCACCCCCGGATCCTCGGGCGGGTTTTTGCTGGCCTTCACCGCGTTGTTTGATTCCGGTGATCGCGTCGGCATCGGCGCGCCGGGCTATCCCAGTTACCGCCAAATCCTGCGGGCCTTGGGCATGCAGCCGGTCGATCTGCCCGCCGCACCAGAAAACCGCTACCAGCCCGTGGCGGCGGATTTCGCGGGGCAAGACCTGCGCGGGTTGCTGGTGGCCTCACCTGCCAACCCTTCGGGCACCATGCTGGACCGTTCGGCGCTTTTGGCGCTCACAGACGCCTGTGCGGCCAGTGACATGTCCTTCATCTCGGACGAGATCTACCATGGCATTGAATATGACAAGAAGGCCGTGACCGCGCTGGAGGTCACTGACGACTGCTATGTCATCAACTCCTTCTCCAAGTATTTCTCAATGACTGGCTGGCGCGTCGGCTGGATGGTGGTGCCCGAAGATCAGGTGCGCGTGGTTGAGCGGATCGCGCAAAACATGTTCATCTGCGCCCCCCATGCCAGCCAGATTGCGGCACTGGCGGCCATGGATTGTGATGATGAATTGCAGGCCAATCTTGCGGTCTATCGCCGCAATCGGGATCTGATGATCGACGGGCTGAAAGAGGCGGGGTTCACCGACATCGCGCCGCCTGATGGTGCGTTCTATGTCTATGCTGATGTTTCGCGTTTCACCGATGACAGTCGCGCTTTTGCGGCCGAGATTTTGGAAAAGGCGGGTGTTGCTGTGACCCCCGGGCTCGATTTCGATCCGGCGCGGGGGCATAAGACATTGCGCTTTTCCTACGCGCGCAGCACGGTGGATATGGAAGAGGGCATCGCCCGGCTCAAAGCTTTCATGGCTGCACGCTGAACGCTGGTTTGCCCGCGCGGCAGATGGTACAATAGCGAAAACGAGCAGGGTGATGAAACATGCGGGCAATTCTAAAGGGTCTGGCAATGGCGCTGGCCTGTGCGGCGCCGGTAGATGTAGGGGCGCAGGAATTGACCGCGCTGGCGCGAGTCGATCCAGTTGCAAGCGCTGTGAAAGACGGCTGGTTTGGTAAGACTGACCTTACCGTGGCGTTAAGCCAAGGCGTGCCGTTCCGCGTTTTCCTGCTGGATGATCCCGCCCGCCTGATCGTCGATTTTCGCGAGGCAGATTGGAGCGAGGTGGAAACTGGCGATCTGCTGGCCAAGCCGGGTCGGATTTCGGCCCTGCGCTTTGGCGCGTTTCAGCCCGGTTGGTCGCGGCTGGTGGCCGACCTGGCCGAGCCGATGGTGCCTGCCGAGATTGGGATGCCAGTGGATGCGGCCAGCGGCAAGGCGCGGCTGGAAATCACGCTTGAAACCGTAGCAGCTGAGGTCTTCACTGAGGTCGCAGGTGCACCCGTTGATCCCGATTGGACCACCGCGCTGACCGCGGCGCCGAAACCGCCAGCGGTCGATAAAAACACCTTCACCGTCGTGCTGGACCCCGGCCACGGCGGCATCGACCCCGGTGCGCAGCGCGAAGGGTTGGATGAAAAAGACCTGATGCTGAACTTCGCCCGCGATCTGCGCGATGCGCTGCGGCGCAAAGGGGTGGATGTGCTGCTCACCCGTGACGAAGACCTCTTCGTGGCGCTTGAGCATCGCGTCGCCATCGCCCATCAGGCGGAGGCCGATCTGTTTATCTCACTCCATGCGGATAGCCTGTCACAGGGCGGGGCGAGCGGGGCGACAGTCTACACGCTATCGGATGATGCCAGCGACGTGGCGACCGAACATCTTGCCGCGCGGCACGATCGGTCTGACATTATCGCAGGCGCCGATTTGACGGGATCAGATGATCAGGTGGCCGGTATTTTGCTTGATCTTGCGCGCCAAGAAACCGAGCCGCGCTCGGATGCGCTGGCAAAGGTGCTGGTAGAGGGGATGCGCGCGGCGGGCGGGCCGATGAACAACCGGCCCCTGCGGCGGGCTGGGTTTTCGGTGTTGAAATCCGCCGATATTCCCTCTGTTTTGGTCGAAGTCGGATTTCTCAGCTCCAAGCGGGATCTAACCAATTTGCGCGATCCTGTATGGCGTGCGTCGATGGTAATGGCGATGGCTGACGCGATTGTCAATTGGCGCGATCAGGATGCGGCGCTCAAACCCTTGATCCGAAAGTAAAATAGATGGATATGGCCAGTTCGGCGATGGGCGGACATTCGCCCCTTGCTGGCGGCCATGTGTTTTGACCCGCGCCAGTGCATCCTGTATAGGCTCGGTTCTATCCCTAGCCAATGGTGGTCCGCGCGCGTGTTTCGATTTGTCCTGTCCTTTTTGGGGGGTATCTTTACCACCCTGACCCTGGCCGTCGGCATGGTCGCTTTGACCATCGGTGCGGTGTTCTGGATGTATGGTCGGGATCTGCCCAGCCACGAGTCGCTGGCCCAATACACGCCGCCGACAATCAGCCGGATTTACTCGGGCCAAGGTCGTTTGATTGATGAATTCGCCAAGGAACGTCGTCTGTTTGCCCCGGCAAGCACGATCCCCGATTTGGTGAAACAGGCATTCATTTCGGCGGAAGACAAGAATTTCTACACGCACGAAGGCTATGACCTACGCGGCATTGGTGCGGCGGCGGTTGATGCGGTGAAATCTCGCGGGCGCGATGTGCGCGGCGCATCGACGATCACGCAGCAGGTAATGAAGAACTTTCTGTTGTCCGGCGACCGGCGGGCTGAGCGCAAGATCAAAGAAATTATCCTCGCCACGCGGATCGAAGAGACGCTGAGCAAAGAGAAGATCCTTGAGCTGTATCTCAACGAAATTTTCCTCGGCCAGAACTCCTATGGCGTGGCCGCGGCCAGCCAGACATATTTCAACAAAACGCTGAGCGAGTTGGCCCCGCATGAGGCGGCTTTCCTCGCCTCACTGCCCAAAGCGCCGTCGGATTACCATCCGGTGCGCCGCAAGGACCGGCTGCTGGCGCGGCGGAACTTCGTACTGCGCGAGATGAAAGAGAACGGCTATATCACTGCGGCGGAATATGAGACCGAAGTGGCGCTGCCGCTACGCTCGGTTCAGAATGGCGATTTCGAGAGCTTTAAGGCTGAACTGCCGCCGCGTGATTACTTTACCGAC
Organism: Sulfitobacter sp. DSM 110093; assembly: GCF_022788715.1. NCBI lineage: Bacteria > Pseudomonadati > Pseudomonadota > Alphaproteobacteria > Rhodobacterales > Roseobacteraceae > Sulfitobacter > Sulfitobacter sp. DSM 110093. The sequence continues at coordinate 1,324,477 of NZ_CP085167.1, forward strand.
GAAATTCGCCGCCAGTTGAGCGAAGACTTTGGCGAGGGCGAATTCTTTACCGGTGGTTTGACCGTGCGCGCGACCATCGACAATGAAATGCAGCCTATTGCCGCCAATGCGCTGCGTCTTCAGCTTGAGCAATATGACCGAGGGCAAGGCATTTGGCGCGGCACGCGCTTTGACATTCCAGCCGAGCAGTTGACCAGCGAAGAGAAATGGCGCGCCGCCCTCGCGGACCTACGGGTGCCACGCGATATTGACTTGGAAAACCAATGGTATCCGGCAGTGGTGCTGGAGGTGGGCAATAGCGACGCCCGCGTTGGGATCGAAGGCGTTGAAGAAGACGATGACGGTCACTGGATCCCCGCGAAGGACGTGCAGTGGGCGCGCAAGCGGCTAGATGATGGTAAACTTGGCCGTAAGGCGCAGGTTGCCGGGGATCTGCTCGACGTGGGTGAAGTTGTGCTGGTGCGCCGCATGACCTCGGACAGCGATGGGTCGTTCATCCGCTGGACCCTGCGGCAGGTGCCAGAAGTGCAGGGCGGTTTCGTTGCGATGGACGTGCATACAGGCCGTGTGATTGCGATGCAGGGCGGGTTTTCCTACCAATCGAGCGTGTTTAACCGCTCAACCCAAGCCAAGCGGCAGCCGGGGTCGAGCTTCAAGCCCTTCGTCTATGCCTCCGCGCTCGACAGTGGCTATAGCCCGGCGACCATCGTGGTGGACGCCCCGATTGAGATCAACACACCGCAGGGTGTGTGGCGGCCTCAGAACGCGTCGCATAAATTCTATGGGCCCGCGCCACTGCGTACCGGGATCGAACAGTCGCGAAACTTGATGACCATCCGTCTGGCCCAAGAGGTCGGGATGGATGTGGTTGGCAGCTATGCTGAACGCTTTGGGGTTTACGACGATCTGGCCCCTTTGTTGTCCAACGCGCTTGGCAGTCAGGAAACCACTCTTTACCAAATGGTGTCGGCCTATGCGATGTTCGCCAATGGGGGGGAACGGGTTCAGCCGACGTTGGTAGACCGGGTGCAAGACCGCTATGGCCGCACCGTCTATAAACACGACGAGCGCAAATGCTACGACTGTGAGCAGATCAACCTCGCCCCCGGTGCAGCGCCACGCATCATCTCTAACCGCGAGCGGGTGATGGACCCTGTAACGGCGTACCAGTTGACGTCGATGATGCGCGGCGTGGTTGAACGCGGCACAGCGCGCAATGCCGTTAACTTGCCCGTTCCGATCGCAGGAAAAACCGGCACCACCAACGATGAAAAAGACGCGTGGTTCGTCGGGTTCTCGTCCAATGTGGTAGCGGGCTGTTATATCGGTTTTGACACGCCGCGCCCGATGGGCCGCGGGGCAGGCGGCGGGCGTCTTTGCGCGCCAGTGTTTCAGCGCTTTATGTCTCAGGCGATCAAGAAATACGGCGGCGGTGATTTCAAAGTCCCCGAGCAGTGCCGCTTTATCAAGATCGACCGTTTCACCGGCGCACGGCTGAGCGATAGCGCGACGGGCGCCAACGTTGTGTCGGAATGTTTCCGCAATGGCGAAGAGCCGCTTTTTGGCATCGCTTTCGACGGCGGCTTTGCCATGGGCGCAGACTTGCCTCTGGTCGAAGAACTGGGCGGCTCTTCCTCGCGTGAAGTCACCACATCGACCGGCAAAAAGGCCACCGTGGGCCCCAAGGCGAGCTTTGGCACGCTCAGCTCCGGCGGTTTGTACTAAGCAGACATAGGGGCGGGCAGGCGTTCGGTTTGCCACCCCCACTTGCCGCCACTGGCGGGCTGGTCTATCTCTCGTGCGGCTCCGGTATTCGGGGCCGCATTACTTATCAAAGGCAGGCACACATGCGCGCAGAGGCACAGAATACCGCGGACCAGATCAGCAAATCGCTGGAATTGCTGGCCCAGCGACTGGATGTGGAGACCGCGCCCTACCGGCTGGAAGAATTCAACGCCCGCGTCGAAGACCCGAACCTTTGGGACAACCCCGACGCGGCGCAAAAACTGATGCGTGAACGGCAGTCGCTGGTGGATGCCATCGACACCTATGAAGGCATTAAGCAAGAGCTGGCCGATAACGTCGAGCTGATCGAACTGGGTGAGATGGAAGAGGACGAAGAGGTCATCTCTGACGCCGAATCCGCGCTGAAGGCGTTGGCAGAAACCGCCGCCCAGAAAGAGCTTGAAGCGCTGCTGAACGGCGAGGCCGATAGCAACGACACCTTCCTTGAAATCAACTCTGGCGCGGGCGGCACCGAAAGCTGCGACTGGGCCAGCATGCTGGCGCGGATGTATGTCCGCTGGGCTGAGAAGAAGGGCTATAAAGTCGATCTGCAGGCCGAAAGCGCGGGCGAAGAGGCGGGGATCAAATCCGCAACTTATAAGATCGAAGGGCATAACGCTTATGGCTGGCTGAAGTCCGAAAGCGGCGTGCACCGTTTGGTACGCATCTCGCCCTTCGACTCGGCGGCCAAGCGGCACACCTCTTTCACTTCCGTGAAGGTCTACCCCGTGGTCGACGACAATATCGAGATCGAAGTGAACCCCTCTGACATCCGCATCGATACCTACCGGTCATCCGGCGCGGGCGGCCAGCACGTTAACACCACCGACTCGGCGGTGCGGATCACCCACCACCCCACCGGGATCGTCGTGACATCTTCGGAAAAGTCGCAACACCAGAACCGTGACATCGCCATGAAAGCGCTGAAATCGCGGCTGTACCAGATGGAGTTGGACAAGCGTTCGGCACTGGTCAACGAGGCCCATGAGAACGCGGGCGATGCGGGGTGGGGCAACCAGATCCGATCCTACGTGCTGCAGCCCTACCAAATGGTCAAAGATTTGCGGACCAACTACGAGACATCCGACACCAAAGGTGTGCTTGACGGTGATCTTGATGGGTTGATGGGGGCCACACTGGCATTGGCCGTCGCAGGCAAAAGCCGGGCAGAGGCGCAGGGCGACTAATCTGCTCTAGTTGAACGGCGCGTCCGGCTGTAGCAGTCGGCGGTGGTAAGGCATCAGCGCGTCAACGTCGGTAAATCCCGCATGCCGGGCGGCGGGGAGAGCTATTTTGTGGTCTCTGCCGATATACTCGTAAGTCAGCCGTGTGACACGGGTCCCAGCGGCACTTTCGGGGGCCGTTCGGGTGACATAGCCCACCCAAAAGTTATTCTCGAATGAAGCCACGCGGTTTAGGTAGTTAAACGACCCGGTCAGCGTCCTGCGCCGTGATACCACGATCGAAACACCGTTTTCCTGCTGCGAAACGATACCGCGATATTCTCGTGCACCGGGGTTTGTAGGCAACCCCTGCTCGCGCAGGGATCGGGCGCTTTCATATCCGCGCAGGAAGGTGCTGCTGTTGTGCCGAGCGACGAGAACGACACCCGTGACAAACCTGTCATGATCCAAGAAAGAGCGTCGCGCGAAGCGGTAAAAACCGCTGGGAAAGTCCGCCTCAGGGATGTTCTGAACCCCGGTGCCCAGAAAGTCGCGCAGAAAGCCGTTGTTGATCGGATCTTGGTTGAGGGAGATTTCGGTGACCGGCTCTAGCAGAACCCGCGCATCGATCTCAAAGAAACGGCAAATCCGGGCTAATACATCGGGCCGAGGGAAGCTTTCGCCCGACAGGTAACGGTTGAACTGGGTGCGGTTGATCCCAAGCTTTCGTGCAAGTTCTGATATTGAGGGGTGGTCGGCTGCCAACTGCCGCAAATTCGCACCAAACATGCTACGGAGTTCGGAGGGGGAGCGAGTCGGAGCGGACATTCTGCCTCGTTCTGATTTTCGTGCCGGTCCCAGTGCAAAGACCGTCGCAGGCAAGTTGTTAAGGGTCTGATGCTAGTTAGCGTCAGAAGTGGCGCGAATTTGAGGCTAAGCCTAAGGGAACCGTCACAAATTGCAAGCGCACGTTGCATTTTAACCTATGTTTTACCTCCTCCGATTGTCGCAGACTGTAAGCCATTGATCGAAAACGGGGTGTACTATGATAGGTGTAGTTCTGTGGAGCGATAACAGCGCTGGCAAGGCAGTCTTCTGGTGTGAAGATCATGGCGATCTGGCGTATTACGAAGAACCAATAGTCGAGATTGGTGGTGGTTCCGGGTTTGATACCGGCGACATGGTGCAGTTCGATATTTCTGTGCATCGCAAACTACGGATTGCTGGGAACCCGCGACTTGTCCAAGAGAATGCTGGCGAACATCTGCCGGACGCCCTGCGCAGCGATACCATTCCGGCTAAGGCGTTAAACCGTACAGAAAAATCGCGCAAGACCGCACAGATCATTCCCTTCACACCAAAGGCCGGACAGCGCCGCCTTGGCGCTGCCCAACTAAAAGCCTAAGATTGCGGGCGGGTCAGACCCCGCGGGCGAGGGCCGCAACCCCAGTGCGGGCCACATCGGCAAGGCCCAATGGGCGCATCAATTCGGCGAACGCGTCAATTTTCTCCGGCGCGCCCGTGATCTCAAACACAAAGCTCTCGAGCGTGCTGTCGACCACATTAACGCGGAAGATATCCGCCAGACGCAGCGCCTCGACCCGGTGTTCGCCTTTGCAGATAACTTTGAACATCGCCAGTTCACGTTCCACGCTTGGGCCTTCGACGGTGAGGTCATGCACCTCATGGACTGGCACGATCCGACCGACCTGCGCTTTGATCTGCTCGATCACCTGCGGGGTGCCGCTGGTGACGATGGTGATGCGCGACAGATGACCGGTGTGATCGACCTCGGCCACGGTGAGGCTGTCGATGTTATAGCCCCGACCTGAGAACAGGCCGATCACCCGCGCCAGCGCGCCGGGTTCGTTCTCGACCAACACCGCCAGCGTGTGTTTCTCGACCACATCCGAAAAGCTGGGCCGTAGGTTATAGGCGGAATGCGAGGTCGCACCTTTCTTGATTTTTAGGGCAGCCATGTCTTTGTCCTTCTATCTAGCCGCGGGAATTTTTCAAAAATTCCCGGTCGTTTTCTTTGAAAGAAAACGGGTCACACCAGCACTGAGCCTTTTGCGTCGATCACACCTTGGGTCTCATGATCGCCCGGCAGCAGCATTTCGTTATGCGCTTTGCCTGAGGGGATCATCGGGAAGCAATTTTCATGCTTCTCAACCAAGCAATCAAAGATCACTGGCCCGTCGTAGTTGATCATCTCCATGATCGCGTCATCAAGGTCATCGGGGTCCGAACAGATGATCCCTTTGGCCCCAAAGGCTTCGGCCAGTTTCACGAAATCGGGCAGGGCTTCGGACCAGCTTTGCGAATAGCGTTCGCCGTGCAGCAGTTCTTGCCACTGGCGCACCATGCCAAGGCGTTCGTTGTTGAGGATGAACTGTTTGACCGGCAGGCCGAATTGCATCGCCGTGCCCATCTCTTGCATGTTCATCAGCCACGAGGCTTCGCCCGCCACATTGATTACAAGGCTTTCCGGATGCGCCATCTGCACACCGATAGAGGCCGGGAAGCCGTAGCCCATCGTGCCCAAACCGCCTGAAGTCATCCAGCGGTTCGGCTCATCAAAACCGAGGTATTGCGCGGCCCACATCTGGTGCTGGCCCACTTCGGTTGTGATATAGCGGTCATGATCCTTGGTCAGCGCTTCGAGCCGCGACAGCGCGTGTTGGGGTTTGATGACCTTGCCGGATTGGGTGAATTTCAGACAATCCTTCGCACGCCATTCTTCGATCTTGGACCACCATTTGGCGAGCCCCTCGTTATTGGTCTTGCGGCCGCGCGACTTCCAAACCTTGAGCAAGTCTTCGAGCACATGACCCACGTCACCGACGATCGGAATGTCGATGCGGATCACCTTGTTGATCGACGAAGGGTCGATATCGATATGCGCCTTGGTGGATTTGGGGCTGAAACTGTCGATGACGCCGGTGATACGGTCGTCAAAACGCGCGCCGATGTTGATCATCAGATCGCAGTCATGCATCGCCATATTGGCTTCATACAGCCCGTGCATCCCCAACATGCCCAGCCATTTGTCGCCCGAGGCGGGATAGGCGCCTAGGCCCATGAGGGTCGACGTGATAGGGAAACCCGTGGCCTCTACCAACTCGCGCAACAGTTGGCTGGCTGCCGGGCCAGAGTTGATGACCCCACCGCCGGTGTAGAAGATTGGGCGCTTGGCCGTCTCCATCGCGGCGACCAACTCGGTGATCTCTGCCATGTCGCCCTTTACCTGCGGCTGGTAGCGCGAGGTTGAGGGTTTGGGGGACTCGTAGCTGCCCGTGGCGAATTGCACGTCTTTCGGAATGTCGATCAGCACCGGACCGGGGCGGCCATGGGTGGCAACGTGAAAAGCTTCATGCAGGGTGGCACCCAGATTGTCGGTCTCTTTCACCAGCCAGTTGTGCTTGGTGCAGGGGCGGGTGATGCCTACGGTGTCGGCTTCCTGAAAGGCATCTGAACCGATCATAAAGGTCGGCACCTGACCTGTCAGCACAACCAGCGGGATCGAGTCGAGCAATGCATCCGTCAGGCCGGTGACCGCGTTGGTGGCACCGGGGCCGGAAGTCACCAGCACCACGCCGGGTTTGCCGGTCGAGCGGGCATAGCCTTCGGCGGCATGGACCGCTCCCTGCTCGTGGCGCACCAGCACGTGTTTGATCGAGTTTTGCTGAAAGACTTCGTCGTAGATCGGTAGCACCGCACCACCGGGATATCCAAAGACGGTGTCCACACCCTGGTCAATCAGGGCTTGGACGATCATTTTCGCTCCGGTCATTTGGCGTTTCATCTTAGGTGCTCCGTAAGGCAGGTTGTTGGCGTTTGGCATAAAAAAACCCCCGGTCTGACGGGGGCGCATGGGAAGTAGTATGGTTAACCGTTACCGGCCCATGCGCGTGTGTCCTACAATAATGACTAGGTTTATCATCTCTGGGTCCTCTTAGCTTGGCGTGAGATTAGGAGGGCTGCCGAGGGGCGTCAACAGCGAAAAGGCGAAAAACTTGCCCAGATACGTGTCTAATTTGGCGTTTTGTTACTTTGATGGGTCGGTTGGCGACATTTTCGCAAAGAATTTTACAGGTTCACGTATCTTTATCTAAGGTTTGGGCGAAATAGGGGCGGTGAACAAGTTGCAGGTCATCGCGACTCAGCGCTCGCCGGGGCGCCGTGACATAATCAGAAAAACAAAAATTACGCTGATTTAGCGTGGGCCGACATCCGGCAGGGTAATATTGGCGACCTGTTCAGCAATCGGATCATTACTCAGCGGGTGCTGGTCGGGCACGAACTGCTCAGGATTGCGCATCTTTTGCCAATCGCCGCCCAAATAAACCTCAAGCCCGGAAAACTTGGCCTTATACCCCATCTTTTGGCTGCCCGGCACCCAATAGCCAAGGTAGACATAGGGCAGGCCAGCAGCGCGGGCGATCTCGATATGATCAAGAATAATGTAATTGCCCAACCCGTTGCGCGGGCGATCTGGGGTGTAGAAGGAATAGACCATACTCACCCCGTCGTTCAGCACATCGGTCAGACAAACACCAACCAGCGCATCATCCGCTTCGGGGTCGGTGTATTCAATCACCCGGCTACGGATCGGTGTTTCTTCGATCATCGCGGCGAACTCGAAAACGTCCATATCCGCCATGCCGCCATCTGCGTGGCGGCTATCAAGGTAGCTCCGGAAGAGGTCATATTGCTCCTCCGTCGCCCAAGGAGAAGTGGCGCGGCGCTCAAGCCCCGCGTTGCGATTCAGAATGCGACGCTGGCTTTTGCTGGGGCGAAAGGCCGCCACATCAATCCGCGCCGAGAGGCAGGCGGCGCAATCGGCGCAAGAGGGGCGGTAAAGCACGTTCTGAGAGCGGCGGAAACCTTGGCTCGACAGGCTGTCATTTAGACGTGCGGCATTCTCCCCTTGCAGGGCGGTGAACAGCTTGCGCTCCATCCGACCCTCTAGGTAGGGGCAGGGCTGCGGCGCTGTGACATAAAATTGCGGTGTCAAAGGCAGTGTATGTCGCATGGGTTTCCAGCATTGATCGGGGGATGCTATCAACCACCCTTCGCTGCGCCAAGGGCAAAATTGCGTGAGCGGCTAGCGGCTGAGACGGCGGTTCACTGGCGCAGTGCCAAGCGCCATATCCGTAAGGCTTTGGCGGCGTGCGGTGGTACAGATCAAAACCGCCGAGACGACCTGAATGATCGTCACCGTCATCGACATCGAATAGCCGATCGTATGCAGCAGCGCGGTGATGAAATCAAAGGGCTGGTCGCGGCGATCGCGCAGTTCCATCGCCATCAGCCGCATCCCCCATGTCGCCGAGCCGCTGGTCAGGGTGGCCACGCGATAAGCAAAGCCAACCACCAGCACCAAAAAGGGAAAGAAAAAAAGCGCGGTGAAGGCCGTGAACGGCACCAGCAGAAAGCAAAAGCCGACGATCAGGACCACATCGATGATCCAAGCCAACAGGCGCTTACCAGCGATCCCGTCGTAGAATTGCGGGTGCAGATCGGGGTCAGGGGTCTGGGTCATGTCATGTCCTGCAAAGGGCCTCCCGGCGCGGAGCCGGAAGGCTGGGGGAGGGGGCGATGGTCAGGGGCCGGATCAGGCGCCGGTGGCCGTGTCGTCTTGCTTGGCGCGGTCGTTCATGAACTGGTCAAACTCCGCCTTGTCTTTGGCTTCGCGCAGCCGCTCAAGGAAGGCTTCGAAATTGCCCTGTTCCTCCTCCAAACGGCGCAGCGTGTCGGCCTTATAGGCGTCAAAGGCGCTGTTGCCTGTGCTGCGTGACATCATCGAACGGCTGGATTTGCGGCTGCAGGATTTCGAAGAGAACATACGTTTGCTCCAAGTCATATATGCAAGAAGGGCGAGGCCAACAGGCCAGAAGAAGATGAAGCCAAGCACCATCGCGGCGATCCACGCGCCTTTGCCGCGCGCGTCCATCCAGCTTTCGGTGCGGGCAAACCAGTTGCTTCGGTTGCCATAGGTCGGGTCGGTGGTCACTGTCGTCATTGTTGAGCCTTTCGGTTCGTGACGGGCCTGTCGCCGGCCCGGGCGTTTTTGGTAATGTGAATGTCTTTCACATTGAATAGATCGGCACGCCCGGCCCGTTTCGCAAGGGGGTATGTGAATGTTTTTTACATTAGTCGGGATATCGCAACAAAGTCAGATACTTGCGCATTTGAAATTTCCGCCATTTTGTGCGGCTCGAGGCTGAAAACATGGTGCGGCGTGCCTGCGGCTGCCCAGACCAGCGGGAATTTCAGTAGGCTGCGGTCAAACCACGCGCGGGGTGGGGTGATATGGCCCACGGGGGCCACGCCGCCGATGGCAAAGCCGGTCTGCGCCCGGATCAGGGCCGCATCGGCCTTGCCCAACGGTTCCCCGGCTAATGCCGCAGCGCGATCCAGATCGACCTGCTGCGCACCGGCGGTGATAAAGAGCAATGCCTTGCCGCTGTCCTCTCCGCGCAGAACGATGGACTTGGCGATTTGATCCACGGCGCAACCCAATGCGGTTGCCGCATCCTGCGCCGTGCGCGCCAAGGCGGTTTCGCGGATATCTGGCGTGATCCCGGCGGCTTCCAACGTTGCGCGCACCCGTTTCAAACTCTTGCTCATCTTTTGCCTCTTGATGGTTGGTGCCCTCGTTATGGCACAGGTGAAAGTCCTACCAACCCCGCGCCCTGCCGCAACCCTCATCGACGGCAGCCATTGACGCCGTGCGGATCAGCCCGCAAAGCTGGCCAGATGACAGACCAATCCCTTGCCGCCCGGATCACCCGTTCCCCCCGCATCTACCACCGCGAGCGCGCGCAGGATGCCGCTGCCCTGTTGCCTGATCTTGCACCCGACCTTCGCGATATGGTTTCGGCCGCTGCCTCTACCGCGCCTTATCTCATGGCGCTTTTGGAGAAGGAGGCCGATTGGCTTACTCAGGCCGTCGATAACCCCGAAGCCGCGCTTGCGGCCAACCGCGATGCGGCGGCGGAATTTGCGCCAGACCGCCTGGCCGATGGGCTGCGTCAGGGCAAGCGGCGCATGGCGCTGTTGACCGGGCTGGCCGATCTTGGCGGGGCGTGGTCGCTAGAGGAAGTAACCGGTGCGCTGACTGATTACGCCGATGCCGCTTGTGGCGCTGCGCTGAGAGCGGGGCTTGCTGCCCAGATCAAACGCGGCAAGCTGCCCGGCATGACGATGGACGATCTGGCCGATTGCGCAGGAATGGTCGTTTTCGCGATGGGCAAGATGGGCGCGGGGGAATTGAACTATTCCTCCGACATCGATCTGATTTGCCTCTTTGACGAGAACCGCTTCGCGCCCGATGATTTCCACGCGGCCCGCAGCGCTTTTGTCAAAGCGACGCGGGCCATGTCGGGCACGCTGAGCGATATCACCGCCCAAGGCTATGTTTTTCGGACCGATCTGCGCCTGCGTCCCGATCCTGCCGTCACCCCTGTCTGCATCGGGATGGAGGCGGCAGAGCGCTATTACGAAAGCCTTGGCCGCACATGGGAACGCGCCGCCTATATCAAGGCACGGCCTGCTGTGGGTGACACGGCGGCGGGCGAGACATTCCTGCAATCGCTACGGCCCTTCGTCTGGCGCCGCCATCTTGATTTCGCCGCCATCCAAGACGCCCATGACATGCGGCTGGCGATCCGCGAGCACAAAGGTCTGGGCGGCCCGATTACCCTGCCGGGGCATGACATGAAACTGGGCCGGGGCGGCATCCGCGAGATTGAGTTCTTTACCCAGACCCGACAATTGATTGCCGGGGGGCGCGACCCTGAACTGCGCGCGCGTGGCACGCTGGCCGGGCTCAGTGTGCTGGCCGAAAAGAACTGGGTGCCGCAAGAGGTCGCCGAAACACTCAGTGATCACTACCGCGCACACCGCACGGTAGAGCATCGGTTGCAAATGGTGCAAGACGCCCAAACCCACACGCTGCCCCGGAGCGAAGCGGATTTCGAACGTCTCGCGTGCATGATGGATATGGATACGAACGCGTTGGAGGCAGACCTACACCGCCGCTTGCAGGGGGTACACGATCTGATCGAAAGCTTCTTTGCGGCCACCCGCGAAGAGCCCGAAACTGCCAGTCCGTCACATCAATTTGACACTTCGGTGCTGGACCGTTGGCCCAGCTACCCGGCGCTGCGTTCAGAACGTGGCGCGGATATCTTCGGGCGGCTAAAGCCACTGCTGCTTGATCGGCTGGCGCGATCGGCAAAGCCAGATGAGGGGCTGTTGGCCTTCGACGGGTTCCTTTCCGGCTTGCCTGCGGGGGTGCAATTATTCTCGCTTTTGCGGGCCAATCCACAGCTGGGGGATCTGCTGGTCGATATCGTCGCCACATCACCTGCACTGGCCGCGCATTTGTCGCGCAATTCGGGTGTGTTCGATGCGGTGATTGGGGGGGATTTCTTTTCCGAGTGGCCGGGGCAAGAGCCGCTGACCAAGATGCTCCAAGATCATCTGGCGCAAGAGGCTGATTATGAATTGCGCCTCGACGGTACCCGCCGTTGGGCGCGGGAATGGCATTTTCGGATCGGCGTACACCTGCTGCGCGGGCTCATCGACGCGGCCACCGCCAGCCGCCAATATGCCGAGCTTGCCCAAGCCGTTTTGCAAGCGCTTTGGCCCGTGGTTGTCGATCAATTCGCCTCCCGCCACGGCCCGCCACCGGGGCGCGGGGCGGTGATCCTTGGCATGGGCTCGCTTGGGGCGGGGCGGCTGACGCCGACCTCAGACCTTGACATGCTGGTGATCTATGATGCCGATGGGGTAGATACATCCGACGGGCGCAGGCCCCTTGCCACGCGGACCTATTATGCACGGCTGACGCAGGCGATGATTACCGCGATGACGGCCCCGATGGCACAGGGCAAGCTTTATGACATCGACATGCGGCTGCGGCCTTCGGGCAATCAGGGTCCCGTGGCGACCAGCCTCGCCAGCTTTGAAAGCTATCAAAAAGAACAGGCATGGGTGTGGGAGCATCTGGCGCTGACCCGCGCAAGGGTAATCGCGGGCCCCGACGATCTGGGCCGAGATGTCGAAGCCTTGCGCCAAGAGATATTGGGCCGCGCCGCGCCGCGTGACAATGTGCTGGGCGAAGTGGCCAAGATGCGCCTTCGCATCGCCGCCGCGCGCAGTCCGACCGGACCGCTCGACGCCAAGACCGGCGCGGGGCGGTTGCAGGACATAGAGCTTTTCGCCCAAGCGGGCGCGCTGATCGGCGGCACCGGCGCACGCGCGATTGACGCAGGACTGGCCGCGGCGCGTGCGGCAGGGGTGATTAATGCAGATGCCGAGGCTGCGCTTTCAGGGGCTTATACCAACGCATGGACCCTGATCTGTGCAAAACGCCTGCTGTCGGCCAAACCTTTGGACGCTGCCGCGTTGGGGCAGGCGGGAACAAGTTTCCTTTGCCGAGTGCTTGACTGTGATGATCTTTCCGCTTTGGAGGCTAAAGTGCAGGCCGACTATGCCACCGCAGGCGATATCATCGCGGCCGCGTTGCCGGATCCAGCACAGGAGCGGGCATGACTGACGTAAATCCCGACGATCCTAAAGGATTGATCCGCGAATCCTACCGGATGGAGGGGATCGGCCCCACTGAGTGTCGCAGTGTCTTTCTTGATTGGGCGTTAAGCCTACCGGAAGGGCGCGACAGCGGGGCGGCCATTGCACGCTTATTGGACCAATACGGCGGGGCAGCCGCGGATCACCCGATGACGCGGGTGTTGTCTGAGGGGCAGACAACGCTTACCACGCCGCGACGCCGGGGCGGCTGGCGTGGTAGGGCGCGCAACTGATCGCTGCTTGGGTGGTGTAAAACCTCTTTCCCAAACGGCACGAACCCAGTACGAGGGCGCTATGACAACGCCCCAAACCCCCTCCGCCCCGCAGCCCGCCACGCTTCCCGTGGTGCGCCTTTTGCCCAAGGCCAACGCCCGTGCCATCCGCCACGGCTTTCCTTGGGTCTATGCCAATGAATTGGTGACCGACCGCCGCACGCGGGGCCTTGCCCCCGGCACTCTGGCGCGGCTGGAGGATGAGAACCGCACGCCCATGGGGCTGGTCGCGGTCAATCCGAACTCCAAGATCATCGCCCGGATGCTGGACCAAGACCCGGAGGCCGAGATCACTCAGGCGTGGTTTGAGACCCGCATCACCCGCGCCCTTGCCCTGCGCGGCCAGCTTTACGATCAGCCTTACTACCGCCTGATCCATGCCGAGGCCGATGGCCTGCCCGGCGTCATCATCGACCGCTTTGGCGACACTTGCGTGATCCAGCCCAACGCCGCTTGGGCCGATGCGCTGCTTGAGCCGCTCGTGGCCGCCCTGCAATCGGTGACTGGCGTGACCAATGTGCTGAAAAACGCCGCGGGCCGCACGCGCAAGCTGGAAGGTTTGGACGATGCCTCGGTCACGCTCGCCGGCACCACGCCCGAAGGCCCATTGGCCGTGCCGATGAATGGGGCGACTTATATGGCCGACCTCACCGGCGGTCAGAAAACCGGCCTGTTCTATGACCAACGCCCTAACCACGCTTTTGCCGCCAACCTCGCGCGCAATGGCGCACGGGTGCTGGACGTCTTTGCCCATGTCGGCGGCTTCTCCCTCGCCGCTCTTGCGAATGGCGCGTCTTCGGCGCTGGCCGTTGACGGGTCTGCGCCTGCGCTGGAACTGGCCGAAGCCGGGGCCGCCGCGATGAACATGCAAGACCGTTTCACCACCCGTCAAGGTGATGCCTTTGACGTGCTTACCGCCCTGCGCGATGAGGGCGAGACCTTTGACGTGGTGATCTGCGACCCGCCCGCCTTTGCCCCCTCGCGCCAAGCGGTCGAGGCAGGCTTGCGCGCCTATGAGCGTGTGGCGCGCCTCTCGGCGCAGCTGGTGGCAGAGAATGGTATTTTGGGGCTTTGTTCCTGTTCCCATGCCGCTGACCTTGCACAATTCCGGACCGCCTCGGTGCGCGGCATTGGCCGGGCCGGGCGTCGCGCCATGCTGCTGCACACCGGCTTTGCCGGGGCCGACCACCCGCAACTGCCGCAGTTGGCGGAAAGCGGCTACCTCAAGTCGCTGTTCTTCCGTCTATAATGCAAAACCGCCCCCGCGTTCTGATCGACACCTGCGTGCTGTTCCCCACGGTAATGCGCGAGATGGTGCTCGGCGTGGCGCGCGGGGGTGCGTTTGAACCGATATGGTCGGCCCGTATACTTGAGGAATGGGCCCGCGCGGCGATCAAGCTTGGTCCCACGGGCGAAGCCCAAGCGCGGGCCGAGATCGCGCTTTTGCGCAGCAAATGGCCCGCGTCCGAACGCGACGCGGCTCCCGGTTTGCAGGCGCGGCTGTGGTTGCCGGATGCGGATGACATCCATGTGCTGGCCGTCGCCGTAGCCAGCAGTGCTGACATGATCCTCACGCTCAATGCCAAAGACTTTCCGCGCCAGATTCTCGCGGAAGAAGGGCTAAGCCGGGCCGATCCTGACAGCTATTTGCACGGCATATGGCAAGCATCGCCGGAATGGGTCGCCCCCGTGGCCGAAGATGTGCTGAAAGAAGCGCGGCGGCTATCGGGCGAAGACTGGGAACTGCGGGCACTGCTGAAAAAAGCCCGTTTGCCACGCTTGGCCAAGGCGCTCGGCTAGCCATCCCACCGCAATTGCATCTGGCGCAGCTTGTCGATCCGTTCTTCGGTCTTGGGGTGGCTCAGCAGCCACGCGGGCGGCCGATTGCCCGCTGATTGGGTCAGCGCGTCCAGCTTTTCAAACAGTGAAATCTGCGGGCCGATACCGATCCCGGCTTTGGTGAGCAGCGCGGCAGCATAGGCGTCGGCCTCATATTCATCGTTGCGCGACAGCCGCGCCGCAAGCAGGCTGGTTAGCCCGCTGGCGATCCAGACGCCGATGCCGGGAATAAGCCGTCCCAGCACCATTGCCAGCGCCGTGCGCAGGGCGTTCTGGCCCGAAAAATCAATCATGCGGCGGCGAGAATGCCCAAGTGCAACATGGCCCAATTCATGTGCGATCACGCTGGCCAGTTCTTCAGCCGTCACAGCCCCTTGGCGGAATTTGTTATAGAAACCACGGGTTATAAATATACGCCCATCGGGGGCCGCCAGCCCGTTGACTGGCTCGATCTCATAAAGATGCACCTTGATGCGCGGCAGGTCGAGCGCCTTGGCCATACGGTTGCTGATGTCGTTCAACTTGGGATCAACCAGCGGGCTGGATTTCGCATCCAACTCTCGCGCAGTGCGCCAAGCGGAAAAGCGGTACATCGCCAGCGCATAGAGAATTGCGAGAAGAATGGGGATTATGCGGATCATGCGCTCAATATGGGGAGCGGGGGGGCCGGGGGCAAGCGGCCAACGCCTGCGCCCCGGTGATATTTGCGACGATTAAACGAGTTTGGCGTCCATCGTGATCTCAGCCGTCAGCAGCTTGGAGATTGGGCAGTTCTCCTTGGCGGTCTTCGCGGCTTTGTCGAAGTCCTCTTGGCTCGCGCCGGGGATGCTGGCCTCGACCGTCAGATGCACTTTGGGCACGTGGAAGCCGCCGTCTTTCTCTTCCAGATGCACTTCTGCCTTGGTCTCGATGCTGTCGGGCGTCAGGTCGCTTTGCCCAAGGATCATCGACAACGCCATGGAGAAACAAGACGCATGGGCCGCGCCGATCAGTTCCTCGGGGTTGGTGCCTTCTTTGCCTTCAAAGCGCGTGTTGAAACCGTAAGGCTGGTCAGACAGCACACCGCTTTGGGTTGAGACATGGCCCTTGCCTTCTTTGAGCGAGCCTTCCCATTTTGCATTGCCGGATTTTACGATCGAAGCCATTGGAATGTCCTTTCACTGTGCTTGCGTTCGTCACCTCAACTGACGCAGCACGGCAAAGTTTCAAGGCACAGTCTCACTCAGCGGGTCATCGCCTTGATGCCCCGGCTTAGCCCTTCGAGGGTCATCGGCACCATGGCCTCGGGGCCGAAAATCTCTTGGATCATCGCGATCGACTGGGTGTAGCCCCATTGCCGTTCCGGCACCGGGTTGATCCACAGGTGGTTGGGCCATTGATCCCGCGCACGGGCGAGCCATGTGGCACCGGCCTCCGCGTTCCAATGCTCATTCGCGCCGCCGGGATAGGCGATCTCATAGGGCGACATGGAGGCGTCACCGACAAAGATGCATTTATAATCCGAGCCGTAACTGCGCAGTACCTCATGGGTGGGGATCTGCGCATCCCACCGGCGGCGGTTGTCGCGCCAGACACCTTCGTAAAGGCAGTTGTGGAAGTAGAAATGCTCAAGATGTTTGAACTCGCCCCGCGCGGCGCTGAACAACTCTTCAACAACCTTCACATGCGGATCCATAGAACCGCCGATGTCGAGAAACAGCAGCACTTTCACGGCATTGCGCCGCTCTGGCCGGGTTTTCACATCCAGATAGCCATGCTCCGCCGTGGCGCGGATGGTGCCGTTCAGGTCGAACTCTTCCGCCGCCCCGTCGCGTGCCCAACGGCGCAGACGTTTAAGCGCCAGTTTAATGTTGCGGGTGCCGATCTCGACGTTGTCATCCAGATTGCGGAACTCGCGCTTGTCCCAGACCTTGACCGCGCGCTGGTGGCGGCTTTCCTTCTGGCCGATCCGCACACCTTCTGGGTTGTAGCCATAGGCGCCAAAAGGCGAGGTGCCCGCCGTGCCGACCCATTTGGAGCCGCCCTGATGTCGGCCCTTTTGTTCCTCAAGCCGCTTTTTCAGCGTCTCCATCAGCTTGTCGAAACCGCCCATGGCTTCGATCTCGGCCTTTTCTTCTTCGCTCAAGTGCTTTTCGGCCATCTTCCGCAGCCAGTCTTCGGGCAGGTCCACGGCGTCGAGCACATCATCTAGGCTGATGTTCTCCAACCCCTTAAAGGCCGCTGCAAAGGCGCGGTCGAACTTGTCGATGTTGCGCTCGTCTTTCACCATCGACACGCGGGCGAGATAGTAAAACGCCTCAACGTCATAGGTGGCCAGCCCCGCCTTCATCCCCTCCAGAAAGGCCAGAAACTCGCGCAGCGAGACCGGAACACCGTGGCGGCGGAGCTGATCGAAGAACGGCAGAAACATCAGAGGCTCAGCGCGCGGTCCAGAAGAACCGTGGCGATCATGCCGACGATCAGGAAGGCAAAGCCGTAGCCCGTTGCATATTGCGCGATGTCTTTGCGGTTGCCGCCACGTTTGCGGGCCGTCAGCCCGCCAATTATCGCGCCGATCAATGCCAATCCGAGTGCTATCATAACCTATTGCCCGTCTATTTTGCGGGCCTATCCATTGCGCGGGTTCAGGGACGCGATCTCGCGCAGCTTGGCCCGCACGGCCCAGTCAGGGCCAAAGCCGTATCGCGCCCAGCCGATGCTGTCCAGCCTGACGCGGCGCGCCTCAATGCCGCGGCCTTCGATCTCTAGCGCTTCGGCCTTAAGCAACATGAGTGTGGCCAGAAGGGCGGCGTTTTCGCTGGCCTCGGCGATGGGCAGATGCGGCTCGATCAAGGCAAGTGCGCCGGCACCATCGCCAATGGTCACCGCATAGCCCGCCCGCTGGGTGGCGACATAGGCGCGGTGCAGCGTGGTGCCGGGGGTGCGGGCATAGAGGGCGTCTGCCATCTGGTAATGCGCCTGCGCGGCGGCAGGATCGGTCATCTGTGTGACGCGGCCCATGGCGTAATGCGAGAATGCGTGGCGGTTGTCCTGCCAACCCTGCGCTTGGGCGATGCGCAGGGCGTCTTGGGCCGCGGCCATCCGGGCGTTGCGACTGACCTCGCGGCCAAGAGCCGTTTGGATCGCGCGGCTCCAGACCTGCGGTGTTGCGCGGGCAGGGCGGGGGGTGACAGTGCCGCCGCCGGGGTTTACCCGCGCCAAGATACCCGGCAGCCGTGCGGCCACTTCTTCGCGGCGCATGCCAGAGCGCAGCGCCGGATCATAGTAGATGCGCAGTACCAGCATGTCGAAACCGGTCAGCACCGTATGCACATTGTCGTCGTTAAAGACCGAATCCGGCAGGCGGTAGAGATCGTTCAGCGGCCCAAGCGCTTGGGCCAGTTCCTCATGCAAACAATCGCGGCTTTCCTGTGGGCTCACGTCATTGGGCAGGAAAATCGCCAGCTTGCGTCGTTCGGTCAGGCGGGTCCAATCGGTGACGGGTGAGCGCCGTGTGCGGCGATATTCCTCAAGTGTGCTGACATTAGGCACCACGAAACAGGCCGCCTGCGGCAAAAGCCGCCGGATTTGGCTGCGGGTCACCGCTTGGATGGTGATGCTTGCCTCCCCGCCCGTGACCTCACGCAGCTCAATCCCGGCCTCGCGGCGCAAACGGGCCAGCAGCCGGGCAAGGTCCGGCCCCATTGTGGCGGGCGGTTGTCCCAGAACGCGCAGGGTGATCGGCCCCTCAAAACGGGTCAGCACGGGCAGGGCGCGGCCACTTTCCATGCGGAAGGACAGATCAAGGAAATCTTCGGTCAAGGCGGCATTCGACACATGTGGCGCCGTGGGGCGGGCTTGGGCGAACTGCTTCATCGGGGGCAGGGTGCTATCGGCGATCACCGCGCGGGTCGCGACTTCGGAATGGGAGGCGGGCACGCAGGCGTTCAGCAGCATCATCAGCGGCAGGAGCAACCGTGCCTTCACCCCGCGCTTCATGCGCTTGGGCTTTCAAGATGCCAATCCCGGCGTGGTCTATAAAAGAATTCGCACGGCGCTGCCGCTGTATGTCCCTGCATTTGCCTGCCTCATCGGTCGCTCTATCCGGGTCTTGGCGCCCGTGATTGAAGCAAGCCTAGGCAGGCAAAAAATCAAAAGCGAGGAAAATACCCGCTTTTGACCTAAAGTCGTCGAGGTGTTGCCGCCCTACCGCTGGCGCCGCGCCATGAAGGCCAGCCGCTCGAACAGATGCACGTCCTGCTCGTTCTTCAGCAGCGCCCCATGCAGTTTGGGCAGGGCGTTGGGGCCATCCTTGGCCAGATCCTCGGCATCCATATCCTCGGCAAGCAGCAGCTTTAGCCAATCCAGCACTTCGGATGTCGAAGGTTTCTTCTTCAGCCCCTGCTGCTCACGGATTTCGTAGAATTGCGTCAGCGCCGTGGTTAGCAACTGCTGCTTAATGCCCGGATGGTGCACTTCGACGATCTGCTTCAGCGTCTCCATTTCTGGGAAGCGGATGTAGTGAAAGAAACAGCGGCGCAGGAAAGCGTCGGGGAGTTCTTTTTCGTTGTTCGAGGTGATGATGACGATGGGCCGCTGGCGCGCGCGGATTGTCTCGCCCGTCTCATAGACATAGAATTCCATCTTATCGAGTTCCTGCAACAGATCGTTGGGGAATTCGATATCGGCCTTGTCGATCTCATCGATCAGCAGCACGACCTTTTCATCGGCGTCGAAGGCCTGCCAGAGCTTGCCCTTGCGGATGTAGTTTTTGACGTCATGCACGCGCTCATCGCCCAATTGGCTGTCGCGCAGGCGGTTCACGGCGTCGTATTCATAAAGCCCCTGCTGCGCGCGTGTGGTCGATTTGATGTTCCACTCGATCATGCGCAGGCCCAAGGCGTCGCTGACCTGCCGTGCCAATTCGGTTTTGCCGGTGCCCGGCTCGCCTTTCACCAGAAGCGGACGCTCCAAGGTAACCGCCGCATTCACGGCGATTTTCAGGTCGTCGGTGGCGACGTAGTCTTTGGTGCCTTGAAATTTCATCTTGTTTTCAACCTCGTGTGACGGGCGCTTGATCCTTGGCCTTTAACCAAAAATCAAAGGGATTGTGTAGTGACAATTGTTACCCGCTCAGATAGACGCTGCGGCAGGGAAGATGTCGGGAGACAGGCCTTTTTAATGTCTGAATTGAAAACCGCCGGGGAAAAACAGATGAAGCAGGAAGTTTTCCTGCCGGACGATTACAGTCCGGCTGAGGACGAGCCATTCATGAATGACCGTCAGCTTGAGTACTTTCGTCGCAAGCTGATCAATTGGAAATCGGAACTGTTGGCAGGCAGCCGTGACACCATTGAAGCATTGCAAGACGGCACCCGGAACATTCCGGATGTGACCGACCGTGCGTCGGAAGAGACCGACCGCGCGCTGGAACTGCGCACCCGTGACCGGGCGCGTAAACTGGTTGGCAAGATCGATGCGGCGCTGCGCCGGATTGATGAGGGTGAATTCGGGTACTGCATGAAAACCGGTGATCCGATCTCGCTTAAACGGTTGGATGCACGGCCTATTGCGACCATGACGCTTGAGGCGCAAGAGCGTCACGAGCGGCGCGAAAAAGTCCACCGTGACGACTGAAGCCATTTAGAACACCACAAACGCCGAGGCTCACGCTTCGGCGTTTGTGATTTAGGCATAATTTAAGCGCGGTCTGAGGCTGGCATGAAACCTTCCAATGCGATTGTCGTCGGTGGCGGGATCGGCGGGCTGGCGCTGGCCACCGCGTTGGCACGCAAGGGCGTGGCCGTAACCCTGCTGGAGCAGGCCGAGAGATTTTCCGAAATCGGTGCCGGGCTACAGATCAGCCCCAATGGCCTTGCCGTGCTGCGCGCCCTTGGGTTGGAGCGTGGTTTAAAAGCCCGCGGCGCGGTACGGGGGCAGGCGGTGCGCTTGTGCGATTATGCTAAGGGCGCGCAGGTCGCGCGGCTTGATCTGATGCGCTTGGCTGATGATCAGCGCTATTACTTTCTCCACCGTGCCGATCTGATCGATCTGCTGCGCGAGGCTGCGCAGCGCGAAAATGTAAGTTTCGAGACCGGTGCACAGGTCGCCTCTATCCATCCCGGCGCATTGCCTCAGGTCCAGATGGCGCGTGGCGGGCGGCGGCGGGCCGAGCTTGTGGTGGCCGCTGATGGCATCCATTCTGTCGGGCGGGTGCAGTTGAACGGAGCCGATCAAGCTAGGTTTTCGGGCCAAGTCGCGTGGCGTGCGCTGATCCCCAATGACATCAATCATGGGCCGGAGGCACGGGTCACCATGGGGCCGGGGCGGCATTTGGTCAGCTATCCGCTGCGCGAGGGGCGCATGATTAACCTTGTCGCCGTAGAAGAACGCCCCGATTGGGCCGCCGAAGGCTGGCATCACAGCGATGATCCCGCCAACCTGCGCCGGGCCTTCGCCAGTTTTGGCGGCGAAGCCGCGCAGATGATGCAAGCCGTGCGCGAGGCGACCCTTTGGGGGCTGCATTACCACCCGGTCGCCAGTGAATGGCACGCAGAGGGGGTGGCGCTGATGGGCGATGCGGCGCATCCGACGTTGCCCTTTTTGGCACAGGGGGCGAATATGGCGTTGGAGGATGCATGGGTCTTGGCCGATCATCTTAGCCGCCTGCCACGCGACGAAGCCCTTGCCGCCTACCAATCCGCCCGCATTGATCGCGCGCGGCGCATCGTTAAAACGTCAGAAGGCAATGCCGCACGATATCACCTGCGGCCCGGTCCCATTCGGCTGGCAGCCCATAGCGGATTGCGCATCGCCTCAAAACTCGCGCCCGGTGCGATGCTAGGCGCGTTTAATTGGCTCTACGCCCATGACGTTACCAAAGGGTAAAGGCCACCGACCAACGCCGATGGCCCACAGGCTTAGCCTGCCCGTTGCAGCATCCCGAAAAGGTCGCGCGGATCATCCGGATCGGCCAGCAGATCAAGCGATTGGAACAGCCCCGTCTCGGCGATTTGATCACGGACATAGCGCAGGGCCGAGAAATCCTCGATTGCGAAGCCTACGGAGTCGAAGAGCGTGATCTGCTCCGCCGTCCGGCGGCCTTCGGCCTGACCGGTCAGCACCTGCCAGATCTCGGTCACCGGGTGGTCAGCCTCAAGCTGCTGGATCTCACCCTCGATGCGGGTCTGCTCGGGGTATTCCACGAAGATGCCCGAACGGTGCAGGATCGCGGGCGCGAGTTCCGTCTTGCCCGGGCAGTCTCCGCCAATTGCATTGATATGCACGCCAGAGCCCACCATATTGTCGGTCAGGATCGTGGCGTATTGCTTGTCCGCCGTGCAGGTGGTGATGATCTGCGCGCCAAGGATCGCGTCCTCTGCCGTCTCGCATTCAACAACCTTGATGCCATGCCCTGCAAGGTTGCGCGCGCATTTCGCGGTTGCCGCGCGGTCGATGTCATAAAGCCGTACCTCGTCCACGCCGCAGATCGCCTTCATCGCAAGGCTTTGGAATTCGGACTGTGCACCATTGCCGATCATCGCCATGACATGGCTGCCCTTGGGCGCCAGCAGTCGCGCCACCACGGCAGAAGTCGCCGCGGTGCGCAGGGCCGTCAGGATCGTCATCTCGGTCAGCAACACCGGGTAGCCATTATCGACATTCGCCAGCAGCCCAAAGGCCGTCACGGTCTGGAACCCGTCTTTGGTGTTGTCGGGGTGGCCGTTGACGTATTTAAAACCGTAAACATCGCCGTCAGAGGTAGGCATCAGTTCAATCACGCCCTTCTCGGAATGGCTCGCCACGCGGGGGGTCTTGTCGAAAAGCTCCCAGCGTTTGAAGTCGGCCTCGATATACTCGGCCAGCCCGCGCAGCATGTCTTCGACGCCGATATGGTGGATCAGTTTCATCATTTGATCGACAGAAACAAAAGGCACCAGCGCCTTTTCGGAGGGTTTGAGATTGGTCATGTTCAGGTCTTTCTATCAGTAGGCACGGGTGGGGCGGTCAAACACGCGGCGGCCAAAGGCCGATGCGGTGAGGTCCACCATCAGCTGCGCGGTACGGCCACGCTCATCAAGGAAGGGGTTCAACTCGACAAGATCGAGTGACGTCATCAGCCCGCTGTCGTGCAGCATTTCCATGACCAGATGGCCCTCGCGCACTGTGGCACCGCCCGGCACGGTGGTGCCCACGGCAGGGGCCACGGAGGGGTCGAGGAAATCCACATCAAGCGACACATGCAGCATCCCGCCCGCCGCTTCGACCTTGTCGAGGAAGCGCTGCAAGGGTTTGGCAATGCCGCTCTCGTCGATCTCACGCATGTCGACGTAAGTCACGGTGGTCTCCTGCAAGGCTGCGCGTTCGAGGGCATCGACAGAGCGCAGCCCGATCATGGCGATATTGTCATGGGGCAGGGGCGTTTCGATCTTTGGAAAGCCGTCAAACCCGTCGCGCCCGGTAACATAGCCCAAAGGGGTGCCGTGCAGGTTGCCGCTGTCGCTGGTCTGTGGCGTGTGAAAATCCGTATGCGCATCAAGCCAAAGTACGAAAAGCGGGCGGCCTGCCTTTTCGGCATGGCGCATTGCGCCCAAGACGGTGCCAAGCGCCAGCGCGTGGTCGCCGCCCATGAAGATCGGCAAGCCGTCGTCCATCGCCGCATCGGCAGCCGCTGCAAGGCTTTCGGTCCAAGCGATCGTCTCTTCCAGCGCGTGCAGTTTTTCATGCGCTTGCGGTTGATAAGAGGCCGGGGCAACATTGCCACGGTCACTGACGCTATGGCCAAGGTCGCGCAATGCTTGCTCTAGACCGGCGGTGCGATAGGCGTCTGGGCCCATCAGGCAGCCGCGACGACGCTTGCCGCTGTCCAGTGGCACACCCAGTAAAATGCAATTCTGTTCGTTCGACATGGGGGGACTCCTCAGGTGTTTCACCTGAGATAGTCCGTTCATCTGTCTAACGACAAGCCGCCAAACTGTCCGATTTGCAAGGTGGATTGATCATTGTGGAGGTTTGGATGTTCAAAATAAGCATTCTAACCGACGTTAAACCACCTTGCGTGCCGCTGCGATCCAGAGACCTGCCAAAGCCAGCGAAAAAACCGCATTCCAGCCCGCCATGGACAGCCCGAGCAACTGCCAGACGATCTCATCACACATGACCAAGCCGCTGGGGCCGTCGGTCGACAACAGCGACCCGCCGTCAAGACTGCCCAGATCCATACCTCCCCCGGTGCAGGAACTCGGGCCCGGCCACCAACCCCATTCTACGCCTGCGTGATAGGCCCCGATCAGCCCTGTCACGGCTGCCGACACAGCGCCAAACCATGCAAGAACACGCGGTCCGCCCAACAGCAAAATCGCCCCGATCAGCACCGCCGCCGCATGGGGCCAACGCTGCCAGAGGCACATCTGACAGGGCGCATAGCCGCCCAAGTGCTGAAATCCGAAAGCGCCGAGCAGCAGCGCGGCAGAGCCGAGCGTCGCCAATGAAGTCAGTGCTTTACCCGTCATAGAACCTTTACCACCATAAAGCCGCCAATCAGTAGGGCGACGGCCAATGTGAACATCAAACCCAATCGGCGTTCAATGAAATCTCGGATCGGTGCGCCAAACCGCCACAGCAGGCCAGCCACCACGAAGAACCGCAGCCCTCGCGCAAGGATTGAGGTCATGATGAATGTGCCAAGCGGCATCCCCGTCCAGCCCGACATGATCGTGATGACCTTGTAAGGAAAGGGCGTGACCCCCGCGACCAGCACCGCCCAGAACCCCATATCGTTGAAACGGGTCGAAAATTCCGCCATGGCGTCTGCCTTACCTAGGCTTGCAAGGATCGGCTGGCCGAGGCTTTCAAAGGCGAGCGCGCCGATGGCATAGCCCAAAAGCCCGCCCAAGACCGAAGCGAGCAGCGCCACCCCAGCAATCAACCAAGCGCGGCGCGGCCGCGCGATGATCATCGGAATCATCAGAATGTCAGGGGGAATGGGAAAGAATGAACTTTCAACGAATGCCACAACGGCAAGGGCCCAAAGGGCGTGGCGATGTTGGGCCAGGCCCAAGGTCCAGTCATAGAGGCGGCGGATCATTCGGGGGGCTCCGGCTGTTTTATATGCATCACCATGTCGCGTGACCAAGGTCAAGCAAACAGGACTTAGATTTTGTGAAAATCCTCTTGCTCACACCGTCTTTGCAGGCTACATCGCCCCACGTGCCCAAGTGGCGGAATGGTAGACGCAGGGGATTCAAAATCCCCCGCCGCGAGGCGTGCCGGTTCGAGTCCGGCCTTGGGTACCAATATACAAATACCTGATCTTCTGACGGAAGATCAGGTATTTTGTTTTCTGAGGGCCTTTGTTTTGAGGTTCCGATCACGTGACTCACACAAATGCCTCTCACTAGGCTGTTCTCGCGTTGTTCATCCATGTCTTTCTTGGGCAGACCGACTGAGCTTTTTCCTGCTGGCGTCGTTCCCATATTACGCGACCATCTCAGCGCTTTGACCTGTGACCGCCTGGATCTCAGCATTGCTCGCTCTGGCTTCGGCAGGCTCGACAATAGCGAGTTTGCGTAGAGCATGAAGCACGTAAGGATAGGCATGTTTGCCGAGTGCCCCGCGCGGAAAGTTTATTCGACCGGGTCACCGGTCAGCTTGATTTTCGCTGCGCTTGATGCATGCAAATGGATGAGCTAGCGTTCTTCCGAGAGGCGCCAATACGCTGGTTTCTAAGGGGTATGCGATCATGAAAGCATTGAGCCGGATCTCGACGGAATCCACGCCCATCGAAGTGCTGCGCGACGATATTCTACAAATCTGCGGTGCGTTCGAGGTGGAACCCGCGCGCCGCGATGGGCCGTCTCATGGTCGGGCGCGTAAGCGGGGGATGGGCGGCTTTGACGCCGCACTGGTCTCGCTCGACGCTCAGGAAGCAGCCCGGACTCAGACCTGCATTCGGCGCGATCCGGGCGAATATTTCTTTATGCTGGTGCAGGATGTCGGCGAATGTGTGGTGCATCAAAGCGGCGCATCAACCCTTCTGCGGCAGGGCGACATGTTCATCGTCGACGCGACCCGCCCCTCGAAATTTGTCTATGACGGGCAATTGGCGCATCAGATTTCAGTGCATCTTCCGCGGGATGAGATGATCGGCAGGTTCGGCGCTATCTGTGACGGCGGGGTGGCGATCGACCGCAATGACCCGCTGTGGCTGGCGCTGCGCGCAGTGCTCTACAAGATGATGCACTGCCCGCCCGAAACCGGCTTGCAGTTGAGCGAAGCGTTCTATGGGCTGATGGGGGCCTATTTCCACGAGCGGCGTAGCCAGACCTTGGATGCACGTGGGCAGGTCATGGAGCGCGCATTGCAACTCATGACCCGCCACTACCGCGACCCGCAGTTCGGGCCAAGCGCTTTGGCGCTGCACTTGGGCGTATCGCTGCGCAGCCTGCAACGCTATTTTGAACCCTTGGGTGAAACGCCGGGTCAACGTCTGCTGCAACTGCGTTTGACCCAAGCGCATGCAGAACTCTCTCGCCGTGGGGGTAAAGAGGTCGCTGTCGCCGACTGCGCCTATAGCTGTGGCTTTAACGATCTTTCGCATTTCTACCGCGCCTTCCGGCAGCGTTACGGCATGACCCCCGGTGCCGTTGTCGCACAGGCCCGCAGTGGTGGCGCGATCGTCCAATAGGGCTGTCGCGTTATCCCAAGATGCCCATCCGATCCGCGCCTAACCTCTAAGCTGAGGAGGCGTTTCGGCACAGTGCCGGAACGGGATGACGGAGGACATTTTGAAAGACACCATTGATAGCATCGGCCTGATCGCGGGCGGTACACGGGTTGAGACGGGCGTGCATTTCCCCGTGGCCAATCCGGGCACGGGCGGGCAAGCGGGTTCAGCGCCGGATGCCGGACAGGCAGAATTGGATCGCGCAGTTGCCGCGGCAAAGGCGGCTTTCCCCGCGTGGTCAGCCAAATCCGACGAAGAACGCGCCGCCGCTTGCACAGCCGTGGCCGACAAGATCGAAGCCCATGCGGAGGAGTTGGCCCAGCTTGTCACCGCCGAGCAGGGCAAGCCCTTGGGCGGCATCGGTTCGCAATGGGAGTTGGGCGGCGCGGTCGCTTGGGCGCGTTATACCGCGAGCCTGTCGCTGCCGATGGAAGTGCTGCAAGACACGCCTGAGGGCCGGGTCGAGATGTACCGCAAGCCACTTGGGGTGGTGGGGTCAATCACCCCGTGGAACTTCCCCGTGCTGATCGCGGTCTGGCACATTCTGCCCGCGCTGCGCAGCGGCAATACGGTGGTCAGCAAACCATCCCCGATGACCCCGCTCGCGTCCCTGCGCATGATTGAGTTGATGAACGAAGTACTGCCAGCAGGCGTGGTCAATTCGGTCAGCGCCGCTGATGGTGCTTTCAACATGGGCGCGGCCATGTCCGCGCATCCGGACATCGCCAAGATCGTCTTTACCGGCTCCTGCGGGACGGGTCAGAAAGTCATGCAGTCGAGTGCCGAGACGATGAAGCGTCTGACCCTTGAGATGGGCGGCAATGACGCGGGCATCGTGTTGCCCGATGCTGATCCGCAAGCGATTGCCGAAGGGTTGTTCTGGGGGGCCTTCATCAACAACGGCCAAACCTGCGCCGCGATGAAGCGGCTTTATGTGCACGACGATATCCACGACGCGGTCTGTGACGCACTGGTCGCCTATGCACGCAACATCAAAGTGGGCGAAGGCACGCAGGAGGACAGCGTTCTTGGCCCCGTGCAGAACCAGATGCAATTCGACAAGGTGGCGAAGCTGGTGGCGCAGGCCAAGGAAAGCGGGCAGGTTCTGCTGGGCGGTGAACCGGGCGAGGGGCTGTTCTACCCGCCGACGATCATCGCCGGGATGAGCGCAGATGACCCGCTTGTCTACGAAGAGCAATTCGGCCCCACGCTGCCGATCATCCGCTATAGTGATCTGGACGATGCGCTGGCGCAGGCCAATGCGCTGGACGTGGGGCTTGGCGGCTCTGTCTGGTCGTCAGACAAGGCGGCGGCCAAGGAGGTGGCAAAACGGATGGAATGCGGCTCGGTCTGGATCAACAGCCATGGCATGATCCAGCCCAACGCGCCCTTCGGGGGCGTCAAGAAGTCAGGCTTCGGCGTCGAGTTCGGCGAAGAGGGGCTGAAGGAATACACCGACATTCAGGTGATTTTCGCCTGACGCTGGGAGGCGAGGGCGATCATTCGGTGTCCGGCATGGCGGGCACCTTCAAGAAAAACATGAAGGGAGACAGCATGTTACGTAAAACTCTACTCGGCGGGGCCGCGGCCCTTGCGCTGACCGGTGGGGCGTCATTCGCGCATCCGCTCGATGGTTTTTCCGGTGAGGAATACCAAAAGATCAACGAAATCCTGCGCGCAGGCGATCTGGCGGGGGATGACACGCTCTATCCGCTGATCGAATTGATCGAGCCGCCCAAGGCCGATGTGCTGGCATGGAACGAGGGCGACACGCTCGACCGCCGCGCGATGGTGCATATGTCCAACGCCGACAATAGCGGCTTTGTCGAAACCATCGTGAACCTGACAACTGGAGAGATCGAAAGCAGCGCCCCCACCGAAGGCCAGCCGATGATCCTTTTCAACGAGTTCGCCAACGCCATGACCGCCGCGCTAGAGCATCCCGACATGATCGCGGGGCTGGAGAAACGCGGGCTGACGCCGGATCAGGTGTTCTGCCTGCCGCTCACTGCGGGCAATTTCTTTTCGGACGAAGACGATGGCACGCGGTTGATGAAAGTGCCTTGCTACGTGTCCCCTGAAGGGTCGAACTTCTACGCCAAGCCGATTGAGAACATCTATGCCGTGGTCGATCTGCAAAGCGGCAAGGCGCTGCGTGTGATCGACGAGGGAAATGTAGCAATCCCCGAGGACGGCTGGGGCTACACGGGCGAAGAGATTGAGGCCCGCGCCCGACAGCGTGCTGCGACGAATCCCGCCGTGCTGACCCAAGAGGGCGGGCCGAATTTCACCTATGCGGACGGTGCGCTGGAATGGGACATGTGGCGCATGCGCCTGCGGGTCGACAAACGCCCCGGTCCGGTGCTTTCGAACATTGACGTGAAGGATGGCGAGGAGTGGCGCACGCTGCTCTATCAAGCGCATCTGTCTGAGGTCTTCGTGCCCTATATGGACCCGAGCGCCGGGCTCTATTGGCGGACCTATATGGACAGTGGCGAGTACGGCTTCGGGCTGTTCCTGACCCCGCTGGTGGCCGGGATCGACTGCCCCTCTTACGCGACCTTCCTGCCGGCAATGATCGCGGGCGACGATGGCCAGCCGCTGGAAATCCCCGACGCGGTCTGCATCTTTGAGCGCAACATCGGCGATCCGGCATGGCGGCACTTTGAGGTCTTCGCCCAAGGCCCCGATCAATACACCCCCGCCGAGGGTCGGCCCGAGACTGAATTGGTGGTGCGTACAGCGTCCGAAGTGGGCAACTATGACTATCTGATCGACTACCGTTTCAAGCAGAACGGCCAAATGGAGATCAAGATTGGTGCCACAGGTCTCGACGGTGTGAAAGGTGCCGATGCGACTTCGATGGACGATCCTTCGGCGGCGCGTGAGACAGAATACGGCACGCTCATCGCGCCCAATCTGGTGGCGGCGAACCATGACCACTACTTCAACTTCCGGCTCGATTTCGACATCGACCAGCCCAGCAACCGCTTCATGACGATGGACATCGTGCCCGCCGAAGTGGCCGACGACAGCCCGCGTAGGTCCTTGTGGAAGGTCGAGCACAACATGCCGAAGTCCGAGACCGAGGCGACCTATCAGGTGTCGTCGTTCAAGCCGCGTTACTTCATGCTGCAAAACCCCGACCGCAAAGGCCCGTTGGGGCACAAGCCGGGCTACATGATCCACCACGGCAGCGTCGCCTATGGGCCTTTCGACTTTGAGAACGACCCCCCGATGATCCGCAACGCCTATATCGAGAATTCGGTATGGAACACGGTGCATGATCCTGAAGAACGGTATGCTGGCGGCAAGTTCGCTTTGCAAAGCGACGGGTCCGACACGCTGGCGCAATGGGTCAAGGAAGACGCGCCGCTACAGGATCAGGACATCGTGACGTGGTTCACGGCGGGCTTCCACCATGTGCCCCGCACCGAGGATTGGCCTGTGATGTCGACCGAATGGAAGACCGTGCACATTATGCCGCACAACTTCTTTCCAATGAACCCGGCGATCACGATCCGCGATCCTGAATAAGGACGTGTGAGAAAGAAGAAAGACGAGCAGCGCGGGCTGTTCGTCTTTCTCAAGCACAAGGTAACGTATCTCATGGGTTGAAGTATCGTATTGAATAAAGGTCTGGAAACTAGCGGCAGAACGAGGAGGTTTGGCATTTTCTTGGCCGTTATGCCCTTGAGGCAGACGTCTCTCCCCAAACTCAAGCTTTATCGAGAATTAGATCCAGAGCCCTGAGAATACTATCGCCAGACCGCCCGCGCAGAGCACAATGGTCGGGATAGGGCGGCGCGTTCCGATCAGACCGGAGGAGAGTAGTGTCAGTCCCAAGGCCACCCGCGCAGCCGCCAGAAGAGCGGCGAGTGGGGCGTCTGAGAGCCGCAGCATGTCGGGGTTGGCGACCATACCCAACGGAATGATATAAAGCCCGATACCAAGTGCCATCGCTGTCAGCGCGACCTTCAACCAGTTCTCGCCGATCATCCCCGCCGCAATGAACACCGCCCCGCAAACTGGTGGCGTGATCGTCGACAAAAGTGCGAACCAGAAAACAAAAAGATGCGCCTGAAGCGGTGAAAGGCCCAGCTCAATAAGCGCAGGCCCAGCCACAGAGACACAGATCACATAGGCAGCTGTGGTCGGCACCTCCATCCCTAAGATCAGGCAGGCCAGGGCCGTCAGCAGGAGCGACGGCCACAAAAGCCCACCTGAACCTTCGAGAATGAGCGAGGTGATTTTGACGCCGAGGCCGGTGATCGAAAGCACGCCGATGATGATCGAAGCGCAAAGAATGATCGACGCGATCAATGAAACCTGCCGCGCGGCGTTCACAACCGCGCTTGCCAATCGGTCGGCGATCTGGCGCGGCAAGAAGGTCAGCTGCGCATTGAAAAACAGCAGGGCCGTCGCTGCCAGGATCGCCATGGCTGCGGAATACTCAGGTGTGAACTGCGCAATGAACATCCCCCAGAGAAGGACAGAGAATGGCACGAGGAAGAACAGCGACGTGATCACCACATCTCGGAGGGCGGGGCGATCCGCCTCGGCAATACTCTTGAGCGAAAAACGCCGGGCGTAGGCGTTGATGCCCACCCAGACCGCCACGAAATACAGCAGCGCCGGCAGGGCTGCGGCGGCCATAATGCCAGTGTAGGGCACGCCCGTAAGCTCAACCATGACAAAGGCACCCGCGCCCATCAGGGGCGGCATGATCTGCCCGCCAGATGAGGCCACGGCCTCGACCGCGGCGGCAAGGCGTTTGGGATAGCCAAGCTTCGTCATAGCGGGCAGGGTGATCGCGCCGGTGGAGGCGACATTGGCCGAGGCCGAGCCAGAGATCGAGCCGAACAGCGCCGAGGACAGAACCGAAACCTTCGCCGCGCCGCCCTTCAGACGACCGGCTGCCGCTGCCGCGACATTCATGAACCCTTGTCCCGCTTCGCCAGCGTTTAGCACCGCGCCAAAGATTACAAAGATCGCCACGACCGACACCGAAACCCCTGTAAGCGTGCCCCATATGCCACCCTCGGCAATGGTCAGCGTGCCAAAGAAACTTTCGACCGGCGTGCCGGAATGTCCGAACTCGCCGGGAATATACTGTCCAAACAGCCCATAAAGCAGCGCCAGTGCCGCCACCAGCGGCAGCGGCCAGCCGATCACCCGACGCGCCGTTTCCAGCACCACCAAAAGCAGCGTCACCGCTACCGCGAGCTGAAAGTCGCTCTCGATAAATCCATATTGATCCCCGAGCGCATTGCTGTTGAAGGCCACCCAAAGCGCTGCGGCAATGCCCAGTGCCGCAAGAATGCTGCCCGTCATCCGCCGGATTGGCGTGTCCGCATCAAAAATCAAGGCAAAGGGGAGGATAAAGGCCATATGCAGCGGCCTGCTGATAAGGTTCGGCACCAGACCTGAAAATATCAGAGCCAAATGATAGCCAACCAGCGCGACCGCGAGTGTGATCCAGAAACTCGCCGCCATTCGGCTCTCAGGAAGGTTTTTCATGTGGGGAGTTCCGGCTGTGAATGGAGGGCAGTGCGGCGCGGAAAGCCCGCGCCGCGCCGCATGTTATTGCGACGCCTTTGTCGCGATCCCGGCTTCTTCGTAATAGCGCAGCGCGCCGGGGTGTAATTCAGTTGTAATGTTGCTCATCAACTCTGGCGTGACATTGCCCCACCACGGCGAGGTGTCGGCCATCTTTGCCTTGTTGTCCCAATAGGTCTTGGTCAGCTGATAGGCCGTCTCATCGTCCATCTTTGTGGTCGTGAAGGCTGCGACGGGCAGGGAGGTTGTGGTCACATCCTGCTCTTGGCCCGCATAGGTCCCCGCCGGGATGACGATGCGTGTGCGCTTGGATTGCGCGATTTGCTCATCGCTGAGCGAGATCACGTTGACGGGGGTCGAAGCCGCGGCCTCAACAACATTGGGCGCCGGAAATGAGCCTGCGGTGACGAAGCCATCGATCTGCCCGTTCTTGAGCGCGGCCACGGCGTTGCTCAGCTCAGCATCAGCAATCTCGACGCTGTCCGACAACCCGAACATATCAAGATACTTCGCGCCCTCCGTGGCACCGAAAGATCCTTTGCCCAGCAGAATGCTTTTGCCCTCAAGGTCAGCCATCGACGTGGCGTCGCTGTTCTGTGACATCACGAAATGCATGGTCAGCGAGGGGATCGGGAAGAGGGCGCGAATGTCGTCAAAGGCGGGGGCCGTCTTGCCCTCGAACATCGCTTTGCCCTCTTGGGCCAGCCCGACAAGCGCTGGCGGCGTGGTAAAGACATAGTCGGCACCGCGCGCGCGCACTTCCATGACGTTCTGAACCGAGCCTTGGCTCTCTTCCACCGTGACTGAAATGTCTCCGCCACTGCCCGCTTTCATGGCTTCGGCAAGCTCCACGCCCATTTGATAGTAGGACGAGCCCGATTTGGCAGACTTATACGTCACGCGGGTTTCCGCGCCGGCCGCGTTGCCCAAAAGCCCCACGGCGACTGCCGCGCAGATGGTTTGTTTCAATGCAATCATAGTGTTTCCTCCTCCAAACCCGAAGACTCACTGTTTGGCCCAGACAGGGGCCGAAACGCCTTCGAGAGACCTTGTGGCAGCACACTGTGTCTTTGTCGAGAATGCGGTTCCGTTGCGGGGCGGGCGGGTAGATCAATACGGCGGGCCGCCATAGCCTTCAGATTTGACGCAGCGGGAGAAAGGCCGGATTGCAGCCGTTCGCTGTGGCTTGGGGCAAAGTTAGCTTATCGAAGATCCAAGGGCCAATAGTGTAAACACATCCAAGCCCTCCGTCTTAAGCAGCCCACGCTTAGCGACTGATATCGCCCTCCGATATCCTACGGCATAAGCGGGAACATATGGATCAAAGCGACACGCCCAAAAGTTTTTTTTGGGCGCGCGCGAAAATTGTAAGGCAACTTACTTGGTGAACGGCTCAGTTGGTAACGATTTCATGCAGCAACGCTTCTGGCATGTTCTGATAGCACACCGGACGTAGGAAGCGCCGGATCGAAAGGGTGCCGACCGAGGTTGCCCCGAAGTTGGTCGAGGCCGGGTAGGGCCCGCCGTGAACCATGCTGTCGGCCACTTCGACGCCGGTGGGGAAGCCGTTGACCAGCAGGCGCCCGGCTTTGCGTTCGATGATTGGCATCAGACGCCGTGCAGTGTCAGTGTCCGCCTCGTCCATTTGCAGCGTGATCGTAAGCTGGCCTTCCAGCCCCTTTGCAAGGCTCTCCATCTCTTCGATTGAGCTGGTCCGAACGACGAGGCCAAGCGGGCCAAAGACCTCTTCCCCAAGCTCGTGATCCTGCAAATAGGCCGCGCTATCCGTTTCATAGAGGTTGGGCAGGGCGTTGCGGCCTTCGCTTTCGGTGGACAGGCGCGGCTGCACGGCATTGCGCCGATCAAACCGGGCCTTGCCGTCGCGGTAGGCCTGCGCGATCCCGTCAGTCAGCATCACCTGTGCGGGTGCGTCCTGCAGGGCTGCGGTCGCGGCTTCGACAAAACTGTCGCCTTCCGCACCTTTCGGCACGACTGCGATGCCGGGGTTGGTGCAGAACTGACCTGCTCCCATGGTCAGCGATCCGGCCCAGCCTTCGCCAAGGGCTTTACCGTGCGCTTTACACGCCTCTGGCAACACGAACATCGGATTGACCGAGCCGAGTTCGCCGAAAAACGGGATCGGCTCGGGCCGGGCGGCGCAAAGGTCGAACAATGCGCGGCCCCCGCCAAGCGAGCCGGTAAAGCCCACGGCTTTGATAAGCGGATGCTGCACCAGCGCCTGACCGACCGTGCGATTGCCGCCTTGGATCAGAGAAAAGACACCTCTTGGCATGTCGCATTTCTCAATCGCGGCATGCACGGCCTCGGCCACGATCTCGCCCGTGCCGGGGTGGGCGGAATGGCCCTTCACGACAACCGGACATCCTGCGGCCAGCGCTGCGGCGGTGTCGCCTCCGGCGGTGGAGAAGGCCAGCGGGAAGTTCGACGCGCCGAAGACGGCAACAGGGCCAATCGGGCGCTGGACCATGCGCAGCTCCGGGCGGGGCAGGGGCTGCCGGTCGGGCTGGGCTGAATCAACCCGCGTATCAAGGTAGTCGCCCTTTAGAATATGATCGGCAAAAAGCCTCAGCTGCCCCGTGGTGCGCCCGCGTTCACCGTTCAGCCGCGCTTCGGGCAGGCCGGTTTCGCGCGTGCCGATATCGGTGATCGCCTCGGCGCGGGCTTCGATTTCGTCGGCGATGGTGTTGAGGAGTGCAGCCCGCGCCTCGCGGGTGCTATAGCCGTAGGACCAGAAGGCAGCCTCTGCTGCTTCGCAGGCCTGATCGACAAGCGCCGTTGTCCCGACGCTGAAATCATGCGCCGGACCGCTGGCGGGTTCGGAGGGGAAGGTCTGCTCAGCGCCGACCCATGTGCCGGCGATCAAATGTTTACCATGCGGGGTGAAGCTCATGCTGCTGTCTCCTTTTGCGAATTTCTGACCATCTTGCAGGCAATCTCGAAAGCGGCACGGGTGGCACCGAGGTCGGCTGTACCTTGGCCTGCGATGTCAAATGCCGTGCCATGCGCCGGGGTGGTGACGGGCACCGGCAGCCCGCCTTGAACGGTCACGCCGCGGTCAAACCCCAGCAGTTTAAGGGCGATCTGACCTTGGTCATGATACATCGTGACCACGGCGTCGATCTCGCCTTTTGTGACCTTGAGAAAGACGGTGTCTGAGGGCAGGGGGCCGGTGACAGCCATCTGACCGCCCGCCATGTGACGCACCGCGGGTTCGATCACGTCGATCTCCTCCCGGCCAAAATTGCCGCCGTCCCCGGCATGGGGGTTGAGCGCTGCAACGGCGATGCGGGGCCGCGCGTGACCGGCTTGCCGCAGGGTGCGGTCGATCAGGCGGGTGGCTTCTTGGATGCGGTCGGGGGTGATCGTGTCGGCCACGTCCCGCAGGGCGATATGGCTGGTGACCCGGCTGGTCCACATATCGTCGAGCGTGTTGAGTTCGGAAATATAGTTGGTCACGCCGAGCTTTTCGGCGATGTAATGCAACTCATCGGAATGCCCGATCCCGGCCATATGCATCGAAGCCTTGTTGAACGGCGCAAAGACAATCGCGTCGATCACCCCCTCCTGAACAAAGGCGAGCGCTTGGTCGAGGACCCGTAGCGTGGACCGACCCGAGGCTTCGGTGCTTTGGCCAATGACGACATCCTCGGCCGCGATGGTTTCCATCTCATGCAGGGCGACTGGCGCATGCGCCGTCCAATCCTGTCCCCCCGCGTTCACCGCCGTCATTGTGTGGTCGCACCCAGCTTGGCGCTGCCCCATCTCAAAGACATGACGGTCGCCAATCAGCAGGATCTGCGCCTGATCGCAGCAGTCATCGGCCAGCAGCCGGGCGACAAGTTCCGGCCCGATGCCGCTGGGGTCACCGGGGATAACACCAATTCTTGGGGTCATGTTCACTCCGTTTCTGTATTGTGGTCCTTGGCTTTGCCGTCTTCTTGCAAAGCGTTTTTGGTATTGGTGACGGCCGAGGCGAGGTGATGGCGCAGCGCCTCGGATGTGGCTTTGGCGTCGCGCCGCGACAGGGCGTCGACGATGGCGCGGTGTTCGGCCAAGGTTTGGCCGCGGCCCGAGCGACGTTGCGAGGATTGAAACCGCGCCCGCCACAGCCGCGCATTGAACTTGAGATGCGTATCGATCAGCGGGGCATTGCGGCTCGCCTGCACAATGGCTTCGTGCATTTGCATATCGAGGCGAAAGGATTCCAGCGGGGAAAGGGTGCTGTCTCCGGCCTCGATCTGGCGCTGATACTCGGCCACTTGAGCGATCTCGGCATCGGTGATGCAGCCGCAGGCCAACTCCCCTGCCAAGGCTTCGAGTGCGCCCATGACGATCAGGTTCTGTTCGATCTCATCCAGCCGGGGGTTGGCTACTTGCGGGCGGCGGGTGACCGAATATTCGATCAAACCGTCCTGTTCGAGAATGGTCAAAGCTCGGGTCAGGGGAGTGCGGCTGATGCCCAAGGCAGCGGCCAGATCACGCTCCGAGATATGCGCCCCGGCGGGCAGTTTCTCTAGCAAGATCAACTCGCGCAGCTTGTCGGCGGCGACCTCTACCAATGTGGCGCGGGGCCGCGCGAGGGCAAGCTCGCCCGTGTCGAGGTCTGTGATGTCGGTCTTCTTGCTCATGTCATTTTCCCCAGCTCAGCACCACCGGCTCAAGCGGCCGGATCAAGCGGAGTAGGGACTCTCGTGTCTGAGGATGCAATGGGGCAATCGGGTGACGACAGAATTCCGACCGGATCACGCCGCCTTCGACCATCGCCGCCTTGGCAGAGCGGAAGCCGCATTGACGGTTTTCATGGTTCACTGCGGGCAAGACGCGGGCATAGGCATCGGTCGCGGCCCGAAGATCGCCAGCCGCGAAATGCTCAATCACCGGTTTGATCTGGTCGGGGATCATCGCGCTGGTCATGGCGCCGGTGGCCCCGGCTTCGAGATCGGCGAGCAGCGTGATTGCCTCTTCGCCGTCGAAGGGGCCTTCGATGGCATCGCCACCTGTTGCGATCAGGTCACGCAGCTTGGTTGCGGCCTGTGGGCATTCGATCTTGAACAGGCGCACCTCTTCAATCTCGCGCGCCATGCGCACCAGCAGGGGCACCGGCAGATCGACCCCCGAAAGCGGCGCGTCTTGCACCATGATCGGGATGCCGACTTCGCCGACTTGGGCAAACTGCTCAAAGCTCTGTTCCGCGGAGCCCTTCAACAATGCGCCATGGTAAGGGGGCATCATCATGACCATCGCGGCACCATGGTCTTTGGCGTGCTGCGCACGGGCCACGGCGATTTGTGTGGCGTAGTGGCTGATGGTGACGATGACGGGCAGCCGCCCCGCCATATGCTTGAGCGAGACCTCGGTCAAAAGGCGGCGTTCCTCATCGGTGATCAGGAACTGTTCAGAGAAATTGGCGAGGATGCAGATGCCATCGCTGCCCTGATCGACCATACAGTCGATCACACGTTTCATGCCCTCGTAGTCGACCGTGCCGTCATCGTTGAACGGGGTAGGGGCGACGGGCCAGATGCCGGAGTATTTGGTCATTCTGTGATCTCGAAGTTGGAAAGATGTTTGTCGGAAATGGTGATGCCGAGGCCGGGTTTGTCGTCGTCGAGCTGCAGGAAACCGTCCTGCGCCTCGGGGTCGCCTTCAAAGATGTAGTAGAACAGCTCATTGCCGACCTCGACATCGAAGACCGGGAAGTATTCGGACATCGGACAGTTAATATTGGCCATGGTCAGGTGATAGTTATGCATCTGCCCGGCATGTGGGATGACCGGGATTTGCGCCGCCTCGGCGATGGCGTTGATCTTCTGCGCCGCCGTGATACCGCCAACGCGGTTGGTGTCATATTGCAGCACGCTGACCGCGCGGCGGTTGATCAGTTCGGCGCAACCGATCACGCTGTATTCATGTTCGCCGCCTGAGATTGGGACGATCCCCATGGCGTTCAACTCGGCATAGCCTGCCACATCGTCGGCGATCACCGGCTCTTCGAGCCAGCGCGGCTCGTATTTCGCCAGTTTGGGCAGCATCCGCTTGGCGTAGTCGAGGTTCCAACCCATGTAGCATTCGAGCATCAGGTCTTTGTCGTAGCCGATCACTTCGCGCAGCGCTTCGACCCGTTTTAGGTTCTCCCGCATGCCTGCCATGCCGTCCTTCGGGCCAAAGCCAAACCGCGTTTTAAAGCCGGTGTAGCCGTGTTGCATTGCCTCTTCCGCTTCG
The DNA here is from genome assembly GCF_022788715.1 of Sulfitobacter sp. DSM 110093. Lineage (NCBI taxonomy): Bacteria > Pseudomonadati > Pseudomonadota > Alphaproteobacteria > Rhodobacterales > Roseobacteraceae > Sulfitobacter > Sulfitobacter sp. DSM 110093. The sequence continues at coordinate 1,362,642 of NZ_CP085167.1, forward strand.
GCCTGCATGCTTTCGACAGACCCCGCGTAAAGCTTGGAATAGTAGACCGGGATTTTCTCTTTGGTGCGCCCGCCCAAGAGTTTGAACACGGGTTTGTCGACCAGTTTGCCCATCAGATCCCAGATCGCGATGTCGACGGCCGAGATCGCGGTCATCCCGACCCCCTTGCGGCCCCAAGCGTGGCTGCGGCGGTACATTTTCTCCCACAGATAGGCGTAGTCGAAGGGGTCTTCGCCAACGACCAGCGGGGCGAACCATTCGTCGATCGCCTGTTTCACCAGCGTCGGGGCCAAGGCTGCATTGCCGATGCCGATCGTGCCGTCTTCTGTCTCGATCTCGCAGGTCAGCCACTGGTGAAAACGAAAGCTCGCCATGGCATCGCCCTTAATCCAAAGGGCATCCGATGCATTGGTGCAGAAATTCCCCGAGGGGGGCACGGTCGGCCCTTTCCAGTTCCAGACACGGGTGCGGACGGATTTGATCTTAGTCATCAGGGCCTCTCTTTCTCGCTGTTTCTCGTTCTGCCGGACAGTTCCGAAGACGAATCATGTTGACATCACTCTTAGCATCATATTGGAGTTTTGGAATGCCAAAATGCTAAAGCGCCAAATTACGGAGGGTAAGGAATGGAAAATGAACGACTGCACAAGCTGCTGCGCGCTCGTGGCTCATTTCCCGATAGGCAAAGGTGCAATGGATGCGGCAGAACTTTCTTAACCAACGGAGGAAATACGATGAAAACCCTTACAAAGAGCCTGAGCGCCAGTCTGGCCGCTGCGACCTTTGGACTTGTGACACCTGTGGCCGCAGACACCTACGTGGTGGCCGTGGGTGCGGCGTCGAACAGCCTGCAGGGAAAAAGCGCCGCACGCTTTGCCGAACAGCTGCAAGAGCAACTGGGCGACGCCCACACGGTGGAATTCTATGCCGATGCACAGCTCGGCAACGAAAAGGAACTGATGCAAAAGCTGCGTCTGGGCACCGTCGATTTCACGCTGATCTCTTCCATCATGACCAACGTTGCGCCCGAATTCGCGCTATTTGACATGCCGTTTTTGGTGCAGGATCGCGCACATCTAAAGGCAATCGACGCTGAGATCGTGCAGCCCGATTTGGCGCCACTGGCGCGCAAAGCCGGGCTTGAAGTGCTCTCGACTTGGGAAAACGGTTTCCGCCAGATCACCAACAACGCCCGCCCGATCAACACCCCCAGCGATTTGGACGGACTGAAGATCCGCACGCCGTCTTCTGAATGGCGGGTTTCGATGTTCAAAGAATGGGGCGCAAACCCGACGCCGATGTCCTTCTCCGAAGTGTTCGTCGCGCTTCAGACCGGCACGATGGACGGTCAGGAGAACCCGCTGACCAATATCGTCGGCGCGAATTTTCAAGAGGTGCAGGGCTACCTGAGCCTGACTGGCCACGTCTATTCACCTACCTATCTGACCACCGGGGCCGAGACTTGGTCCAAACTCCCCGATGACGTTAAAAGCGCCGCGACCGAAGTTGCCGCATCCGTTCAGGACTGGTCGCTGAACCAAGGCGAAACCGCCGACGGCGAATTGGTCGAGAAGGTCCGCGCAGCGGGGGTAGAGGTCAATGAGGCCGACAAGGCCGCCTTTATCGAAGCCTCCGCGCCGATCTACGCTGCATTCTCAGGCCAAGTGCCGGGGGGCGACGCGCTCGTCTCGCGCGCGCAAGAACTGGCCAAGTAAACGCAGCTTCGCCCCGGTTGGCATGGGCTGGCCGGGGCCACTCAGAACAGGAGACAGGCATGGTCGCTAAGATCGAGCGTTTACTTCTTTGGGCAATCGAAACGGTTTGCCTCGCGCTGTTGGTGACACTGGCGGGAGCGGTCGTTTATTCCACCACCATGCGCTACCTCGGTGCATCGCCCGCATGGTACGATGAGATCGCCAGCGTCCTGCTGGCTTGGCTCACCTATTTCGGCGCCGCTTATGCGGTGTTCATGCGCCAACACATGGGCTTTTCGGGCATCGTCATCGCCTTGCCGAAATCCGCGGCCATCGTGCTGACATTATTTTCCGAGCTGCTCGTCATCATCTATTTCTCCGTCACGGCCTATTATGGCAACGCTGTGCTGGCGGTGGCGAAGTGGGATTCCTTGTTGTCGTTGCGCTGGATGACTTTGGACATCGTGCAGTCTGTCATCCCCATCGCTTCGGTCTTGATGATCATCGGCACCCTGCTGACCCTGCCGCGCGCCTTGGCTCTGGCCGCCCAAGGCATTGATCCTGAACATGCCGAAATCGACAAAGCCATCGCCGAGGCCGAGGCTGAGACGGCGTCGCTTGACCTGAAGGACAACGTGAAATGATCCTCCTTTACACTACCATCGCCCTGATCACCCTGATCTTGATCAACGTGCCCATCGCCGTCGCGATCGGGGTGACCTCAATGGCGGGCTTTCTGCTGACCTCGGGACCCGATGCCTTCTACGACATGGTGATCAAGCTTTATTCCGGCTCGACCTCCTTTCCGCTGATTGCCATTCCGCTTTTCATTCTGGCGGGCAATCTGATGAACACCTCCGGCATTTCGCTCCGGCTGATCAACTTTGTCACCGCGTTGATCGGGTTTATCCGGGGCGGGCTTGGTATGGTAAACATTGGCGTCTCAATGGTTTTTGCCGAGATTTCCGGCTCCGCGGTGGCTGACGTGGCCGCCACCGGCACTGTCTTGATACCCGAAATGAAACGGCGCGGCTATTCACGGACATTGGCGGCGGCGATCACATCGTCTTCGGCATCGCTCGCCATCATCATCCCACCCTCCATACCGATGATCCTGTATGGCGCGATTGCCGAAACCTCGGTGATCAAGCTCTTTATCGCGGGTGTGGTGCCGGGGCTTTTGGGGGCCTTTCTCTTGATGACGGTGACCTATGTGTTGGCCGTCCGCTATGACCTGCCGCGTGCCGAGAGCTTTGATCTGGGTCATGTGGGCCGGACCTTCAAAGAGGCGTTTTGGGCCTTGACCATGCCGGTTATCATCCTTGGCGGTATCTTTTCGGGGCTCGTTACCGCGACCGAAGGGGCGGGGCTTGCGGTTATGGCGGCTTTGGTGATCGGGCTGTTCATCTACCGTGATCTTGATGTGTCCCGGCTCCGCAAAACCATGCTCGAAGGTGTCAGCCAGACCGGCGTGGTGATGCTGCTGGTGTCTACATCCGCCGCATTGGGCCTTTTCCTGACCCAAGCACAAGTGCCGCAAACTTTAGCTGCTCAGATCACCGAAGTCACCACGAACCCGCTGATCGTTCTGGCGCTGCTGAACCTTCTTTTGCTGGTCTTAGGGATGTTCCTGCATGGCGCCGCCGCGATCATCTTGGTCGTTCCGGTTGTGATGCCGCTGGTCAACGCGGTGGGAATCGACCCGATCCATTTCGGCATCATGGTGACACTGAACCTTGCCATAGGTCAGCAGACCCCGCCTGTGGCCTCCGTGCTTATCACCTCCTGCTCCATCGCCCGCGCGGGCATTTGGGAGACGTCCCGCACCAACCTGCCGTTCATCGCGGTACTGGCTTTTGTCCTGCTGCTCGTAACCTATGTGCCAGAGGTATCGCTGGCGCTGACAGAGTACTTCGATTGACAAGAGGTCATCCCGCAGGAAGGTAAACCTGCAACGCAGAAACGTTGAAGTAGGGTTTGGCCCTACTTCAACGTCGTAAGGGCTCTGGTGCGCAAATCATCTGACGAACGGCGACTTTCGTGACAGCAATGCCAAGGGCTGTTGATCGTTCAAGATGTCTTGCGCCGCCTCGGGGGATGCCCTGCTTCTGCCGCAAGAAAATGGGCTGATGGCAAAGGTTGAAATTTCGCTATCAAAACCGCCCCAGGAAATGCGGCGAAAGGCTGCGTTAATTGTTAGCGTAGACGGCGCAGGGGCAGCCCGAGGCCCGGACGGATGCACAAAGCCTGTCGGCGGCTGCGCGGCTGTTGCGACCAATCCGGGCCATAACGAACCCCTTTTGCCTGCTCGCCCGGTGTTTGACTTTGATATAATCTGGCTTCTCACCCGACAAAGGTGCTGCGCAACTGCGAAGGCGCCGCGCAAAAGCCGCCTGTGCTTGGGCTTTGGATTTGCCAAAAGCGATCTGCGCACCCCACGGTTTTAACGGAGGTTCGGGCAATTTAAGCGGGGTCAGTCGACGGGCTTTGCCCATGCCATAACAGGCGGGCAAGAATGCTTGGGTTTGGGATAGGCGAAAATCGGGGTTTTCGGGCGGTGCATCGCGCCATGTTTCTGCATCCAACCCGGTGATGATCGGCACGTAAGCGATTGTTTCATCGGCCAAATCGCGGCCTTCCATAAATCCTTCAACCCGCCGTTCGCCCCCGTTGTAGCCAATCGCCGCCAGCCCTTCGTTCCCATAGCGGCGCGCCATTTCGGCCAGATACTGCGCGGAATGCTCCAGCGCATCGGCGGGGTTGTAGGGATCGGCCAGCCCGCGCAACGCGGCGGTCGAGGGGATGAACTGCGCGATGCCACGGGCATTGGCGTGGCTCAGCGCATTGGGGTCAAAGCGGCTTTCTTGCCAGATCAGCCGGGCAAAAAAATCGGCGTTAAGCCCGTGACGTTCAGTGAACACAGCAATAGCGTTGCAGGTGTCATAGACAAAATATGCGTCCCGGATACAGTGAGATTGCCCCCATTTAGTGCTGGAACATTGACGGTCTGGGGGCTCGGCCCCAGCCGTCTGTGCCCAGAATAACGCCAAAATGATGACCCATACTTTCATAGTCTGGTGGTGCGGTGTGCCGCCGCCCATGTCAATCGCTGGCAGCTTGCGTCTAACGGCAAGTTACAGCGCAGAATGTTAATTCTACTGCGGAAACGCTAGGAACGTTCTATCCCGCATGCGTGCTGGGCACCGGCAACAACAAAGTCACGCGATCTGGGTTCATTTCTGCAATCACGATGGTGCCATCGCTTTGCACAGCTAAACCATGCCCAAAGGTCGAAAATGTTCGACAGCGCCCGACCAACTGGCCATCTGGGTCGTAAGCAGACAGCCGGGGCGTTTGATCTGTAACCAGCAAGAGGCCGTCGGAGGTCAGTGCCAGTGCCATTGGCTTGTGCAGCCCCTCGATCTGGCCCAGCCATGTGCCTTCGGGATCGAAAAATTGCACGCGGTTATTTTCCCTGTCGGCCACGCAGAGCCTGCCTTGGCTTTCGAACAACAGACTATGCGGCGTTGAAAATTCGCCCGGCTCTGTTCCCGGTTGTCCAAAGGTCTTGAGGTGGCGCAGGTCCGGATCAAAGATATGCACCGCGCTGTTTCCATACCCGTCAGCGACATACAAACGCCCATCCGGCCCCCGCGCGGAATCGCAAGGATGATTGAATGGTCGCCCCAGACCGGGATGCGCACCGCAGTCCATGCGCGCGGTTTCATTGATGTTTTTATCAAGCAGAACGATCTTGTGGCCGTCCATATCCGTCGCGGCCAAATGCTCTGTGCCAATCGCCCTCAGGCCGTGACCGCAGACGAACTCTGGTAGGTCGGTACTTTCGCCAAGCAACACGCCGTCTGGCCCGAGCATCACCAGTTCAGGCGCTTGCCGCCTAAGGACCACGATCCGGTCACCCAAAACCGCAACATCAGAAAGGCCCGAAAGCAACGGATCGCTCACATGGTGTACGCGGTAGCGTTGCGGCCCCAAGGCCACATAGGCAGTGGGGCGCTTAGCGATGTCGCTCACAGCGCACCCTGCAAGATTTCGGCCATGTTAATCAGCATTCCATCCCGGCCCGCAGGGGCGGTCAGCATCAAGCCCGCGCCGGGGTGGCTGGTGATCGGTAGGCTCACCGAACAGCCGTCGATCACATTGGCAAAGCTGGTGTTGCGCAGCGCTAGCAGGTTGATGCGGTCATAGGTGGTATCCTCGCGCAGGGCATCAAGCTTTGGTGGCATGATGGCGACGCTTGGCAGGGCCACGGGCGTGTCGCCGAACAAACGCGCGGCGCAGGCAATCAATGCTTCACGCGCGGCCAATGTACGGGCAAATTCGATCGTGGTAACGCCATCTGCCCGCGCCATGCGCGATGCCACACGCGGGTCAAGCGCCTCGCGGGCTTTGTCGAAATGCCCCCCGTGATGGGCGCGGGATTCCACCGCCGAGAACTGCCAAACGGGCAGGGCGCGATAGTCTTCGAAAAAGTCATAGCTCTGACGCCGAACGGAAACGCCTGAGGCACGAAGTGCTGCAAGGGCGGCCTCAAAGGCCTCGGCAACCTCGGGGTCCAATTCGTCCATGCCGAAATTTTCCGGCACGATGACGGCACGCGGCGCGGCAGACGCGGCGAGCGGTTGGTCGCGTAGCACGTTTAAAACCGGGCGCAGCAGGCCGACTTCTCGGGTCAGCACGCCGACACTATCAAGCGAATGGGAAAGCGGCACCGCCCCCTCGCGTGAGATCGTCTGTGCTGTGGCCTTGAAACCGAACAGCCCGCAAAAGGCTGCAGGAATACGCGCAGAGCCGCCAGTGTCTGTGCCAAGCGCGATGTCAGCCACGCCGCGCGCCACGGCCGAGGCCCCGCCCGAGGTCGAGCCGCCCGCGATACAGCCTTCTTTCAAGGGGGTGAGGGGGGTGCCGTAATGTGGGTTCAGGCCGAGGCCGGAATAGGCAAACTCGGTCATATTGGCGTGGCCGATCAGCCCTGCGCCCGCGCTGCGCAGCCGCGCGACCGCTGCGGCATCCTTGGTGGCGGGCGCTGTGGCTTTGCGGACCAGCGACCCCGCGTGGGTGACTTGGCCTTGCACGTCGAACAGGTCTTTGACCGCCACGTTCAGCCCGGACAGCGGCCCTTCGCCTTCCACCGGATCATCGAAGGTCCGGGTGAAATCGGGCGCGGCAGCGCGGGCGCGGGCCGCGTCGAGGAGGGATTGAGGGGTGTGTGTCATCAAATCAGCCTTTAAATCGTTTGTTCCACAAGCCACGTCGCGATGCCGGGAAATGCCGTCAGCAGGATCACGGCCAGCACCAAGATCATGAAATAGGGGATGATCATGCGGGTAATCTCAAAGATCGATTTACCAGTCAGGCTCTGGATCACAAACAGATTGAACCCCAGCGGCGGCGTGATCTGCGCCATTTCGACGACGATGATCAGATAGATCCCAAACCACACCGGATCGATGCCCACGGCAGCCACGGCGGGCATCACAACCGAAGTCGTGAGCACAACGATGGAGATCCCGTCGAGGAAACAACCAAGGAGCACGAAGAACACGGTCAGCACGGCGATCAAACCCGCAGCGCTCAGCCCGCTGGCGGAAATGAGTTCGGCCAGTTGCCCGGGCAAGCCCGAAAAGCTCATCGCGGAGGTGAGAAAGGCCGCGCCAAGCAGGATCAGTCCGATCATCGCAGAGGTGCGGGTGGCCCCCAGAAGCGAGGCGACGAAGGTCTCGGCGTTCAACGACCGGCCAAAAGCCGCGATGATCAGCGCCCCGGCCACGCCGATGGCGGCGGCCTCGGTTGCGGTGGCCACACCGGCATAGATCGAGCCGATGACCCCGATGATCAAGCCCACCACCGGCAGCAACATCCGCAGGCGGCGCAGGCGCTCACCCAAGGGCATGCGGGGTTCGGGGTCTGGCACGCCATCGGGGTTCATCTTAGCCCAGATCGCGATATAGCCCGAAAACAGCGCCATGAGCATCAGCCCCGGCACCACGCCCGCAATGAACAAGCGGTTCACGGAAACTTGGGCCGCGACGCCATAGACGATCATCACGATCGACGGCGGGATCAACAGGCCAAGCGTGCCCGATCCAGCCAAGGAGCCGATGGCAAGCCGGTCGGCATAGCCGCGCGATTTCAGCTCGGGCAGGGAAATCCGGCCAACGGTGGCGGTGGTGGCAGCCGAAGACCCCGAAACAGCGGCAAAGATCCCGCAGCCCACGACGTTGACATGCGCCAAGCCGCCGGGCAGCCGCCCGACCCAAGGGGCCAGACCAGAAAACAGGTCTTCGGCCAGACGTGTACGATATAGAATTTCGCCCATCCAGATGAACAGCGGCAGCGCCGTCAATGTCCAGCTGGCGGAATGCGCCCACATGGTGGTCCCGAGGATCGCATCGACCGGCGTAGAGGTGAACATCAAGAAGATCACGACGCCCGAAGCCATCAGCGCCACGCCAACCCAGATGCCCAAGCCCAAAAGCACAAGCAAGGTCACGACCAGAACGGCCGATTGCAGAAAAATATCCATGATTATTCGCCCCGGCCTTGTTCGTTTGTATCGTCGCTTTCGACTGGCAGCCCGAGGATCAGGCGCAGGGTGCGCTCGGCAAAGGCCAGTGCAAACAGCACCGACCCCAGCACCATCGCGGATTGCGGCCACCACAGGGGGACGGCCACCACACCTTGGCTGACTTCATTGTAGGTCCAGCTTTCGTGGACATAGCCAAAGATCGCCCAAGCGACCCAGCCCATCATCACGGCGGCAAAGGCGGCCGCCAGAATATCGGCGATATGACCCAGACGTTCCGGCATCAACTGCCGCAACGATGTGACGCGAATATGATCGCCCCGTATCAGCGTGGCTGGCAGCGCGAGGAAGATCGACGCACTCAGCCCCCATGCCGCGAAATCATCGGCTGACGGGATTTGGCTTCCCATCAGGCGCAGGCCAATCTGCGACAGGATCAAGACCGCGATCCCCAGCAAGGACAGCGCGGCCAAGGCTCCGCAAAAGTTGAAGAGATGGCGGGTCAGCATCATGGCGGCGGGCTCCGAATAAGGGGGCGGGGAGGGGGCGAATACCCCGGTCTAGTAGAAAGGGCCCGGGCAAACGACTGCCCGGGCCTGCTGAGATCAGTTCATCGCGTCGACGATTTTCTGACCTTCTTCGCCAGCCTGTTCCAGCCATTCTGCGCGCATCGTCGCGGCGATGGTTTCAAAGTCGGCGGCCAGCCCTTCGGGGGTCGGCAGGACGTTCATGCCATTGTCGGCCATCGTGTTGGTTGCTTCGCCAGTGGCTTCCTCGGCCATTTCAAAGCCACGGGTTTCCGCCAGTTCAGCCGCTTCTTGCAGCGCGGTTTTCACCTCGTCAGACAGGCCGTCGTAGGCGCCTTTGTTCACGATCACCATGTTCTTGGGCAGGAAGGCCTGAACGTCATAGTAATGCGACACGAAGTCCCATGCTTGGCTGTCGACACCCGTCGAGGGCGAAGTGATCATGCCGTTGATGACCCCGGTCGAGAAGGCTTGGCTGATCTCGGAAGTGGCGATGGTGGCGGGAACGGCGCCCAAAAGCTCGGCCAGACGCGCGGTCGAGGGGTTGTAGGCGCGGAATTTGACACCCTCGAAGGAAGCGGCGTCGGTGACTTCCTGGTTCATGTAGACGCCCTGCGGCGGCCAGGGGGCGGCAAACAACAGCACCAGTCCATCTTCGGCCAGCTTTTCTTCGTAGATCGGGCGGGAGGCGTCCCAAAGCGCGCGGGCCTCGTCAAATGTGGTCGCCAAAAGCGGCACGGCATCGGCAGAGTAAACCGCGTCTTCGTTGCCAAGCGCCGAGATCAGGACTTCGCCGATGGGAACGATGCCGCGCTGCACGCCGCGCTTCAGTTCGGGGCGCTTGAGCAGGACCGAGTTCGACACAACGTCGATTTCCAGCGCGCCATCCGACAGGCGGGCCACGTCATCAGCGAAGGCGCGGATGTTCTGGGTCAGATAGTTGCCGTCGGGCGCATCGGCCGACATTTTCCACGTTTCGGCATGGGCAAGACCGGCTGTCAGGGCCGCGATCGCGGTTCCGATGAGAAGGTGTTTCATGTGAGGTATATCCTGTTGGGGTGGTTTGTTGTTCTTGCCCTGCCTTTTTGGCAGGGCAGGGTGGTTCACTCAGTCTTCCAATGCGGGCAGGTCTTGCGCGTCCAGCGACCACATCAGGCGGAAAGTTTCGGCCTCGCGCACCGCGCCGCCCAGTTTTTCGGTCAGTTGGCGCAGGGTCGCTTCGGCGATCGGCTCTGACGTCACATCCACCGCGATGCAAGGGGCTAGAACGCGCCCTTCGGTGTTTTCAGACGGCAGCGGGGTCGAAAGGGTTTCGTCGGGGATCATGTGATGCACCCGCAGCACACCCTCTTCGGCCATCAATTTACCAAGCACGTCGGCGACGGCGTCGCGATCCATGGCATCTGGCACCAGTTCGATCAGCACCAGCGCGCCGCCCCAGCCAAAGCCGCCCTCTTGCGCGACCTGCATCACCCGACGGCGGGTGTTGGACATGCGCCCGAAGTTGGTGATCGACCATTGGGTCTGTTTGGTAAAGGCTTTGCGGTAGGCTTCCGAGGTGAAATCGGCAAGGTTGCTGGCGCGGTAAAGTGCGAGGTAGCGCCGTGCCGAGCCCGATACCGCACGATAGCGCCGCGCGCCGGTGAAGCCCGGAATGCGAACGCGCTCTTCCATATGCTCCCGGTCATACCACTGGTTGAAATCTGCCTCGTGATCGGGGTCGATATCGCTCCAGACGAAAAGCTGGGCCTGATCGGTCGTACGGATATTGCTCATTCTGCATCCTGATCCTTGGACAAAGCTCTCCCGTCACGTGGCGGGGCACGGCCCGTCTGTGTCGAGGTGCGGTCAAGCTCTGTCGATTGTTGTTGGGGCACCCTTGCCGAGATGGGGTCCAACGACAAACGGGATTATTCAGGGGGGGGTGATAGGGTTTTCCTATCAGGCCAATTCAAGCCGTGTCAGGTCTGCCGCTGATGGCGCTCTGCACAGGCCCGCGCAAGATCGGCAATTGCCTTGTAGGTGGCAACGTCGGAACTGCGCCGCCAGATGCAATAGAGGGGGAGCGGCGGCAGCTGCGCATCGACATCAAGCTCATAGATTCCCGGCCCGGCCAAATCGCAGGCCAGAGGCAGGGTCGCGATGCCCAGCCCGCGCTGCGTCAACCGCGCAATCGCAGCCATTGATGTAATGCAATGCACGATCGAAGGCCGCAGGCCGCGATCGCTGAAAAGCGCAAGAACATTGGCGTGCGGGCGTGAATTGCGGGTAAAGGTGATCAGCGGGCTGGTGACGACATCCGCAAGGGACAGTTTCTCGTCGCGCATCCCCTCGGGGCCGAACCATCCCATGGCCAGCGGCGGCAAGTCGGCGCAGACACAGGTTTGATCGTGGCGGTCATCTGTCGTCAGCAACATATCCAAAGCGCCGCGTTCAAAGGCCGCGGCGATGTTCGGCGTGGGCTCGACCGTCAGTTCAAGTTCTAGCCGGGGATAGCAGCGCGCCACCTCTTCGATCAGGTCACAAAGCCAAGTGTGCACAACCGAAGACACCAGCCCCAAACGTACCCGCCCCACGGCGGTGGTGGGATCAGACAGGGTGTTTCGCAAACTGCGTTCTGTCGCCAGCATGTCCTGCGCTTTGTCGAGGATCATCGCCCCGGCCACCGTGATCCGAGTGGCATGGAACTCACGGTCAAACAGGTCTACTTGCAGATCCGTCTCAAGCGACGAGATGCGGCTGGACACCGTTGCTTGGCTGACATTCAACTGTTCTGCGGCCGCACGGAAACTTCCCAAATTGGCGACCGTGACGAAAGTTTCCAAAAAACGCGTGTTCACCAAGACCCTCTATTCTTTTGTTTTGGCCGCAAGCGATGAGGTTAGGTCAGCCCAACGATAAAGTCACTGCCCAAGCAGAAACATACAGTCTTTGGTCAAATGCATGACGCTGGTCATCGCTATCGCCTTTCCACGGCTGCCCCAAGCGCGTAGGCAGCCCCTACCCCAGAAAAATCGAGACATACCATGGCGCAGAATGCCACCATCTACAAAGTCGAGCTGTCGGTCTCTGACATGGACCGCCACTATTACGAGACCCACAAGCTGACCATCGCCAAACATCCTTCGGAAACGGATGAGCGGCTGATGCTGCGTCTTGCGGCCTTTGCCCTGAACGCCCATGAGCATTTGGAAATGACAAAAGGTCTGTCGACCGACGATGAGCCGGACATCTGGCAGAAAAGCCTAAGTGGGGAGTTGGATGTTTGGATCACGCTGGGTCTGCCAAGCGAGAAGGTCTTGCGCCAGTCCTGCAACAAAGCGGCCAAGGTGGTGGTCTACCCCTATGGCGGCCGAACGGCTGAGGTTTGGTGGGATAAGATCAAAAATAGCACCACGCGTTTTGACAATCTCGAAGTGGTCAACCTGCCCGAGGCCGACACAAAGGCGCTGGCCAATCTGGCAAACCGCGCGATGAAGCTTCAGGTGATGATCCAAGACGGCGAGGTGACGGTCAATCTGGAAGAGGCGCTGGTCACCCTAACGCTTGATCGATGGAAAAGTGCCGCCTGATACAGGCGACGGACGCGGCAGGGGGCAATTCACCTGCCGCGCTCGATTTATGCCGTTTGCTTGCGTTGCAGCGCCGCGATGACATAGCCGATCACCATGGCCATCCCGACATGCCCGACAAAGGATGACTGCGTGTAAGCACCAAATCCCATCATAAAGCTTCGCCCGATCAGCGGCGCCAGCAGCCCCTGTGCGACAAACCAAAGCGCAAGACCCGACAGCGCGCCCGACAGCACCAACCCCAGCCGCGTCAAACGATGCACCAGCCAGACCGTGGCAGAAAAGCCTGCAATGCCAATCGCGATATGCAGCGCGAACCCAAGCCAATAGGGCAGGGTGACCCCGATAAGCTTAGCAAGCGCTACGACAAGGTTCGCCGGGGCGAGTGCGACGCCAAAAAGGATGGGGGAAATCAGCCAAGCATAAAGCTCAAAGGCGATTTCACCGGCAAGCCCTGCCAGTGCGAGGGTGCGAAGGGTCTGAGTGAGGGGCATGGAGGCGGTTCTCTTGAAGAAGGACAGCACATTTGGACCACCAGCAGCCGATCAGGCTTTGGGGCAGATATCTGTCGGCCATGGAAGGGAGAATGGGCGCGCTACGTCCGCGCGAAGGCGAGAAAAGGCGCGCCGCAATCGGGCGCGCCTTTAATTTTATACGTCGAGCTTGTTGTCGCCGCGGCTCCATGCCAGCGGTTGGAAAACTTCGTCCACGGGTGTTTCGGCCACGTGGTTGACGTAGTTCGAAATGATTTTCTGCGCCATGCCAAGGATCACATCCAGCACCGCGCGGTGGCTATAGCCTGCGTCAAAAAACGTCTTCATCTCGGCATCGGTCACATTGCCGCGGCTGCGCACCATTTTCACGGTAAAGGTCCGCAATGCTTCGAGTTTCGGCGTCGGCAGCGCGGTTTCATTGCGCAGCGCGTCGCTGATTTCGTCCGAGACTTTCATCATCTTGGCGATGCCGGTGTGGGCGGGCACGCAGTAGTGGCACTCGTTTTCTACGTTGATCGACTGCCAGACAACGGTCAGCTCTTCGGCGTCGAAATCGGTCTCTGTGAAAAGCTTGTGCAGCACCTGATAGCCTTCATAGGCCTGCGGGCTTTCTGCCAGCACCTTGTGAAGGCCGGGCAGACGACCAAAGGCTTTTTGCGATTCCGCCAGCAGCGGTTTGGAGGCTTCGGGCGCGCTATCTTGATCGTGAGAGGGGAAGTTCATGATTTTCACCTTTGTAATTCGTTGATGATTGCTAATTAGGGTTTCTTGAGCGATCACTCAAGTATATATTTGAGTGATCGTTCAACATTTGGTGATCCCATGCCCCGCAAACCCAACCATGACCGGAATGAACTCATCGCCCGCGCGCGTGATCTGTTTTGGCGACAGGGCTGGGCGGGCACGTCGCTTAAGGATCTCGAAGCGGTGCTGAAAATGAAGCCCGGCAGTTTCTACGCGGCTTTCGGATCGAAAGAGGCGCTGTTTGAAATTGCGCTGGACAAATATGCCGAAGACGGGGCCGGGCGGTTAGCGCGATTGGTGCAAGCACATGGCCCGATGGAGGCGCTGAAACGTTATCCCGAACTGGCAATCTGCCGAAAGGACGCGCCGGCCAAAGCCTGTATGCTGTCGAAAACGCTGCTGGAATTACAGGCGCATGGGCATCCATTGGCAAAACGGGCCAGCGCCCACCTTATGAGGATGGAGGAGCAATTTGCGGCGCTTTTTGCTCAGATGCAGAGCACTGGCGAAATAGCGGCGGATCACGATCCAAAATCGCTCGCCCGGCGCTACCAAAGTGACCTATTGGGCCTGCGCGTTTCGGCCGAGCGGGAGGGGATCGATGCCCATGCCATCGCCCAAGAGATCGCGGACAGCCTGACCCGGCTATAGGCAAAGGTGGGCGCTATTCGATCTGTTCTTCCAACATGGTCGTGATCTTACGGCGTTGAAATACATTGCGAATTTGGTGCGCCATGATCTGTTCTGGTACGAAATAAGGTTTGCCATCCTTCCATTCCGCCCTGAATTTATGCCGCGCGGCGATCAGCCTTGTTGTATGGCCATCTGCAGCAGCGACGGTCAGGTCCATCTGGCGAACCTCGTCAAATAACCCCTCGGTACCAATACGTGCTTCGGCCCGGCGCAACAGATCAAGAAAGCTGCCGATGTCGATGAAATCACCGCTTTTTATCGGCCCTTGATTGGTGCGGGTCAGCGGGTTTTCAACCTCATTCAACGCCACTTCTTCGCGTTCCGTGACCTTGACGTGATAGGTTTTCTGATCGGTCACAACCCGCGCCATCACTTCCAACAGATAGATCGGTTCGGCGCCCATATTGGTCACGAAGCAATGCGCGTTTTCATCTCGCGCGATAGACCGGTTGATCAGCATCACCGGCTGTCGCTGTCGCCGAAAATTCAGCCATAGGATATGCAGATAGGCCAGCCAAACCACGGCCGTAAAGAGGCTGACCGCCACCTGTAAGGGGCCGGAGTTTTCTGCGATCCAATCAAGCATTCTTATCGATCCTTTGCCAAGGTGCCGGGAATGAATGGATAACGTATGAAGCGGCTTTTTCGTTGCATTCTGATCTTGCGCGAGGGGCTTGACGACGCGACTTTATATCAATAATGCATGATATATGGATAAACAAAACGCTCTCGATGCCTTCGCCGCCCTTGGCCAATCCACCCGGCTTGATGTCCTTCGCCTGCTGATCAAGGCGGGCGGAAAGGGGATGTCAGCGGGCGAGATCGGTGTTGTGCTTGATGTGCGGCAAAACACCATGTCGGCCAATCTATCGGTCCTGACTCGCGCGGGGCTGATCCGCAGCATCCGTGAGGGGCGCAGCATCCGCTATTTCGCCGATATGGAGGGGCTGCGTGCCCTGTTGGGCTTCTTGCTGGAGGATTGCTGCGGCGGACGGCCCGAGCTTTGCCAACCCCTGCTGGATGAGCTGACCTGCTGCTAACCCCCCCCAAAAAAAACACGAACGGAAGACTGCCATGACCGATACCGCACATCCCGCACCCGCTGGCCTCGGGGCTTTTGAACGCTGGCTCTCGCTCTGGGTGGCGCTGGCCATCGGCGCGGGGCTTTTGCTTGGCAATTTCTTTCCCGGTGTCTTTGGCGCGTTGGCGGCATTGGAGGTCGCCTCGGTCAACTTGCCCGTGGCGGTGTTGATCTGGGCCATGGTCTATCCAATGATGGTCGGCGTCGATTTCGGCACGTTGCGGCAGGTGGGCGACAAGCCCAAAGGGCTGGTGGTAACGCTGGTGGTCAACTGGCTGATCAAACCCTTCACCATGGCCGCGCTTGGGGTGCTGTTCTTCAACTACGTCTTTGCTGGCTTGATCCCGCCGGATGATGCGCAGGCCTATCTGGCGGGGGTGATCCTGCTGGGGGCCGCGCCCTGTACCGCGATGGTTTTTGTCTGGTCCAACCTCACGCGCGGCGATGCCACTTATACGCTGGTGCAGGTCAGTTTGAACGACGTGGTCATGGTCTTTGCCTTTGCGCCCATCGTGGCTTTTCTCTTGGGGATGACCGACATCACCGTGCCTTGGGACACGCTGCTGATCTCGGTCGGGCTTTATGTCATGTTACCGCTGCTGGCGGGTTACCTTACGCGCGAGCGGCTGGTGGCCAAGGGGGGAGAGGCGGCAGTCGACGCCTTTAAGGCCCGCGTGCAACCCTTTGCGATCATGGGGCTTTTACTCACCGTGGTGCTGCTCTTTGGCTTTCAGGGCGAGGTGATCCTTGACCGTCCGCTCGTCATCGCGCTGATCGCCGTGCCGCTGCTGCTGCAATCCTACGGCATCTTCTTCATCGCCTATGGCGCCGCGCGGGCTTGGGGCATTCCCTATAACGTGGCCGCCCCCTGCGCGCTGATCGGCACGTCGAACTTCTTTGAACTGGCGGTTGCCGTGGCGATCAGCCTTTTTGGGCTGGGGTCGGGTGCTGCCTTGGCCACCGTGGTGGGTGTACTGGTCGAAGTGCCGGTCATGCTTTCGCTCGTTGCCTTTGCCAACCGCACGCAGCACTGGTTCCCCGCCCCAGAAGCCAAATGAACCGCGCCTGATAACCCACTACCGCTAAAGGAAATTCCCGTGACCGACACGCCGAACCTCGAAGATGACCACTTCAACCCGATCGACGATACCCGCCTGCTCCCGTCCGAGCGCGCCGCCCACGGCCCGCGCATTCTGCTGCTCTACGGCTCGCTCCGCCCGCGGTCTTTCAGCCGTCTGATGACCGAAGAAGCCGCCCGCATTCTTAACCGCCTCGGGGCCGAGACGCGGACCTTCAACCCCACGGGGCTACCGCTGCCCGACGATGCGACGGCTGAACATCCCAAGGTGCAGGAACTGCGCGATCTGGTGCAATGGTCCGAAGGCATGGTCTGGTGTTCCCCCGAACGTCACGGGGCGATGACGGGCGTCATGAAAACCCAAGTTGACTGGATTCCCCTGTCGCTGGGCGGGGTGCGCCCGACCCAAGGCAAAACGCTGGCCGTGATGCAGGTCAGCGGCGGCTCGCAGAGTTTTAACGCCGTAAACCAGCTGCGCATCTTGGGCCGTTGGATGCGGCTGCTGACCATTCCCAACCAATCCTCAACCCCCAAAGCCTTTTTGGAGTTTGACGAGGATGACCGGATGAAACCCTCGCCCTTCTATGACCGGGTGGTCGATGTGATGGAGGAGTTAGTGAAGTTCACGCAGCTGACACGCGACAACAAAGATTACCTGCTCGACCGTTATAGCGAGCGCAAAGAAAGCGCCGCAGAGCTTTCCAAACGGGTGAATCAAAAGGCGATCTGATCGCCAAAACGCAAACGGCAGGGCCAGATTTTGGCCCTGCCGCATCATGCTACGCCAAAAAGCGATCAGTCGTTGGACCAGCCCGAAACGGCTTTGACTTCGCAGAAGTCCTCGATCCCCCAGACGCCGCCTTCGCGCCCGTTGCCCGAGCGTTTCATGCCGCCAAAGGGCGCGCCCGCGCCACGGCTTTCGCCATTCATCTCAACCATGCCCGACCGCAGCTTGGCCGCCAGACGGTTGCGCCGCGCGCCATCGCTGGACTGGACGTAGTTGGTGAGGCCATAGACCGTGTCATTGGCCATCTCGATCGCCTGATCTTCGTCCTCGAACTTCATGATCGCCAAGACGGGGCCAAAGATTTCCTCGCGGGCGATGGTCATGTCGGACGTCACATCGGCAAAAACCGTGGGTTTGACATAGAAACCGCGGTTCAGATGCTCAGGCCGTCCGGTGCCACCGGCCACCAGCCGCGCGCCTTCGTCGATGCCCTTTTGGATCAGGTCTTGGATCTTGCCCCATTGCGCTTCGTTCACGACCGGGCCGATGTGGCGACCCTCTTCGCTGGCGGGGCCGACTTCGACCTTATTGGCGACTTCGGCGGCGGTCTCGACCGCTTGGTCATAGGCGCTGGCTTCGACGATCATCCGGCTTGGTGCGTTACAGCTTTGGCCGGTGTTGTTCATCATATGCAGCACGCCGCGTTTCACGGCCTTGTCGTCCGCATCGGCAAAAACAAGGTTCGCGCCTTTGCCACCAAGCTCCAAATGGACCTTTTTCAGCGTATCCGCCGCGTTCTTGGAAATCGCGATACCGGCGCGGGTGGAGCCGGTGAAGCTGACCATATCCACGTCTTCATGGCCGGTCAGGGCGGTGCCCACGGTCGCGCCGTCGCCGTTCACAAGGTTGAAGACACCGGCGGGGAAGCCTGCCTCATCCATCATCTCGGCAAAGATCACCGCGCTCAGCGGGCTTTCCTCAGAAGGTTTCAGCACCATGGTGCAGCCAGCGGCGACAGCAGCGCCCACTTTCAGCATCACTTGGTTCATCGGCCAGTTCCACGGCGTGATCATCGCCACAACGCCAACCGCCTCATGGATGATCCGGTCGTTCGGCGCGTGATCGCCCAAAGGCTTCACGAATTTGAAGTCTTTTGCCGCTTTGATGAAGTTCTTTAGGTGGCTGTAACCTGCGCCCCATTGCGAGCTGCGCGCCATTTCGATGGGCGCGCCCATCTCGGTGCTGATCGCTTGGGCCATGTCTTCGGTCCGGGATTTATAGACCTCGGCCAGTTTCTCCATCAGCGCGATACGCTCTTCGGGGGCGGTGGCCATCCAACCGGGCAGGGCGGCCTTGGCCGCTGCCACGGCGGCGTCCACATCCTTTGGCCCGCCGAGCGAGATCACGGTGCAGGGTTCTTCGGTCGAAGGGTTGATGACCTCATGTTCACTGCCCTCAAGCGGGGCGACCCATTTGCCGTCGATATAGAAATCACGTTTTTCGATCATGCTCTGTCTCCGTTATTGGCCAAGCGGGCGTCTTAATTGCCGCTTAGAAGTGTCCGGGAATCGCCGGCTCCCGATATGCCTAGGACAAATTTACGGGGCGGAAAAGTTCAGAGGTGATTTTTGATCAAAAAGACTGGTGCGGCGGCGGAAAACCACGGGGGGGCGGGGGGAGATTAATCCTGCGCCGGGAAACTGATCTCAACGCAAAGCCCGTCTTGGCCTTCGACCTTCAGCGTCGCTTCATGCTGGAACGTCAGCGTGCGGATCATTCGCCAGCCGAGTGAATCCGACCGCTCGGGCCGTTTGGCGTCCTCAGGCAGGCCAACTCCGTCGTCATAAACCTTGAGCGTCAGACCTTCGTCGTCCTCTTGGGTGACCTCAATGGTGATCACCCCTTTGTCGCGCCCTTTGAAAGCGTGTTTATAGGCGTTGGTAATCAACTCGCCCACGATCAGCCCGATGTCGACGGCCAGTTTGTTGTCCATCTTGAGGCTGGGGCAAATCAGCTTGATGGCGATGCTCTGACGCTCCCCGGTAAAGGCGCGTTCGGCGTTTTTCGCGACTTCATCCAGCATATCCGCCAGATCAAGGTCGGTGCTGTCGGTCGAGCGTTGCATCAGCTCATGCGCCTTAGAGAGCGAACCCACGCGGGTCTCCAACTCGCGCAACACTTGGCGCGTCTCATCCTCTTTGGCTTGGGTCTTGCTCATCCGGATCAGCGCCACGATCAGGGCAAGGTTGTTGCCCGTGCGGTGGTGCAATTCCTGCATCAAGAGGTCACGGTCGGCGATGCCTTCGCTCAACTCGCGGTTCTGTTCGGTCAGTGCGGCGGTCGGGTCTTTGGCATTATAGGCCTCCAGCGCTGCCATGGCGTCGGCTTTGATCTGCTCTACAGCTCCTTGCGGTTCCGGCAACAGAAACTCCGCATGGATGCGCGTGCCTTCTTGGCCGGTGTCCACATCAAACCGCGCCGCGATACGCTGCACCCCGCGCAGGCCCAGCCCCATGCCGGTTGCCGAAACGATATCGCGCGACGGATCAAGCTTTTCTTCTTCGATACCGCGGCCTTGATCGATCACCGTCAGCCCAAGGGCGGGCCTGCCGTTCAAATCAGTCAGCGAGAACCGCGCCCGGCCTTTCTGACCATGTTCAATCGCATTGCGGCCCAGTTCCACGGCGGCGGTCACGGTGCGCGTCCGCTCGAAGGAGGTAAAGCGCATGGCTTCCGTCAAGGTCATCGCGATCTGGCGCAGCGCGGCGATATCACCGCCTTTTTCAAGGTTCACCGAGGCGAGGTTGGTGGCTTTCATCAGTCCGCGCTCCGTGCAATGCGTATGACCACGATCGAGGCGTCATCGCGCCCGCGAAATGCCCGGTCAAGCAGGTAGCCCGCGATCAAAAGCGGGGATTTCCATAGCAGACCCTGTGGGAGGTATCCGTCGCGCAGAGTTTTCAAGCCGTCACTGTGCAAGATCAGCAGATCCCCCGGTTCAAGGTCAAAGGTTTCTTCATAGCCACGGGTCGCGCGTGCGCCGATCCGCCCATCTCGAACGGGCAGGCGTTTGATCTCTCCGTCGCGGACCCGCAGGGTCGCGATATTGCCCAAAGCGGCATAGTGCAGCACCATCTGCGGTTGCGCAATATGCACCAAGGCCCCGACCGCGCCGCGCTTGCCGATCAACTGTTCAGTCACCTCATGCATCACGGCACCGGGTTCGCTGTTGAAGCTGCGCGAATGCAACACGGCCTCGGTCACCTCAAGCGATGCCGCCGCTGCGTCGGTTCCGTGGCCCAACCCGTCACACAGCAGAATATCCGTGGCCTTGGGCGTTTGGCGCAGCAGATAATCGTCGCCGCATTCATCCTCATTTGGATGGCAAACCCGAAGCCCCACAGCTTCGACGCCATAGGTCGGGCGGGGGGCGTCTTTGGCAAAGCTGCAAACGATGGTGGTGCCAACCTCAGGGCCGCTGAAAATGTCGAAACCGCTCGACAGGCGCCGGATCGCGCCAAGGCCCAGCCCGGCGGAATCGCCGCTGCTCATGCCATCTTGGAACATGTGATCCATGTCGCTGATGCCGGGACCACGGTCGGTAAAGATCATCACGATCTCGTCGCCCTTGCCCTCGGCGGGGGCGTTGATCAAAACACGGCCCTGTTCTGCATAGCGCAGAATGTTGGTCGTGGCCTCGGTGGCGACGATCGCCAGCTCATCAATCCGCAGCTTGGGCCAATCATGCCGTGTGGCCAGACTGCGCGCCGCGCGGCGGACCACGGCGATGGCGCTTTGGTCCTGTACTTCGACCCATTGTTTCATAGGTTTACACTCATCAACACGCTGGTGCCCCCGCCAATGGCGGTGCGGATTTCAAATATCTTGGCAAGCCGTTTTGCGCCCCCCAAGCCCCGGCCAAGTCCGCCGCCCGAAGTATAGCCGTCAGTCAGTGCCAATTCTATGTCTTCGATCCCCGGACCCTTGTCCCAACAAACCACGGTTAGCTGTTTGCGTCTCGGATCGACATAGATGGAAAATTCGCCACCGCCAGCATGAACAATCGCATTGCGCGCGATTTCACTGACTGCGGTGGCAAAGCGTGTCACACTCAGCGCCGTGGCGCCGTGTTCTTTCATATAGCGCGCCACGGCTTGGCGCACCGTTACCGCGTCGCCGCTGGTCCTTAACTTGTACTGAGAGAGAAGGACCTGCGCCCCAAGGTCCTTTTCGTCAAACGCGGCGTAGCTGGGTAAGGGCATGGGTCAGGCTTAACGCGGTGCGGATTTCTGGCAGGTACATGCCAAGCTCGACCAACGTGACCGCCACAGTGGGGCGCATGCCGACAACATAGGTATCCGCCGCCAGCAGGCGGGATATCCCCGCTAACTGAGCGATCACACGGCCCACGAAGGTGTCGACAATCTCAAGCGCCGAGATATCAAGGATCACCCCGTCGATGCGGTTCTCGGATATTTTATTCGACAACCGATCTTGAAGCTCCAAGATCTCGGTGTCCGTGATGTCATCCTGTATCGACACGAGGAGCGCATGTTCGACCAGATTTATCGACGTGACACCGGCCACCTTATTGGCCCTCGGTTTTCTTGATCACATAGCCGACGGTCAGCAGCGCGTCCGACAGGGCGGTGCGGATGCTGGACCGGGTGGAAACGGTGCCCACATCGATGCCAAGCTGCACCATTGTCTGCGCGATCATCGGGCTGATGCCGCTGATAATACACTCGGCCCCCATCAAACGCACGGCAGCAGCGGCGCGGAGCAGGTGTTGTGCCACCTGCGTGTCGACGGTGCCGACGCCGGTGATGTCCATGATGACCACTTCGGCCTGACGCTCCAGAATGGTCTGAAGCAGATTCTCCATCACCTCTTGGGCGCGGGCGGAATCCAACGTGCCAATCAATGGCAGTGTCAAAACACGGTCCCAAAGCTCGACCACAGGGGTCGACAGTTCCAGCATCTCTTGGCGTTGGCGATCTATGATCTGCTCACGCTCAAGAATAAAAATCTCGTTGGTGTAGGTGGCAAAGGCATCGACCAAGCGGGTCACCAGCATGACATCGCGGATCAGCACACCGTGATCGCCAGCCAGCATCGTTTCCAGACGCTTGAACAGCGGGGTCTTCAGCGCCAGCACAAATGTCGCCATTTCGGTCGGGGTCACGCCCCGGTTGACCCGCTCACGGCTTACATCGGCCAGAACGGCGCGCAGATCATCCCACTGGTTGTCGTCAAAGTCGAAATCTTCGCCCGTGACGCCATCGCGCACGCCCTTGGAGAACGCCTTGAGCAATTCGCGGTTCTGGTTCCGGCTTTCGGCATCAGAAAAGAGGTCAGAACGCTTTACGCCTTCTTTGACCTGCGTTCCCAGCCATTCCTCGATGATCCCTTTAAAATCGGTGTCGAGAACAGTCAGTATATTCGCCGTAGCAGATTGCGGCATCTTTTACCCCAGTGTTTATTTCAATCCCCATAGGCCAATGGTGGGCCAAAGTGTCAATAGGAAGCAAGGGTTTTGATCGGCGGCAAAGCGCCAGTTTTCAGGGTAGGGCAGGCGATTGGGGGGTCCGTAAGGTGCTGTTTTCGCCCAGCCTCTATCGCTTAACCCCCAAGTGGGCCAAGCAAAAAGGGCAGTGCCGGCGCTTTTGCCAGACACTGCCCAATTTTAAGAAAAACGCTCAAAGGTTGGCGCAGCGTTACTCTGCCGTTTCGCCGGGGTGGCGGGGCACCAGCGCGCGAACCAGATCGCGCATATGCAGGACGCCGACCTGACGGCCCTCGCGCATGACGCGGTAGTTGTTGGTCGTATCCCCGCCTGAAACCGCGATGATGCTTTCCAGCGTGTCGTCGAAATCGACCTCACCGGCCACATCCGCAGGCGGCACCTCGGTCTTCTCCATGACCGAGCGGACGCGCAGCACCCGCGCGCGGTTGATGTCGCTGACGAAGGCTTCGATATAGGGATCGTTGGGGTTCAGCAGGATATGCTGCGGCTCGCCTTGCTGCACGATGAACCCGTCCTTCAAGATCACCAGATGGTCCGCCAGTTTCAGCGCCTCATCCAGATCGTGGGTGATGAAGATCACGGTCTTGTGCAGTTCTTCTTGCAACTCGATCAGCAGATCCTGCATGTCGGTCCGGATCAGCGGGTCGAGCGCCGAGAACGCCTCGTCCATCAGCATCACGTCAGAATTCGACGTGAGCGCGCGGGCGATGCCGACCCGCTGCTGCATCCCGCCAGATAGCTGCGCAGGGTACTGCTCTCCTTGGCCCTCTAGCCCGACGCGGTTCAGCCATTTGGTGGCCTCGGCCGCGTATTTGCTGCGGTTCTTGCCTTCGATCTCCCAGCTCAGCCCGGCGTTCTCCAACACGGTCCGATGCGGCAACAGAGCGAACTTTTGGAACACCATCGACATCTCGTGCTTGCGCATCTCACGCAGTCGCCGCTCGTTGTAGTCGAGGATGTTCTCGCCGTTCATGATCACTTCGCCCGAGGTGGGGTCAATGAGCCGGTTAAGGTGCCGGATCAGGGTCGATTTACCTGACCCAGACAGGCCCATAATCACCGTGGTCTTGCCCGCAGGCATGTCCACGTTGATGTTGTTGAGGCCCAGCACATGGCCGGTCTCGGCCTGAAGGTCGGCCTTGCTCATGCCGCCGCGCACCTTCTCCAGCGCGCCCTGTGGGTCATCTCCAAAGATCTTATAGAGGTTGCGAACGCAGATTTTGATATCGTCTGTCATGGCTGGTCTCACTTCTGCGATGCATTGATCCGCGCAAGCGCGGCTTTGGTGACCCGGTCAAGGATGATCGCCAAAAGGACGATCCCCAGACCCGACAGAAGACCGACACCCAACTCAAGGCTTCGGATACCGCGCAGCACCAGCACACCCAGACCGGGGGCCGAAACGAGCGAGGCGATGACGACCATGGCAAGGCTCATCATGATGGTCTGGTTCACACCGGCCATGATGTTGGGCAGCGCCAGCGGGATCTGCACCTTGTAGAGCTTTTGACGGTTGGTCATGCCAAAGGCATCTGCGGCCTCGATCACGTCTTGATCGACAAGGCGAATGCCAAGGTCGGTCAGGCGCACCACTGGCACGATGGCGTAAAGGATGATGGCGATGCCGTAGAGCTTCGGCTCGGTCACCGAGAACAGGAAGATCAGCGGGATCAGATAGACAAAGGGCGGCAGGGTTTGCAGCATGTCCAAGATCGGAATCATCGTGCGCTGCACCCGGTCACTGCGCGACATTGCGATGCCAATGGGTACGCCCAAAAGCACACATATAAAGGCGCAAACAAAAATGATCGCCAGCGTCTGCATCGTGTGTTCGTAAAAGTCGATGAACGCCAAAAAGCCGAAAACCAGAGCGACCAAACCAACCAGTTTGAGCGAGCGGCCAACGGCATAGGTGATGACCATCAACAACGGGATCATAATGAACCACGGCACTGCCTGCATGATCCACAGCGCATTCTCCAAAGCCCAGCTTAGCGGTTGGGTCAGCGGGTCCACGATCACTTTCAGGCTGTCCTTGATCGAAAGAAACCCTTGCTCTAACCCTTGGGTCAGATCGCGTGACTGCGGGATCGCATCACAGCTGTCGTGCAGCGCATCGAGCGAGGGAAAGGGCATGTCCCAGAGCGTCGTGTCGGTATCGCCGCCCGCTTGCCCCATGAGATCGGCCATGGAGCTAAGCCCACCGCCTTGGTCGTCGCCACACCAGCCGCGCAGGCCGAGCGTGTCAAAGAAATTGTCGTAAGTTGCCATCTGTCGCTTTCCCGGTCTGGATCAGACCGTTTGCTTTTTCAGAGCGCGGTTCAACATGCGCGTCGCACGGAACAGCTTGCCCCAAAGAGAGGCGGCATATCTACACCTATGTCCTTGCAAAGAAACTGCGCGGCGCGGCCAAAGCCCGCGCGCAGTGGGTGTGAAAAGACGTAAGTCTTGCCGCCAGTTCTGAAACAATCGGGCGGGAACCTGTAAAGGTCCCCGCCCGATAATCTGTCATACTGTCTTACTGCTCAAGCAGCTTGGACAGGTTGCCACGGGCGTCTTCGCTCAGCCAATCGGCCCAGACGTCCTTGTTGTTTTGCAAGAAGTAAACAGCCGCTTCCTCGTTGGAGGCGTTGTTCTCACCCTGCCAAGCCAGCAGTTGGCTCATCGAGTCTGTTTTGAAGGTCACATTGCCGATGAATTCCGCGATTTCGGGGTTCGCGTCATGGAAATCTTTGGTCATGACGGTCAGCACCGGCGCCGTTGGGAAGGCCGATGCCTTGGGCTCTGGGTTGTCGGCGTTTTGGTTGGCGTTATGCGCAGCTTCGTCATATTCACCCAGATCGACGCTGGTCATGTCGTATTTGCCAAGCGGGGTGGTCGGCGCCCAGTAGTAGCCGAACCAAGGCTCTTGGCTCTCGTAGGCCGACGCCATCGAGGTCACCATCGTCTCGCCTGAGCCGTGGTTGAACACTTCGATGCCGTTACCTTCGAGGTCATAGGCGCGTGCGAGATTGTCGCTCACCACGCGGCAGCCCCAGCCATCGGGGCAGTTGTTGAACATGCCGCCGACCAGTTCGGGATTTTCCAGAATGCCTTCGATGGTCTTAAGCTCGGGGTGTTCTTCGGCCAGATAGGTGGGGATCCACCAGCCTTCGACGCCGCCGGGATCGAGGACAGAGGTCAACTCGACGATCTTGCCGTCCGCTTTCAGCTTCTTGTAGGCGTCACCGGCGGAGTTTGGCCACAGTTCGGGCACGATGTCCGGTTCGTTGTTTTCCGACAGCGATGTCACGGCAGGCGTGGTGTCGGACGGGACAACGGTCACATCGCAGGAATAGCCTTGGACCAGCAGAAATTCAGTCACGGCAGTGACGATCTGCGCCGAAGCCCAGTTCATTTCCGCGATCGAGACTTCGCCGCAATCCTGAGCGGCGGCAGCCATGGGGGTTGCAACAGCAAAAGCCGTGCCAAGCAAAAAGCGTTTCATAGTGATATCTCCTCTATTGTATCCGCAGTTCCGCGCAGGCGCGGTCCGCTGATTTTGTGACCCGTTGCATGAGTAAGAAGCCAGTCGCGCGGCTTGGCGCGGCAGCTTCGGATGGTCGGGTATGCTGGAGATAAGAAAGCAGGTCGGTCGGCTAAGTGCAACACGATTGCGTGACGATGCACGCAAGATCAGGCCCCGCGCCGGTGTTGGCGCGGAGGATTGGCAGGCGGCAGCCCTATGCGAGACGCCTTATAGATAGGGCCATTCGCGCGTCATTCGGTAGACGCGCGTGCCCAATCCATCAGCGGCGGGAAAAACTTTCCATGTCGCGAATATGCTGCGGGATCTCTTTGCGGTTGAGGCCGATATCTTGCAGTAGACGGTCGTCCATGGCGTTCAAGGTCGAAAGGGTGCGGTTACGCTCCCAACGGCGCGCGGTGTCGCGCAGCGCACGGCGCAGCATGGCGGCAAGTGCCAGACCTTCAGGCGCACCAGCATGGGGCATTGCGCTTCCGGCAAAGGCGTTTCCGGGCATTCCGGCGATTTGGTTGGTGTTTTTCAGCAGGCGGAAATGCATAGCATGCTCCATATCAATTTTAGTGTCAGAAGAGGATGGATCCGCGAGAGACGACGGTCTGTGCCAGATGGCCGGGCCGGGTCGGTCGTGTGGGTCTTATCCCGAGTGTGATCCGGAAAGTCAGTTGGAACCCCCATGGCACGAACAGGCGGATCGGCCTGTCCGACCGGGGCTACCGGCGGTTCAGCAATGTGCCCGGTCTGCGCGGGCGCCTCATATGAACAGCATACATCAACATAGGGCGCATTTGGTTCACCCGAGCGGCCTTTGCAATAGGGGGGAATGGGGGTGTGACAACCTGCCACAGGTTGGGGCCGCATCGCACAGTATGGTTGGACTATCGCTGATGTCGTCGCCGTGTCGGCACCCGTGTCGTTTGGGGCGCATGAAGGGTCGTTTTGGGTGTCGGTTCGAGGTGCCTTTAGGCCGGGGGAAGAGGGCGATACTGCGCTCGGTAGCGGTCACCTGATTTGGCCATCATGTCCGACCTGCCGCCTGTTGGTGCGCCGGGGGTGGTTTCGGCTTTATCGGGCGTTGCAGGCGTTCTTTTAGAGCTGGGGACGTGGCTTAAGCTCCGTTTCCCCAATCAAAGTGATTCGACGTAAATGAGGCGAGGGCAGAGGTATCGCGTCACCAGTTTCACAGGTTTTGGCCGCATTGGTTCCATACCGTGAACAAGCATTCGGGAAATATGACAATAACATGGCGGCGCGCTTGAGGTCATTTTGTGGCGCAATTGTAGCAAAATATGAAACAGTACCCTCGAGGACGCGCGTATCCGGCGGTCGCGTTTCGTTCTTTTTCCTTAATTTTATGACGATCTGCGATTTTGGCTCTCTGCGCCGGGGAAACAATCGCCGCAATTAGATCTGCTAAACCACCTGAATTATGGCAAAACTTCACTTGGTTCCGGCAATTTTCAAACATTTTTTGCTTTGTCCATGAGAATAGGTTGTCTATTCATATAGGTGCCCAACTGGGGGGCATAAGAAGTCTGTAGGTCACGGGGGCGGCCGCATTGAGCGCATCGAGTATGCGGGAAATGTGGGTACGCCGTATAGTTTGCGACCGTATTCACAAAGCCACCGGGGAATTGATCCCGGTTAAGGCCCTATGCCGGCTTGTCCCCCACGTTGCTGCAAAGGTGCGTGCCGTCAGACCTGGAGCTTTAGCCAGCGGGGCGCGTATGAACGGAGGGAGAGACAAGATGATACAAAAGCGACTGGCCAGTCCATCGGCCTTCTGCGGGGCAAGAAATGCCCAATTCAGCCGCTCTTCCGTTCGGCGCCCTATTCGTCAGATTGAAACTGCATTCACTTCCAAGACGGCCGCGTTGCGCGCCGCGTGCAACACCGCTCAGGAGAATTCACAATGATTAGAACACTTGATTTCAACGCGTTCAGCGCAGGCACCGTCGTCGATGATGAATACGCAGATATGGGCGTCACGGTTTCGGCCAGCGGCGGCTCCGGTCAGGCGATGATCTTTGACAGCAGCAATCCAACAGGCGGTGATAGCGATCTGGGCTCCGATACGCTTGAAGGTCTGTTGATCGTTTCGGAAGATGGCGATCAAAACGACCCTGACGACAACGCGGGCGGCGGCAGCCTGTTCTTCGACTTCGAAGATGGCGTCCAGATGAAGAGCCTGACTTTCAAAGACATCGAAGAAAACGGCGGCGAAGGCACGCGGATGATTTTCTACGATGCGAATGGCAATGTCATCGACAACCAATTCGTTGACCCAACAGGGGACGGGGGAGAGCGCACTGTGCTGCTTAACGTGCAGGACGTGTCCCGTATGGAGGTCCGTTTTGAAGGCTCCGGTGCGATTGATAACGTGACCTTTGAAGATGGCCAGCCCCAAGGTGGCGGCAACGATGCCCCGGTGGCCGAAGACGACATGCTGGAGATCGACGAAGACACCTCTGGCACCGTTGACGTGTTGGGTAATGACACAGACGCCGATGGCGACACGCTGACCATCACCATGGCAAGCTGCCCCGTCGGGGATGTTGTCATCAATGATGATGGCACGCTGACTTTCACGCCGAACGCAGATTTCAACGGTGACACCACCATCAGCTACACCGTGGATGACGGCAACGGCGGCACCGATACCGGCACTGTTAATGTCACCGTAAACCCGGTGAACGATGCGCCTGAAGCGAACGACGACACCGCCACCACCACCGGCACTGAAGCGGTCGTGATCCCGGTTCTGGAAAACGACACCGACGTTGACGGCGACACGCTAAGCGTGGCTGATGCGTCCAGCGATGATGGCACCGTGACCATCAATGACGATGGCACCATCACCTTTGTCGCCAATGACGATTTCACCGGTGACGCGACGATCACTTATACCGTGGCGGACCCCGACGGGCTGACCGACGAAGGCTCGGTGATCGTGACGGTAGATGACGGCGGCACACCGCCCCCGCCGCCGCCGACAGACCGTGACGGCTATGTAGACGGCACGGATGGCGACGATCTGATCGACACCGCCTATACCGGCGATCCCGATGGCGACATGATCGACAACGACGACGCGCTGCTGCCCGGTGCCGAAGGCGATGACGACTATGTCCGCGCCGGTGACGGCGACGACACCATTCTTGCAGGCGACGGCAATGACATCGTCGAAGGCGGCGCAGGGTCTGACGAAGTCTATGGCGGCGAGGGTGACGATATGATCACCACCGGCAACGACGATCTCGCACCCGATCTGGGCTATCCAGAAAGCGACAGCGACAGCCTGAGCTTTGACCCCGATGTCGACCCCGAGAACGACCGTGACTATGTCGATGGCGGCGCGGGCAATGACACGATCAGCACCGGCGACGACCGCGACACCATCTTTGGCGGCACTGGCGACGACGTCATTAACGCAGGTATCGACGACGATATCGTCGACGGTGGCGACGGCGATGACCGTATCGTTGGCGGCGAGGGCAACGACAGTCTGCTCGGCGGCGCTGGCAATGACACGATCTACGCTGGCAACGACCCTGATCTGGGGCTCGACGTGCTCGACATCCCCGACGAAGAAGATGCGTCCAACCCCTTCACCCCAGACCGCAACCCGACCAACGGGATGGACACGGTTGATGGTGGGTCCGGCAACGACGTGATCTATGGCGCCGATGACGCAGACCTGCTGCGCGGCGGCTCGGGCGATGACTATATCGACGGCCAGATCGACGATGACATCATCGAAGGCAACACCGGCAACGACACGCTGCTTGGCGGTCAGGGCGATGACAGCATCTCGGGTGGTCAGGGCACTGACGAGCTTGACGGCGGCACCGGCGACGACACGCTGCGCGGCAACCGTGACGATGACCTGCTGGTCGGCGGCGAGGGCAACGATCTGCTCGACGGTGGCGGCGAGAATGACACGCTGATGGGTGGCGAGGGCGATGACACGTTGCAAGGCGGTCAGGGCGATGATCTGCTCGACGGTGGTGCGGGTGTTGACGTGATGACCGGGGGGGCCGATCAGGACAGCTTTGTTAACGTGAATGCGGGCGATGATGTCGACGGTGGCAGCGCTGGCGTAGACATTGACACGCTTGATCTGCGCGACTCGGCGCCCGAGGGGGGCCGTTTGGAGGTCACCTATACCTCGGACGACCGTGAAGACGGTTTTGTTGACTACTTCAACGAAGACGGCAGCGATGCCGGGCGTCTGAACTTTGTCGAGATCGAGAATGTGATCCCCTGTTTCACACCCGGCACCAAGATCGCCACGCCAAAAGGCGAGGTCCGTGTCGAGGAACTTCAGGTCGGTGACCGGGTCATCACCCGCGACAACGGCATTCAGACGATCCGCTGGGCCGGTGCCCGTGAGATGACAGGGGCCGAGTTCGAGATGGCCGCCCATCTTAAGCCGGTGCTGATCCGCAAAGGCGCGCTTGGCAATGCACTGCCAGAGCGTGACATGATGGTCAGCCCCAACCACCGTGTGTTGGTCGCCAACGAGAAGACAGCGCTGTATTTTGAAGAGCGTGAAGTGTTGGTCGCGGCGAAACATCTGACCGGCATGGACGGCATCGACGTGGTTGAAGTCTCTGGCACCACTTACATCCACGTGATGTTCGACCGCCATGAGGTGATCCTGTCGGACGGCACATGGACCGAAAGCTTCCAGCCTGGTGATATGTCGCTGGCCGGTATCGGCGAAGAGCAACGCAACGAGATCCTCGAGCTCTTCCCAGAGCTTGCGACGCAAGAGGGTATCGAAGGCTATACCGCCGCGCGGCGTTCGCTGAAAAAGCACGAAGCCAGCTTGCTGGTAAAATAAACCCGCGGGGGCGGGAAGCGATGCAGCTTAGAAACGGGGCGGGTGACCGCCCCGTTTTCTTTTGTGCGGGGGCTATTTCTCCCTCTGCTGGGTCCGCCATGCGGCCCAGTCTTCCGGGGTGTCGAGATCTAGCCTTGCGCGCTGACCGGGCAGGGGGACCAGTTGCACACGGCCTGCGGCTCCGCGAACCACCGCGCGCCCTCCATCATCGCCGCTAAGCTGCCTAAGCTGATCGAACAGCGCCGCTGCAAAGATGATCGGATGTCCGGGCGTGCCGTCTTCAGTCGCCGCGCGCCAGATCAATGTCTCGCTGTTCAGATCAACCGCCGCGGCTAGACGGGTAAGGTCTGCGGCCTGCACCTCTGGCATATCGGCCAGCGTCACCATCGCCGCCGGGGTCTTGGGCGGGAGGGCGGCAAAGGCGCCCCGAAGGCTCGCCCCCATGCCCTCGGCCGCATCAGGGATGGGCAGGGCGGTGACCTCAAGCCCGCTGAGCGCGGTATAGCGCGGGTGCGGCGCTGGCGGCAGGGCGACGGTTACGGGGCCAAGGCATAGCGCGAGCTGGGCCTGACGGCGCAGCAAGGGCTGGCCGCCGATGTCTTCCATCAATTTGTCACGCCCGCGCATCCGGGTCGAGGCACCAGCGGCAAGGAGGATCACGGGGAGAGGGGTAAGTGTCATGGCGCCAGAGTAACGAGGGAATGGCGCGGGGATAAGACCCTTCGGGGCTAGGGCCGCGTGAGTGATACCCCAAGAGCCCCCTCAAGCCAAAGATTCCCGCTAAGGCACCGTTGGCATGGCGCTTTTTCGTGCTACCCTTGCCCCATGAACATCAAAGATCTGATCCCCCATACCCTGTTTCGCAAGGCCCGCGAATATTCCCGCAAGCTTTGGGTGCGGGTGGTCTTTATGGGGCTGTTGGCCTTTGTCGCCCTTGGGATGACGCAACTGTTTGAACCCTTGGTGCCCAAGGAAGTCGCCACGCGATTAACAGGCGACGCCGCGGATCGGCTGTTGCAGATCATTGCAGATGCGATGTTGGCTGTTACGATCTTTTCGATCACGATTATGGTCACAGTCTACCGCTCTACCTCGGCGCAGTTTACGCCGCGTGCGCATCGGTTGATTATCCAAGATCGGACCACCCAGAACACGCTTGCAGTGTTCATCGGTGCCTATGTCTATGCGCTGGTAGCAATCATCATGCGCGAACTGGGTGTTTATGTCGACGAACGCTCTTTTGTGTTGTTTCTGACAACGGTCATGGTGCTGGCGATTATCGTGGTCTTTCTGATCCGCTGGGTGCTGCATCTGCAAAGCTTTGGCAGTTTGATCGACACCACGCGCCAGATCGAAAGCGTGACCACGTCGCTGTTCAAGGAACGGCTGAAAACCCCTTGTATGGGCGGCCACCCTTTGACGGGTCCGGCCCCCGAAGATGCCCGTCCGATTTTTGCCCGCGAAAGCGGTTATCTGAAACATATCTACCCCGAAGCCCTCGATCAGCAGGCCCGCGATCACGGGGTCGAGGTCTATCTTACCCGGCGGATCGGGGATTTTGTTTTTGTCGGAGAGCCGCTGGTTAGGGCCGCCCGCCGTGGGACCCCCCAGGATGCCGAACATGATTGGGAAAGCCTTGAGGAAAAAGTGACTAGCACCGTGCAACTGGGTGATCTGCGCACCTTTGACCAAGACCCGCGTTTTGGGTTGCGTGTGCTGGGAGAGGTCGCCTCAAAAGCGTTGTCGCCGGGGATCAACGATGGCGGCACGGCGATTGATGTGATCACCCGTATCGGGCGCATTCTGTCCTATTACTCGGACGAAGCGGAACCCACAGAGGAAATAGAGCTGCCCAACCTGCATATCGCGCCCATTGCGGCAGAGGCGCTGATTGAGGACGGTTTCGGCGCATTGGCCCGCGACGGTGCGTCTGTGGTTGAGGTGCAAATGGCTTTGCAACAGGTGCTTGCCGGGTTGATGCATCATCCTGATGCGGGCCTTGCCGCCGCAGCCCGAGAAGCGGCAGAAAACCATCTGCGCCGCGCCTTTGAGGAAGTGCCCTTTGGCCCAGACCGGGCGCGTATTTGGTCCGCCGCGCAGGAAGATGTGCGCGCGGCGGTGCAGTCGCCGGAATAACCCGTGCTTAGAGCGGGCGGATTTTCAGCTGGGTAATGCGATTGCCGTCCCGCTCAATCACCTCGAACCGGAAACCGTGGAACGAGAAAACCTGCCCCACGGTGGGGATCATCTGCGCCTCATGGATCACCAGACCAGCGATGGTATTGGCCTCATCATCGGGCAGCGACCAATCCGTTGCGCGGTTTAGGTCGCGGATCGTCATCGCGCCTTCGACCATCAGATGCCCGTCTTCGGATTGCTTTAACGGGTGATCCGCATCCGGGTCGAATTCATCGGTAATCTCGCCCACGATTTCTTCCAGAATATCCTCAAGGGTGATCAGACCTTGAAGCGAGCCATATTCATCCACCACCAGCGCAAAATGCGTGCGGCGGCGCAGGAATTGGCGCATCTGCTCATCAAGGGTGGATGTTTCGGGCACGAAATAGGGCTTCATCACCACATCGGCCACGTTGAACCCGTTGAGCGCCGCTGCGTCGCCATTGGGGCCACCAATCAGCTTATACATGGCGCGCAACAGGTCTTTGGCGTGGATCACGCCGATGATGTTTTCAGGGTCATCGCGGAAAACGGGCAGGCGTGTGTGGTTCGATTGCAGGCATTTTTCCATGATGTCGGTCGGGTCAGACGCCGCGTCGATCATCTCAATCCCCGAACGGTGCAGCATGACCTCTTCGACCGCGCGTTCGCGCAGGTCGAGCGCGCCCAAGATGCGATCGCGGTCCTCTTTTTCGACGACACCCTCGGAATGGCCCAGTTGCAACGCCCCGGCGATCTCTTCGCGCACGGCGAGGATGTTGCTGTCGGGGTCAATCTGCACCCCAAACAGCCGCAGCACACCGCGTACGAAAAACCGCACTGCCGTCACGACCGGAGAGAACAGAAACACCACAAGGCTAATGGGCCGCGAAACCAGCGCGGCGGCAGTCTCGGCATTGGTGATGGCATAGGTCTTGGGCAGAACCTCGGAGAAGACGAGCACCAGAAGCGTCATCACCAGTGTGGCCAGCGCCACACCGCTCTCACCGAAAAGCCGCGTGAACAGCGCCGTCGCCAAGGAGGCTGCAAGGATGTTGACCAAGTTGTTGCCCAGAAGGACCGAACCGATCAGCCGCTCATTATCCTCGGTGATCTTGAGCGCCCGTATCGCCCCACTTGATCCTTTGTCGGCCTGCGCACGCAGTTTGCCGCGCGAGGCGGCGGTCAGCGCCGTCTCGGACCCCGAAAAGAAGCCCGACAGGACAAGGAGAAAAAGGATAATTCCGGTACTGATCCAGAAAGCGGTGTCAAAAAGGGCGGGGCCCGTTTCCATGAGGTCTAAATCCATCCATTATGTGTGTGATTGTTATGGGCGCAGGGGCTGCGTCATTCAAGGGTTGCGACAGTGCAGGGTGGTGCGATGCAGGCGAAAATCAACTGGGCAGACCTAGGGGTTCTGGACGGGCCGCTGCTGTTGTTCGGTGGGCCCTATTCCAACCTTCAGGCGATAGAGGCACTGGCTGATTTTGCCGCCGCGCGCGGGATCGGCGGGGATCAGATGATCTGCACCGGGGATATTGTTGCCTATTGCGGTGCGCCAAGCGAAAGTATGGCGGCGATCCGGGCGCTTGGCTGTGCCGTGGTGGCGGGCAATTGTGAGGTGCAACTGGCCAGCGGGGCCGAGGATTGCGGCTGTGGATTTTCACCGGGCAGCAGCTGCGACATGCTGTCGGGCGCGTGGTACGCCCATGCCGCGCAGGCTTTGGCCGCAGAGGCGAAGGCTTGGATGGGGTCACTGCCGGATGTGGCGGTGTTCCAGCATCAAGGCCAGCGCTATGGCGTGATCCACGGCGGGGTGCGCGACGTGGCGCGGTTCATCTGGTCAGAGAGTGCAGAGGCGGTGTTTGAGGAGGAGTGGCAGGCGGTGGAGGAGGTCGTTGGCCCGCTCGATCACATCATCGCCGGGCATTCCGGCCTGCCGTTTATACGCGAGACGCCCCGCGGGTGCTGGACCAATGCGGGCGTCATCGGCATGCCGCCCCACGACGGTGCCCAGCAGACGCGGGTGGCGTTGCTGGACGGGGGCGCGGTGACGTTTCATCGGCTCAGCTATGACGTCGCAGGTGCCGTGGCCGATATGGCCAAGGCCGGTCTGCCGCGCGCCTATGCGGACGCGCTGCAAAGCGGTTACTGGCCCTCGGAAGACGTGTTGCCACCGGGGTTGCGGGTGCCGTCTTTGGCCAGAGGGTGACGCTCTAGCACGAGGTCGGACAGGCGCTCTTCCAGTACATGGGTATAGATCTCGGTCGTGGCGACATCGGCGTGGCCCAACATGGTCTGGATCGCGCGCAGGTCCGCGCCATTGGCCAGCAGATGCGTGGCAAAGGCATGGCGCAAGGTGTGCGGCGTGACCTTTTCAGGGGGGACGCCGCCGGTCACGGCAAATTCCTTGATCAACAGATAGAACCGATGCCGCGTCAGATGGCCCGTCGCCCCGCGGGAGGGGAAGAGGTGCCGCGCGGGCGGTTTCCCCTTGGCTTGGGCAGCATCATCCGCCTTGTCGCGCACCACCAGCCATGCCGCCAGCGCATCACGTGCGGGTTCCGACAGGGGCACCAGCCGCTCCCGTCCGCCTTTGCCCGAAATCAGCAGCAGGCGCGGATCGCCCCGCGCGGCGCTGACCGGCAGGCTGACCAATTCGCTGACCCGCATGCCAGTGGCATAAAGCAGCTCCATCAAGCAAGTGTTGCGCAGTTGGTCCGCCAGTGCGCGGCCTGAGTTGCGCGCGGCATCCAGAAGTCGGTCGACCTCTTCTTCGGACAGGATCTTGGGCAGACGTTTGTCTTGGCCCGGTCCGGCGATCTGTACTGCGGGATTGTCCTCGCGCAGCCCTTCTTCAAAGGCGAAGCGGTAGAGCTGCTTGATCGCCGACAGACGCCGCGCGCGGGTGGATTTGGCAAGACCTTGAGCGTCGCAATAGACAAGGTAATCCTCGACTTCGCCGCGGCCTGCGGTCAGGAAGTCATGGTTCTGCCGCGCCAAAAAGGCGTCAAAATCCTTGAGGTCACGGCCATAGGCAAGCTGTGTGTTCGTGGCAGCGCCTTGTTCGGCGGCGGCGGCCTCTAGAAAGCTAGAGATCCAGTGGAAGGTCGGGGTATGGGACATCATCATTGCTGAAGCAATACAATCTGCAAGGCGGCGCGGCGGGCGGTGTCTTCCAGCCCGAGGGCGCGCAGGGTGGCTAGGGCGTCGCGGAGCGCCGATGTGTCACCACTGGCGCCATCATGCAAGAGCGAGAGCAGGCGCAAAACCGCCATCCCTAATTCTTTGTCCCGCGCCAGTGCCATCAGATCGGCACGCGGGGCAGAATTGGTGAATGCATCATGCACCGCGGCGGCCAAAGGCGCATCGGGGGCGGGGCCTGCGGGGGTATCGCCGCGGGCCACGGCGCGCAGCAATTCGTCTTCGGGCGATCTGCCAATGACCCGCGCAGCGGCGGCTTCATACGTCGGAGAGAGCAGCGCCACATCCCGCGCCAAAATGGCCGCATGGCCCGCCAGCGGAATGGTCGACAAGGGTTCGGCAAAGAGCGTGGCAAAGGCCACTTCGAGGGAGGCCTCGCGCATCGCTTCCCAAGCGGGGGGCAAGGTTTTGGCCACCGCTTCGGGACTGCTGGTGCGCAGGGCAGTTTCAAACCGTTGCAGGGCCGCGACACGGTCCCAGACGCCGCCCGATGCGGCGGGCTGGCGATCGGTGTAAAGGCCCAGCAGCAGGTTGTCGGGCAGGGCACCTGCGCGTGTCAGGCGCTCGGCGGCCTCTAGCTGGGATTTCCAGCCGGCGATGTCACGCAGATCGGCCACCGCATAGGCGCGGGGCAGGATGCGCGAGGGCAGCGGTTCGCCAATCGTTTCAAACAGACGGAAGGTCATCGGATCCATCTGGCGCGGCACGCGCAGCGGTTCGGCCCCTTCGTAGAAGTCGGGGTTGAGGAACCGATCAAAGAGTTCAAGCTGTTCTTGGGGCAACAGCCCAAGAGCTTGGGCGGAGCCAAAGGTCAGGGCGGCATTTTCCCAATTGCCCGCGCGGGCGTTGCAAAAGATACGCGTGCCATAATCACGGGTCAGATGCGGCGCTTTCATGAGGCGTTCGCAGACGCGGTGTTCGGTCCCGGTCAGCAGGGAAAGCTGCATCCAAAGATCGAAATGAGCGGTTGAGGTGGTGACACCCGCCTGTTCGATCAATGATAAAGCCGGATCAAGTGCGCCCAGTTCCATCAGTTTTTGCCCGCGCGCCAGCGCCAATTCATCACCATTGCGCGCTTCGCCTTGCGGGGCCTGCGCCTCGGCCAGAAGCACGGTGTAGAGCAGTGCCTGGGCGGCGGGCAAATGTAGGTCCGGCAGGTCGCGGATGCGGTCAATCAGGGCGGCGGTGTCGCTGCCCATCCAAATGTCGCCGCGCAGCCCGGTGACGGTGCTGGGCACCAGCCCAATGCGGCGCGGTGCGCCATCGCCCAACGGGGTGACCTGCACCTTAGGAGCCAAGGCGTTATCTGCGACCGGAGGCTCGTCTGCCCGGCCGGGATTGGGCGGGCGTTTGGGACGGTTCTGGGGCGGAGACTGCGCGCCGAGCCAGTCAATCACCGACAGCGGTTGGCCGCCCGGGGCGGGTGCCGACTGCTCTGCCTCTGACGCTTGGCGAGGGGTGCGGCCCAGATTGCGGTCTTCGGCAGATTCGGCCAGCAAGGCGCTGGCGCTGACCGAGCAAATCAAAGCAGCACAGACGGCCCAGCCGCGATTTGACATGGCGGTTGCCACCCTGTTCAATCCGCTGTCAGCGTGACGGGCTGGCGAGTCTCGATTTGTTCGGGTGAAAAATCCACGCCAAAGAAAGGACCGACATAGGCATAGCCCACCAATCCGATAAAGCCGACAATCAATAGAAATATCAAAAGCTTAAAAATTTTACCCATGAACCATGCCTGCCCGAAATTCTGCTATTTTGCCAAACTATATATGGCCTTTTCGGCAAGATCACGTCATTCAGAGAAAAATGAGCGGAATTAAGCACAGCATGACCGATGGCGAAGAAACGCCGCCCCGTTACCGTCTGAACAAAACGGTGGCGCTGGTTGGCATGATGGGAGCGGGCAAGACGGCGGTGGGGCGTGCGGTCTCTGCCAAACTTGGTGCGCCCTTTCTGGACAGCGATGCCGAGATTGAAGCGGCGGCCAATCTCAGCGTGCCGGAGATCTTTACCCGCGACGGGGAGCCGTTCTTTCGCAAGCGCGAGACTGAGGTGATCGCCCGGCTGTTGGCAGAAGAACGGTGCATCCTCTCCACAGGCGGTGGGGCGTTTCTGGCTGAGGTGAATCGCGACAATATCGCGGCTTATGGTGTGGCGCTTTGGCTGGATGCGGATCTGGATCTGTTGTGGAACCGAGTGCGTTATAAAGACAGCCGGCCACTGTTGCGCACGGCCGATCCCAAGGCGACGCTGGGGGCGCTCTATCGCGACCGGGTGCCGCTGTACCGGCTGGCGGACCTGTCGGTGTATTGCGACCCGCGCCTGTCGATTGACGCAATGGCCAACCGGGTCATCGAAAAGCTGCTGACCCGGCCCGATGTTTTGGAGAAATTGGATGCGTGAGACGGTTTCCGTGGCCCTGCCGGGGCGCGAATATGATGTGATCATCGGGTCGGGCCTGCTGGCCGAGGCGGGTGCGCTGATTTCTCCGTTGCTACGCCGCAAGCGCGTGGCCGTCATCACTGAGAGCCGTGTGGCCGCGTTGCATTTGCAGACCTTGCGAGATGGGCTGGCGGCGCAGGGGATCTCGATGTCGGCGCTGGAACTCGCGCCGGGCGAAGGCACCAAGGATTGGGCCAATCTGCAACGCTGCGTTGACTGGCTGCTGGACGAACAGGTCGAGCGGGGCGATATCGTCGTGGCCTTTGGCGGCGGGGTGATCGGCGATCTGGTGGGCTTTGCTGCTGCCGTCTTGCGGCGCGGGGTGCGGTTTGTGCAGATCCCGACGTCGCTTCTGGCGCAGGTCGACAGTTCGGTGGGTGGTAAGACCGGGATCAATGCAAGCCAAGGCAAGAACTTGATCGGTGCGTTTCATCAGCCAAGCCTTGTACTGGCCGATACAGACGTGTTGGGCAGCATGCCTGAGCGTGATTTTCTGGCGGGCTATGGCGAGGTGGTCAAATACGGGTTGCTGGGCGACGCTGATTTCTTTGACTGGCTAGAGGTGCAAGGGCCGAGCTTGGCCGCAGGGGATATGGCCGCGCGGATCGAAGCGGTGCGCCGCTCGGTTCAGATGAAAGCCGATATCGTCCAGCGTGACGAGACAGAGCAGGGCGACCGTGCGCTGTTGAACCTTGGCCATACCTTTGGCCATGCGCTTGAGGCGGCGACGGGCTATTCCGACCGGTTGCTGCACGGTGAGGGCGTGGCAATTGGCTGTGCGCTGGCCTTTGAACTCTCCGCCCGTTTAGGGCTTTGCCCCCAAGAAGACCCCAGCCGTCTGCGGGCGCATTTGGTGCAGATGGGGATGAAGACCGACCTGCGCGATATTCCGGGTGTTTTGCCGGACGCCGATGAGTTGCTGCGCCTCATGGGGCAGGACAAGAAGGTCGTCGATGGGCGCTTGCGCTTTGTTCTGGCGCGGGGCATCGGGCAGGCCTTTGCCGGGGCCGAGGTCGACAATGCCGACGTGCTGGGCCTGCTGCGCGACGCCTTAAGCGCGCGGCAGTGATCCGCAACGGGCAGGGCCCGGCGGTTCATATCCTCTAATCTGTGCAGTTTCGGGGCCGTTTAAAAATGGCGGCGCCGCCAAATCGGATGTCTGAGACAGGCGTCACCCTGCATGTCTGAACGTCTCGACATGGCCCCAAACGGAGCCTCTAATCCTGTTGCCGAACAATTCACCTGTCCGGCAGGTATCGCGATGGGGAGGGTTCTATTGCGGCGAGGTTAAGCGCGCGTCACGTCAGCGGCCGCATGGGGTGGGCAGGGCG
The DNA here is from genome assembly GCF_022788715.1 of Sulfitobacter sp. DSM 110093. Taxonomy (NCBI): domain Bacteria; kingdom Pseudomonadati; phylum Pseudomonadota; class Alphaproteobacteria; order Rhodobacterales; family Roseobacteraceae; genus Sulfitobacter; species Sulfitobacter sp. DSM 110093. Next base: position 1,402,829 of record NZ_CP085167.1, read on the forward strand.
CAACAGCGCCCCGCCGGATGTCCTATACCGGTTGGCTTAGAACGGGATTTCGTCGTCGAGGTCACGGCTGCCGCCGCCACCGCCGCCACCATTGCCGCCGCCGTAGTCTTTGCCACCGCCACCTTGCGAGGAGGGGCCGCTGTCATAGCCGCCGCCGTAGTCATTGCCGCCGCCGCCACCACCGTAGCCGCCGCCACCACCGCCGGAGCCGCCACCGGGACCGTCAAGCATGGTCAGCGTGCCGCCAAAGCCTTGTAGCACGACTTCGGTGCTGTAGCGGTCTGCGCCGGATTGGTCCTGCCATTTGCGGGTCTGCAACTGGCCCTCGATGTAAACCTTGGAGCCCTTCTTGAGGTACTGCTCGGCGATGCGGACCAGACCTTCTTGGAAGATCGCGACAGAATGCCACTCGGTCTTCTCGCGGCGTTCGCCGGTGTTGCGGTCTTTCCATGTCTCCGAGGTGGCGATGCGCAGGTTGCACACTTTGCCGCCGTTTTGGAACGACCGCACCTCGGGGTCGCGCCCGAGGTTGCCGATTAGGATCACTTTGTTCACTGAGCCGGCCATCTTGCCCCCTCGTTTGTCATTGCTGTGTCATTGCTCAGGGCGCGAATCCGACCGCGCCCAATTCGGCCGTTTATACCGTGGTTGTTCGCCGGATGACACCGGCTTTCCACCCCCGCGCGACCATCCGCGCGGGGGTGGAGGCGGGGCTGGCACGCGGCGCGGTTTTGGGTATACTGCGCGCGATGCAACGACAGGGGGCAGGTTGATGCAAAAGACGGGATTTGTGGCCAGTCTGGCTGCAGTAGGGGTCACTGCGGCAGGATTGATCGCAATCGGGGCAGCTTCGGCGGCTGCTGATGTGTTCGCGACCAAAAACCGCGCGGGATTGTTTTCATCGCAGAAAAGCATCCTCGATAACCGTGCTTCCAAGCAATATTCCGCGTCTGTCAGGCTGCAACCGCCCAAGGTTGTCACCCCCACCAAATGGGATGTGCCGAAATATAATGGCTCTTACAAAGGTGTTTACCTGAGCACTGCGCGCGATGCCGCAACCCGGCATGGCATTCCGGTTGATCTGTTTCTGCGTCTTGTTCAGCAGGAAAGCGGTTGGAACCCCAAGGCGCTGTCGCACAAGGGCGCGATGGGGTTTGCGCAACTGATGCCCCAAACGGCGCAGGCATTGCGGGTAGACCCGACTGATCCCGCGCAAAACCTTGAGGGCGGGGCGCGCTACCTCAAGATGCAGTACCGTGCGTTTGGCACGTGGGAGCTTGCTTTGGCCGCCTATAACGCTGGTCCGGGCGCAGTGAAGAAGTACGGCGGCGTGCCGCCCTATAAAGAAACGCGCAATTACGTTAAAGTGATCTCTGGTAGCTAAGCTTCTGAAATTTCTTGCGAATAGCTGATAGCTCTGCCCGAATTGGGCGGGGTTCTTCCTATGCCCCTCGATCATTGTCGGCGTGCCGGGGAACCACCGGGGCGTTCGTGGTGTTCTCTGATCAGAACCTCTTGCAGCGGGATTGGCCCGCCGCAGAGAAGAAAAGATCGTAGGAGAACAACATGTTCACGAATATGAAAAACATCGCCCTTGCCGCCGGTGTAAGTGCCATCGCCCTTAGCGGTTCCGCCTTTGCCGATGAAAAGATCATGGTATCCGCGATTGACGTAGAATCGTCTGTGTCGGCATCGACCGAGGCCAACGCGATGGATTTCTATCCTGATCTGGAAGAAGACCTGCGTGCCGAAGTGGCCGAGCGCGTGCCAATGAGCAGCGACGCCGCTGATCCGCAGATCAAGATTGATATCCGCAAGATCGCGCTGAACGGTTCGACCATGTTGCCAGACAGCAAAGAATTCAACCAATTGGAAGGCGTTGTTGATATCACCAGCCCCAATGGCGACAATGCCGGTCTTAGCTTTCCGGTTATGATCTCTGCCTATGCTGGCGACGAAATTGCGCCCGAAGGCTATGTCAACGTGCAGCCATCCGAGACCGAGTTCTACGTCGCGATGGTGTCGACATTCGCGGATGTGGTGGCCGAAGGTCTGGCAAATGTGAACACAGCTGGCGACCCAATCGACCCATAAGGTCTATTAGCGAATTCCTCAGGCGTTCCCCTGTACCCCAGCCTGAGGACCAAGGCGCGGATCTTCCCCGGATCCGCGCCATTTTTATGCGCTGCTACTCGGCAGCGGTGCCCACTTCGATTACCGGCTCCATTTCGGCGAATTGCTGGGCGGATAAGTGGCACTTGACCTGATGCCCGTCCGCCATGGTAACCATCGGCGGCACTTCTCTTTCGCACAGATCGCCGGGCACCTGTGATTTCCAGCGGCAGCGCGTTTGGAAAGGGCAACCGGGGGGCGGGTTCATCGCCGAAGGCACGTCGCCTTCCAGCACGATATGCTTTTTCTTTACTTTGGTATCGGCAATCGGCACCGCGCTCAGCAGCGCTTCGGTATAGGGGTGATAGGGGGGCGAGAAGACCTGATCTGTGGTTCCAAGCTCAACCACATGGCCTAGATACATGACCATGACCCGGTCCGACAGGTAGCGCACGATGGACAAGTCGTGGCTGATAAACAGGAGCGTGGTTTTCTGTTCGCGCTGGATCTCCATCAACAGATCCGTCACAGCCGCCTGAACAGAGACGTCAAGGGCCGAGACGGGTTCATCCGCCACCACGATCCGCGCGTCACCTGCAAAGGCGCGTGCGATGCCGACGCGCTGCTTTTGCCCGCCCGACAGTTGGCGCGGCATGCGGGTTGCGAATTCGCGGGGCAGTTTGACCAGATCGAGAAGTTCCAGCATCCGCTGCTTGCGCTCTTTCTCATTCTTGCCGATGCGGAAAATTTCCAACGCGCGGATGATCTGCCGCCCGACGGTCATGGAAGGGTTCAGCGTGTCGAAGGGGTTCTGAAACACCATCTGCACATCGGCGACGTTCTTGGTGGTGCGGTTGTCGATCGGCACCCCGCCAATATCCTTGCCATCAAGGTAGATGTGCCCCTCGGTCGCCGTCTCTAGCCCCATGAGGACCTTGGCGAAGGTGGATTTGCCGCAACCGGATTCACCGACAATGGCGAGAGTCTCGCTCTCATGGGCCTCGAAACTCAACGACTCGTTGGCTTTGACCACCTTGGTATTGCCTCCGCCAAACATGGCATTTGCCGCGACCTGATAGTATTTCTTGAGCTTGTCCATCTTGAGGACGACCTCGCCAACGTCGCCTTTTTCCTTGACCTCAGCCAGTTCCAGCGGCGCTTGCCAGTCGATCTCTTGGAAGCGGATGCAACGGGTTTCGTGCCGGTGATTTTCGGGCACGCTTTCCATCGGGATCGGCGCGGCGTCGCAGCGGCCGGGCACGAAATAATCGCAGCGGGGGCCAAAGTTGCAGCCGGGCGGGCGTTCATGGGGCAGGGGGAAGTTGCCGGGGATGGCAACGAGGGGGCGCGCGTTCTTGTCGGCGCCGGGCAGAGGGATCGACCGGAACAGCGCCTGCGTATAGGGGTGCTGCATCTCGTCAAAGACATCGTGGATGGAACCCTTCTCCACCGCTTCGCCGGAATACATCACGCAGATGCGGTCACAGGTTTCCAAGACCAGCCCGAGGTTGTGAGAAATGAACAGCATTGAGGTGCCGTATTTCTTGCCCAAGTCCTTCACTAGTTCCACGACCGCCGCTTCGACGGTCACATCAAGCGCAGTCGTCGGCTCATCCAAGATCAGAAGCGAGGGTTCGGACATCAGCGCCATGGCGATGACGATGCGCTGCTGCTGCCCGCCCGAAAGCTGGTGCGGATAGGCTTTCAAGATGCGCTCTGGATCGGGGAGTTTAACATCCGTGACCACCTGAAGCGCCCGTGCATAGGCTTCCTTCTCAGACATGCCGGCGTGGATCATCGGCACTTCCATCAGCTGTTTGCCGATGCGTATGGCGGGGTTCAGACTGGCCATCGGCTCTTGATAGATCATCGCGATCTCGCTGCCGCGAATGTCGCGTAGCTCTTCGGCGCTCATCGTGCTCAGATCGCGGCCCTTGAACTTGATCGAGCCCCCAACGATCCGGCCATTGCGGCCCAAATCCTGCATCACGCCCAGCGCCACGGTGGATTTGCCGCAGCCGCTTTCGCCCACCAGCCCCACGGCTTCGCCCGGTTGGACGTTAACGGAGAAATCCATCACAGCGGGAATCTCTCGCAGGCGGGTGAAGAACGAGATCGACAGGTTGTTAATCTCAAGAATGGGGCCGTCGTAATCAGTCTTTGGCATTTGTCTCTCCCAGTCGGGGGGATCAAGAGGGTCCGGGGGGCGTGCCCCCGAATGACGTTTCTTAGTCGCGCAAGGATTCTTCGCGCAGGCCGTCGGCCAGCAGGTTCAGGCCCAGAACAAGGCTCAGAAGCGCAAGGGCAGGTGCGATGGCGGCGTGCGGGTAGAGTGACAGCAGGCGGCGGCCTGCGTTGATCGTGCTACCCCAATCCGGGCTTTCGCTTTCCAGCCCAAGGCCGAAGAAACCCAAAGTGCCGAGAAGGATCGTGGTGTAACCGATGCGCAGGCAGAAATCGACGATCAGCGGGCCACGGGCATTGGGCAAGATTTCCCACAGCATGATGTACCACGGGCCTTCGCCACGGGTCTGGGCGGCGGCGACATAGTCGCGCGTTTTGATGTCCAGCGCGAGGCCGCGCACGATGCGGAACACGGTGGGCGAGTTCACGAAGACGACCGAGACAAAGACCACCAGCACGCCGGCGTCGATATCGAAGAGGTCAATCATGCTCGGCAAGCCGGGGATGCGGTAGGTATCCGTCGCTACAATCGCGCCGTCGGTGGAGACCAGCGACAGGTAGAGCCAGCCGACAATGCCCAGCACCACGATCAACAGCGGCGTGCGGAACGAAGGCTGCGTGTAGTAGCGCGAGTTCAACAGCACCGCGAGGAAGATCAGCGGGAAGATGAACAGGAACACGGCCATATAGTTCGGGATGCCGGTCAGCACGATTTCGGGCGTCACCAGCAGGTAGAACAGCAAGATCACCGGGAAGGCGAGGATCAGGTTTGCCAAAAAGCTGAGGATCGTATCGAGCCGCCCGCCATAGTAGCCCGCAGGCAGGCCCAGCGTGATCCCCACCATAAAGGCAAAGAGCGTCGCCAAGGGCGCGATCTGCACCACGACCCAAGAGCCCTTGATTAACCGCGAGAAAACATCGCGGGCAAGGTTGTCACCGCCCAACAGAAACCATGGATATTCGTCTTCGTCGGGGCTGCGCAGCGGGGTGCCGGGCAGCTTGTTCTTCATGCCCGAAGTTTGGCTAAGGCTGTCGTGCGTCACCAACAGGTCGAACAACCCGCCAAAGACTCCGGTGAAGACCCAGAACATCACGATGGCAAAGCCGATCATGCCCACGGTGCTGTCGAATAGCTTGCCGTAGAGGCCAAGCTGGCGTTTGAAGTGGATAGAGACAGCGAAGGTCAGGATCAGCGCGATCCAGACCGGCAGCATCTGCTGCGACATGCCGCCGAAGATGCCTGCCTGCGGCCCCATGAAGGCACCGGCGACGATATAGATCAGCACCACAAGGATCAGCAGCGCAAATAGTAGGATCACCGCGCGGTTCAACCCGCCTGCCAGCCCGCCCCGCCGGGCCACGGTGCCATCGGGTTTGATCTCCTGCGCGTCACTGGCAGGGAGGAAAGAAACGACGATCTGCATCGCGACGGCCAAGGCCAGCATCACGCAAAGGCCGAGAAAGATGATATTGAGCCCCGCAAGAGACCCAGTCCATGTCAGTTGTTCCATGTCCATGCTCCCTTAAGAAATCCGAATGCGCGGGTTGAGGAAGACGTAGCCGATATCAGAGATCAGCTGCGTCACGAGGACAACGATCACCGAAACGACCGAAACAGCGAGCAGCAGTTCGATGTCGTTGTTCGCCGCCGCTTGAACGAGCAGCCAGCCGAAGCCCTTGTAGTTGAACAGCGTCTCCACAATCACCACACCGTTCAACAGCCATGGGATTTGCAGCATGATGACGGTGAAGGGCGCGATCAGTGCGTTGCGCAGCGCGTGCTTCAGCACGATTTCCGAGAATTTCACCCCCTTAAGCCGCGCTGTGCGGATATACTGCGCGGTCATCACCTCGGTCATCGAGGCCCGCGTCATCCGAGCGATATAGCCCATGCCATAAAGCGAGATGGTCAGCACCGGCAGGAAGAAGTTCCAGAAATTCGCGTCTTTCATGGCGGAGGTGGCGGAGCCGAGAAACAGCGTCTTGCTGTCGATCCAGCCCCATTCTGCCAGAAGCGGCGATAGGCCAAAACGCGAGGAGGCCAGTACCGCGATGAAGATCACGCCCGAGACATATTCCGGCGTCGCCGTAGTAGCGATGGAGAAGGTCGAGAGCGAGCGGTCAAGCTTGGAGCCTTCGCGCATCCCCGCCAGCACACCGACGATCAGCGCCGAGGGGACCATCAGCATCAGCACCCAGAACATCAACTTGCCGGTGAGTGCGAGACGGGTCAGGACGGTTGCGCCGACGGGTTCTTTGAAGACGGTGGAAAACCCCCAATCGCCTTGCAGGATGCCGCAGCGCGTGGGGCGGTCCTCTACGGGGGTGCCGGAGGCAAAACAGCGGCCGAATGTTTCGTCGGGGGTTTCACCTTCCGTCACCCAGCCCGGCAACACGCCAAGCCATTCGCCGAACTTATCGACCGTGGGTTGCAGATAGCCGCGGCTTTCAAGGTAGCTGGCAACGGCCTCGTCCGACATGCGGAAGTTGCCTTGGGTCTTGGCAAGCTTTTCGAGGTTCGGATAGAGATTGGTCAGCCAGAATACGATGAACGTCAGGCACAGCGCCGTCAGCAACATCACACCCAGCCGGCGCAAAATAAATAGTCCCATGTGGTCCCCTGTAGCAGGGTCGGGCGGTGACTTGGCCCGACGATGCGGCCTTTTTGGCCTTTTTAATTCGTGCGGCGCCATGACAGCGCCGGTACTGGAGGCGGCAGTTTTTGCCGCCTTGTTGAGCTATGGCGGCATGGCCCTAAGGCAAGACATTTTTAGCCTCATTCGCTTGGCCGACTATCCGACCCTTTGCAGAACGGTTCGACCATGAGGCATGGAAATTGGTCGCGCGTCAACATTTCGTAGTTTTGCTGGATGCGGTTTTTGCGACATGACTTTGGTCTGAAAGCGACATTTGCCGCGCTCTTCGGTGTGTTTAGCGCAGTTTGCTGGGCGGCAGACCGCTGTGTTGTTGCATGAACCGGGTGAAGTAAGCGGCGGAGCCAAAGCCCAGATATGCGGCGATTTCTGCGGCGGTTTGATCGGTTTCACCCAACAGGCGCCGGGCGGCGTGACAACTGCGCTCGCTGAGCAGATCGGCGGCGGATTTCCCGGTGGCGGCTTTTACCGCTCGGGTCAGATGGGTGGGGGTCACACCCAATTCGGCGGCGTGATCGGCCATGCTTCCCCCCTTTGGATGGCGCTGGGCAAGCAAAGCGCAGAACCGCGCGCTGAGCCTTGCGCCCGCGTTTGGGCGGGTGGTGATATGGTCCTCTGACATGATCTGACGGTGCAGCCAAACTGACATCAAAGCTGCCTGCGCTTCGAGCGCGTCTTGTTGCAGGGGACGGCCTTGATGCAATTCGCGCTGGGCAAGTTCGATCAGTGCCGAAAGTTCGGCTTGTGCCTGCACCTCGCGGATGCGCAGCTGACGCGGGAAATCCGGCAGACGTAATCTGGTGTTCTCGGGAATAACGACAGCATGGCCCACACATTGAAAGCCCAGTTCCATCGCAAAGAGTGACCGCGCTGGTATCCAGAGCGCGTTATAGGCGCCCAAGCCCCGGCGCTGCCCATCAAGCAAAAGCCGCCCCTGACCACGGGTGATCCAAATCAATAAATGGTGGTCGCGGTCATGGGCAAGGGACAGCCGCCACTCCTGCCCAGCGGAAAGCTGCGCCAGAGTGAGGAGCTGTATCTGCGGCTGTTGCACAGGGGCCTTTCGTTGAAAATTGAAAACCCCTTGGGGCCAAACTTCAACGATACGCTATCCGATGGTCGCTATTACGCAAGGGTTTGGAGCGGGTCTAATCCTATTCTGGCGTCACGCGCTGCCAATCTGCCATTTTGCTACGCATCCAAGTACGCTGGCGTTTGGCGAAGCGGCGGGTGGCAACCACGGCCGCTTCGCGGGCGCGGTGAAGCGGCCAATCGCCGTCAAGGTGGCGGATCAGTTCCGGCACGCCAATCGCGCGATGTGCAGGGAGCGCCGGATCATAGCGCGGACGCAGGGCGGCGACTTCCTCAAGTGCGCCGTGCTCTAGCATCAGGTCAAAGCGTCGGGCGATGCGGGCGTTCAGCCAATCCCGTTCGACATCGAAAACGATGGGCAGACAGTCTGCAAACGGCAAAAGCGGCGCGCCGGTATCGCGCTGCCAGTCCGACAGGCCGCGCCCGGTGGCGGTCCAAACCTCCCATGCGCGCTGCACCCGCGCGCGATTGCGCGGGTCGATGTTTGCGGCGGTGTCGGCGTCAAGTTGCGCCAGTAAATCCTCCAGCGCCATTTCATCACCCTGTGTGCGGACCTCTGGCGGGGTCGCCGGAATTTTTGCCAAACCCTGCGTCAGGGCAGAGAAATAAAGCCCGGTGCCGCCGGTGATGATCACCCGCTGACCGCCGCCCAGCAGCGGGGCCACCTCGCGCAGCCAATGGCCGGTGGAATAGGGCGCATCCTCGGCCAGATGACCATAGAGTAGATGCGGCGCGCGGGCCTCTTCTTCGGCTGAGGGCCGGGCGCTGATGATGCGCAGGGGCGCATAGACCTGACTGGCATCGGCGTTCACGATCACGCCGCCCTGCGCCTCTGCGATGGCGAGTGCCAGTGCAGATTTGCCGCTGGCGGTTGGCCCGGCGATCAACACAGGGCGATCTACGGGCAGCCCTTGCAGTAGCGCATCCATCTGGGCCTTGGGAATATCCGGCATTTCTTTGCGTCTTCCTCTCGCCGCGCATTGAACCTTGGACGTATTTGCGACATTTTGGCGCGAAATGAAAACCCTTCGCCGCCGTATGGCTCAAATCGTCCTCGGTTGGTGAAATAATAAGGTGTGCCCGATGTCCCAAGACACCCCCCAAGTCTCCTTTAACCGCGTGATGCTAAAGATTTCCGGGGAGGCACTGATGGGTGACCTCGGGTATGGCCTGCACCCGCCAACCGTTGAGCGTATCGCCCGCGAAGTGCAAACGGTGCATTCACTGGGTGTCGAGATCTGTATGGTCATCGGTGGCGGCAACATTTTCCGCGGGCTGCAAGGCTCGGCACAGGGAATGGAGCGGACGACGGCGGATTACATGGGCATGCTGGCCACGGTGATGAACGCACTGGCGATGCAATCGGCGCTCGAAGGTCTGGGCATTCACACGCGGGTGATTAGCGCCATCACGATGAATGAAGTGGCCGAGCCCTATATCCGCCGCCGCGCCGTACGCCACCTTGAGAAGAAGCGGGTCTGCATCTTTGCCGCAGGCACCGGCAACCCCTATTTCACTACAGACACCGCCGCGACCCTGCGCGCCAATGAGATGTCTTGCGAGGCGATCTTTAAAGGCACCAAGGTCGATGGCGTCTATGACAAAGACCCGGCCAAGTTCGACGATGCCAAACGCTATGATCTGGTGAGCTATGACGACGTGCTGCAAAAGCGGCTTGGCGTGATGGACGCCTCTGCCATTGCGCTGGCGCGGGATAACAACCTGCCGATCATCGTCTTCTCGCTGGATGAGCCGGGCGGCTTCCAAGGCATCTTGGCGGGGCAGGGTACTTACACCCGCGTCGGTTAAGACGCGCACCACAGCGCGGGGATCGTCCAACGGCTGGGCGATCGGCCTGAGGCCGCCGCGTCTCTTTCAAAGGGGGCGCGGCTGACGCAGGGTGGCGGAATAATGGGCAGTTGTGAAAGCGCCGCGCCACCGTTAGAAAGCCGTAACGCAAGGAAACAACAAGCAGGCTCGCCATGTCAGACGAATTTATGCTCGATACCGATGATCTTGAACGGCGGATGAACGGCGCGATCGCGTCGCTTCGGACCGAGTTCGCATCGCTGCGCACAGGGCGTGGCTCGGCCTCTATGCTGGAGCCGGTGATGGTCGAGGCTTACGGCCAAATGACCCCGGTGAACCAAGTCGGCACCGTCAACGTGCCCGAGCCGCGCATGGTGACGATCAACGTTTGGGACAAAGGTCTGGTCGGCAAGGTTGAAAAGGCCATCCGCGAAAGCGGTCTGGGCATCAACCCGCAGCTGAACGGCACCATCATCATGCTGCCGATCCCCGAGCTGAACGAAGAGCGCCGCACCCAGTTGACCAAGGTCGCGGGCCAGTACGCCGAACACGCCCGCGTTTCGATCCGCAACATCCGCCGCGACGGGATGGACCAGATTAAGAAAGCCAAGAACGACGGCACGGTGTCCGAGGATGACCAGAAAATCTGGGAAGGCGAAGTGCAAGACCTGACCAACCGCTTCATCACCCTCATCGATGACCAGCTTGAGACGAAACAGGCCGAAATCATGCAAGTCTGATCCGGCCTTAGGGCAGGGACACAGCACTTGAAAGAAAAGGCCGAAACATGAGCACCGCCGAAATTCAACCTAAGAATGCTCCCGGTGGGCCGCGCCATGTGGCGATCATCATGGACGGCAATGGCCGCTGGGCCACCCAACGCGGGCGGCCCCGGCTGTTTGGTCACCACGCCGGTGCCAAGAGGGTGCGCGAAATCGTTGAGGCCTGCCCCGATGTGGGGGTGGAATACCTGACGATCTTTGCCTTCTCGACCGAGAATTGGAAGCGCACACAGGTCGAAGTGGCGGGGCTTATGTCTCTGTTTCGGCGTTATATTTCTAAAGAAATGCGCAGTCTCAGCGAATATGGCGCGCGGGTGCGGTTCATCGGGGACCGCGACCGGCTGGATGACAAGCTCATCAAGTTGATGGGCGAACTTGAGGCCCACACCGCGCATAACACCCGCATTAACCTCACGATTGCGCTGAATTATGGGGGCCGCGACGAGGTGGCCCGTGCCACGCATCGTTTGGCCCAAGATGTCGCCAGTGGCAAACTTGACCCTGACAGCGTGGACGAAGAGACCCTGCCGCGCTACCTCGATACCCATGTGCTGCCCGACCCCGATCTGGTGATCCGCACCAGCGGCGAGGCGCGGATTTCGAACTTTCTGCTGTGGCAGTCGGCCTATGCGGAATATGAGTTCATCGACACGCTGTGGCCGGATTTCACCCGCGAGGAATTTGCCCGGCTCTGCGCCGCCTATGGCGGGCGCGACAGGCGGTTCGGTGCGGTCAAGACCTGAGGAGACGTGCGATGAAATCACCTGAACAATGGTCCGACCTCCGCGCGCGGATGCTGTCCGCCAGTGCGATGATCCTGATCGGTCTTCTGGGCATCTGGTTGGGGGGCGTTGCCTTTCACCTTTTGGTGGCGCTGGTCTGCGGTCTGATGGTTTGGGAACTTGTCGGCATGTTGCGCGGCCCCGGTCAGGCGGCCTCTTGGCAGCTTGGGCTGGTAACGGGCGCGGCTGTGCTGGCGTCGGTCTATCTCCCGGTAGGCTTTGGCCTGCCGCTGCTGCTGGCGCCCGCGCTTTTGGGTTTTGCCCTGCTGACCGCGAACCGCACGCTCTACATGAGCTTTACTGCGATGATCCTACTGGCGGGCTTTGGCCTGATCCAACTGCGCGATGACATGGGCTTTGGCTGGCTGATGTGGCTGGTGCTGGTGGTCGTGGTCACCGATGTGGTGGGCTATTTCGCCGGTCGCGCCATTGGCGGGCCAAAGTTCTGGCCCAAGGTCAGCCCCAAGAAAACATGGTCCGGCACCGCCTCGGGCTGGGTCGGAGCGGCGGTTGTCGGACTGATCTTTTCCTTCAACACAGGCTTTGGTTTCCAACTCGTCGGCATCTCGGTGGCGCTGTCGATGGCCTCGCAGATGGGCGATATGGCGGAATCGGGCATGAAGCGCAAAATGGGCGTCAAAGACAGCTCGGCCCTGATCCCCGGCCATGGCGGTCTGTTGGATCGTTTCGACGGGATGCTGGGCGCTGCGGTGTTCTTGCTGATTGTCGGGCCGTTGATCGGCTTCCCTCCGGGCCTGAATTAACCCGCCATGCCACGCAAAATTTCGATACTGGGGGCGACCGGGTCCATCGGTCAGAACACGATTGATCTGATCCGGCGCGCGCCTGACAGCTATGACGTGGTGGCGCTGACCGGCGCGGGCAATATTGCCCAACTGGCAGAGGACGCGAAAGCGCTGAAGGCCGAGGTCGCGGTTACCGCCCGCGAAGACCTGTTGGACGATCTGCGCGATGCGCTGAGCGGCAGCGGGATTGAAGCAGCGGCAGGGTCCGCGGCGATTACCGAGGCGGCATCCCGCCCTGCTGATTGGACCATGTCCGCGATCATCGGCGCGGCGGGGCTGGCACCGGGGATGGCCGCCCTGCGCCAAGGCGGCACACTGGCATTGGCCAATAAGGAATCGCTCGTTTGCGCCGGGGCGCTGATCATGGGCGAGGCCAAGCGCAATGGCGCCACGATCCTGCCGGTCGACAGCGAACATTCCGCCGTTTTTCAAGCGCTGGTCGGCGAAGATATGGCCGCCGTTGAGCGCGTCATCATCACCGCCAGCGGCGGCGCATTTCGCGATTGGCCGCTTGCGGACCTGGCCAATGCGACGCTCGATCAAGCCTCAAGCCATCCCAACTGGGACATGGGGCAGCGGATCACCATCGACTCGGCCTCGATGTTTAACAAGGCGATGGAAGTCATTGAGACGCGGGAGTTTTTCGGCGTATCGCCTGAGACTATCGAAGTGCTGGTGCACCCGCAGTCGATGATCCATGCGCTTGTGGGGTTTTGCGACGGTGGGCTGATGGCCCATGTCGGCCCGCCTGACATGCGCCATGCGATCGGCTATGCGCTGCACCACCCGCAGCGGGCCCCTTTGCCGGTGGAGCGGCTGGACTTGACCAAGATTGGACGGTTCGATTTTACCGCGCCCGACGACGCCCGCTGGCCCGCACTGCGGCTCGCGCGGGAGGTTATGGCGGCAGGTGGACTCATGGGTGCGGTCTTTAACGCGGCCAAGGAGGTGGCGCTCGATAGCTTCATCGCCGGGCAGTTGCGCTTTACCGAAATGGCCGAGATCGTCGAAGAGGTGTTGGAGGCGCGCGCCGCTGACGCATCGCTGGGCCGGGGCAGCGACGATATGACACTTGATTTGGTGGGCCAAGCCGACCATCTCGCACGTAAGGCTGCTAAGGCCGCAATTCAAAAAAAGGCAGGGTAGCACGTTGGACATCATGGGGTTATTGCCGGAATTCGGCGGGCTGATCTGGACAATATTGGCTTTTGTCGTGGCGCTTTCGGTGATCGTGGCGATCCACGAATACGGCCATTACATCGTTGGCCGCTGGACCGGGATCAAGGCGGATGTCTTCAGCCTCGGGTTCGGCCCGGTGCTGTTTTCTCGCATGGATAAGCGCGGCACGCGCTGGCAGTTCGCGCTGCTGCCCTTTGGCGGCTATGTGAAATTCGCGGGCGATTCTAATGCCGCGTCGGGCAAGGACGAAACCGCGATGGAGGCGCTGGCCGAAGACCCCGAAGCGCTGCGCCACACGATGCATGGTGCGCCGCTTTATGCCCGCGCGCTGACCGTGGCGGCTGGGCCGGTGTTCAACTTCGCCCTGTCGATCATCATCTTTTTCGCCGTGGCGATGACCGCGGGCACCGCCCGTGATCCGCTCACCGTGGGCGAGCTGCGCGATCTGCCGAATGCGGCATATGAGTTGGAACCGGGCGATGTGCTGCGTGCGGTCGAAGGCACGCCGCTGCCATCATTGGCTGCAGGTGAAGGCTATAATGATTTTCTGACGAACCTGCCGCAGAAGTCGGTGCTGAGCTATGACATCACCCGCGATGATGCGGAACTGACGGTGCCCGGCCCTTATCTGATGCCGCCGCTGGTCAGCAACGTAGCGCCGCAATCGGCGGCCCAAGAAGCGGGGCTCCGTGGTGGTGATGTGATTACAGCCGTGAACGGCCAAGAAATCGTAGCCTTTGGTGAATTGAAAGAGGTTGTTGAGGCATCGGAAGGTGCAGCGCAGCAGCTTACGGTTTGGCGGGATGGCGAGACGCTGGAGTTCACCCTTGTTCCCAAAGCCACGGATGAGCCGCAGCCTGACGGCAGCTTTAAGCAGAACCTGCGCATTGGCATCGTTGGCGGCATGGCCTTTGTGCCTGCGACCGATACGCCCGGCGTGGGCGAGGCGCTGAGCACTGGGATAGGCAATACGTGGCAGATCATCAAAGGGTCCATCTCGGGGCTACGTGAGATGATTGTCGGCAATATCAGCACCTGTAATCTGAGCGGCCCAGTGGGCATCGCTCAAACTTCGGGCGCGATGGCCAGCCAAGGGGCGCAGTCATTTATCTACTTCATCGCGGTGCTGAGCACGGCGGTCGGGTTGCTGAACCTGTTCCCGATCCCGGCTTTGGACGGGGGGCATTTGGTCTTTTATGCCTATGAAGCTGTGACAGGCAAACCGCCCAGCGATGGCGCGCTGCGGTTTTTGATGACCCTCGGCATTACGCTGGTCCTGACCTTGATGCTCTTTGCGCTTGGGAACGATTTGTTCTGCCCATAAGCGGTAGTTGCGAGAACCTTGCCCCTTTGGGGCAGGGTCTATTTTGCCCCAAAGGGGCAGGGTTATTATTAACGCCGACGGGCAGGTCTGCGACTTGCCTTCAAATGGCCATATTTGAACACACTCCTGCCGCAATGCTCTGGTAAAATTATCCTTCATCGAGAAGGAACCGAAGATGCACTTGATTCAAGGATCAACCCGCGGCCTAAGCCTTTTGCTGGACCTGAACTGGGACCGTGCGTTTTTTGGTGCGGCGATCGCCGCTGCCCTCTCTGCCGGTGCATTTGTCGCCTCTTTGTGACCGTCCGATCGCGGCAAATCGGACAATCCTGCCCTTTGCCCGCCTATGATGTCATTCCTGCCCATGTTGCCGCATGATATGGTATATTTTTACCGCCGTTGCTTTTGACAAACCCCGTTAACCTGCGTAGTCAGGTTGACAATTAATGTCGCAAAAAACGGGTCGGTGTAATGGGACTGAGGAACGAGGGCAGAATGCCCATCGAATGGGCGCAGCGCAGCAATGTTGGCAGGACCCTTCGGGGCGCATCGCTTTGTGTCATGTTGTCCGTCGCGTGGCTTGTGCCGGGCAGCGAAGCGCAGGCGCAGCAATATCAGTTCAATACAGTCGTGATTGAAGGCAACGAGCGGATCGGCGATAGCGCCATTCTGCGCCGGGCTGGCATCGGGCGGGGGCAGGCCGTTTCGGGCGGGCAGTTAAACGACGCCTACCAGAACCTGCAAAACTCGGGCCTGTTCGAATCCGTCTCCATCGAGCCGCAGGGCGGCACGCTGGTGATTTCGGTGGTGGAACTGCCGACGCTGAACCGGGTAAGCTTTGAGGGCAACCGCCGCATCAAAGATGAGATGCTGGCCGAATTGATCGGCTCAACCGAGCGCCGGGTGTTCAACCCCGGCCAAGCCGAGCAAGACGCCGCCGCGATCGCTGAGGCCTATAGCAACGAAGGCCGTCTGTCGGCCCGTGTGCAGCCACGCATCATCCGCCGCGATCAAAACCGCGTCGATCTGGTCTTTGAAATTTTCGAGGGCGACAACGTCGAGATCGAGCGCCTGAGCTTTGTCGGCAACCGTATCTATTCCGATCGTCGTCTGCGCCGCGTTTTGGGCACCAAACAGGCGGGCCTATTCCGCCGCTTGGTCAAGCGTGACACCTATGTCGAAGGCCGGGTTGAGGCCGACAAGCAGATGTTGCGCGATTTCTATCTTTCGCGTGGCTATGTCGATATGCGCACCGAAGCGGTCAATGCCGAACTGACCGAAGAGCGTGATGGCGTCTTTGTCGCCTATAACATCACCGAGGGGCAGCAGTTCCGCTTTGGTTCTGTGTCGCTTGAATCCGAAGTGCCGGGGCTGAATGCTGCGGTCTATCGTGACCTTCTGAAAATCCGCCCGGGTGTGATCTATTCCCCGACATTGATCGAGAATGACATCGCCCGGATCGAACGCCAAGCGATCCGCGATGGTGTGGATTTCCTACGTGTTGAGCCGGTGATCGACCGCAATGACCGCGACCTGTCGCTGAACGTGACCTACAAGCTGTCCCGTGGCGAGCGCATCTTTGTTGAGCGGATCGACATCGAAGGCAACACCACCACGCTTGACCGCGTGATCCGCCGCGAGTTCGACAGCGTGGAGGGTGACCCGTTCAACCCGCGTGAGATTCGCCAATCGGCGGAACGCATCCGCGCGCTGCAATACTTTGAGACAGCAGAGGTTAACGCCCGTCAGGGCTCCAGCCCTGAGCAGGTCGTGATCGATGTAGACGTAGAAGAAAAGCCCACCGGCTCGCTGAACTTCGGCGGCTCCTTCTCGAACAACGACGGTTTTGGTGTCGCGGTCAGCTTTCAAGAGGATAACTTTCTTGGCCGTGGCCAGAAGCTGAGCCTGTCGATCTCCACCGCCGAAGATGCTACACGCTATGGTGTGACATTTGTCGAGCCGCGTTTCCTTGGCCGTGATGTGGCGCTTGGTCTCAAGCTTGACTATGCTGAAACCAATTCGTCCTACACCAGCTACGACACTGAGCGTTTGCTATTCCAGCCCAGCCTGACCTTCCCGGTGAGCGAGAATGGCCGTCTGTCCGCGCGCTACACGTATGAAGGCATCGAGATGCTGGAACGTGATGACGAAGATAACAGCGCCACCATCGCCAACGAGATCGACGCAGGCGCGCTGTTCTCCTCCTCGGTGGGCTATACCTATACCTATGACACCCGCCGCACTGGACTGGACCCAACGCAGGGTATCTTGTTCGAGTTCGGTCAGGATTTCGCGGGTCTTGGCGGTGATAATGAGTTCATCAAGACTTCGGCCAAGTTTGGCGCCGAGAAGCGTATCTTTAACGAAGAAGTAACTCTTCGTGCCACGCTCGAAGGTGGGGCGCTGGCTTGGAACAGCGGCACCAACCGTGCGGTTGACCGTTTCATCCTTGGCCCTTCCATCATGCGCGGCTTTGAGCCGGGCGGGATTGGCCCGCGTGACCAGAGCAACGGCGTTGACGATGCACTTGGCGGTAACTTTTTCGCCGTGGCCCGTTTCGAGGCTGAGTTCCCACTGGGGCTGCCCGAAGAATATGGCATCAGCGGCGGCGTCTTTTACGACGTGGGCAACCTGTGGGACCTGAGTGATGTGGACACGACGGGCGGTTCGATCGTCGGCGAAGGGGGCTCTTACCGCCATGTGGTCGGTTTTTCAGTCTACTGGGATACACCGCTTGGCCCGCTTCAGTTCAACGTCTCTGACGCGCTGAAGAAAGAGAGCTTTGACAAAGAGCAAAGCTTTGAGGTCACATTGCGGACCACGTTCTAAGACCATGTATCGCGCATTCATCCCCTTCGTGATGATGCTGGCCGGGGTCACCCCCGGCCAGGCGCAACAGGCCCCTGCGCCAGAGACACAGCAGAACGCAGCTAGCGGCAACGCGCAGGGCGTGATCAGCCCGGTTCTGACCATCGATTCAGAACGCCTGTTCCGCGATAGCGCTTTCGGCAGCCGGGTTTCCCGCGAGATCGAAGCCCAAAGCGAGCAATTGGCCACCGAAAATCGAGAGATCGAAGCCGAGCTGGAAGCCGAAGAGCGTGAGCTTACCGAAAAACGCACCCAGATGACGCCAGCGGCGTTCCGGGTTTTGGCAGATGCCTTTGATGAAAAGGTGCAGCGTACCCGAGCAGAGCAGGCCTCAAAAAACCGAGCGCTGAGCGAAGCACTCGACCTAGAGCGGGACCGTTTCCTTGCTGCCGCAGCCCCCGTAATGGAACAGTTGATGCGCAATTCCGACGCGGCTGTCATTCTTGAACGCCGGCGCGTCTTTGTCTCGTCCTCGGCGATTGAGGTGACGGATCAGGCGATTTCGCTGTTGGATGAGACCATTGGCGATGGCCTGACCGAGGCCGACTGAGCGGCAGGGCGCCGGGGGATGCTTGCCCCCAGCCGTCCGAATTGGTAGCCATTCAGCAACCTTCTGACACAAAGGACAGTCCATGACCGAAGAGCTGCTGCGCGCCGATATCCAGTTGATCCAGCGCATCCTGCCGCACCGCTACCCGTTTTTGCTGGTCGACAAGGTCGAAGAGATCAAGGGCACCGAAAGTGCTGTCGGCTATAAAAACGTCACCATGAACGAGCCGCATTTTCAGGGCCATTTCCCCGGCACGCCGATCATGCCGGGCGTCACCATTGTTGAGGCGATGGCCCAGACGGCAGGCGTGATGGTGGGCACCGCCCTTGGCATGCAGGACCGCGACATGCTGATCTATTTCATGTCGATCGACAAATGTAAGTTCCGCCGCAAGGTCGGCCCTGGCGATGTGCTGCGGATGGACCTGAAAACCCTGCGCGGCAAGCCGGGTGCGAAGATCTGGAAATTCGGCGGTGTGGCCACCGTTGATGGTGAAATGGCCGCCGAGGCCGAGTTCATGGCGATGTTGGACCTGCCGCAGGACGCGGTATGAGTAATATCCACCCCAGTGCTGTTATCGAAGAGGGGGCACAGATCGACCCTTCGGCCAAGGTTGGCCCTTTCTGCGTGGTTGGGTCACAGGTTGTGCTGAAGGCGGATGTGGAGCTGAAATCCCATGTGATCGTCACCGGCCAGACCGAGGTTGGCGCAGGCACGGTGATTTTCCCCTTCGCGGTGATCGGTGAGATTCCGCAGGACTTGAAATTCAAGGGCGAAGCCAGCCGTCTGGTCATTGGCGAACGCAACCGCATCCGCGAGCATGTCACCATGAACTGCGGCACCGAAGGCGGTGGCGGCGTGACGCGTGTGGGCGACGACGGGCTGTTCATGGCGGGCTGTCACATCGCGCATGACGCGATTGTGGGCGACCGGGTGATCGTGGTGAATTCCGCCGCTGTCGCGGGCCACTGTGTGCTTGAGGATGACGTCATCATCGGCGGTCTGTCGGGCATCCACCAATGGGTGCGCATCGGGCAGGGCGCGATCATTGGCGCGGTGACGATGGTGACGAACGACGTGATCCCCTACGGCCTTGTGCAAGCGCCGCGCGGTGATCTTGACGGGTTGAACCTTGTCGGGTTGAAGCGCGCCGGTGTGGCACGTAGCGACATCACGGCGCTCAGGGCCGCGTTCCAGATGCTGGCGCAGGGCGAGGGGACATTCTCGGACCGGGCGCGGCGTTTGGGCGAAGAAACCCAAAGCGATTACGTCCGCCAGATCGTCGATTTCGTCATGGCCGACACGGGCCGCCATTTCCTGACGCCGAAATGAGCCTTGCGCTGATCGCCGGACGCGGTGGCTTGCCCGCACGGGTGGCGGCAGCGCAGGACGTGCCGCCGTTGGTCTGTGCTTATGAGGGCTGTGCGCCGGATGGGCTAAAGGCGGATCTGACCTTTCGGTTGGAGACGCTGGGCAGCCTTTTGGCGCATCTTTTGGGGGTGGGCATCCGCGAGGTTTGTCTGTGCGGCGCAATCGACCGGCCAACGCTTGATCCCGCGAAGTTGGATATGCGCACAGCGCCCTTGGTGCCGCAGTTCAAACTGGCACTGGCAGCGGGTGATAATGGTGCGCTTGAGGTGATCAAGACGATTTTCGAAGATCATGGCCTGCGGGTGGTCGGGGCCGATGAATTGGTGCCCGACCTGCTGGCCGATAGTGGCGTGCTGTCGCGGGAGTTGCCCGATGAGCAAATGCGCCGGGATGCCGCGCGTGGTGCTGCCGTGCTCGATAGTCTGGCCACGCTCGACATCGGGCAGGCCTGCGTGATTGGGCGCGAACAGGTGTACGGGGTTGAGACCATCGGAGGCACGGATCATTTGCTGACGACCTTGCCGGAAGCGGTGCGTGATGCGCGAGCGGTGCTCTGCAAAGGTCCGAAAACCGGGCAAATCCGCGAGATTGATCTGCCCACCATCGGCCCCGACACACTGCGCGCCGCCCATGCGGCAGGGCTGGCGGGCGTGGTGGTCAAGGCAGGCGGCGTAATGCTGCTGGAGCGTGACGCCTGTGTGGCGCTGGCCGATGAACTGGGGCTGGTGCTTTGGGTCCGAGAGGGGGACGCGGCGTGAAAGTGTTCATTCTGGCAGGCGAGCCTTCCGGTGACCGGTTGGGCGGTGCGCTCATGACGGGGCTGAAAGAGCTTTGCCCGGAGGTGACCTTCGACGGCATCGGCGGGCCGATGATGATGGCGCAGGGGTTGGAAAGCCGCTTTGACATGGACGAGCTCAGCGTCATGGGGCTGGCCGAGATCCTGCCGAAATACCGCGCGTTGATGGCCCGGATCAATGAGACGGCGCAGACGGTGGTCGAGACGAAACCCGATGTGCTCATCACCATCGACAGCCCCGATTTCTCATTGCGCGTGGCGCGTAAGGTGAAAGAGAAATCCGACATCAGAACAGTGCATTACGTGGCCCCAACCGTCTGGGCATGGCGCCCCGGCCGGGCCGAGAAGATGGCCCGTTCGGTCGATCATGTGCTGGCGCTTTTCCCCTTTGAGCCGCCCTATATGGAAGCGGCGGGTATGGCCTGTGATTTCGTGGGGCACCCGGTGGTGGCCGAGCCTGTGGCCGATGACGCCGCCGCTGCGGCCTTCCGCGCCGAACACCGTCTTGCCGATGCGCCGCTGCTGCTGGCTTTGCCCGGCTCGCGCCGAGGCGAGGTCACGCGGCTGGCGCCAGTGTTCCAGCAGGTCGTCGCGCGGCTGGTCGAGGCAGAGCCGTCCTTGCGCGTCGTGGTTCCTGCGGCAAGTCCGGTGGCCGCTCTGGTCAAACAGGTGACGCGCAATTGGGCGGGCAACCCGCTGGTGCTGGACCCGCGTGATATGGCGTCAGAAGAGTTCACCGCCACCAAACGCGCCGCCTTCCGCGCGGCGGATGTGGCGTTGGCAGCGTCCGGCACCGTGTCGCTGGAATTGGCCGCGGTGAACACGCCAATGGTCATCGCCTATGACATGAACTGGATCAGCCGTCAGATCATCGGACGAATGCTGCGCGTTGATACGGTGACATTGGTCAATCTGGTCTCAGAGACTCGCGTGGTGCCGGAGTTCATCGGCGCCAACTGCCGCCCCGGACCGATTGCCGAAGGTGTTTTGCAGGTGTTGCGGGCACCGGGCGCACAAAAGGACGCGATGGCGCTGACCATGCAGCGCTTGGGGCGGGGTGGTGAGGCGCCGGGCCTGCGGGCCGCGCGCGCGGTTTTGGCGCGGCTGTAGGGGAGGCTTAGCCCCGGTAGATCCAGCCGCCGCCAAAGATGCGCGTGCTTTCAGGATCATAGAACACACAAGCCTGACCCGGTGACACGCCTTCCTCGGCAGTCAGCAGTTCAACCTCGGCCTCGGTCGCACTGATCGGACGCAGGATCGCATCGCGCGGCGGACGGGTGGAGCGCACGCGCACGGCGATGTTCCACTCTGACCGCGAGGTGAGCGGCTCATCCCCCAGCCAGTTGATCTCACGCACCGGAATTTTCCGCGTGGCGAGCATTGATTTCGGGCCGACGACGACCTCTTTGCGATCGGCATCCAACTTTACCACATAAAGCGGATCGGCCAGACCGCCGATGCCCAAACCCCGGCGCTGGCCGATGGTGTAGTGGATCACACCTTCATGTTTCGCCAGCACATTGCCGTCGGTATCAACGATATTGCCCGGATCGGCGGCTTCGGGGCGCAGCTTGCGAATCACGGCAGCATAATCGCCATTGGGAACGAAACAAATGTCTTGGCTATCGGGTTTGTCGGCCACAACCAGCCCGTATTTCGCCGCCAGCGCACGGGTGTCATCCTTGCTGGGCAGGTGGCCCAGCGGGAAGCGCAGGTAGGAAAGCTGCTCTTCGGTGGTGGAGAAGAGGAAATAGCTTTGGTCGCGGTTGCCGTCGGCGGCGGCGTGTAGCTCTGGCCCGTTCTCGCCCATCTTGCGCTGGATGTAATGACCGGTAGCCATGCAATCGGCCTCCAGATCCTTGGCGGTTTCCAGCAAGTCCTTGAACTTGACCCGCTCGTTGCAACGGATGCAGGGCACAGGTGTGGCACCGCCGAGGTAGCTGTCGGCGAATTCATCTATCACGGCGTCCTTAAAGACGTTCTCATAGTCCAGCACGTAATGCGGGAAGCCCATCTCTTCGGCCACGCGGCGGGCGTCCTGAATGTCGACGCCCGCGCAGCAGGCACCTTTTTTGGCCAGCGCGGCGCCGTGATCGTAAAGCTGCAGGGTCACGCCCACGACGTCATAACCTTCGTCGGCGAGCATGGCCGCCACAACGGAACTGTCCACACCACCCGACATCGCCACGACGACCCGCGTGTCGGCAGGTGCCTTGGCAAAGCCAAGCGAATTGAGCGGCGGGGTCTGATCAAGGGCCATGGGTCTCTCCGGAGTTTGTGCGCGAATATAGGAAAATCCTACCTAGTCACAAGGGCAGGCTTCACGCCGCGTTAAGGCAGATGGGGGTTATTGGCCGCCAGAACAATGGCGGATGATGCGATGTACCTGAAAAAAGTCGATGGGCCACGGTCTGTTACCCTCGCTGACGGGAGCGTGATGTCCCGCGCCGATTTGCCCGGTGCAGATACGCGAAGGTGGGTCGCCTCGCGCAAGGCGGCGGTGGTGCGGGGGGTGGTCTATGGGCTGATCACCCAATCCGAAGCGCTGGAGCGTTATGGCATTAGCGATGACGAATTTATGGAATGGTTGCATGCGGTTACAGAGCATGGAGAGGCCGCGCTGAAGGCCACTGCCTTGAAAAAGTATAGACAACTTTAAGTTGTCAAGCTAGCCTATCTAGTATCGGTAACGGGTAGTTAACCTTTT
This sequence comes from Sulfitobacter sp. DSM 110093, assembly GCF_022788715.1. Taxonomy (NCBI): domain Bacteria; kingdom Pseudomonadati; phylum Pseudomonadota; class Alphaproteobacteria; order Rhodobacterales; family Roseobacteraceae; genus Sulfitobacter; species Sulfitobacter sp. DSM 110093. Next base: position 1,425,845 of record NZ_CP085167.1, read on the forward strand.
TTGCTCAAGATTAGCCAATCGTCCTAGATGAGCCGGAGAAACCGAATGCGTGTATTGTTAGTTGAAGATGACCCGACGACCTCTCGCAGTATTGAACTCATGCTGACCCATGCGAATCTTAACGTCTATGCCACCGACCTAGGCGAAGAGGGAATCGATCTGGCCAAGCTCTATGACTATGATTTGATCCTGCTCGACCTCGATCTGCCGGATATGAACGGCCATGATGTGCTGCGCCAATTGCGGCTGGCGCGGATTGAAACGCCGATCCTGATCCTGTCGGGGTCCGACGATACGGAAAATAAACTCAGGGGATTTGGATTTGGTGCCGACGATTATTTGACCAAACCGTTTCACCGCGAAGAATTGGTGGCCCGGATCCACGCCATCATCCGCCGTTCCAAGGGCCATTCCCAATCGGTGATTGAGACGGGGCAAGTCGCCGTGAACCTTGATGCCAAGACTGTCAGCGTTAACGACAGCCCCGTGCATTTGACCGGTAAAGAATATCAGATGCTGGAACTGCTGAGCCTGCGCAAGGGGACGACCCTGACCAAAGAAATGTTTCTCAACCACCTCTATGGTGGCATGGATGAGCCTGAACTGAAGATCATCGATGTTTTTATCTGCAAGCTGCGCAAAAAGCTCAGCCAAGCCACAGGCGGAGAGAGCTATATCGAAACTGTCTGGGGCCGGGGCTATGTGCTGCGCGATCCCGAACCGGCGCAGATGGATCTGGCCGCCAGCGCCTGATCTGACATCAACCGGACCTGAAATCGCTAGACCTGCCCCTGATCGCCACCTATCTAAGCCACAGGTGACAATATCGGGGGCAGATCGTGACATCCCAGATCGAGGTTGAAGCGCTGACCAAAGCGCAGGCAGAGACGGAGCTGGCCCGGCTGGCCGAGGTGCTGAACGAGGCGAACACCGCCTATCATACGGAAGATGCACCAGAAATTTCCGACGCGGACTATGACGCGCTCAAACGGCGCAATGCCGCGATCGAAGCGCGCTTCCCCGACATCAAGCGCGCTGACAGCCCGTCAGAGCAAGTCGGCGCGCCGGTCGCCGAAGGGTTCGGCAAGGTGCGGCATGCGGTGCCGATGCTCTCGCTCGCCAATGCTTTCGACGCCGAGGAAGTCACTGAGTTCGACGCCCGGATTCGCAAGTACCTTGGGCTGGGGTCGGATGCGCCACTGGCCTATACGGCCGAGCCCAAGATCGACGGGCTGTCGCTGTCCCTGCGCTACGAAAAGGGTGTGCTGGTGCAGGCCGCCACGCGGGGCGATGGGGCGGTGGGCGAAAATGTTACCGCCAACGCCCGCACCATTGAAAACATCCCGCAAAAGTTAAAGAACGCGCCGGACCTGCTGGAAGTGCGCGGCGAAGTCTATATGAGCCATGCCGATTTCGCGGCGCTGAACGCGCGGCAATCAGAAACGGGCGGCAAGACCTTTGCCAATCCGCGCAACGCCGCCGCCGGATCGTTGCGGCAGCTTGATGCGGAAATCACCCGTGCGCGTCCGCTTCGGTTCTTTGCCTATGCTTGGGGCGCGCTCTCTACCCCGCTGGCCGAAACGCAAAAGGGCGCGATCGACCGGTTGGCGGATCTGGGGTTTTCCACCAACCCGCTGACTGCGCTTTGTGATGGTCCCAGCGACATGGTAACCCATTATGAGCAGATCGAAGCGCAGCGCGCCACGCTTGGCTATGATATCGATGGAGTGGTCTACAAGGTAGATGACCTCGCCCTACAGGAACGCCTCGGCTTTCGCTCGACCACCCCCCGCTGGGCGATCGCGCATAAATTCGCGGCTGAACTGGCTTGGACACGGCTGGAAGGTATCGACATTCAGGTTGGCCGCACCGGGGCGCTGTCCCCTGTGGCGCGGTTGCAGCCGGTCACAGTGGGCGGGGTCGTCGTCTCCAACGCGACGCTGCACAATGAGGATTACATCAAAGGACTCGACAGCAAGGGTGCTGAGATCCGGGGTGGCAAAGACGTGCGCGTTGGCGATTGGGTGCAAATCTACCGCGCGGGCGATGTGATTCCAAAAGTGGCGGATGTTGACCTATCCAAACGCCCCGAGGATGCGGCGCCCTTCGTTTTTCCCACCACCTGCCCGGAATGCGGGTCGGATGCGATCCGGGAGCCGGGCGATGCGGTGCGGCGCTGCACCGGCGGGTTGATCTGCCCGGCGCAGGCCGTTGAAAAGCTTATCCATTTCGTCAGCCGCAAGGCATTTGATATCGACGGTCTGGGGGCCAAGCAGGTCGAACAGTTTTACCATGACGGTTGGATCGCGGAGCCTGCGGATATTTTCACCTTGAAAGAGCGTTACGGCACCGGCGTGCAGCAGTTGAAAAACCGCGAAGGCTGGGGGCCGAAATCGGCGGATAACCTGTTTCAAGCCATCGAAGATCGCCGTGAAATACCCATGGCGCGTCTGATTTTTGCCCTTGGAATCCGCCATGTGGGCGAGGCGGCGTCGAGCCTGATCGCGCTGCACTACGGCGATTGGGACAGTTTTGAGGCTGCCATGGCCGAGGCGCGCGGGCTCGACGGCCCTGCTTGGGATGATCTGATCGGCGTCGATGGTGTCGGCAGCGTCATGGCGGGCTCGCTGGTCTCGGCCTTCGCGCAAGAGGCAGAGCGCGCCTCAATCGACCGGTTGGTGGCGCATCTGACCGTGATTCCGGCGGAACGCCCCGATACCGAAGGCAGCCCTGTCGCAGGCAAGACCGTCGTCTTTACCGGCACTTTGGAGAAGATGAGCCGGGCTGAGGCCAAGGCCCGAGCGGAGCGTTTGGGGGCCAAGGTCTCAGGCTCGGTCAGCGGCAAAACCGATATTCTGGTCGCCGGGCCGGGGGCGGGGTCCAAGGCCAAGAAGGCCGCCGATCTAGGGGTCGAGACGATGGATGAAGATGGCTGGCTCGCCTTGATCGAAGGCAAATGAGCGGCAGACCGGAACAGCTTTTCCCGCTTTTTGCGGGGCTCGAAACGCTCGAAGGGGTGGGGCCAAAGACAGCGCAGTTGCTGGGCCAGTTAGGCATCCAGGCGCCGCGTGATCTGATCTTTACCCTGCCACATTCCGGTATCGACCGCCGCCTTCGCGACAGTGTGAAGGACGCGCATCTGCCTGCGACACTCACCGTGGCCGTCACCATCGGCGCGCACCGTCCGGCACGCAGCAAAGGCGGCGCTTACCGCATCACGGTCGAGGACGCGCAGACCAGTTTTCAACTGGTCTATTTCCACGCGCGCGGCGATTATTGGCAGCGGCAATTGCCCGAAGGCAGCCGCCGCATTGTCTCGGGTCGGGTCGAGTTTTTTGATGGGATGGCGCAGATGGTCCATCCCGATTTTGCCGTGCCAGAGGAAGAGGCCAGCAGCATTCCGGACTTCGAGCCGGTGTATCCGCTCACCTCAGGCTTGACGCAAAAGCTGATGTACAAGGCCACCCGCGGTGCGCTGACTCGCCTGCCAGCGGTGGCCGAATGGGCCGATCCGGGGCAGGTGGCGCAGGCCGGTTGGCCCGATTTCGCCACTGCCGCCGAGGCCGCGCATGATCCGCAGAACGCCGAAGACCTCACCGCCACGGCGCCCGCGCGGGAGCGGTTGGCCTATGACGAATTGCTCGCCCATCAAGTGACCTTGGCCCTCGCCCGGCAGAATGAGCGACGCAAAAAGGGGCGGGCAAGTCTTGGCGACGGGCGCTTGCAGCAACGGGTCCTGAAATCGCTGCCCTACAGCCCCACTGGGGCACAGCGCCGTGCCATTGAAGAAATCACCGCCGACATGGCGCTCGACACCCGGATGAACCGGCTTTTGCAAGGCGATGTGGGCGCGGGCAAGACATTGGTTGCCTTCATGGCACTGCTTCGCGCGGTAGAGGCAGGCGGCCAAGCGGTATTGATGGCGCCGACAGAAATCCTTGCACGTCAGCATCTTATGGGGTTGCAACCGCTCGCGGAACAGGCAGGCGTGGTGCTGGAAATTTTGACTGGCCGAGACAAGGGCGCGGAGCGGCGGGCCAAACTCGCCGCGTTGGAGCGGGGCGATATTCAGATCCTCGTCGGCACCCACGCTGTTTTTCAAGCTGACGTAAGCTTTGGCGATCTGCGACTTGCGGTGGTCGATGAACAGCACCGTTTCGGCGTACGCCAACGGCTGGAATTGGGGCGCAAGGGGCGGCTGGCCGATGTACTGGTGATGACCGCCACGCCGATCCCGCGCAGTCTGGCACTGGCGCAATATGGCGATATGGATGTCTCGGTTCTCGACGAGAAACCACCGGGACGACAGCCCATTCGCACCGCGCTTGTTTCGACCGGACGCATGGATGAGGTCATCGACCGTATGCGCCACGCCATCGAAGAGGGGCGGCAGTGCTACTGGGTTTGCCCGCTGGTAGAGGAAAGCGAGGTCAGTGATCTGACGGCGGCAGAAGACCGGTTTAAACGGCTCCGGGCAGCCTTGGGCGAGGGGGTGGTCGGTCTGGTACACGGGCAAATGCCACCAGCCGACAAGGATGCGGCGATGCGGGCCTTTCAGGCGGGCGAAACCAAGGTGTTGGTCGCCACCACGGTGATCGAAGTGGGCGTCGACGTGCCCAATGCGACGATTATGGTGGTAGAACGCGCCGAGATTTTCGGCCTCGCTCAGTTGCACCAGTTGCGGGGGCGTGTCGGGCGCGGCGAAGGGGCTTCGACCTGTCTGTTGATGTATCAGGCACCTTTAAGCGAGACGGGCCGTCAGCGGTTGGAAGTGCTGCGCGAGTCGGAAGATGGGTTTGTCATCGCAGAGACGGACCTAAAGATGCGCGGCACGGGAGATTTGATCGGCACTGCGCAATCGGGTGTGCCGCGCTTTCGGGTGGCGGATCTGGAACGTCAGGCAGCGCTGATGGCGGTGGCGCAATCGGATGCCCGCAAGCTTTTGACGGATGACCCAACCCTTGAAGGGCCGCGCGGCAAGGCGGTCAGGCTGCTGCTATGGCTGATGCGGCAGGATGAGGCGATCCGTTTAATATCAGTTGGTTAGAACCTTATTGCGCTTTTTGTTCGCTAATGTTCTCAGAAAGTTCTTTACAGGTGAGGCTGAAAATGAGAACAAAGGAGCAACAAAGATAGGGAGGTACCGATGATGACTTACACTACGCTGAAATCTATCGCTCTTAGGTCACAGGCCACGTTGTTGCAGGATGCAGCAGGGGCCGCCGCTTTGATCGTGATGCTGGTCGTTGGTCTGCATCTGCCCGCTTTTATCTGAGTTCTGCCTAAGGCTCTCATGCCGCTTTGCCTGCATCCGTCCCAATTTGATGCACCGATTTGCCTGTCCGCATCGGCCTTTGGCAAAGTGGGTCCCACATGAGTTACGCCTACTGACGCCGCCATCCCTTTTAGGATGTGCGGCGTTTTTTTTGGCTTTGGGGGCTGAGGAAGGCCGCAGAGAGCCTGCAAGGGTAGGTTCGCAGCTGAGTGGCGCTCTACTTAACGCTCGCCCGCTTCAACGGGGGCTACGGCCTGTTGCATCGCCTCGGTCAATGCTTCGATGCTGAGCATAATGGACGCGTGGCGGTTTTTATAAGCCGTGGCAGGGGTGAGCACTTCGAAACCGTCAAAGGGCGCGTCCGGCACGGGGCCTTCGCCTTTCAGCATGACGCGCAACTGATCGCGGGCTGTTGTGATCTGCGTAAATGAACTTCCGGGTGCCGCAGCGCCGACAACGGCGGCGGCAGCTTGGCCTAAAGCACAGGCTTTCACATCCTGCTTCATTTCGGCCAAATGCCCATCCTGCACGCGCACATCAACCGTCACGGTCGAGCCACAGAGCGGCGAGCGGCGTTTGACGCTGGCCTGAGGGTCGTCCATGCGGCCCAGATGGGGGATCTCTGCTGCAAGCGCCAAGATACGCGCAGAGTAGAGCTTGATGAGGTCCGTCTCATCCGACATGGCTGTTCCTTTTCGTGCTGAAACCCTACATAAGCGCCGCTGACGCAGATGCAAATATTTCCACGAGGTGCCCGATGACTTTTGATCCTGCAAGCCTTCAATTCAACGATGCGGGCCTGATCCCGGCGATTGCTCAGGACGCTCAGACCCATGAGGTGCTGATGCTGGCATGGATGAATGCGGAAAGCATCGCGCGCACGTTGGAAACCTGCAAGGTGACTTACTGGAGCCGCTCACGGCAGGCGTTCTGGGTGAAGGGCGAAACCAGCGGGAACGTTCAGGAGCTCGTTGAGATGCGGTTGGATTGCGACCGTGATTGCTTGCTGGTCATGGTAAACCAAAGCGGGCCCGCCTGTCACACCGGGCGGCGCAGTTGTTTCTACACTGGTATTCAGGATGGCCAAGAGGTCGAACTGATGAAGCCGATGGATTAAGGGTGGCTTCTAAAGGCCTACCATATCACGAATTTCCCGCGGTGTGATGCCGTTCTCGCGATAGAGCGCGATGGCGCGGGCGTCGTCGCGTTTGGCAAGCCTCTTGCCAGCTTCATCGCGGATTAAACGGTGGTGGTGGTAGCACGGCTTGGGCAGGCCCAACAAAGCCTGTAGCACAACATGGATTTGGGTGGCCTCAAACAGATCGGCCCCCCGTGGGACCAGCGTAACTTTCTGTGCCGCGTCATCCAGCACCACAGATAGATGATAGGATGTGCCCATGTCGCGCCGGGCCAGTACCACGTCACCAACAGTTGTAATAAGCTGATCGGGGGAAATCGTTTGCAGGCCGGTTTCGCCATTGGGGCCGTGGCCATTCTCCAGAAAGGTGAGCGGTGTGTTGCTGAGCGCTTCCAATGCCTTGGCCATATCTAGCCGCAGCGCGCCAGTCTCACGGTGGTGGCCTGCGGCGCGGCAGGTGCCGGGGTAGATGATGCCATCAGGGCCGATGATCGGCGCTGCGCCTTCTTGTGGGGCGCTGGTGGCTGCGGCGATGTCACGGCGGTTACAGGTGCAGGCGTAAAGCAAGCCGCGCGTCCAGAGATCATCAAGCGCGGCGCGGTAGCTCTCCATCCGGTCTGATTGCCGCATTACCGGGCGTGCCCAGTCTATGCCGAGCCAGTCGAGGTCTTGGTAAATCTGCGCTTCCCATTCCGGGCGGGCGCGGGATTGGTCGATATCTTCGATGCGTAAAAGAAAGCTGCCGCCCGCCACTTGGGCCAAATCATGTGCCAAAAGCGCGGAATAGGCGTGGCCAAGATGTAATGGGCCGGTCGGAGATGGGGCAAATCTGGTTGTAAGATTCAATTCTTTTCAATCAGATAGACGGTAGACTTCATGTTGATGCCGGGCAAATGCGCGCCTTCTTCGGCATGGAGCAAAATCGCTGCGCCACAGTCGGTCCATTCATGGATCATGCCCAGTGCGCCGCGATCCTCCAGCGCTTTTTCATTTAGCGAAAACAGAAGTTTGCCGCCCTTTCCTAATCCATGCATCAGCGTATCGAACAAGGAAATTGGCGCGGCGCCGGGGCCGATTACCCCAATGGCGCTAATTGCATCATAAGCGCCGGGCTCGAATGGAAGCGGCGCGTCAACTTCAAGCTCTAAGAGGTTGCGGTAAATGTCTTTTTTTCGTGACTCGGCCAGCATCGCAGCCGAGACATCGCCCCCGTCAATCGTGGTAAAGCCGACGTGTTTAAGGGCTGCACCAGACAGCCCGGTACCACATCCGATGTCGAAAATCGGCAGATCTTTGTCATCGAGAAACTCCGCAAGCGTGACAGCGGCGCGTTCGGGGGTAGCATAGCCCTGCGCTGTAATGTCGTCGTCGTAGCTGCTTGCCCATTCGTTGTAGAGGCTGCGGATGACTTCGGTGTCGCGTGCCGCATAGGCCTTGTCGAAATAATGTTGTGTCATCCCCCTAGAGTATGGGGGATGGCACGAAGGGTCCAGTCTTAACCCGACCAGAGTTAACCTTGATTAAGCCAATTCTGCCATTCTGCTTTTGCGCGGTCAGTATAGGCTTTGTAGCGGTCTTTGCGCCCGCGACGGCCAGACTTGAGCCCTTCAACGGGGGGGAAGAGGCCGAAATTCACGTTCATCGGCTGGAAGGTCTTGGCATCTGCGCCGCCAGTGATGTGGGTGATCAGCGCACCCATAGCGGTGCTGTCAGGCGGGGTGGGCAGATTGCTGCCGTTGATCTCAGCCGCAGCCATACGGCCTGCGAGCATCCCCATCGCGGCGCTTTCAACATAGCCTTCAACGCCGGTGATCTGCCCAGCAAAGCGGATGTTGGGCTGGCTGCGCAGGCGCATTTGGTCGTCAAGTAACGTGGGCGAGTTGATGAAAGAGTTGCGGTGAATGCCGCCGAGACGGGCGAAACGTGCGTTCTCGAGCCCCGGTATGCGTTTGAAAACATCAGTTTGCGCGCCGTACTTCATTTTGGTCTGAAAGCCGACGATGTTGTAAAGCGTGCCCAGCTTGTTGTCGCGGCGCAGTTGCACCACGGCATGGGCTTTTATGTCGGGCTGGTGTGGATTGGTTAGGCCAACCGGCTTCATCGGGCCATGGCGCAGGGTCTCGCGACCGCGTTCGGCCATGACTTCGATGGGCAGGCAGCCGTCAAAGTAGCCGGCGGTTTCACCTTCGCGGAATTCTGTTTTGTCAGCCTCAAGCAGCGCGTCGATGAAATCGTCGTATTGCTGCTTGTCCATCGGGCAGTTGAGGTAGGCAGTGCGCTCTTCCTCGGTTTCGCCCTTATCATAACGGGACTGCATCCATGCCTGTGACATGTCGATGCTGTCGAAATAGACGATGGGCGCAATGGCGTCGAAGAATGCCAGTGCTTCGGCCCCGGTTTCGGCGGCGATAGCCTCGGCCAGTGCGCCAGAGGTCAGCGGGCCGGTGGCGATGATCCATTTGCCGTCTTTTGGCAGTTCGGTGATCTCGCCATATTCGACGGTGATATTGGGGTGCGCGAGCAGCGTGTCGGTGACGGTCTGCGCGAAGGGATCACGATCAACGGCCAGCGCGCCACCAGCGGGGAGGCGGTTTTTATCAGCGCAGGCCATGATCAGCCCGTTTGCGGCGCGCATTTCCCAATGCAGCAGGCCCACGGCGTTTTGCTCGTCATCGTCCGAGCGGAAGGAGTTGGAGCATACCATTTCGCCCAACAGCCCGGTCTGGTGGGCAAAGGTTTCGACCTTTGGGCGCATTTCGTGGATGACCACCTTTACGCCCGCTTGTGCGGCCTGCCAGGCGGCCTCTGATCCGGCCATGCCGCCGCCGATGATGTGCAATGTATCTGTCATGAGGGCGATGTAGGGCAGGGCAGCAGCGCGCGCAACCTGCAAGAGCAGGCTGGGCCAAACAACGCTGTAAGCAAGGGCTACAGATGTGATTTCGAGGTCGCCGCTGCGGGCATGGTCGGCCAGTGAGAGACTGACCCGGAGGGACCTTCCGCCATCGGCGACCCAAAAACATCAAGGGCATTCTACCCCTGATATAACACTGCCACTATTTGGTCAGATTTGCCAGCTTGCGGTCGGCAACAATGTGGGAGGGTTTTGGAAACAATCACTGTTTCCAATCGGGCGTGCGCTTTTTCAGAAAAGCGTCGATGCCTTCGCGGGTGTTGGTGTCGAGCATGTTGCGGACCATCACGTCGCCGGTGAAAGCATAGGCTTGGTCTGTAGGTAATTGCATCTGTTGATAAAAAGCGCCTTTGCCGTAGGCGACGGCGGTGCCAAGTTTGGCTGCGATCCTTTCTGCCAGCGCGGTGGTCTCGGCGGCTAGCTGGTCGCCCGGCACGGCGCGGTTGATCAGGCCCAGTTCTGCGGCGCGGGGGGCGGTGATGAAATCGCCGGTGGTGAGCATCTCAAACGCTTGTTTTCGCGGGATGCTGCGGGTCAGCGCGACCATCGGGGTCGAGCAGAACAAGCCGATGTTCACCCCATTGACACCAAAGCGGGTATCTTCGGCGGCGATGGCCAGATCGCAGGTCGCGACAAGTTGACAGCCTGCGGCCGTGGCGATGCCGTGAACTTGGGCGATGACCGGTTGCGGCACGCTTTGAATGCGGGCCATTAGCGCGGCGCAGCGGTCAAAGAGGTCTTTGAAGGCTTCGGCGCCACCGTCTCCGGCTTGGCGCATGGCGGTCATCTGGCGCAGGTCATGCCCCGCGCAGAAGGCTTTGCCCGCGCCCGACAGGATGATGACTCGCGTTTGCCGGTCTTCGGCCAGTTGGTTGAGCGTTTCATGGAGGGCGGCGATCATTTCATCTGACAGAGCGTTCAGCCGCTCAGGCGCGTTCATGCGCAGATGGGTCACCGGCCCCTGTGCCGTAACGTCAAGAATTGCCACCTTGCCCTCCCCGGTTGATCACGCCAACGTTACGCCGAGGAAAGAGGGGAGAACAAGTATGGCCGTGATGATGGATGCAGAGACGTTGCAGGCGTTCATGCGCGAAGTGTTTGATCAGGTGGCGGATGATTTCTCTATCGATCATGTAGGTGAGAACGAGATTACCGTGCGCTTGCTGACCAATCGCAGCCATCTGCGCCCCGGTGGCACCGTCTCTGGCCCATCGATGTTCGCCTTGGCGGATGTCTCGGCCTATCTGGTCACATTGGCGATGATCGGGCCAAAGGCGTTGGCGGTGACGACGAATTGTTCGATTGATTTTATGCGCAAGCCCTTGGCGGATGTGCCGTTGGTTGCCTATGCAAAGCTGTTGAAGCTGGGGCGGCAACTGTCGGTGACGGACGTGCTGATCTATTCCGAAGGCTCGGACAAGCCGGTGGCGCGGGCCGGGCTGACCTATGCGATTCCGCCAGCGTCGATGGGGTGAGGAAGGGCCCGCGCCAACCCGCCGGGACGCGCAGGCGATGGCCCGGCGCCTGCGGCTTGATTTCGGGCTGTGATTCTACGCGAGAACACGAAAAAAGGGCCGGGAATAACCCGGCCCAAGGAAGAGGTCTGGCTGGCGCCACAGGGAAGTTACGCTTGCCAGAACACGCGGGAAGCCTCGGCCGAGGCTTGTTCCGGTGTAAGTCCCGCATCTTGCAATTCCCACGGCTCTAGCGCTGCAAGCGCGAGGCGGGTGCGTCGGCGGGCCGCCCATGTGGTCACGACCGCCGCAAAGCGCAGCGCGATCACCGCAGGGACCGGCAGGGCGCGGTATGTCATCAATGTCATTGCATCAGCGCTAAGAGGGCGAGCCTGTGTCATGGGGGAACTCCTTGAATTTGCGTTGGCGAATTGTATTGACACAAAGTGTAGAAAGCCTACAGATAGAAAGGTACAAAACGCGATACAATTTGACCACAGGAATATTGTAATGGGTACAATTTGGCAGCCGACGCTCGCCGATGGGCAGGGACCGAAGTACAAACTCGTGGCCCTGACCATCCGCGAAGGCATCAATTCCGGCGCGCTGGCGGTTGGCGATAAGCTGCCCCCGGTGCGGGAACTGGCGTGGCAGTTGGGGATCACCCCCGGCACCGTGGCGCGGGCCTATACGATTCTGACCGACGAAGGCCTGCTGGAGGCCGAAGTGGGCCGGGGTACCTTTGTCGCCCCGCCGCAGGCAGCCATCCGCGAAGATGTCTGGAACCGCGAACAAGATAGCTGGATCAGAGAGTTAGAGATTTCAGATACGGATGCGGTGAGCCTGTTTAGTCCACGATTACCGGATATGGGGCAAGTGGCCCTGATCCGCAGCGCCCTGCGGCAGGTGGCGGATGTGCCGGGCGAAGAACTGATGAACTACCCGACCCGCGATGCCTATGCCCCGGTGCGCCAAGCGGTGGTCGACTGGCTGTCGCATCTCTCCCTCGGTCCGCTGAGCGAGCGCGACGTTGTGCTGTCACACGGCGGGCAAAGCGCGATTGTATTGGTACTTCAGGCCATCTTGTCGGGGCCAAAGCCGGCGATGCTGGTCGAAGACCTCTCTTATGCCGGGTTTCGTCGCGCGGCGGAGGTGCTGCGGGCCGAAGTGGTCGGCGTGGCGATGGACAAAGACGGCGTGTTGCCCGAGGCGCTGGACAAGGCCGCGCGCGACAGCGGGGCGCAGGTCTTTTGCACCACGCCGGAGGTGCATAACCCCACGGGAAGCCACACTAGCCTTGAACGGCGGCGCGCGCTGCTGGAGGTCGCCAAGCGGCACGGCTTAGAGATTTTGGAGGACGATTGCTACCGCATGGGCTCTGCCCGCGCACCGAGCTATCGCTCGCTCTGGCCTGAGCATGTCTGGCATGTCTCGTCGATCTCAAAGGAATTGACCCCCGCGCTGCGCGTCGGCTTTGCGCTGGCCCCGGCGGGGCGGTCGGCGGACCTGCGGCGGGTGGCGGAATACGGATACTTTGGCCTTGCGCGCCCCTTGGCCGAGGCGACGCGCATTCTGCTCACCGATCCGCGGCTAAAGGGCATTTGCACGGATATCCGCGAGAGGCTGGCGGAATATGTAGAGGTCGCGGTTAACCATCTGGGCGGGCATGAATTGCAATGGTCGCGCGACGTACCCTTTTTATGGCTGCACCTGCCGCCGGGTTGGCGCGCAGCGGGCTTTTGCCGCGCGGCAGAGGCGCAGGGCGTGCAGATCCGATCTGCCGATGAATTCGCCCTGCGCGATGGCCGCGCGCCCCATGCGGTGCGCATCGCAGTGAACGCCCATGTCTCTCTGCGCTCTTTTGAGGCGGCGATGCAGCGGCTGCGCTGTCTCTTGGACAATCCGCCAGAGCAGATCAGCGTGTAGAAATATGGGGTATTATTATACCTAAATCGTAAGATGCTGTTTTTGCTGATATAATCCGTGATTGCTCCGCTTGACCCGGCGATGCAGGTGGTTATAACCCCTCCATCAGACACCGGACGGGGATTCCTCGTTCCGACCAACCTTAAACGGGAATTCATCAATGAAAACCTTTTCTGCGACACCGGCAGATATCGACAAGAAATGGATCATCATCGACGCCGAAGGCGTCGTGCTGGGCCGTCTCGCATCGATCATCGCCACGCGCCTGCGCGGCAAGCACAAGCCGTCCTTCACACCGCATATGGATTGCGGCGACAACGTGATCGTCATCAACGCCGATAAGGTGCAGATGACCGGCAAGAAGCGCGAAGAGCACTTCTACTGGCACACCGGCCACCCCGGCGGGATCAAATCGCGCACTAAGGAGCAAATCCTTGAAGGCGCGCATCCTGAGCGTGTTGTGACCCAAGCGGTCAAGCGCATGCTGCCCGGCAACCGCCTGAGCCGCCAGATCATGACCAACCTGCGCGTCTATGCAGGTAGCGATCACCCCCATGAGGCCCAGAGCCCCGAAGTTCTGGACGTTAAGTCCATGAACAAGAAAAACACGCGGAGTGCATGAGCATGGCTGACGAAATCAAAACACTTGAAGGTCTCGAAGCTGCTGTGACCGAGAACATCGGCGGCGTGCAGGGCACCGAAACCGAAATGACCCCTCGTGAGCCGGTTCGTGACGAACTTGGCCGCGCCTATGCCACCGGCAAACGTAAAGACGCGGTCGCCCGCGTTTGGATCAAGCCCGGCTCCGGCAAGGTCATTGTGAACGGTAAGCCGCAGAACGAATACTTCGCACGCCCCGTGCAGCAGTTGATCCTCGCGCAGCCGTTCGGCATCACCAACACCGAAGGCCAGTTCGACGTGTTCGCAACTGTCAAAGGCGGCGGTCTGTCCGGTCAAGCGGGTGCGGTTAAGCACGGCATCTCCAAAGCCCTGCAGCTTTATGATCCCTCCCTACGCGGCGCGCTGAAAGCGGCAGGCTTCCTGACCCGTGACAGCCGCGTCGTCGAGCGGAAGAAATACGGTAAGGCCAAAGCGCGCCGGAGCTTCCAGTTCTCCAAGCGTTAAGCTTACCGATCAACTTTGCGAAAGGGCTACCCGATTGGGTGGCCCTTTTTCGTTTGCGGGGTGGGCATTGCGACTTGGCAGCAGCGCATGAAAAAGGCCGCTGCGGTTTCCCGCAACGGCCCTTGGTCAGGATCAGCGATGATCCCTTGCGGGATTAGCCGCCGATTTCGTAGCTCACGGTAAAGCCCAGTACGCCGTCACCATCGTTGGTGTCTTCGTACAGCGCTTCAAAGCTGACGCCATCGCCGAAGTCATAGACGGCACCGGCTTCGGCATAGAGGTTGTCGTCGCGGTCGCTGTTGCCGATGAGGCCAACGGCGGTCCAACGCTCGGACAGGGGCGCTTCGAACGCCACTTCCTGATCGCTTTCGCCGTTGTCGGGGTTGATGATCACAGCGAATGCGCCAGAGATGTCGCGCCCAACAGGGAAGCCCAGCGTCGCGGTGATTTCTTCTTCGTGATCTTTAGAATCGTTCAGCCAAATGTAGGAATAGCTCAGATCCCAGCTCATGCCTTGGCCAAAGTCCGCGCCATAGCCAAGATCGGCTTCGAATTCGACATCATCTGTGGGGTCTTGGTACAGGGAAGTCGCGCTCAGGCCGGTGTGAAAGCCACCGTAGGTCAACTCAACAAAGCCTTCGATTTCGTTTTCCAGATGGTCGAAATCATCCGATGTGTTGAAGCGGGTCGCAGCAGAGACGCCTGCCGTCCAGCCGATTGCGGAGACGGTAGGGCGGTCGTCGATCACCGGGTCGAACCCGGTGGTGATGTTGTCTTGCGCATAGGCGGCAGTGGAGAGCAGCCCAGCGGTAAGGCCGAACCCGAGAAGTGTTTTGATTGTCATGGCTTATGCCTAGTTTTGGACCTTGGCTCGTCGGTGACTGGCGCGGTCTGGTTGTTGATCCCCATCGCTTATGCCCGGCACATATGCTCTGCAAGGGCCGTTTGTGCATAGCTGCTATACGTTAGAACATAACATTGTGAACGACGGAAATTTTAGGCAAGCCGTTGGTTTTTCTGCCCCGCGCGGTTCCGCGTTCAGGGGCGGCTGCCTATATGAGGCACAACACAGGAGACATTCATGCAATATTCGGTTCTTGATCTTGCCCCGGTGCCGGAAGGGTCCGACACCCCGACGGCGATCCGCAACTCTGTCGCCTTGGCGCAACTGGCCGAGGCCAAAGGCTATCACCGGTTCTGGATGGCTGAGCATCACAACATGCCCGGCATCGCCTCGGCGGCGACATCGGTTTTGCTGGGGCATGTGGCGGACCATACGCAGAATATTCGCATCGGTGCGGGCGGAGTGATGCTGCCCAATCACGCGCCTTTGGCGATTGCCGAACAGTTCGGTACGTTGGCTGCGATCCATGGGGGCCGGATTGACCTAGGGCTTGGCCGTGCGCCGGGCGGCGATCAGGCGGTGATGCGTGCCATGCGGCGCGGCATGAGTGGCGGCGATCACTTCCCCGATGATGTGGCCGAGTTGATGGCCTATCTGGGCGACGCCGATCCGCGCTCGCCCGTCCGTGCGCATCCGGGTGAGGGGACGCATGTACCGATCTGGATCCTCGGCTCCTCGCTTTATGGTGCGCAACTGGCGGCCCATTTCGGGCTGCCTTATGCCTTTGCTTCTCACTTTGCGCCCGATGCGTTGGAGGAGGCCACGGCCATTTACCGTCGTGATTTCAAACCGTCCGAAGCCTGTCCCGCGCCGCGCTTTATGCTGGCGGTGAATGTTTTTGCGGCGGATACGGACGAAGAGGGGGCCTATCTGCGCACCACCATGCAGCAGGCATTCGCCCGTCTGCGCACAGGCCGCCCCGGCAAGCTGCCACGCCCGGTGCGTGACATCGACGCCGAGATTGGCGCAGGGATGCGGCAGGGGGTGGATCATGCGCTGCGCGTGTCCGCCGTGGGCAGCCCTGAGACCGTGAAACGTCAGCTAGCGGCATTGATCGCGCAGCACCAGCCGGATGAGCTGATCTTGACCGGGCAGATCCACGATCACGCGGCGCGGCTGCGCTCGTTTGAGATTGCGGCGGATGTGATGCAAGACTTGAAGGTGGCGGCCTAAGGGCCGCCGCCGCCCTCACTCGTCAGGGCTGACCAACCCCAGCCCGCGCAGGTAAATCCCGATCCCGGTTTCCAGCAGATCGTCTGCTGGAAAGGGCGAGGCGCGACCGGGGGAATTGCGGGCGAAAAGTTCGACCACGCCGTGGCTCATCGCCCAGATATGGGCCGAGAACATCGAAGCCGGCGGGCGTTTGTCTGCCGGAATATGCTGGCTGAGGTCGGATGCCGCGCGTTCCAGCACGCCATTGGCGCGGTTGGCGGCATGGGCCAGTTCCGGCGTGCGGTTGACCGAGATACCGGATTCGAACATGGCGATGTAATGGCCGGGGTATTTCCGCGCGAATGCGAGATAGGCGCGGCCCGTCGCCTCGAACGCCTTCAGCGCCGAGGGCTGGCCGGATTCGTAAGCAAACTCCATCAATTCGGCAAAGATATCATAGCCTTGGTGCGCGGCCTCGGCGATCAAGTCTTCGCGGCCCTCAAAATGTCGGTAGACCGCAGCCGGGGTGACGCCTGCGCGTTTGGCGGCCTCTGACAGGGTGAAACCCGTCGGGCCGCGCTGCTCGATCAACTCAAGGGCGGCGTCAATCAGGGCTTGGCGCAGGTTGCCGTGATGGTAGCCGCGTTTAGGCATCCCAGATGTCCGGCCCGCCGCAGATTTCATCGTCGATTTTGCCAATCGCTTTGGCGTCTTTCTGCGGATAGTCGAAGGCGTGTAGCACATGGCGCATCGCTGCCAGCCGGGCGCGGCGCTTGTCGTCTGAACGGATCACCGTCCAAGGGGTCTTGGCCGTGTGGCTGCGCGAAAGCGTGTCCTTGATCGCGGTTGAATACGCGTCCCACTTTGACAGACCCTGCACATCGATCTGGCTGAGTTTCCATTGCTTTAGCGGATCGGATTCACGCGCCAGCATACGGCGCAACTGCTCTGCTCGGCCGACATTCAGCCAGAACTTGAACAGGTGAATGCCATCTTCGACCAACATCTGTTCAAAGGGGGTGACCTGTTCGAAGAAATGTTCGCGTTGGGCAGGCGTGCAAAAGCCAAACACCGGCTCGACCACGCCGCGATTATACCAAGAACGGTCATAGAACACCATTTCACCCGAAGTAGGTAGGTGTTTGATGTAGCGTTGAAAATACCATTCGCCCTGTTCGGTTTCGGTGGGTTTGGATAGGGCCACCACCCGCGCTGCACGCTGGTTTAGATTGTCACGCATCCGCCGGATTGTGCCGCCTTTGCCAGCGGCATCGCGGCCTTCAAACACCATAACCACCCGCTGGCCCGTGTCACGCACCCAAGATTGCAGTTTAACCATTTCGATCTGCAATCGGTCATAGTCGCGCTCGTAGGTTTTGCGCGACAGACGTTCGTCATGCGGATAGCTGGGCGAGAGGATGTCGTCCTTATCGGAGCGGCGGATTGCCTTACGAATGTCTTCGGGGGCGTCGTTTTCAAAAAAGGCGCTGATCGCGCCGTCAAAGGGCAGGTCCATGGGCGCTCCTTGCTGGGTGTTCTTGTTTCAATATGGGATGTTAAGGCGCTTAACGCAAACCCGCACGAGTGGCGGCGCGGTCGATTGTGTCGACCACAGCCTGCGGGTCAGCGTGATGGGGCATATGGCCCATGCCGGGCAGTCGGGTCAGGGCACCGTTGGGGATGTCTTTGATGAGTTCTTCGGCGTGGATATGCATCGGCACAATGGTGTCGGCATCGCCGTGGATGATCTCGACCGGCATGGTCAGGCGGTCATATTGCGCCGCCATTTCAACCACATGGGGGCGAAGCTGGTGCACCTGCTGGGCATTGGCGCGGCTGGCGCTGCGGCGCAGGGTCAGCCCGGTGCCGATGTGCTCGGCATAGCCTTCGGGCGCGGGCTGCGGGGCAAAGATCGCTTCAATACTGCTTTGCACCACGCTTTCGGGGACAAAGGCGGTGACGGCGGGGATGAAAAGCGCACCGCCAAGCCGCGAGGCGCTGACGTTGTAAAGCCAGCCCAGACCGCCCGGCCAAGGCTCGGACACAGCAGAGACGAGCACCAGCGCGGCGGTGTCCTTGGGGCGCTGAAGCCCCCACGCCAGCGCCACAGCGCCGCCAAAGGAATGGCCCAGCACGATGGGGTTTTCGACGCCCAGTTGATCGGCAGCCTTTTGCAGCAGCGCGGCCTGTTCTTGGGGCGATTCCCCCAGCGGGTTCCACGCGCCGCGTGCACCGGGCAGGCGGGCGGTATACCCCATGCCGGGGCGGTCGAACATGATAACGCGGTAGCGATCACTCAGCCGTTCCGCGAACCCCATGGTGAAATCACGCAGGTTGCCGCTGGCCCCGTGGATCAGCACCAGATCCGGCCCGTTGCCGATAACCTTGGCATGGACCGGCAGGCCATCCACCGTGATGATCTCGCCCTCGGGCGGATGGCTGGCTTCGGCGCGCGCCTCGTGCCGCGCGGCGCGCCATTGGACAAGCGCGGTGAGCAGCGCCAGCCCAAGGAGGAAGGCGAGAAGCAGCTTAATGACCGATCTCATTCATATCAAAGGGGGTGGTTTGGTATATTTCGTTGATCCAATTGCCATAAAGCAGATGCGCATGGCTGCGCCAGCGGTTCACCGGGGTGCGCGATGGGTCATCATCGGGGTAGTAGTTGCAGGGCACGTTGATCGGCACGCCATTCTCAACGTCGCGGTCATACTCTTGTTTCAGCGTGTCGCGGTCGTATTCGAAATGGTTAAAGACATAGAGCGCCCGGTGCGCGGGGTCTTCGATCAGGCAGGGGCCGACTTCGTCACTGCCCAGAAGCGTGGTGAGGCCCGCGTGCGTGTTCACTTCGTCTTGGCGCATCTCGGTCCAGCGGGAGACGGGCACGGTGCAATCGTCCGAAAACCCGCGCAGATAGGGGGATGCGGGCGCAAGGTTGCGGTGGCGGAAACAGCCGAAGGCTTTTTCGGGCAGGATGTGTTTCTTGACCCCGTGGAAATGGTTGATCATCGCCATGCCGCCCCAACAGACGCCAAAGGTGGAGTGGACGTTGGTCTGGGTCCATTCCATCACCTCGCCCAACTCGTCCCAATAGGTCACCTCGTTAAATTCAAGATGCTCAATCGGGGCGCCGGTGATGATCAGACCGTCGAACTTCTCGGCCTTCATTTCCTCAAACGGGCGGTAGAAGCTCTCCATATGTTCGGCGGCGGTATTGCGGGCTTGGTGGTCGGACATGCGGATGAGGCTGAGTTCAATCTGCAGGGGCGTGGCACCGATGAGCCGGGCAAACTGGTTCTCTGTCTGGATTTTCTTGGGCATCAGGTTCAGCAGGGCGATGCGCAGCGGGCGAATGTCCTGTCGCGATGCCAGCTCCTCGTCCAGCACCATGACCCCTTCGTTGCGCAGAACGTCAAAGGCGGGCAGGCGGGAGGGGATCTTGATGGGCATGAGACAGGTCTTTCAGGGCTAGCCAGAGCAGTCAGGTAATCTTGGGCGTGGTGGGTTCAACCGCCCGAGGGTAGGTGGCGGGCGATAAGATCGGTAAAGTCTTCGGGAGCTTTTAGTGTGTCGATGTCGGCAGGGGTGATGGTGACGCCCCATTTCGACATGGCAGCATAGCGCGGCTGGCGGTGTGACAGCGCGGCGGCATAGGTCCAGCGGATGAAGTCGTCGGGGTTCACGGAGTCTTCGGCGATGTTCTTTTCGGCCAGATAGTCGGTCCATGCGCGGGCAAGGAATTCGGGTTGATAGGCCATCGGCTTGGGGGCTTTGTCGAAACGGCGGATGAGTTCTTCGGTATGGGCCTCATCGCCCTTGATCCAGACCAGTAGGCATTCGTCGGAGAGCTGCCGGAGCAAGGGATCGTTCGGGTCTTCGGGGTCGACCCATTCGCAGATCGACCCACCAGTGTCGCAGATAAAATGCGGATAGCCGTAGAGCTGCTCGGCGCGGGTGGCGAAATAGGCGGTGTCTTGTAGCGCGTTGATCTCGGCCCGGCGAAAGGCCTCTTGGCGTTGGGCATAATCCGGCATCGGCAGCCCGCCGCGCGACGGGTCGCCCGGCTTGCCCAGCCATGTGGCCACGGGCGAGAGATTGTCGAAGGTGATGTTGGACCCGATGTAGATGCTGTCGCTGAGCAGCAGATCACGCAGAAACGGCACCTTCATCGCCTCGGCCTTGGCGTTGTCGGCGATCAGCTCTCCCAGATAGCGGGTGCCGATGCGGTAATCGATGGAGTAGTGAAACCAATCCCCGCTGGCGCGCAGCAGGCTGGACAGATGGGTTTTGCCCAAGCCCGACATGCCGAAGATCAGAACTTTGCGGCGCGGGGCCGCGCGCCAGTCGTCAGCCGTGGGGTAGAGCATGTATCACCAAGGTTAAGTGCTTCGTTTCCCCTGAGTACCCCAGTGTTTGACCAGACGCCAGATGCGGCCATCTAGCACCAAAAGCCCAAGCGCCAGAAGGGCAAAACCGCTGTAGGCGGCAGGGCGCAGGGTTTCATCGCGCAGCCAAGCGCCCAAGAGGATCGCGACCGGGGCGACCAGTAGCGTCACCAGCATCAGATTGCTGCTGCCCGCCATCCCCAGCACCCGGTAATAAAGCAGATAGGCCAGCGCCGTGGCAGCCAGCGCGTAATAGGCGATGGCCATGAGCGTGGCCGGGGCAAGGTCGAGCGTCAGCGGCCCTTCGACCACCCATGCCAACGGCAGCATGATCAGCGTGGCCCCTGTCAGCATCCCGGCGGCGGCCAGTTGCGGCGGTTGGCCCGGCAGCAGTTTGCGCGCGCAGACACCCGCCATGGCATAGGACATCGCCCCGCCCAGGACGGCAAGCTGCGCAAGGCTGCCAAGGTCGAAATTCGTGAGGTTTTCCAAACCGATGGCGGTGCTAACACCGGCAAAGCCAAGGCAAACGCCAATCGCCTTACGCGGGGTGATGCGCTCATCCGCCAAAAAGATCGCGGCGGCCAGCACGCCAAAGATCGCGGTGGCCGCATTGAGGATCGAAGTCAGGCCAGAGGGGATATGCAACTGCCCCCACGCCATCAGCGAAAAGGGGATCACATTGTTCAAAAGCCCCATCAGCAGGAAGGCCGCCCAGATGCGCGGGTCGCGCGGTAACGGCAGACGCATCACCACCACGGCAGCCCAAAGCACCAACATAGCCCAGAACACCCGATGCGCGACCGAGGTCAGCGGCCCGATTTCATCCAGTGCCACACGCACAGCGACAAAGGATGCGCCCCATAGAAGGGCAAGAAGGCTCATTTCGAGCCACGCGCGCGGCGGGATGGTTCTTTGTGCAATCATGGGATGGGTTTAGGCGGTTCGGCAAGGCTGGACGACCCGAAAGATGCGCAACCATAAAAAACGCCGCCCGAGGGTGTCGGGCGGCGTGATTATTGCAGGTTGATCTATGTGGATCAAAAGGTGAAACCGACTTTCACACCAAAGGCCACCGCGTCGTTGTCTTCAAAGTCGGCTGCGGGTGCAAAACCGGGAATGGCCGTCTCTGCGTCACCGATGTTGACGTAGCGCACGCCGGTGGTGATTTTCATGTTGTCGCGGGTATAGACGGCAGCCAGCGCAATGCTTTTGTTGCCATCGGTCGGGCCGAGGTTCGAAGCGAAACCGCCGTTGGATTTCTCGTAACCGACGGAGGCCGAGACTGACCAGTTGTCGTTCAGACGGCGGCCCACACCCAGCGAGTAGGTGAACACGTCGTCGTCATAGCTGACGAGGGAGCCGCCGCTTGTCAGCGTGTCGTAGTTCGTCGGGGAAATGTCGAAGTCGGACCAATCGACCCAGCGGACGCCACCAAAGAGAAGTGTATCGGCAGCGATCCCCGTTTGGAACTCAAGGTTAAGCGACTGCGGTGTTTCAATCTCCGTTTCCGAAGTGGTGGACCCGAGTGCAACAGAGTTCTCGCTGGTGTCGAGGTCGTGCTTGATCTTGGAGTTATAGGTCAAGGACACGCGCATGGCGATGTCGGGGCGCTCATAGGCAACGCCAGCAGAATAGCCGACACCGATATCACGATCACCGGTCACGCTATAGTTCGAAACGAAGGGCACAGCCGCTGTGGCTTCGATAGACTGCACACGCAGGCCGCCATGAACGCTGAAGTTGTCGTTCACGCGGTAGCGCATGAGCCCGGTCAGCGCATGGCTGTCAAGATCGGCCTGTGACCCAGCCGCGTAGTAGCCCGTGCCAGCGGGGTAATCGACATCTGCGCCAAACGGTTGATCGTAAATGATCGCATAAGACCATTTCTCGTTGATATCGGCTTTGTATGCTGCGCCGAACTGCAAGAAGTTTTCTGTCGCATTGCCTGAATCGCGGCTGCCAAGCCCAGCCACCGAAGTACCCGATGTATCGGGCGAGATATGCCCGAAGCTAAACTCTGCATAACGCCCGCTTTCGAACAGGGCGTTGATGGACTGACCAGAGCGGTCAATGCCGCCCGCATGTACGGCGGCGGTCGACGCCAGAAGCGCCGGAAGTGCCAAGAAATGTGATTTCATGTTTCTCTCCCAAGGTTCTGCGGCGATCCTCCTCGGCGCAGGTTGGAACGATCTAAGCGGATTGCTGCCGTTTGCGTCAATTCCTGACCTAAGGTCAGGCGCATATCTGTGACAAAATTACTGAATGTGTGGTTTGCGGGTCTCGAACCAGATGTTGAGATAGTTGCCTGCAAAGATGATCCCGGCACCGATGAACACCCAGACATCCAGCGCTTCACCATAGAGTAACATCCCCACCACCGCGATGGCCGGAAGGCGGACAAAATCGATCGGCACTACCACGGTCGCAGGGGCAATGCTAAGCGCGTTGGTCAAGCAGTAATGGGCCAGCAGGCCGCAAGCGCCGACCAGCAGCAGGAAGGGCGCTGTTTCCGCTGTGGGCAGCGCGACATCTCCGTCATATCCGGCGGCGATGAGGCCGAAAACCAGTTGCAGTGTGGTGAGGTAGAACAGGATCGTAGTGATCCCTTGGCTGCGCGTTAACCGTTTCGTTAGTACATTGGTCAGCGCAAAGAAGACGGCACATGCCGCAGCCGCCAGAATGCCGGTGTTAAGGTTGCCAATGTCGGGCCGTGCGACGATCAGAATGCCGATGAACCCCATAATCCCGGCCAGCGCCCGTGTCGCGGTCAGCCGTTCCCCCAACAAAAAGATCGACAGGACGATGACCCAGAGCGGGGAGGTGAACTCAAGCGCGAAGACCTGCGCCAGCGGGATTAGCGACACCGCCAGGAACCACAGGTTTTGCCCGGTGAAATGCGCAAGGTTGCGGATAAGTTGCAGACCGAAGTTGCGGGTGTTGATCTGCCGCCATGCGCCGGTGGCGCCTGCAAGTGTAACGACGATGATCACGCCGATCACACTGCGGTAGAGCATCACCTCAAACGTATCGAACCGCGCCGAAAGCTCGCGCCCCGCAACCGCCATGGTTGAGAAGGAGCCGATAGACCCGATCATCCAAAGGGCGGCGCGGAAGGTGGGGGTCATGCAGGGCTCGTGATCTGATAGTCGCGTGTGATCCCGGCGGTAAGCGTGGCCCAGTCTGATGCAGCGGCGCGGGCTTGGTGGGCGTCAAAGGCGGTGCGGTCGGTGAACAATTCGGTCACCTGCCAGACAAGGGGATCATCGGTGGGGGTCACGTCGAACCGCAAACATCCTGGCTCGGCACGGGTGAGACGCAGATGCGCGTCAAGCCCTGCGCGCACCCGATCCGCCTCGGCCCGGGTGGCGCAGCGAAGGTGGCCGCTGAGGACCACCTTCATGTTTATTCCCACTCGATGGTACCCGGAGGTTTCGAAGTGATGTCATAGGTGACACGGTTGATGCCCGGCACCTCGTTGATGATCCGCGTGGCGGTTTCGCCAAGGAAGTCATGGGTGAAGGGGTAGTAGTCCGCGGTCATACCGTCCACGGAGGTCACCGCGCGCAGGGCGCAGGCGAAGTCATAGGTACGGCCATCGCCCATCACGCCCACGGTACGCACTGGCAGGATCGCCACGAAGGCTTGCCAGATATCGTCATAGAGGCCGTGGCGGCGGATTTGGTCGATATAGACCGCATCGGCCTCGCGCAGGATCGCCAGTTTTTCACGGGTGATCTCACCGGGGCAGCGGATCGCGAGGCCCGGCCCGGGGAAAGGGTGGCGACCAATGAACGATGGCGGCAAACCGAGTTCACGGCCCAACTCGCGCACTTCATCCTTGAAGAGTTCACGCAGCGGCTCGACCAGTTTCAGGCCCATCTTTTCGGGCAGGCCGCCGACATTGTGGTGGCTTTTGATCGTCACCGAAGGACCACCCGAGAAGCTGACGCTTTCGATGACATCGGGGTAGAGCGTGCCTTGTGCCAAGAAGGTCGCATCGCCGACATCTTTTGCGTGTTTCTGGAACACATCGATGAAAAGCTTGCCGATGATCTTGCGCTTGGTCTCGGGGTCAGAGACGCCGTCCAACTCGCCCAAGAAGAGCTCCTGCTCGTCGGCGTGGATCAGCGGCATGTTGTAATGGTCGCGGAACATGGTGACGACCTCTTCGGCCTCACCCTTGCGCAGCAGACCGTGGTCGACAAAGACGCAGGTGAGCTGATCGCCGATCGCTTCGTGGATCAGCACGGCGGCGACGGAACTGTCGACGCCACCCGACAGACCGCAGATCACCTTCTGGTCGCCCACTTGCTCACGAATGGCGGCAATCGCCTCATCGCGGTAGGCGCTCATGGTCCAGTCGCCCTTGAAGCCTGCCAGACGCACGAAATTCTCATAGAGGCGCGGGCCGTTGGGGGTGTGGTGCACCTCGGGGTGGAACTGCACGGCGTAGAAGTTGCGCGACACGTCGCCGGTAATGGCGAAAGGCGCGTTGGGGGAGGTGCCATAGACCTCGAACCCCGGAGCAATCTTGCTGACGTGGTCGCCGTGGCTCATCCAGACCTGTTCGCGATCTGTGGCGAACCAGCCTTCCAGCAGTTCAAGCTGTTGGCCTGTGGGGGTTACGAAAGCCCGGCCAAACTCGGCGGTGCCGTGGCCACGCTCCACATGACCGCCAAGGCAATGCATCATGACCTGCTGGCCATAGCAGATGCCAAGGATCGGCACGCCCAGTTCAAACACAGCCTGCGGCGGCATTGGCGCGCCTTCGGCAAACACAGAAGACGGGCCACCCGACAGGATCACCGCCTTGGGCGCGAATTCCTTGAGGAAAGCATCGTCCACCGTGTTGAATGGGTGGATTTCGCAAAAGACATTCAGCTCCCGCAGGCGACGCGCGATAAGCTGCGTAACCTGGCTGCCGAAGTCGATGATGAGGAGGCGGTCATGGGTGATATCTGTCATGGGGGTGTGATTAGGCCCGAGAGGCTGCTGTGGCAAGTCTCAAGCGGGCCGAAGACAGGCACCTGCGGCGTTTAATCCGCGGAGGAGGCGCGCGGGCGGCACGCGATGTCGCTTTTTGCCGCTAGGGGACGTTATCCGCGCGAAGGGGGCGCTGGGAATGGGCTAGTGACAGGTCAAGAGTTGCGGGAAGGAATGAGCAATGGCGGAATCAGCACGACGGGCACGCGGCGGCGGAGGTGCGGCACGGCGCGCGGCACGCACAGCGGTCTCCTTTGAGACAGCGCGCTATATCGAGCGTAATATCCCGAACTTCGAAGTGCTGACTGAAGAAGCGTTGAAGATCATCGAGCATAACGCCGACACGGTGCTTGAAGAGATCGGCGTGAATTTCCCCGATAATCCCGATGCGCTGGCACTCTGGCGTGAGGCCGGTGCTGATGTGCAGGGGGAGCGGGTACGTATCCCACGGGGGTTGGCCCGCAAGCTGTGCTCTACGGCACCGTCAACGATCACCCAAGTGGCGCGTAACCGGGAGCGGGATGTTGTGATCGGGGGTAAAAGCCTTGTCCTCGCACCGGTCTATGGCCCGCCTTTCGTGCGCGATGCCGCCGGGGGACGCCGTTATGCCACGATGGCGGACTTCGAGAAATTCGTGAAGCTGGGCTATATGTCGAAATGGCTGCATCACTCGGGGGGGACGGTATGCGAGCCGACCGATATCCCGGTGAACAAGCGCCACCTCGATATGCTGCACGCGCATATGACGCTGAGCGACAAACCCTTCATGGGTTCGGTGACCGAACCTTCGCGGGCGCAGGACAGTGTCGATATGTGCGGCATCCTTTTCGGTAAGGACTTCGTGCAGGAAAACACGGTGATGACCTCGCTCATCAACATCAATTCGCCGATGACTTTTGACGATGTGATGATGGGCGCGCTCAAGGTCTATGCCGAGAACAATCAGGCCTGCATCATCTCTCCCTTCATCGTCGGGGGGGCTATGGCGCCGGTAAGTGTTGCCGGGACACTGACGCAGGTCTTGGCCGAGACACTGGCCGGCATTGCCTATAGCCAGCTTGTCCGCCCCGGTGCGCCTGTCATCATGGGGGCCTTTGTGACCTCCATTGACATGAACAGTGGTGCGCCGACCTTTGGCACGCCGGAGGCTGCGCATATCACCTATGGCGCTGGGCAATTAGCACGGCGTTTGAACCTGCCATATCGCAGCGCTGGGTCGTTCAATGGCTCGAAGCTGCCCGATGCGCAGGCAGCTTATGAAACCTCGAACAGTCTGAACATGGGCCTGTTGTCTGGGGTGAACTTTATGCTGCACGCCTGTGGCTGGCTGGAAGGGGGGCTTGTGTCTTCGTTCGAGAAGTTCGTCATGGATGCGGATCAACTGGGCACGCTGCATCACCTCGCCCGGGGGGTAGAGATGGACGAGAACGCCCAAGCGATGGACGCGATCCGTGAGGTCGGGCCGGGGGGGCATTACCTTGGCTGCGCGCATACGCAAAACAACTTTCGCGAGGCGTTTTGGAAATCCGACCTGCTGGATTACAAACCCTTCGAGACTTGGTCAGACGAAGGCGCGCGCGATACACAAGCGCTTGCCTCCGCACGGGTGGAAAAGTTGCTGGCCGATTACCAGCAACCAGCGTTGGACCCGGGCATTCGCGAAGCCCTTGATGCCTTTGTAGTTGAGCGCAAAGCCGCAGAACCCGATAGCTTTACGTAGGATAATCCGGCGGGGGGCAATCCCCCCGCGATCGGGTCACGCGCTGGGGGTTTGGGTGGTTTTGAGAAAACGCGCTTCCCCCACCATTGCGATCAGCACATCAACATGGCGGATCAGGCTATAACTCGCATCTGCGGCTTTGCGCTGGGTATTCAAATCGGCCTCAATCTCGGTCAATTTTAGCAACGCGGTACCGTGACGCGGCAGGATCCCGAACCCCAATATACGGGGCAAATGGGTGCCGCGTTGATAGTCTTCGGCACCGATCCGCGCGGCGCGCATCAACAGGCGCGGGCGGTGAAGTTTTGTCAGCATGGTCAGCAGATCTTGCATTACACTCTCTCCGGTTGAGGGGCGGTGAATCACCCCGACAAGTGAAGTGTTTCACAACCTTTCCGGGTGTTGCGTGTTGCGTATTCTCGCCGTGCGGCGCGTTCCCTTGCTGTTTACCATTTGGAAACAATGATCTCCAAACGCGATGATTTTAACGAACGGGTAACCAAAACATCCATAGGTTGTGAACATCTCCGAGGATAACTCCTCGGCTTGGGGACCCGCCAAAATGGAAGTGGCAGTCAATTGAAGGCGCATCACCAAACCCAACAGACAGTCATGCCGGGATGGGTGCCGCATGGGGCCCTGCATTACCTCGCACATACGGAGACCGGCGCACCGATCCGGGCTTTGGCACGCCAAGCTGGCTGTCATGCCTCAACGATCATGCGACAAATTCGCCGTATCGAGACTCGGCGCGACGATCCGCTGGTGGATGCAGCCCTGCGCAGGCTCGGCGCGGTGCGGCGTGGCTTGGATTGTACTGCTGGCCCCCCAGCAGGAAAGACAGTGACAATGAACAAGCGTTCGGCACAACTTCCCGATGAAATGACGTTCGCCGCCGAGGCGTTGCGCGTCCTACGTCGCTTGCATGAGACCGGCGCCGTGTTGGCCGTGGCCGAGGGCATGGAAAAGGCCGTCGTGGTGCGCGAGACAGAAACTGGCCCCGGCGCGCGGACTGCCGTAGTCGATAGCGCCGTGGCGCAGGCGATGGCGCTGAAGGATTGGATTGCGCCGGGAAGCTCAGGGCGGGTGACACGCTATCATATCACCAGCGCGGGCCGAGGCGCATTGCGCCGCATGATGGCCGAACAAGGTGAGACACCGGCAGGCGGCTTTGCCGAGGATCGGGCCACGTTTTCAGGTATGCCCTGCGATCAATCAGGTGAGGAGGGTACAGCTGGTGCGCAGCCGCGCCGCAGCCGCTATTGCCTATCGGAAAGCCCGCTTTCCGCGCTTGCGCGGCGGCGCGACAAATCTGGCACGCCTTTCTTGGAGGAGGGAATGGTGCACGCAGGCGAACGGCTGCGTGAGGATTTTGAATTGGCGCAGATGGGCGGTGGCATAACACAAAACTGGGATAATTTTCTAACCCCCGGTGCAAAACCAACCGCGCGTGGCGATAATTCGGGCGTCATGGCAGCAGCCGAGGCACGCAAGCGGGTAGCCGATGCCATGGCCGATCTTGGCCCCGGTCTGTCGGACGTGGTGCTGCGCTGTTGTTGCTATCTGGAAGGGTTGGAAACCACGGAAAAGCGGCTGGGATGGTCGGCACGCTCCGGCAAGATCGTGCTGCGGATCGCGCTCATGCGGCTCAAGCGGCATTACGACGAAACCGTAGGGCCGGGTGGCCCGATGATCGGATAAAAAAGGGGCGGCAGGGTAAATGCCCTGCCGCCCCAATCGTCCTAGTCAGCGACTTTGGTCGGTGTTTCATCTGTCACCGAAATCGCTACTTCGTCTTTCTCGCAAGCGTTACGCACACCGGCGGCATAGTCGGGGTGCACTTTTTCCAGCACCGCATACCAGCGTTCTTTTACCTGCTGCGAACAAGGCGCCATGGCACCGGCCATGTTCTCATGCAGACGGTCACGCTGCGCCTGATCGAACACCTCGGTATAGAGCTTGCGCGGTTGAACGTAATCGGCGTCCGTCTCCTCTTGGACATAGCGATCTGCATCGCCCGAGATGCGCAGCGGTGGTTCTTGCACCGACGGGTCGGGGCGGGCCGATTCCTCATACTGGTTCGGCTCGTAATAGGCATCCGGGTGGCCGGTCTGCTGCGGGAAGAACCGCATGGAGCCGTCCTTGTGGTAGTGGTGCATCGGCGCGGCCTTGGGCGCGTTGGCGGGCAGGGCCTCGTAATGCGTGCCAAGACGGTAGCGGTGCGCATCCGCATAGGAAAAGACCCGTGCTTGCAACATCTTATCGGGTGAGAAACCGATTCCCGGCACCTTGTTCGAGGGCGAATAGGCAGCGTTCTCGATGCTTTGGAAGTAGTTGTCGGGGTTGCGGTTGAACTCCAGCATGCCAACCGGGATCAGCGGGTAATCCGCATGCGGCCAGACTTTGGTCAGATCAAAAGGGTTGAAACCGCAGGTCTCGGCCTCTGCCTCGGGCATGACTTGGATGTTCAGCTCCCATTTCGGGTGGTCGCCGCCTTCGATTGCGTTGAAGAGATCCTCTTGGAAGTTTTCACGTGTCGAGCCGATCAGCTTTTCCGCGTCTTCATTGGTGCGGTTGCGGATTTCCTGCTGGCAGCGGAAGTGGAATTTCACCCAGTGCCGCTCGCCCTTGGCGTTCCACATCGAATAGGTGTGGCTGCCGTAGCCGTGCATGTGCATCGGGTTCACCGGAATGCCGCGGTCCGACATCAGGATGGTGACCTGATGCACCGACTCAGGCTGTGCGGCCCAGAAGTCGAACATCGCCTCGGGCGAACGCAGGTTGGTGCGCGGGTGGCGTTTCTGGGTGCGGATGAAGTCCGGGAATTTATAGGCGTCGCGCACAAAGAAGATCGGGGTGTTGTTGCCCACAACGTCCCAGTTGCCTTCTTCGGTGTAGAATTTCACCGAGAAGCCGCGCACGTCACGCTCACTGTCGGCCGCGCCCAATTCGCCCGCCACGGTGGACCAGCGCGACAGGATTTCGCAGGTCTTGCCGACCTGCGAGAAGATCGCGGCACAGCTATATTCGCTGATGTCATGTGTCACGGTAAAGGTGCCTTCGGCGCCCCAACCCTTGGCGTGAACGGCACGCTCTGGAATACGCTCGCGGTTTTGGTGCGCCAGCTTTTCGATCAGTTGGTAGTCGTCGAGCAGCACCGGGCCACGGCTGCCGGCGGTTTTGCTGGTTTCATTGGTCGGCATCGGTGCGCCGGCGGTGGTGGTGAGACGCTTGCTCATCTTGGGTTCCCCTCGGTTACTGTCTGACGGCAACATGATCCATTCCGCTCATAATTTCCAATTGCAGTTTTGTAAAATTGCGATAGGTAAAAGTTATGAACTTCACGCTAAAGCAGCTCGAATATTTCCGTGCACTGGCGACCTTGGGCAACTTCGGTCGGGCGGCGGAGGCGAGCAATATCTCTCAGCCTGCGCTTTCCGTGCAGATCCGCACCTTGGAGGAGTCGCTTGGCGGGCGGTTGATTGAACGGCAAAGCCGCGCCTCGGTGCTGACGCCTTTGGGGCGCGAGGTGCTGACCCGCGCCGAGGATATTCTACGCCGTGCCAAGCTGTTGGAGGCCACCGCGCGGGAGCAGGTCGGGCTGGCGGGCACGTTGAACCTTGGGCTGATCCCGACGGTGGCGCCCTATCTTTTGCCCGGTGTGCTGGCCGCCCTGCGCGCACAGGATATTTCCCTGCGGGTCGAGGTGCGCGAGGCGCAGACCGATCAATTGCTGGCCGATCTGCGGGCCGGGGCGCTGGATGCGGCGGTGATGGCGGTGCCAACAGGCGAAACCGGACTGGCCGAACTACCCCTGTTCGAAGATCGCTTTTTGCTGGCGGGCTCTGCTGAGCGGATGGCGGGGGCGGAAGTTGTCCGTCCGACCGATCTGGCCCGCACGCCGCTGATGCTGCTGGAAGACGGTCACTGCCTGACCGATCAAGCGCTGGAGGTCTGTCAGCGGGACCGGACGCAGGCGGGTATCCACACAGGCGCTTCGTCCCTCGCGACCCTGTCGCGGCTGGTGGAGGCGGGGTTTGGCATGACCTTGATGCCCGAGATCGCCGCCAAGACTGAACTTGATGCCGCGCCGGGCCTACGGCTGCACCGTTTCGGCACACCGGAGCCTGCGCGGCAAATCGGGCTCGTGCGCCGGGCGGGCACGCCGGGCAGCGGTTGGGCGGCGCAATTGGCCGAGACGTTGACGGAGGTGGGGGAAGGGCTGACCGGGCAGCTGCGCGCGACATACTAGGCGCGGGCGGGGCAGCGGGGTCAAAGGGACCGGGCCAAAAGGCCCGATCCGGTCACTCAAAGGGCTTAGGCCGCTTCGGTCTGTT
This sequence comes from Sulfitobacter sp. DSM 110093, assembly GCF_022788715.1. Lineage (NCBI taxonomy): Bacteria > Pseudomonadati > Pseudomonadota > Alphaproteobacteria > Rhodobacterales > Roseobacteraceae > Sulfitobacter > Sulfitobacter sp. DSM 110093. The sequence goes on from NZ_CP085167.1 coordinate 1,457,158, forward strand.
TCTGATTTTCGAGGTATGCCAGCACGGTCTCGGGGCTGGACACGCCGTAGGGGTCATCGCCGTGGTTGTCACTGATGCCGGGCTCTTCGAACCATGCTTCGATCTGACCGTCGTTGACGATCGCCGCATAGCGCCAGCTGCGCGCGCCAAAGCCGAGGTTGTCCTTGGCGACCAACATGCCCATGCGGCGGGTGAATTCGCCCGACCCATCAGGGATCACGTCGATGTTCTGGACGCCCTGCATCTCTTTCCATTTGTTCATGACAAAGCTGTCATTGACCGACAGGCAGTAGATGCCGTCGATGCCATGCTCTTGGAACGCGGCGAAGTTGTTCTCAAAACCGGGCAGCTGGTAGGTGCTGCATGTGGGCGTGAAGGCACCGGGAAGCGAGAACAGGACAACGCGCTTGCCTTTGAAGAAATCTTCGCTGGTCTTGTCTTCCCAGCGGAAGGGGTTGGAGCCTTCGATGCTTTCGTCGCGCACGCGCGTCTTGAAGGTGACGTTGGGAACTTGAATACCGGGTTTCATCGCGTCTCTCTTTCTCGGATTGGAATCTTTGTCGGTTGGTAGCCCATATAGGCAGCCTGAGCAACTCTCGCGATGCTGCAACTGCATTGTAATTTTCCAATTGAAAAACAACGCTCTAAATAAAGGCGCGGGGGCGATGCCGCTGGTGCATGGCAGCCTTGTCGTGGGGGCGCATGCTGTAGGTGGTCATCGGGTTAAGGACTGTGATAAACAGGGTGCGACACAATGATCAGAGGCCCCCGATGCGCGATCTGAAGATACCCGAACAGCGCCACCCCGAAAAGGCGCGCAAGCCCGACAACGCCCAGCCGAAAAAACCGAGCTGGATCAGGGTCAAAGCGCCCGGCGGCAAAGGCTATGCCGAGACAGCGCGCATCATGCGTGACAATAAGCTGACCACGGTCTGCGAAGAGGCGGGCTGCCCCAATGTGGGCGAATGCTGGTCTCAGGGTCACGCCACGATGATGATCATGGGCGAGGTTTGCACCCGCGCCTGTACTTTCTGCAACATCGCCACCGGCAAGCCGCCCGAGGCGCTGGATGTGTTCGAGCCGGGACGTGTGGCTGATGCGGTCTCCAAACTGGGGCTGAACCATGTGGTTATCACGAGCGTTGACCGCGACGATATCGAAGACGGCGGGGCGGAACATTTCGCCCAGACCATCCGCGCCGTGCGCCACCGCAGCCCCGACACGACGATCGAAATTCTGACACCGGATTTCATCCGTTGCGGCCCGGAAGCCCTTGAAAAGGTTGTCGAAGCGCGGCCGGATGTGTTCAACCACAACCTTGAAACCGTCCCCGGCCTCTACCCCGAAGTGCGCCCCGGCGCGCGCTACTTCCACTCCCTCCGCCTGCTTCAGCGGGTAAAGGAACTGGACCCGTCAATGTTCACCAAATCGGGCATCATGGTGGGCTTGGGCGAAGACCGCCAAGCGGTCATTCAGGTGATGGAAGACATGCGCGCCGCCGACATCGATTTCCTGACCATCGGCCAATATCTACAGCCCACGCCCAAGCACCATGCGCTGGACCGTTTCGTCACGCCGGAGGAATTCACCTCTTACGAAAAAGCAGCTTACGGCAAGGGGTTCCTCATGGTCTCCGCCACGCCGCTGACCCGGTCGAGCTATCACGCAGGCGACGATTTCGCTCGTCTGCGCGAGGCGCGGAACCGCAAGCTGGGTATCGCGTAATTCTAAAAAGATGTGCCCGGCGTTAGCCGCCGGGCAGGGCCTGGAGGTAGGCCGCAATTGCTTCGCGGTCGCTCTCGGGAAGTTGGGCAAGGTTACTGACCACCTCGGCCATCTCTCCGCCCGCGCTGTCGTATTCCGGCGTGAAGCCGGAGGTGAAATATTCCACCAGATCGGCCTTGGACCACTCAAGATGTGCGGGGGTGATGCCGGGGATGCGCCCCTTGCCCGAGGGGTTCGGCGCGCCGGTTAGCCAAGCGTCCTGCTCTAACCCGCCCAAGGCATTGCGCGGCGTGTGGCATTCGCCGCAATGGGCCAGCCCTTCGACAAGGTAGCGCCCGCGCTCCACCTGTGCATCTGACGCATCGGCCAGCACGAAATCTTCGTTAAAGAACATAACCTTCCACGCGCCAAGCCCCCGACGGATGTTGAAGGGAAAGCCCACCTCATGCGGCAGGCTCGGCACCTCTGCGGCAGGTAAGGTCTGCATATAGGCGAATAGGTTCACCACATCCTGCGGGGCGAGATGCTGGTAGGCCGTATAGGGAAAGGCGGGATAGTAGTGCTGGCCTTCGGGCGAAACGCCGCGCGTCACGGCGCGGGCGAATTCCGGCAAGCTCCACTCACCGATGCCGTGGGTCGGGTCTGGTGATATGTTGGGCGCGTGAAAGGTGCCGAAATCGCTGGGGAAGGGCAGGCCACCGGCCAAAACCAGCATCTCATCCCCCTCACTCTCAGGGGCGGCATGGCAGGAAACGCAGCCGCCTGCGGCAAAGACCAGCGCACCCGCTTCGGGTTCAGGCGTCAGCCCCGCGCCGTAGGACGGCTCAAGCGGATCGGGCCGGGTAATGACCCAGCCAAGGGCCGCGCCAAGGACGGCACAGCCGAGCAGTGCAGGAATTACACGGCGCAAGGATCAGTTCTTTGGGCCGCGGTAATCGTCATGACAGGCGCCACAGGCTTTGCCCACAGCACCCATGCCGGCCTTTAGCGCATCAAGGTCGGTGCCTGCGGCTTCGATCATATCCGCGCTGGCGGTTTCCAGCGCCATGAAAGCATCGTTAAACCCTTCAGAATCGGACCAGATTTCTGTCTTGGCCCGAGAACCTTCGACGGCCCCTTGCTCGGTCCCTTCAAGCCATAGCGTGCCCGGCGCAAACCCTGCAGCGGCATGAAGGTTGGTCGCGGCAGCGGTGGCCATGTCGGCATTGTATTCCGTCTCGCCCTTGGCCATGCCGCCCAAGATGCCGGTGTGATAGGCGATCAATTGCATCTGCGCGTGGCGCGCGTTGACGGCGGCGCTGGCGGCTTTTTCACTGTGGCTGGCGGCGAAGCCAGCGGTCGCGATCATCGCGGCGCCGATGCCGATGGCGGTAATGCTCTTTGTCAAATGCATGGTCATCTCCCTTTTCTTGTCGCAGCGTAACATGGGCGCGGCTTGCAACAAAAAACAAAAACGTGATCAGCGGAATAAGGGGCGCGGTTCAGCTTAGAACCGGCGGGGGATGCGCTCTGCTGTGGCCCAGTCAGGCCAGTAGCCCAGCCATTCGATCAAGCCGATGGCCAAGGCCGCCGCAATGATCGCGAAGACCACGATCACGCGTTTCGTGGACGGTGGATTGCGCGCCCATTGGGACATGCGCAGCAGCCACCGTGGGTCAATCACGTAAAGCGCACCTTGCCGATGAAGGGCAGGTTGCGGTTGCGTTGGGCAAAGTCGATGCCGTAGCCCACAACAAATTCATCGGGAATCTCAAAGCCGGTCCAATCGGCCTTGAGATCAACCTCACGACGGGTGGGTTTGTCGAGCAGGGCAATGGATTTCAACCGGGCAGGTTCGCGCGAGCGCAGCAGGTTGGTGACATGGTGCAGCGTGTGGCCTGTGTCGACGATATCTTCGACGACCAGCACGTCGCGCCCTTCGATGGCGCCGCGCAAGTCCTTGAGAATACGCACTTCTCGGCTGCTCTCCATGCCGTCGCCATAGCTGGAGGCTTCGAGGAAATCGACTTCGATCGGCAGGTCTAGTTCGCGCACCAAATCGGCAATGAACACGAAAGAGCCGCGCAGCAGGCCGACGACAACTAGTTTGTCGGTGCCGGTAAATTCGCTGTGAATCTCGCGGCAGAGGTCTTCGATCCGGGCCGCGATGGCCTTGGCCGAGATCATTTCATCGATGACGTAAGGCCGTTGTGCCATGGTTTTGCCCTTGAATTTGCGGGGTCGAACAGTGAGATAGGAGGTAACTCGCAACGCAACGGAACGCAATGCCCACCCATTCTGAGACCCGCCAATTGCCCTATAGCGCGCAACAGATGTATGATCTGGTTGCCGATGTGGGCCGCTATCCTGAATTTCTGCCTTGGACCGCTGCGGCACGCATCCGTAGCGACGAAGATCGGGGCGACCATCGGGTGATGGACGCAGATCTGGTGATTTCATTCAAAGTGTTCCGCGAGCGATTCACCAGCCGTGTGGTGCTGTGGCCCGAGGCCAAGAAGATCGACACTGAATATCTGGATGGCCCGTTCAAATATATGAAATCGAACTGGCATTTTGAGGATAGCCCCGAAGGCTGTCAGGTGCATTTCTTCGTCGATTTTGAGTTCCGCAACGCGATCCTGCAAAAGCTCATTGGTGTCGTCTTTAACGAGGCGATGCAGCGGATCGTGCGGGCCTTTGAAGCGCGGGCAAAGGAACTCTACGGGCCGCAGGGCTAACGCCTATAGCGCCTCATAGCCGCGCAATAAAAGGCCAAGCGCATGGTCACGGGCTGCTAGGCGCACCGCGTCGCGGCCTTGTGCGCCGAAATCCATGGTTTCCGTTTGAACGCCCGCCGCTGTGGCAAGGCCAAAGCAGACGCGGCCTTCGGGCTTATGCTCTGACCCGCCGGGGCCTGCGATGCCGGTGATCGACACGGCGATTTGCGCCTCGGAGAGAGCCAATGCGCCTGTGGCCATCTCCTGAGCCACCTGTTCTGATACCGCGCCCCATTGCGCAAGCGTCGCCTCTGACACGCCCAACATCGCTGTTTTCGCAGCATTGGTATAGGTAACGAAGCCGCGCTCCAGCAGGGCCGATGACCCCGGCAGATCAGTCAGCGCGGCGGCCACCATTCCGCCCGTGCAACTCTCCGCGCAGGCGACCATCGCGCCGGTTTCGCGGGATTTTTCGAGAAGCTGCGCGGCGAGGCTCATTTACAGGACCCCGTGATACAGCGCGGCCAGCGCCATGACGCCAAGTGCCGCGAATACCCCGGCAAAAATATCGTCCAGCATCACGCCCCACGGCCCGCCCTGACGGTCAGCCCAGCCGATGATCAGCGGTTTGGTGATATCAAATAGCCGGAACAGCGCAAAAGCGGCGATCCAACCGGGCCACATGGCAAGGATCGGTATCTGCATTGACCACGCAGCGTAAGAGAGCGGCAAGAGCGCGATCCACTGGCCCACCAACTCGTCGACCACCACCTCGCCAGGATCATGATCCGGCCCGCCTGCCGTGTAGCGTGCAGTTGCCCACCAGCCCAAGGGGATCGCCACGAGGATCCCGATCACCAGCAGGGGAAAGCCCCCCAGCACATGCAACAGCCACGCATAGGGCAGGGCGATCAGTGAGCCCCATGTGCCCGGTGCGGGACGGATATGGCCGACGCCCAAAAGCGTCGCGATCAGATGAGCAAGGGTCATGTTTTCACCAATGTTGCTGTGGCCATACAGGCAATGCCTTCGCCGCGCCCGGTAAAGCCGAGGCGCTCGCTTGTGGTCGCTTTAACGGATACGCGGTCGATCTCAAGTCCCAGCATCTCGGCCATGGAGGCGCGCATCGGTTGCACATGGGGCCCGATCTTGGGTGTCTCGCATATGAGGGTGCAATCGACATGGGTAAGGGCGAATCCCATGTCGCGCGCCATCCGTGCGGCATGACGCAGGAAAATATCACTGCGCGCGCCTTTCCACTGCGGATCACTCGGCGGGAAATGCTGGCCGATGTCGCCGCGCGCCAGCGCGCCATAGATCGCATCGGTCACCGTGTGCAGCGCCACATCGGCGTCGGAATGGCCGACCAGCCCGTGGGTGTGCGGAATGTCGATGCCGCAGAGCGTCACGTGGTCTCCGGGGCCGAAGGCGTGCACGTCAAATCCGTTGCCGGTGCGAATGTCCATGCGGGTCTCCAATATACGGGCGGCGCGGGCAAAATCCTCGGGCCGTGTGATTTTCAGGTTATCGGCGCTGCCTTGGGTGATGGCAACGGTCAGGCCCGCGGCGCGAGCCACTTCGACATCATCCGCCGCCGCGCCACCATAGCTGGCATGGGCGGTGCGGATCGCGGCAAGGTCAAACCCCTGCGGCGTTTGCGCAGCATAAAGGGCGCTGCGGTCCTGTGCGCCAGTAACTAGTCCGTTGGTGCCCTGCCATAGGGCGTCTGTCACGGGCAATCCGGGGGCTGCGGCTTGATTTTGATCGAGTGCGCTAATCACGCTGGCAATGATCTCAACCGATACGCAGGGCCGCGCGGCGTCATGTATGAGCACCTTTTCGGCCTGCCGGATCGCCGCAAGACCGCGCTGGACCGAGGCGGCACGCTCGGCCCCGCCAGTCGTCACGGTGATGCCCTGAGCCGCAAAAGCCTTGGCCTGATCCATTTCATCTTCGTGCAGTACCAGAACAATTTCGGTAATTTGTGGCAGCGCCCGAAAAGCAGCGAGCGTGTGGTCGATCACCCGCGCGCCAGCAAGTGCCTGCCATTGTTTTGGCTGTGGGCCGCCCGCGCGGCTGCCACGCCCGGCGGCGACGATCAGGGCTGCGATACTCATAAGGGCGTTCCGGATAATATAGGGGTCATGGCCCTGTCTAGGCAAAGCGGGGGCAGGGTGCAATCTGGGGGCGCTGCCTAAAAATTAGGCAATTGCTTGGCGCATAGCTGCTTTTCTAGCTTGTTTTATTGAGGTCGCCCGGTGGCAGGTCTACACAGCAGGGGACCGCACAAGGATTAAGCATGTGACCGCCGACCCTCTAGATTTTGACCCGCCGGTTTTCCTCGCCCCGATGGCCGGGATCACCGATTTGCCCTATCGCAGCCTCGTGGCGCGATTCGGAGCCGGGTTGGTCGTGTCCGAGATGGTCGCCAGCCAAGAACTGCTCAGCCGCCGCCCCGGTACCCGCGAGAAGGCGGAATTGGGATTGGACGTCATTGGCACCTCGGTACAACTGGCGGGGCGCGAGGCCGAACCGATGGCCGAAGCCGCACGGATGGTCGAGGCGATGGGCGCGCGGATCATCGATATCAATATGGGATGCCCGGCCAAGAAAGTGACGCAGGGGGCTTCCGGCTCCGCGCTGATGAAGACGCCAGATCACGCGCTGCGGCTGATCGAAGCGGTGGTCGGCGCGGTGAACGTGCCGGTGACGCTGAAAACCCGGCTGGGCTGGGACGACAATATGCTTAACGCAGCACCTATCGCCAAACGAGCCGAGGACGCAGGCGTGCAGATGATCACCATTCACGGGCGCACGCGCTGTCAGTTCTACAAAGGCCGAGCCGATTGGGCTGCGATCCGAGCGGTGAAAGAGTCCGTGAATGTCCCCGTCATCGCCAATGGTGATATCATCGGCAGCAAAGAGGCACGGACAGCACTGCGCCTGTCGGGCGCAGATGGAGTGATGGTTGGGCGCGGTGCGCAAGGGCGGCCTTGGCTGCTGGCGCAGATCGCCCATGACCTGCACGGGCGCCCTGCACCGATGATCCCCAAAGGGGCGGCAATGGCCGAGATGGTTGCAGAGCATTACGACGAAATGCTGCGCTTCTACGGGGCCGATCTGGGGGCCAAGGTGGCGCGAAAACATTTAGGCTGGTACATGGATCATTGCGATACCCCCTCTGATCTGCGCCGCGCCGTGCTGACCGCGCGAGAAGTGAACACCACCTTCGATTTGATCGCAGAGGCGATGCAGTATGATGCCGCAGCCACGCAAACCCCGGTTGCAGCATGAGAGCCGAGACACCGGAACGGCAGATTTGGAGTTCTCTGCCGGTGCCCGCCTTTATCATTGGTGCCGACGACCGGGTTGATGATCTGAACCCCTCTGCCGAAGGTTTCCTTAACGCGTCTGCCCGCGCGACGATTGGTCAATCGCTTTGGCATCTGATCGCGGTGGATCACCCGCTAGAGGCTGCTTTTGCCCGCGCGCGTCTGCAGGGTACGCCGCTGTTTGTGAATGACGTGGATGTCGGCGCGATGCAGCGGGCGCCTTTGCAATGCGGTCTGCAGATTGCGCCGCTGGCGGGCGGGGACGGGCAGATGATCTTGATGATCACACCGCGCGAATTGGCAGGGCGCATCACGCAAGACCACAGCGTAAAATCCGCCGCCAAATCCGCCATCGGCATGGCCGAGATGCTGGCCCATGAGATCAAGAACCCGCTGGCAGGGATCACGGGGGCGGCACAGCTCTTGTCAATGAATCTGTCCAAAAGTGACCTGGAACTGACGGATCTTATCGTCGCCGAAAGTCGTCGCATCGTAAAACTGCTGGAACAGGTCGAGCAATTTGGCAACCTGATGGCACCGGAGCGGAAGCCGGTGAACCTGCATGATGTGCTTGACCGCGCCCGCCGTTCGGCGCTGTTAGGATTCGGCTCGAAAATGAGGATTATCGAGGACTACGATCCCTCGCTGCCGCCTGCGCTTGGCGACAAGGATCAGCTTTTGCAGGTCTTGCTGAACTTGATCCGCAACGCTGCTGAGGCCGCGGGCGACGCCGGTGGTACGATCCGGTTGCGCAGTTTTTATGAACACGGGTTCCAGTTGCGCCGTGCTGATGGCAATGGCCAGCTCCTGCCCCTGCAGATTGAGGTGATCGACGATGGCCCCGGCCTGCCGGAGCATATCCGCGCCGATGTTTTCGACCCATTCGTCTCGGGTCGTGAGAATGGCACCGGGCTCGGCCTCGCCTTGGTGAGCAAGATTATCTCAGACCATGGAGGCTGGATTTCTGTCAGTTCCGCCCCCGGTCGAACCGCATTTCGCATCTCGTTGCCGCGTGCAGGCGCTGCAGCCCTTAAGGAGAATTGACATGGATGGCACCATCCTCGTCGCCGATGACGACCGTACAATCCGCACCGTTCTGACCCAAGCGCTGACCCGCGCGGGCTGTAAGGTTCATGCGACCTCAAGCCTGACCACCCTGATGCGATGGGTCAGCGAGGGCAAGGGCGACGCGGTGATCTCTGACGTGGTCATGCCCGATGGCAACGGTCTGGAAATGCTGCCGAAAATCGCGCAGGATCGCCCCGGCCTGCCGGTGATCGTCATTTCAGCGCAGAACACAATCATGACAGCGATCAAGGCGGCAGAGGCCGAAGCCTTTGACTATTTGCCCAAACCCTTCGACCTGCCGGACCTGATGAAACGCACCGCCCGTGCCTTGGAGCAGCGCACGACGCTCAGCCGCAAAACGGCCCCCGACGACAGTGCCGAGATCGACGCGGAGCGTGACGATCTGCCGATGATTGGCCGCACTCCGGTGATGCAGGCGCTCTACCGCACCGTGGCGCGGGTGATGAACACCGATCTGCCGGTGCTTATCTGGGGCGAGAGCGGATCGGGTAAGTCACTCATTGCACGCGCGATCCATGATTTTTCCGACCGACGCAGCCTGCCTTTTGTGACAGTTACCGATGCTGATCTTGCAGACATCGAGGGCCCGGCACGGGTGCTGGCGCGGGTGGGCGGTGGCACCCTGATGATCGATGAGATCGCGGACTTCCCTCAGGATATTCAGGCCCGTTTGGTGCGGATGATGGACGCGCCGGGCGATGACGCGCCGCGCTTTATGGCGACCAGCCAGAGCGATCTGGATGCCGCAATGCAAGACGGCAGGCTGCGGCGCGATCTCTATTATCGCCTGTCAGGGGCGACCCTCGAAGTGCCCGCACTGCGCGACCGTGTCGAAGATATCCCGCTGTTGGCCGATCATTTCTTGGCCCGTGCCAATCCCGGCCCAGCGTCACCGCGCAAACTCTCTGATAAAGCGTCGCAAATTCTGCTCAAATTCCCATGGCCCGGAAATGTCCGCCAATTGGAACATGCGATGCGCCAGTTGGCGCTGGCCAGTCAGGCAGCAGAAATCCCAGCGAGTGAGGCCGAACTCTTGCTTGGGGCGCAGACCGGCCCGGCGCCCATGCAGACTGAGGCCGATACCGAACGTCTGGGCGCGTCGGTCGAGCGGCATTTGCAACGCTACTTTGATTTGCACGGCTCTATGTTGCCGCCTCCGGGGCTTTACGCGCGGATATTGCGTGAAGTTGAACTGCCGATGATTGAAATCGCACTGGCTGCAACCGCAGGTAATCAAGCAAAATGTGCCGCTCTGTTGGGGATAAACAGAAATACTTTGCGCAAGAAGATCACAGACCTCGATATTGAGGTGACACGGGGCCGCAAGATGATGTAAAAGAGCCACATAACAGTGGCCATCGGGGTACTATCCCGGTCAGGACCACATAATATGGCGGTTGATGTAGCGATGCATCACAACATCGGTGAGGTATGGGGGTGGCAACCCGGTCACGCAGGTTCAAGCTCGAGCGGTTGGGGCGTCTCAGGCGGGTCAAACGGCTGCGCAATTGGTCCACCTTTGGACTGGTTGTGTTGGGGCCGGTCTTGGCACTGGCGACCTATCTGGCGCTCGGGCCGCTAGGGCAGGGGGCGGATACGCTCAACCTGCGGCTCATTCTGTTGTCCGATCTGGTCTATGTGCTGCTGGTGGCGGCGCTGGTTCTCATTCAGGTCGGGCGGCTGATCTCAGCGCGCCGCGCTAAATCGGCGGGCTCTCGGTTGCACCTGCGATTGACGGGTGTCTTCGCGCTGATGGCGTTGATCCCCACGGTGACAGTAGCGATATTTGCGGGGCTGACAGTAAATGTGGGCCTCGAAGGCTGGTTCTCTGACCGGGTCAGCGGCGTGGTTGGCTCTTCGCTCGCTGCGGCAGAGGCCTATGAGGCCGAGCAGCGCGAAGGCCTGATCTTAGATGCGCAAACCCTTGCCCGCAGCATCGATAGCGCCCGTGCGCAGGGGATCAACCTCAGCGACAGTGAGCTTTTGGGCGAGGGCCAGCGGCAAATTCAGCGCGGCCTGCGCGAAGCCTTCCTGATTGACAGTACTGCGCAAATCCGCGCCCGCGGTGATCGGTCTTATCTGTTTGATTTTGAGGCCCCCACCGAGGCGCAGCTTGAAGCCGCCAGCGAAGAAGGCCTTCTGGTCATCGAAGATTGGCCCAACAACGAATTCCGCGCACTGGTGCCGATGGATGCCTATGTGGATCGCTTCCTCTATGTGTCCCGCGCCGTGGATGGTGAGATTCTGGCCCTGCTGGATGAAACCAAAGAAACGGTGCGTCTGTATCAACAGCTTGAATCCGAACGCGGGCGGCTGCTGTTTGAATTTGCGCTGGTCTATCTTGGCTTTGCAGTGATCCTGATACTGGCCGCTGTCTGGTTGGGCCTGTGGTTTGCTGAACGGCTCTCCGGCCCGGTTGGGCGCTTGACCGGCGCCGCGCAACAGGTGGGTGCGGGTGATCTGAACGTGCAGGTCCGCGAAGAAGAGGGCGATGACGAAATTGCCATGCTGGGACGTTACTTCAACCAGATGACGCGGCAGTTGAAAGGCCAACGCGAGACGTTGCTGGAAAATACCGACCAGATTGAGCGTCGCCGCCGCCTGTTCGATTCCGTGCTAAGCTCGGTCACCTCTGGCGTGGTGGGGCTGGACCCGGAGGGGCGCGTGACCTTCGTCAACCGCTCTGCCATGCGGCTGTTGGATTGGTCCGAAGATCAGCAAAGCCTGCCGCTGACCCTTGCGGTGCCCGAGTTCGGGCCGCTGTTTGAAACAGTGAAAACCGCAACAGATGAGGTGGCGCAGGCCGAGGTCAAGGTGTCGCGCCAAGGGGCGATGGAAAACTTGCTGGTTCGCATGGCCACGCGCCGCGCCAAGGATGGCAACCTCGAAGGCTATGTGGTGGCCTTTGACGATGTGACCGATCTGGTCAGCGCGCAGCGCATGGCCGCATGGGGCGATGTGGCACGCCGTATTGCCCATGAGATTAAAAACCCACTAACGCCGATCCAGTTGAGCGCGGAGCGTATTCGCCGCAAGTTCGGCCCTAAAATGGCCGAAGGGGATGACGACGCGCTAGAGCAGATGACGGGCGTTATCATCCGTCAAACCGGCGATCTGCGGCGCATCGTCGACGAATTCTCAAAATTTGCGCGAATGCCAGAACCGGAAACCAGCCGTCAGGACATCACGCAATTGCTACGCGATGCGGTTATGTTACAGCAAAGCCGGCAAGAGGACGTGGGTATCAAGATAGAACTGCCCGCGCAGCCGGTCATGGCCAATATCGACGGCACGATGATCTCGCAGGCGCTGACCAATCTGATCAAGAACGCGGGCGAAGCCATTGATAGCCTGAAGAAAGACGGCGCGCCCGAGGGGCATGTGCCGCAAATCCGCGTGGCGCTTACACCGGATAACCGGCTCTTGCGGCTGACCATTGCCGACAATGGCATCGGTCTGCCCGAAGACCGCGCACGGCTGTTTGAGCCCTATGTGACCACGCGCAGTGAAGGTACCGGGCTGGGGCTGCCGATCGTCAAAAAGATTATCGAGGAACATGGCGGGAGCCTGACGCTCGAAACCGCGCCCGCGTTCGACGGGCAAGACCATCACGGGGCCATGGCGGTTATTACGCTGCCGCTGGCAATCGACACAACGACAGACCAAGGGGACAAGGCAGATGAGTGACATCCTAATTGTAGATGACGAACGCGACATCCGTGAGTTGATCTCGGATATCCTTCAGGACGAAGGCTTTGCCACGCGATTGGCCAGCAACTCAGACGAGACGATGGCAGAAATCAACACCGAGGCACCGGCGCTGATCATCCTCGACATTTGGCTGAAAGACAGCCGGATGGACGGGATCGACATTCTCAAAACCGTCAAACGCGACAACCCGGATGTGCCGGTGGTGATTATCTCAGGCCACGGAAATATCGAAATTGCCGTCGCAGCGATCAAACAAGGTGCCTACGACTTTATCGAAAAGCCCTTTAACATTGACCAACTGTTGGTGGTGATCCGCCGCGCGATGGAAACCTCGCGCCTGCGCCGGGAGAACCAGAACCTCAAGCGCCGCGATGTTGCCACCTCTGAGATGATCGGCACCTCCGCGCCCTATCGCGCCTTGCTGAGCCAGCTCGACAAGGTGACCAAATCCAATGGCCGCGTGATGCTGACCGGCCCCGCCGGATCGGGCAAGGAAGTGGCCGCGCGCTATATTCATGCCCATTCCGCCCGCGCCTCTGCGCCCTTTATCACCGTCAATTGCGCCGGGGTGGCCCCGGACCGGATGGAAGAGGTGCTTTTTGGCCGCGAGACGCCGGACCGGGGGATCGAGCCAGGGTTGTTGGAACAGGCGCACGGCGGGGTGATCTACTTTGATGAGGTCGCGGACATGCCGCTTGGCACCCAGTCCAAGATCCTTCGGGTGCTGGTGGACCAACAGTTCACCCGCGTCGGCGGGACCGACAAGGTGCGGGTTGATCTGCGGGTGATTTCGTCGACCAATCGCGATCTGGATCAGGCAATCAAGGCCGATACATTCCGCCAAGAGCTTTACCACCGCCTTAACGTCGTGCCGATTGCCGTGCCCTCGCTCGAAGAACGGCGAGAGGACATTCCGTTTTTGGCCGAGCATTTCATCGCCGAATTCAAAGCCTCGCAAGGTCTGCCCGAGCGCGCGTTGACAGACGATGCCGTGGCCTTGATGCAGACGATGGTCTGGCCCGGCAATGTGCGGCAACTCAAAAACCTTGTCGAGCGGGTTCTGATCCTTGGCGATGGCACCGGCCCGATTGAGGCCCGCGAGTTGCCCGGAGAGGAAGAAGCAGGCGGCGACGATGGGCGTGTGGTGCTTTCGGGCGCATTGGCAACACTGCCGTTGCGCGAAGCGCGCGAGGCCTTCGAGCGGGAATACCTGCTGACTCAGATCAACCGTTTTGGCGGCAACATTAGCCGCACCGCGAATTTCGTCGGCATGGAACGCAGCGCCCTGCACCGTAAGCTGAAATCGCTTGGCGTTGTGACCTCGGCCAAGGCAGGTGTGCGGATCGCGCATGTGGACGAAGAGGTGGAGGCGACGGGTTAGACCCCGCCGGACGCGCGCGAGGGGTGCGCCCCCTCGCACATTCGATTTAACCGCGCGTAACGATCTGGAAAGATCCGTTGTTATTGCGGATCACGCAAGAGTTAGAGTTCAGCGCAGGCAGGGTTGTGGTTGCGCGCGGTGGTGCGGCGCGGGCGACGTTGTTTGGGCATGCGGGGATCGACACCGGGGCAAAGCCCTGATCGGCCATACATTGCCCTTCAACCCGGTTGCGGAGCCCTTCGTTGGGGTCAAACGTCTCCACCCGGCCGGGCACGTAAAAGCCCCCCGTGTACCTGCATTTATTGTCTGCATTACAGCGGCGACGCTGGGGCACATAGCGCGGCGGGCCGCGGCGCACTTGGGTTGAGATCGGCACATCGCGCAGTGCCTTAACCTCGCAAGCTGTTGTCGCACGGTTGACCTGCGCAACACTGGCGCCGGGCTTGTAATAGGTGTTCAGCGGCGCGCAGGCAGCAGCCCCCAAGGAGACGAGCATCAGGGCAAAGGCGGTGCGGGACGGGCGAAGCGATATCGGTTTCATAGCGCCATCATGCCGTTGTTGTGGGGTAAACACAATTGATTTGACCCTTGCCAACCCATCTGTCATGCCCTCTAACCGACCTAAGACAACCCTCACACGATCTTTGCTCAGGGTAAGGAAGCCTTCATGAAAATCATCATTTGCGGCGCAGGGCAGGTGGGTTGGCAGATTGCCCGTCACCTCAGCGGAGAGCGCAACGATGTGACCGTGGTCGACAGCAATGCCGAATTGATCCGCCGCGCCACCGATACGTTGGATGTGCAGGGCATCGCCGGTTTCGCCAGCTACCCCGACGTGTTGGACCGTGCGGGCGCGCGGGACGCCGAGATGATCATCGCCGCGACCCACTCGGACGAGGTCAATATGGTGACCTGTCAGGTGGCGCATTCGGTCTTTGGCATCAACCGCAAGATCGCCCGTCTGCGCAGCCAATCCTATCTGGATGCGATCTACTCCGACCTTTACCGCCGTGATCACATGCCGATCGACGTGGTGATTTCCCCTGAGAAAGAGGTCGCCACCGCAGCCCTTCAGCGTCTCAGCGCGCCCGCCGCCTTTGACACAGAGATTTTCATGGACGGGCAGGCGCAGCTTCTCGGGATTTCCATCGATAGCGATTGCCCGGTAGTGAACACGCCGTTGCGGCAGTTGACTGATCTCTTCTCGACCCTACGCGCGGTTGTTGTAGGCGTGCGCCGCGATGGCACGCTGTTCGCGCCCGAGGCGAAGGATCAGCTTTTCGTTGGCGATGACTGCTACGTGTTTTCGCATCACGACGACATCGCCCGCACGATGGAGATTTTCGGCAAGCAGACCACCAAGCAAGAGCGTGTCGTGCTAGTGGGCGGGGGCAATGTCGGCCTGACCGTGGCGCAGCACCTTGAGGCCGGGCCGCTGCGCGTGCGCACCAAGATGATCGAGAAAAACCGCAAATGCGCCGAACGCGCCGCTGAAGGCTTGGAGCGGACCATCGTGCTGAATGGCGACGGGCTTGATGCCGCGCTGCTGGCCGAGGCGGGCATCAGCCGTGCCGATGCGATGCTGGCGGTGACGGATGACGACAAGACCAACATGCTGTCATGTGTGCGCGCCAAGGCCGAAGGCTGCCCCTATGTCATCGCGCTGATCAATGACCCGACGCTGGTGCCGCTGATGACCCACCTTGGCATCGACGCCTATATCAATCCGCGCGCCACGACGGTCAGTTCGATCCTGCGCCACATCCGCCATGGGCGGGTGCGGGCGGTCTATTCCATCGGCGATGCCGAGGCCGAGGTGATCGAGGCCGAAGTGCTGTCGACATCGCCCCTCGCGGGCAAAAAAGTGTCGGAAATTGACTTCCCTGAGGGCGTGTTGATCGGCATGCTGCGCAAAGAAGGCAAGGTGATCCGCCCCATGGGCAGCACCCGAATTGACGAAGGCGATGTTGTCGCCCTCTTTGCTTTGGCCGAAGATGTGCCACGGGTTGAGCAGCTTTTGCAGGTCTCGATCGACTTTTTCTAAGCGCAGGAGCGCCGCGTGACGCAACCGACCAGCATCCGACCGACCGGCATCCGCCGAGAGATCGTGCAGCTGCCGCTGTTCCTGCAATTGTTCGGCGTCTCTGCTGTATCCATGCTTTTGCCGTCGATCTACGGGTTGGTGGTGAATGATCATCAGGCCAGCCGCGCGTTCCTTTATGCTGGAGTTCTGGGGCTTGTCGCTTTCACCCTGATTGCCATCGCCCATGCCGGGCGCAAACCTTTGGACGGCGCATTGGGGCCGCTGTTGTCCCTGCTCTCGGCTTTTGTCTTTCTACCAGTGTTTTTCGCGATTCCCTTTCTTGAGGCACTGCCGACCACCCGTTTTGTGAATGTCTATTTCGAGATGGTCAGCGCCTTGACCACCACTGGGGCGACGATGTTTGAAAACCCCGCCCGGTTGAGCAATACGCTGCATCTCTGGCGTGCGCAGGTCGGCTGGATGGGCGGCTTGCTTATGTGGGTCACAGCGTCGGCAATTCTGGCGCCCCTGCACTTGGGGGGATTTGAAGTGACCGCTCAGGCCGAACCCGGACGGCCCGACGACCGTATCGGCGCCCGGATGGGCAAGATCACCCCGCGCCAGCGTTTGCTACGAACAACACAGGCGTTGCTGCCGATATACACCGGGTTGACGTTGCTGCTGTGGCTCTTGCTCGTGATCGGTGGAGAGACGGCATTGGTTGCCCTTTGTCATGCGATGTCGGTCTTGGCGACATCGGGCATTTCCCCGGTCGGCGGGGTGGATAACGCGCAGATTGGTGCCTCTGGCGAAGCGGTGATGATGCTTTTCATGCTGTTCGCGCTTTCACGTCTCACCTTTTCCAAAGACACAATTACGGCGACCCAAGGCGGGCTGATGACCGATCCTGAGTTCCGCATCGGCCTTCTTGTGGTGATCGGCGTGCCTTTGCTGCTTTTCGCCCGCCATTGGATTGGCGCGTTCGAGGTTGAGGTTGAGGTCGATGGCGCCCGCGCGCTTCAGGCGCTTTGGGGTGGGCTGTTTACCGTGCTCTCCTTCCTGACGACCACCGGTTTTGTGTCAGAGCATTGGTCGGATGCGCAGAACTGGTCGGGCCTGCGCACGCCGGGCCTGGTTCTCATGGGGCTTGCCCTGATCGGCGGCGGCGTGGCCACTACGGCGGGCGGTGTGAAACTGCTGCGGGTCTTTGCGCTTTATCAAAATGGCGTGCGCGAGATGGACCGTCTGGTCTATCCCAATTCCGTAAGCGGGGCCGGTGCGGCGGGACGGCGGCTGCAAAGTAACGGCGCGTTCATCGCGTGGATCTTCTTTATGCTCTTTGCGATGTCGCTGGCCGGGGTCACATTGCTGCTGACCCTAACCGGTACATCATTCGATGCTGCTGTGGTCATGTCGGTTGCGACACTATCGACCACCGGGCCGCTGATCGAACATGCCGCCGATACACCCATTCGTTTGATTGAACTGGGATTGGCCGCGAAAATCATTCTCAGCGGCGCAATGGTGCTGGGTCGGTTGGAAACTTTGGCGATTATTGCGCTAATGACCCCGAATTTGTGGCGCGCTTGACACGTTTGGCAACCGATCCGCCCTAGTCCGCTGATATTGGGGCTGGAAACTCGCGCTTGTGCACTCCATACTTGACGCAATGGGGGGGTCCGGTACGCGGACGCCAGCAAGAAAAAAAGGCGAGACTACCATGGCGTCAGACAGACAGAACCTTCAGGATGCGTTCCTAAACCACGTTCGCAAGACCAAGGTCCCGGTGACAATTTTCCTGATTAACGGCGTTAAGTTGCAGGGTGTGATTACTTGGTTCGACAACTTCTGCGTTCTGCTGCGCCGTGACGGTCAATCGCAACTTGTCTACAAACACGCGATTTCGACCATCATGCCAAGCCAGCCGATCAGCCTTTATGAGGGCGAAGACGCTTCTTGAGCCGTCCAGCATTTCAGATCGACAACAGCGATGGGCCCCGCGTAACGCGCGCTTGGGTGCTGCATCCTGATATCAAAACCGACAACGACCGGCGCGCGCCAGAACCCGCGCTGGCCGAAGCTGTGGCATTGGCCGAAGCGCTCCCTGAACTTGAGGTGGTGGGGTCCGAAGTCGTGCCCCTGCGCACCGTCCATGCCGGAATGCTGTTCGGCAAAGGCAAGATCGAAGAGTTAGAGCAGCGCATGAAGGCCGCCGAGGTCGAGCTTGTGCTGGTTGACGGCCCCGTAACGCCGGTGCAGCAGCGCAACCTTGAAAAAGCGTGGGGCGTGAAACTGCTTGACCGCACCGGGCTGATTCTTGAGATTTTCAGCGACCGCGCCGCCACCCGCGAAGGTGTGCTTCAGGTCGAGATGGCCGCGCTAAACTACCAGCGCACGCGTCTGGTGCGGGCTTGGACCCACCTTGAGCGTCAGCGGGGCGGTTTGGGCTTTGTCGGTGGTCCGGGTGAGACCCAGATCGAGGCGGACCGCCGCGCCATCGACGACCAGTTGGTGCGTTTGCGCCGCCAGTTGGAAAAAGTCGTGAAAACACGCGCGCTGCACCGCGCCGCGCGTGCCAAGGTGCCTTTCCCGATTGTCGCATTGGTGGGCTATACCAACGCCGGGAAATCCACGCTTTTCAACCGCTTGACCGGGGCAGAGGTGATGGCCAAAGACATGCTCTTTGCCACGCTCGACCCGACCATGCGCAGTCTTGTGTTGCCGGACGGGCCTGAGATCATTCTCAGCGACACGGTGGGTTTTATCAGCGATCTGCCCACCGAACTTGTCGCGGCCTTCCGCGCCACCCTCGAAGAGGTGCTGGCCGCCGACATCATTTGTCACGTGCGCGATGTGTCCCACGCCGAGACCGAAGAGCAGGCCCAGAACGTGCGCGATATCCTCGCATCCTTGGGCGTCCCGAAAGAGACCCGCAGTTTCGAGATTTGGAACAAGCTGGACCTGCTCCCCGAAGACCGCGCGGACGCAATGCGCGCACGGGCTACGCGCAACGACGATGTGCTGGCAATCTCGGCCATCACCGGTGAGGGGCTAGAGGCGTTTCAGGAAACCATCGCCGAAGCGCTGCAAGGCGCGGTGCGCGAGGCCGAATTGACCCTTGGCTTTGCCGAAGGCAAGAAACGCGCATGGCTGTTCGCACAGGACGTGGTAGAAGGTGAGCGTCAGACCGAAGACGGGTTTGAGATCACCGTGCGTTGGTCCGCGCGCCAAGAGGCTGAATTCCAGCAGATTTAAAAGCTACGGCGCAGTCTGGGGCAATTTTTGCCCCGGCAAGCATCGAAATCGGCACGCTGCGTCGCATATGGTGAAACGACCTTTTGCGGAGCGCGCCACATGACCCTTATCATCCTGTATATCTCAACCGTCGTTATCTTTCTCGGGCTGGACTACCTTGGGCTGACCTATCTTATCAAACCTGCGTTTGAACGCGATATCGGAGACTGGTTGCTGGATGAATTTCGAGTCGCCCCGGCGCTGATCTTCTACGCCTTCTTCGTAGCGGTGGTGCTGTGGTTCGTGTCTTGGCCCGCGATGGTGCAGGATCACTCGCTGCTCTGGGCTTTTGGCAATGCGCTGCTGATCGGCGCGATGGGCTATGGCACCTATGAGTTCACCAATCTGGCGACGCTCAAGGATTGGACATGGGCCATGGTGGCGCGGGATTTCACTTGGGGGTCGATCCTGACCGGCACGGCGGCGACGGCAGGTGTGGCGATCACCCGCGCACTGACCTAACGGCCGGTTTCGGTAGACCAGCGCCAAGCGCCGGGTTGCAGCCCGGCCAGTTCCCAATCGCCCACACTGGCGCGGATCAGCCGCAGGGTGGGCAGCCCCACATGCGCCGTCATGCGCCGCACTTGGCGGTTGCGCCCCTCGCGGATGGTGATGCGCAGCCAGGCATCGGGCACGGTTTTGCGAAAACGCACGGGTGGGTCTCGTGGCCAGAGGGGCTCAGGCGCGTCGATCTGATCCACATCTGCCGGGGCGGTTTTGCCGTCTTTCAGCATTACGCCTTTGCGCAGCGCGGCGAGGGCGGCCTCATCCGGGGTGCCTTCGACCTGCACCAGATAGGTTTTAGGGCGTTTGTATTTGGGATGCGCGATGCGGGCCTGCAACGGGCCATGGTCGGTCAGTACCAGCAACCCTTCGCTGTCGCGGTCCAAACGCCCTGCGGGGTAGAACCCTTTTTCGTCAATGTAGGCCGACAGGGTGGGCCGCGTGCTGCCCTCGGTGCCTTTGTCAGTGAATTGCGATAGAACGCCGTAGGGTTTGTTCAGCAGGATCACGCGGGCGGTCATGGGGCAGGCTCCAATCGGGTTACGCCCACGGCAGCAGCGCGGGCCAATTCGGCATCAAGCGACATCGGGATATATTCACCGCGCCGCCAGAGTTGCGCCATGTCGTCGTAATGGCGCGATAGGAAATGCCCCGATTGCCCGGTGGAGGTGACAAAGACCGAACTGTCGGGATCGGCAAAATCATAAACTCCACGATAGCCCGCGCCATGCACATTATAAAACGGGTCTTTGCCGGTGCCGCGCGTCAGCCCGCGTTGCAGGGTGTTGTCTCCGCCCGATGTCGATTGCCGAATGTTCACGAAGTAACGCAGCAGGGGGACTTCACCCAGTACGGGATGGTCATGTGTCGCTTGATGCGCGTCACCCCAGCGAAGCGATTCAAGCTGCGTGCCCCATGTTTCATTAATCCACAGCAGTGCGTCATCGAGCGCGAGGCGGGCCATGTCATGGCAGGTCTCGACCGGGGCGGACTGGCGCACGTCGCACCATTTGGCGGCGCCCTGCACATCGCGGAACGCGCGTTCGATAAAGAGCGGTTGAACGTGAGTGAATTCTTCGGCCAGTGGCCCCAGTTCATCGCGGATCAGACGGTCCTGCAGGGCGCGGAACCATGCGGCATAGATCAGCGGCTCGGGCAGGTGTTCGTTCATCTCACCCGACCAGCCCGCCAGCAGATCCAGCGCGCGCTGGCGCTGGCGTTCGGGCGTGCCATCGGGCGCGGCCTCTCCGGTGAACCACAACTCAGCGCCGATCAGCGGCAAGAGCGCGCGGGCCGTGGGGCTGACCGTATCAAGCTGCGCTTCGATGAAACTGTCGCGGGTATGTACCTCGCGGTTCTGCATCAGCCTCTGCCAGCGTTGCACCCGCTGTGTGTCGCCCCAGACGAAAGAGACATGGTTGGGAAAGGGCCGATCGACGGTCTTGTTGTTGGTATTGCCAAGGATGCCGCCCGCGGGGGCGATGAACTCAGGGTTGGCGGTATAGGGCAGCATCCCATCCCAACGGTTTGCGGAGATCCAGCCGGGGCTGGGCATGCGCCCCTCGCTTTGGTGATTGGCGTCGCGGCGCGGCATGGCGCCGATGGTTTTCATGGCGATGGTGTCGCGGTCCACCAGCGTCAGGTTCTGTGCCGGGGCCACATAGTCTGTCGCCGCATTGATCGCCTGCTGCACCGATTTCGCGCGCATCACCTTCATTGCGGCGGCAAGCGATGTGTCCTCTTCGGTAAAGAGGGTCGAGGCGACAGAGGCCACATGCCCCGGCGGCGTGATGCTGCCAAGGTTGTAGTGGCTGCCCGGCAGCACGGGGCCATTGTCGGTCCAACGCAGGGTGACGGTGATGGGGTCAGCATCGGCGATATTGATGATGGATGAGCGTTTGCGGAATTTCTTGAACCCGTCGGGGGTGCGGTATTCTTCGGTGTTGTCGGTGTTCAGCTCTTCGATATAGACGTCTTGGTCATCGACATAGGCGGTGGTCAGCCCCCAGCCCAGATCGGCGCTGCGGCCCGTTAGCACCACAGGCATGCCGGGTATCGTGCCGCCGATCACGCCGCCGGTCTCAAGCTCCAGCCGGGCAAGATACCAGATCGCCGGGGCGGTGAACCCCAAGTGCGGATCATTGGCCAAAAGCGTGCCGCCCGCAGCAGAGCGCGACGGCGCTGCGGCCCAAGCGTTGGAAGCCCCGGCGAAAGCCTGCCGCTTGAATGGCGACAGCGGATGGCTGTCCATCGGCGCTGCGGCGGCGTGGCGCGTTGTCACGTCAGGAAAGAGAGCGGCATATTCGGGCAGGGCGGCGACCCCGCTGCCCGGCGCATCCGGCAGGATGTCGCGCAGACGGTCCTGGTCGCTTAGCTCCAACGACACCCGCGCGCGCAGCACTTCCGCCTCCAGATGGCCCGACATTTGCAGGCCCATCAGCTTGGTCACCGCCAGTGAATCCGCGGGCCGCCACGGGGCCATGGGCGCGTTGAACAGCCACATCTCTGGCGCACCGCGGCCCAAGGCTTCGGTGTTGATCTGATCTAGCCGCGCGTTGATCCCGGCGGAATAGGCTTCAAGCGCTGATTTAGTTTCGGGATCAAGCTTATCCGCAGAGGCCACGGCGAGCCGATAGATATCATAGCGCCGCATCAGTTTGTCGGTGGTCACGGTGGCGGGGCCAAAGACCTCTGACAGCCGCCCCTGCGCGGTGCGGCGCAGGGTGATCAACTGCCAGAGGCGGTCTTGGGCGTGGGCAAAGCCAAGGCCGAAAAACACATCCGCGTCCGTCTCACCAAAAATATGCGGCACATTGGCATTGTCGCGCACGACCTCCACAGGGGCAGTGACGCCGCGCACCTCAACCGTATCGTCATAGTCGGGCAGCGACCGCGCGGCGAACCAGTAGACCAGTAGCAAAACCACGACGCTCAACGTGACGAGAAACACCGCCAATCGGATAAGCCAGCGAAACATCAATGCCATCGGGGGGTCCTCGGCTGGCGCGCAGATTGACCGGAGCGCGCAGGGTGGTAGGTGTTGTGACAGGGAATAACGCAACTGAATGATAAGGAAAAGCACATGGCAAAGCTCGCGTTTTTGGGACTGGGGGTCATGGGGGCTCCGATGGCGGGGCATCTTCAAAAGGCGGGCCACGAAGTGACCGTCTATAACCGCACCGAAGCCAAGGCCGAAGACTGGGTGAAAGCCTATGGCGGCGCCATGGCCAAGACCCCGCACGCGGCGGCAAAGGATGCGGATTTCGTCATTGCCTGCGTAGGCAATGACGATGACCTGCGCTCGGTCTGTTTGGGAGAGGACGGGGCCTTTGGCGGCATGACGGCGGGGGCGATCTTTGTCGATCACACGACCGTTTCTGCGGCGGTGACACGCGAACTTTATGCCGCCGCCGATGATGCGCAGGTGAGCTTTGTCGACGCGCCGATTTCGGGCGGTCAGGCAGGAGCGGAAAACGGCCAATTGTCGATCATGTGTGGCGGAGATGAGGGTGCATTTGACAGGGCGCTGCCAATCATGGAGGTCTATTCAAAGATCTGCCGGCGCATTGGTGACAGCGGCGCGGGCCAGATGACCAAGATGTGTAACCAGATCGCCATCGCCGGGCTAGTACAGGGGCTGTCAGAAGCGCTGCACTTTGCTGAAAAAGCCGGGCTTGATGGCCGCGCGGTGGTTGAGGTGATCAGCCAAGGTGCCGCGGGGTCATGGCAGATGGAAAACCGTTATGAGACGATGCTGGACGATAAGTTCGAGCATGGTTTCGCCGTTGATTGGATGCGCAAGGATCTGGGCATCTGTCTGGACACGGCGGATGAGACAGGGGCGAGCCTGCCGGTCACGGCACTCGTCGATCAGTTCTATAAAGACGTGCAAAAGCAAGGCGGCGGGCGTTGGGATACGTCGAGCCTGATCAAACGCTTGCGCGCCATGGGCTAAGCCAAACGGCAAATGGAAAGGGCAGCGCCTGCATGAACTGGCGCTGCCCCTCAAAGACCATTGGTCTGCCCCGATTTAGGGAATGATCCGCGTGTATTTCGTACCTTCCAGCGTGGCGCCAAGGCGCAGGCCCGCGCGGCCAAAGACCGCCGCCAGCACTGGGGCCATGACGGTGGTCGTGTCAGCGCTTACGCTGTCGCCCTTGTCGGAAATCACATATTCCAAACCGGCGCCAGCAGCCCAACCGGGCGAGCTGCGGAAATCGCGCAGCGCGGGTTCGGTCATGAAGAACAGCACATGCGCATATTGCTGCGCGCCGATCTGCAACCCGCCCGAAGCTTTGGTTACTGAATAGTAGTCCACTGTCACGTCGTTGACGCGCAGCGCGCCGCGCCCGTATGCACCGCCAAAGCCTAGGCCCGCTTCGGTGACCAGCGGCATGACCAACATACCATTGGCCTTTTCCGCCAGCTGCCGTGTGTTGGGATAGCCGCGGTACATTTCGGCCAGTGTTGCGTCGACGCGCGCGTCGATCATGGCGCTGCCGCGCCCGCCCACGCCGTTGCCGCATGCCGCCGTCACGCCAAGCGCCGAAAGGGCGCCCAAGGTCACAATGCGCCGATTGTATGTTCGATTGCTCATGTTATCTGCCTGTATATTAAGATCGTTTGCCTGCTGCCGGTTTTCCCGACTTGAGCGGAGATTACGCATAATCACGCGCTTTGTCATGTTGATTGGACCCTTTGCGCAGATTTACGCCCTTAGGTCACGCGCTTTTGGCCAATAGCCGGGCAACATCGGGGGCAAAGTAGGTCAGCACCCCATCACAACCTGCGCGCTTAAAGGCCAAAAGGCTCTCCATCATTGCGCGTTCGCCGTCGATCCACCCTTGGTCAGCCGCGCCCCGGATCATGCTGTATTCGCCGGATACCTGATAGGCGAAGGTCGGCGCGCCAAAGGTGTCTTTCACACGGCGGCATATGTCCAGATAAGGCATGCCGGGTTTGACCATGACCATATCCGCGCCTTCCGACAGGTCGCGCGCCACCAGCCGCAGCGCTTCATCGCTGTTGGCGGGATCCATCTGATAGGTCTTCTTATCGCCGGTCAGGGCCGAAGAGGCACCCACCGCATCGCGGAACGGGCCGTAAAAGGCGCTGGCGTATTTGGCGGCATAGCTCAGGATCATCACGTCATGGTGCCCTGCGGCCTCAAGGGCGTCGCGGATCGCGCCGATGCGACCATCCATCATATCTGACGGTCCGATGATATCGGCCCCCGCTTCGGCTTGGGCCAGCGCCATCTTGACCAGCGCCTCAACCGTGCGGTCATTCACGATGATGCCGTTTTCGACAAAACCGTCGTGGCCGTTAATGTTATAGGTGTCCAGCGCCACATCGGTCATCACCACCATCTGCGGCATGGCTTCTTTGATCGCCGCGATGGCGCGGTTGGTGGCGTTTTGCGGATCCCATGCGCGGGCGCAATCCTCGGTCCGGTCCTCGGGGCCGGTATAGGGAAAGACGCAGATCGTGCCGATGCCCAGTTCCGCCGCCTCGCGCACCGCCGCGACCAGCTTGTCAACCGAGCGGCGCATGACACCGGGCATGGAGGGGATCGGCTCTTCGACGCCATCGCCTTCGCGCACGAACACCGGCCAGATCAGATCGCCCAATTGTAGGTCATTCTCGCGCACCAGCGCGCGGATACCGGCGTTGGCACGGGTGCGGCGCAGGCGTGTGGCGGGGAAGGGGGCGTAGACGGGTTGCATCAAAATTACCTCAGAATGGCTCGGCACGGGCTTGCCATGTATTTTTGAACGCCTCAACCCTATGAATCGCCGCGCCGGACAGCTAAGAGATGCGAACTTTAATTTCGGACGAGCACGCCTTGGACTGGTATCAGACCCTTTTCGAAATGATCGACATGCGCTCTTTCTCGAACCTATGGTTCTGGATCGCGCTGGCGGTGATGTGGTCGACCGCAAGCCATTGGGTGCTGGGCGTGCCCTTTGACATGGTGCTGCGCGCCCGCCGTCACGGGGGTGAGGCGCAGACCGATCTTGAAGACATTGTTCGGATCAACGTGAACCGGATGCTCTATATCTCTCAAGTTTCAGGGCTTTGGCTATTGGGTCTGGGTTTCTTCGCGCTGAGCACTTTGGTGCTTTTGGGCTTTGCCTATGACATCGAATTTGCCCAAGCTCTGCTTCTGCTCGGCTTTCCCATGTCGTTGGTTGGGCTGCTGAGCCTGTCGACCGCGCGGCTGATCCGCATGGAAGGGTCCAGCGGCGACGTGTTGCAGCGACGTCTGATGCGTCACCGCCTCTATACCCAGATCATCGGCATGGTCGCGATCTTTGTGACGGCACTCTGGGGAATGTATCAAAATCTAAACCTTGGCCCGCTCGCGGGTTGACAGGCCACGCCGCAGGCCCAATTGAGACCCGATGAACGATCCGCGCAATATCACCCTCTCCGGCGTTCCCGAAGGCTTTGATGCCCGCGCCATCCTTGATGAAATCGCCAAGGGCGGCCAGCCGGTGACCCATGTGGCGCGCGATGACAAGCGCATGGCCGCGATGCAGGCCGCACTGCGCTTTCATGCGCCTGATATGCCGGTGTTCACCTTCCCAAGCTGGGATTGCCTGCCCTATGACCGTGTGTCGCCCAATGCGGATATCTCCGCGCAGCGCATGGCGACCTTGGCGGCGCTGGTGCATGGGATGCCGGATCAGTTTGTTCTACTGACCACGCTGAACGCAGCCAGCCAACGCATCCCCGCGCGGGACACCCTGCGCGATGCCGCCTTTGCCGCGCGTGTCGGTAGCCGGATTGACGAAAAAGCACTGCGCGAATTTTTGGTGCGCATGGGCTTTGTGCAAAGCCCCACGGTGATGGAGCCGGGTGACTACGCCGTGCGGGGCGGGATCATCGACATCTACCCGCCGGGCGACCTTGGCCCGGTGCGGCTTGATCTTTTCGGGGATGTGCTGGACGGCGCGCGGCGGTTTGACCCGGCGACGCAGCGCACCACGGAAAAGCTTGATCTGGTGGAGCTGGCGCCGGTCAGTGAGGTAATCCTCGACGAGGCGGCGATCACTCGTTTCCGACAGAACTACCGCATTGAGTTCGGCGCAGCGGGCACCGATGATCCACTTTATGAGGCGATCAGCGCGGGCCGCAAACATCAAGGCGCGGAACATTGGTTGTCGTTTTTCCACGACAATCTCGAAACGCTCTTTGACTATCTGCCGAAGGCCACGATCACGCTGGACGATCAACTGACGCCCATGCGCCTCGCGCGGTGGGACACGATTGCCGACCAATATGAGACGCGACAACTGGCGATGAAGACGCGCTCTAAAATGGACAGCGTCTATAAACCCGCGCCGCCCGAAGGGCTATATCTGACCGACGACGCTTGGAACGAGGCGTTGATTGGAAAACGGGTAATCCAGTTCAACCCATTGCCGCAGCCCACTGGGCCGGGCGTGTTGGACGCAGGTGCGCGGATCGGACGCAACTTTTCGCCCGAACGCCAGCAAGAATCTGTCAGCCTTTTTGGTGCTTTGGCTGCGCATATTAAGGCAAAGCTTGAAGTGGGGCCGGTGCTGATCGCCAGCTATTCCGAAGGCGCACGCGAACGCCTGACGGGGCTGATAGAAGACGAAGGGTTGGCCGAAGCGATCCCGGTTACTGATGCCACGCGGATCGGTAAACGCGGGCTGCATCTGGCCGTTTGGGCGCTGGAGCATGGCTTTGAAGCGCCGGGGATGACGGTGATTTCCGAGCAGGACGTGCTGGGCGACCGCCTCATCCGTGCGCCGAAACGCAAACGCCGGGCCGAGAATTTCCTGACCGAGGCGCAAAGCCTCAGCCCCGGCGATCTGGTGGTTCATGTGGACCACGGCATCGGGCGCTATCACGGCATGGAGGTGGTGACCGCCGCCGGTGCTGCGCATGAATGTCTCGTGCTGGAATATGCCGAGCAATCTAAGCTTTATCTGCCAGTTGAAAATATTGAACTGCTGTCGCGTTATGGCCACGATGAAGGTCTGCTGGACAAGCTCGGCGGTGGCGCGTGGCAGTCCAAGAAAGCCAAGCTCAAAGAGCGCATCCGCGAGATGGCGGATAAGCTGATCCGTATCGCCGCCGAACGCGCGCTGCGCAAAGCGCCAGTGCTCGATCCGCCGCCCGGCATGTGGGACGCATTCTCGGCCCGGTTCCCTTATACAGAGACCGACGATCAGCTGCGCGCCATTGGTGATGTGGTGGATGACCTGACCTCTGGAAATCCAATGGACCGTCTGGTTTGCGGCGATGTCGGCTTTGGTAAGACCGAAGTCGCCATGCGGGCGGCTTTTGTTGCGGCGATGTCGGGTGTTCAGGTCGCGGTGATCGCGCCGACAACGCTGTTGGCGCGGCAGCACTACAAAAGCTTTGCAGAACGTTTTCGCGGTTTCCCGATAGAAGTGCGCCAACTCAGCCGCTTCGTCTCGGCCAAAGAGGCCGCGACGACGCGCGACGGGATGGCTAAGGGCACGGTCGATATTGTCATCGGTACGCATGCTCTGCTGGCTAAAGGCATTCGGTTCAAAGACCTCGGCCTGCTGGTGATCGACGAAGAGCAGCATTTCGGTGTGACCCACAAGGAACGGCTGAAATCACTGCGGACCGATATCCATGTGCTGACACTGACGGCCACGCCCATCCCGCGCACTCTGCAATTGTCGCTGACCGGGGTGCGCGATCTGTCGGTAATCGGCACACCGCCCGTCGACCGCCTTTCGATCCGCACCTACGTCAGCGAGTTTGACGCGGTGACGATCCGCGAGGCGTTGCTGCGTGAGCATTACCGGGGCGGGCAGAGTTTCTATGTGGTACCCCGCCTGAGCGATCTGCGCGAGATCGAGGATTTCCTTCAGGCGCAGCTACCGGAACTCTCCTACGTCGTCGCCCATGGGCAGATGGCACCGGGGGAGTTGGATGACCGGATGAACGCTTTTTATGATGGGAAATTCGACATTCTGTTGGCGACGACAATTGTTGAATCCGGGCTCGACATTCCGACCGCCAACACCATGGTCGTGCACCGCGCCGATATGTTCGGCCTTGCGCAGCTCTATCAAATTCGGGGCCGCGTGGGCCGCTCCAAAACACGCGCCTATGCGTACCTCACGACCAAGCCACGTGCCAAACTGACCGATACCGCGCAGAAACGTCTGCGGGTGTTGGGCAGCCTCGACACGCTCGGCGCGGGCTTTACGCTCGCATCCCAAGACCTTGATATTCGCGGGGCGGGCAACCTGCTGGGCGAAGAGCAATCCGGCCAGATGCGCGATGTGGGCTTTGAACTGTATCAGTCGATGCTGGAAGAGGCGATTGCCAAGATCAGAGCTGGCGAGATGGAAGGCCTGAGCGAAGCCGACGAGCAATGGGCGCCGCAAATCAACCTCGGCGTGCCCGTGCTGATCCCCGAAGATTACGTGCCTGATCTCGACGTGCGTTTGGGCCTCTATCGACGCCTGAGTGAGCTATCGACCAAGGTGGAACTCGAAGGTTTTGCCGCAGAGTTGATCGACCGTTTCGGCAAGTTGCCGAAGGAAGTTAACACGCTCATGCTGGTGGTGCGGATCAAGGCGATGTGCAAACGCGCCGGGATTGCCAAGCTTGACGGCGGGCCTAAAGGGGCGACGATCCAGTTCCACAATGATAAATTCGCTTCACCCGAAGGGCTGGTGCAATTTATTCAGGATCAGCGCGGGCTTGCAAAGGTTAAGGACAACAAGATCGTCGTGCGCCGCGATTGGAAATCGGATGCCGATAAGATCAAAGGTGCCTTTGCCATCGCGCGTGACCTTGCCGAACATGTGATCGCCAAGGAAAAGCTTGCGAAGAAGGCAAAAGCCAAGGGCTAAACCCGATGGGGCGGCGGTTATTCCGCCGCCGCCGGCTGCCGATTTTCCACCCGCCCCATGTAGAGCATCAGCGCATAAGCGACGATTGCCATAAAGAGCATCGCCAACGCCAGCGGCTTTGTCGTGCCGTCAAACATGAGGCCCACCGGGGAGGCAATGAGGGCGGCCAACACCGTGGAGATCGCCCCCACGATGGATGCCGCCATGCCCGCAATATGGCCCATCGGTTCCATGGCGATGGCGTTCAGGTTGCCCAGCGTCAGCCCCGCCTGGAAAAACAAGCAGGTCTGGAAAAACACAAAGGCGGCAAAGCCGTAAGGGTCGGGCAGGGCGCCGAGATTTGCAAAATACATGATCCCCGACAGAATGATCTGCGCGCCCAGTGCGATGGTCACTAGCCGCCGCATGCCATAGCGCACGACCAGCAGCGCGTTGATCAGGCTGGCGCTGGCGGCCACGACGGCGATGCCGCCAAACCACAACGGAAAGCTATCGCCCCGCCCATAGACGCTGTCATAGATTGGTTGCACCAGCATCAGCATTGAAAACAACATCGCCAAGGCGAGCGATTGTACGAGAATCGACAGACGCACCGAAGGATGCGTCAGCAACTCGCGCACGGCGCTCATCATCAGCCCCACCCGCAACGGACGGCGGTTTTCCCGCGGCAGGGTTTCGGGCAGGCGCAGACCCATCCAGATCACGGAAATGATTGAGAATGCCATGAAAGCGATAAAGATTGCGCGCCAACCCGCTACGAGGATGATCCCCGCGCCCAGCATTGGCGCAAGCGCTGGAACCAGCGCAAAGACCATCATCACAACCGACATGATCCGGGCCATCTCACGCCCCTCGTAAAGGTCGCGGATGATCGCCACGGCCACCACGCGGGGGCCAGATGCACCGAGCCCTTGGAAAACCCGCGCCACCAACATGACTTCGAGCGAGTTGCTCATCCAAGCGACGAAGGCGGACAGCGAATAAAGCGCCGCGCCGCCAAAAACCACGTTGCGTCGGCCAAAGGCATCAGACAGCGGCCCGCTAAAGAAGGTGCCAAGCCCCATGCCCAGCACGAAGGCCGTCAGGATCAGCGGTGCGCGATGGGCGAGTTCTGGGGAGAGTTCTGCGGCAATCTCGGGCAGGGCAGGCAGCATCGCGTCGATGGAAAAAGCGATCGTAGCGAACATCATCGCGATAAGGCCGATGAATTCGATCCGGCCCATGGCGAATTTTGAGTTTTCAGTGGTCACGCGGCGCTCCGGCGGTTGACCCTCGCGGACAGGTCAACGCGGGGGAGCTTCAGGGAATAACTTTTGGTTGCGTTCTCGATAGTCGAGAGCGCTTAACTTCGCAATGATTGCGCGCTTGTTTAGCCCTGCTGCTTTGTCAGGTCGGCAATGACCTGCGCCCATAGCTCGGGCGGCTGTGCACCGGGCACGGCATGGGCATTGGCAATGATGAAGGTAGGGACCGAATTTACCCCCATTTTGCGGCTATGGGCATCGCGGTCGCGGATGTCTTGGGTGTCGACATCGGACTTTAGCAGACGGGTGACCACGGCGGCGTCCATCTCAATACCATCGGCGATGTCGGCCAACACCTCGGCATCGCCAATGTCGCGGGCGTCAACGAAATAGGCTTTGAACAACGCGGCGACAGCGGCGGTCTGGCGCCCCTCAATCCCGGCCCAATGGATCAGGCGGTGGGCATCCAGCGTGTTGGGCGTGCGCTTCATTGCCTCAAAGTTGATGTTCAGCCCTGCTTTTTCGGCATGTTCTACCACGGGGGCATAGGCGCGCACGGCGCCTTCCTTGCCGCCGAACTTGCCTTCGAGATAGGCGCGGCGGTCCATACCTTTGCGCGGCATGTCGGGGTTCAGCTGAAACGGGTGCCATTCGATGGCGAAAGGATGGTTGGGGTGATCTTGCAATGCGCGGTCGAGATGCGCCTTTCCGATATAGCACCACGGGCAGATCGGGTCTGACATGATATCGAGTTTGATCGCTTCGGCCATGGTAAACCCCATCTATTGCTGCGCAATGGGCATAGCGGGGTGCGGCGGGTATCGCAAGCGGGCAGCGTTGCAAGCGTCTTTGGGCGCGGCTATAGCAGGTCCATGACAGACACGCCGCCCCGCTCCATGATCCAGATCGCCCGCGAAAGCGGCGCGAACGAGACCGCGCCGCCGGTTGATCTTGGCGCACGGGTGCGCGAGTTGCGCAAGGCGCGCAATTGGACGTTAGAGCAGGCCGCGCGGCAGGCCGGGCTGGCGCGTTCCACGCTTAGCAAGATCGAGAACGGGCTGATGTCGCCCACCTATGACGCGCTGAAAAAGCTCGCCGTGGGGTTGGAGATCACCGTGCCCCAACTGTTTACGCCACCTGCGGGGGAAAAGATCACTGGCCGCATGGCGGTGACCCGCGCCGAAGAGGGCGCGGCCAAGGCCACTGGCACCTATGAACATGTGCTGCTGGCCGATGCGCTGCGCAAAAAACAGATGCTGCCCTACCGCGCCCGCATCCGCGCACGCCGGATGGAGGAGTTCGACGGCTGGGTGCGCCATGACGGCGAAGAATTCCTCTATGTGCTGACTGGCATGGTGCGGCTCTTTACCGAGTTCTATGAACCCGTCGACATGCGCCGCGGTGACAGCGCCTATTACGACGCCACCATGGGGCACAATGTCGTCTCGCTCAGCGATGAGGATGCGATGATCCTTTGGGTGACCTCACTGGTCTGAGCCTTCGGCCGGTCGCCACCACCAAACCTCGGGCATGAAGTTCGGCCCGTCGCCGTAAAGCGGGATAGTGTCAGGGTATGCCATGCGCGCGTCATGGGCGATCAGCCCCTCGTCGAACTGCCAGAAGGGAATGACATAGCGCCCAGCGGTGAGGATACGGTCCAGCGCACGGGTGGCGGCGACGAAATCCGCCGTCTCACGCGCTTGCAGCATTTGATCGATCATCGCATCGACGGCGGGAGAGCGCACGCCCATGAGGTTGCGCGTGCCGGGCAGATCGGCGGCCTCTGACCCCCAATAGAAACGCTGCTCCGTGCCGGGGCTGAGCGATAGGGCGCGGCGGAAGATGGTCATGTCGAAGTCATATTCGTTCTGCCGCGCCACGAATTGCGCGTCATCAACCGTTTCAATCCGCGCCGTGATCCCAAGCCGCTTTAGCGCCTGCGTGTAAAGCTCTGCAATTGCTAGGTTTTCACGACTGCCTTTGGACAGAAGAATGGTGAATGTCAGCGGCGTGCCATCCGCGCGGCGCATGACGCCGCCTTCGGCTTCGTAACCCGCAGCGTTGAGTTGCTGCATCGCCGCGCGAATGCCTGATCGGTTGCGGGCAGAGCCGTCGGCCACGGGCAGCGTATAGCCGTCCACCGTGCCCGGCGGCAGGGTGTCGGCGTAGTCAGCCAGCAAATCGAAGACGCGGCCTGTCGCCGGCCCATCGCGCATGGCAAGGTCGGAGTTGGAGAAATAAGAGGTGATCCGGGGCAGGGCGCCGCCGGTCAGCGTTTCGTTAATATACTCAAAGTTGAAGGCCGAGATCAGCGCGTCGCGCACCTGCCAATCGTCAAACGGCGCGCGGCGGGAGTTCATGACAAAGCCGGTCATGCCCGAGGGTTTGCTATGCGGAAAGCTGGATTTTACCACCTCGCCCCGGCGGATCGCCGGGAAGTCATATTGCGTGGCCCATGTCTCGGCATTGAATTCGCGCACGGCTGAGATTTGGCCAGCTTTAAATGCCTCGAACAACACATTGGCATCGCCGTAGAAGTCGATTTTGACCTCATCGTAATTATGCGTGCCGCGGCGGAAGGGCACCTCGGCGCCCCAGTAGTCAGGATTGCGCGTCAGGGTGACGTGGCGGCCCGCTTGATAGTCGCTGATGGCGTAAGGGCCGGTGCCCAGTGGGAATTCGGCCAAGGGGGCGTTGGCAAAATCTTTGCCCTCCCATTGCGCTTTGCTGAGAATGGGGCGCATCCCGGCGAGCAGGGCAAGCTCACGGTTGTCGCTGTTAAAGGTCATCCGCAGGCTGCGCGGGCCTGTCTGCTCTATGCTGTCAATCTGCTGGCGCAGCCCGTGGTAGCGCGGGTGGCCTTCGGTGCCCAGAAGGTCGAACGAGAAGATCACATCTTCGACGGTGACGGGGCTGCCATCAGAAAACCGTGCCTCTTCACGCAGGGTGAACTCTACCCATGAACGGTCGTCGGGCACCTCAATGCTTTCAGCCAGCAGACCGTAAAGCGCGAAAGGTTCGTCCCACGAACGCCCCATCAAGGTCTCATGGGTGAAATGCGGCAACTGCCAAGGCGCGGTGCCCTTGCGCACAAAGGGGTTAAGGCTGTCGAATCCCCCGGTGTTGCCCAGAACGATCTCTCCGCCCTTAGGAGCCTCGGGATTTACATATGGAAGGACGGTGAAATCGGCAGGCAGTTCAGGCTCACCGTACATGGCGATTCCATGCTGAGGGGCAGCCCAGGCCGCGCCAGAGAGCAGAATCAGTGAAGAAAGCGCCGCAACGCCCCGTCCTGTCGAGAAAAAATCCCAGCTCATTTTTGAAACAATCACGATCTGCCCTTATTTTATTGGAGTTAATCCATACCCGCGGATTCCCGCCTTATCAAACTTTTAGCTTGGATTGTGGCCGTAGATTGCGTATACAGAGGTCACTGCTCGATAGGTTTCTTGCCTGTATGAAACCTGCCTCAATAACTTACGCCCGCTTCGTGCGGGCGTTTTTTTTTGGCCTATTGCGTGCCGCCTCCCTTCCTTGGCGGTTTCGCGCGCAAACCCTTTCCCTTTGCCCGGTTCGCAGTACATGATGCAGTCGCAGCATGAACAAGGAGACGCGCCATGGCTTTCACCATCGACCTGTCCGGCAAAACAGCCGTCATCACCGGATCGAATTCTGGAATCGGACTGGGCATCGCCTGGGAACTGGCGCGGGCCGGGGCCGATATCGTGTTGAACTCTTTTACCGATGACGAAGCGGATCATGCCTTGGCGCAGCAGATGGCCGAGGAATGCAACGTAACGGCCCGGTACATCAAGGCGGATATGTCCAAGGGGGCGGAGTGTCGGCGTTTGATCGCCGAAGCCGGGACCTGTGACATCTTGGTGAACAATGCGGGCATCCAACATGTCGCCCCGATCCCCGATTTCCCGGCCGAGAAATGGGATGCGATCATTGCGATTAACCTGTCGTCGGCCTTTCACACCACTGCCGAAGCGCTGCCGATGATGCGCAAGGCGGGTTGGGGCCGGGTGATCAATATCGCCTCGGCGCATGGCCTGACGGCTTCGCCCTATAAATCCGCCTATATTGCTGCGAAACACGGTATTGTCGGCCTCAGCAAGACGACCGCGCTGGAAACGGCGAAGGAGCCAATCACCTGCAACGCGATTTGCCCGGGGTATGTGCTGACCCCGATTGTCGAAAAGCAGATCCCCGACACCATGAAGGAATACGACATGAGCCGCGAGGAGGTGATCGAGCAGGTCATGCTCACCCGCCAGCCTTCGCGCGAATTTGCCACTGTCGAGCAGATGGGCGGCACGGCAACGTTCCTGTGCTCTGACGCGGCGGCCCAGATCACCGGCACGACCATCAGCGTCGATGGCGGCTGGACAGCGTTGTAAGCGCCGTGGCGGTCAAAAAACGCATTAACCTCGCCCTCCAAGGGGGCGGCGCGCATGGCGCTTTCACTTGGGGGGTGTTGGATCGGCTGTTGCAGCAGGACGATCTGGAAATCTGCGGCATCTCCGGCACCTCTGCCGGGGCGCTGAATGGTGCGGCGCTGAAATCGGGCATGATCTCTGGCGGGCGCGAGGGGGCGCGGGAAAACCTTGATTGGCTCTGGGGGCAGGTCTCGGGCATTTCCGACCTGCGGCTGTCGCATTGGCTGGCACCATTCGGGTTGGATAAGCTCAGCCAGGCGATGGAATATTCGCTACCTGTGGCGATCTCAGACTCGCTAACGCGGGTTGTGTCGCCCTATGCCTACGGGCCGTTCTATCGCAATCCGCTTGAGGATGTCGTGGCGCATTTCGACTATGGCAAAGTGGGGGCGCAGAAACCGCCGTTCTTCTTTGTCTGCGCCACGCGGGTGCGCAACGGCAAGATCAGGGTGTTTGAGGGGGACGAGATCGGCCCCGACGCGCTGCTGGCCTCGGCCTGCCTGCCAACCATCTTTAAAGCGGTTGAGATTGACGACGCCCAGACCGGCCAACGCGAAGCGTTTTGGGACGGTGGTTACACTGGAAATCCGGCACTGTTCCCGCTGTTTCGCGACGACCTGCCGGAAGACATCGTCGTGGTGAACATCAATCCGCTAGAGCGCGAAGACCTGCCGACGACGCCCCAGCAGATCCAGAACCGGATCAATGAGATCAGCTTCAATTCCAGCCTATTGCGAGAGATGCGGGCGATTGATTTTGTCCAGCGCCTGATCGCGGATGGCACCCTGCCAGAAGGGCGGATGAAGCGGGTCCACATGCATATGATCGCTGATGACGCGCTCATGGCGCAGTTGTCGGTGGCGACCAAGATGTTGCCCAATCCGGCGGTGATACGAGCGCTGCATGAAGCGGGTGTCGCGGCAGCGGATCAATTCTTGACGGATCACTTTGACGACCTGAACCAGCGCAGCAGCGTCGATCTACCCGCGATGTTCGGCTGAGTTTTCGGGGTCCGACAGGGCCAGCGCCTCGGGCAGATCAGCACCGGGGCGCGGGGGATAGACCAGCCCGGCAGAGATCACCAGTTTCGCCGCGTCTTCCACGCTCATGTCAAGTTCGATGACATCGGCACGGGGGACGAACAGCAAGAACCCCGAGGTGGGGTTGGGTGTGGTCGGCAGAAAGACAGAAAGCATTTCTCCATTGGCTCCGGTGCGTTTGAGCACTTCGCCCTTCGCCTCGGTAGAGATAAACCCAAGCGCCCAGATCCCGCGCCGGGGGTATTCAATCAGGCAGGCGGTCTCGAAACTCCGCTCGGATTGGGCAAAGATCGTCTCGGAAATCTGCTTAATGCCGGAATAGATGGTGCGCACCACGGGGGTACGTTCCACGAGGCTTTCGGCAAAGCGGATCATCGAGCGGCCAATAAGACCCTTCGCGGCCCAACCAACCATGATCGTAAAGATCAAGAAGATCACCACGCCAAGGCCGCGCACGTTAAACTGCAACGATGGGTCAAGGCCGAGGAAATCCTGGAGCAGGCGGTCAGGATGGTAGGCTTTGGGCACCAGCGGCAGCACAAAACCGTCGATCCAGCCGACCACGCTCCAGATCAGCCAGATGGTCAGCCCAACGGGCGCAATCACGACCAACCCGGTCAGGAAGGACGCCCGCAGCCTTGCAACAAGGCTGCGCCGGACCTGCGTCGGGTCGGGATCGAAAGGTGTGTTCATCTGCGCCGTTTTCCGAAGAGTTAATCGCAACATAGCTAAGGCGTCTGCCCCGGCCCGGCAATGGCTCGACGGTGTTTTTCGCCTTTAACGCGGCAGGTTGACGAGGTTTGCGGCGATCTTGGCCCCTAGCCGGGCATTGTTGCGCACCAATGCGATATTGGCGACCAGCGAGCGGCCCTCGGTCAATTCAAAGATGCGCTGGAGCAGGAACGGGGTCACGCCCTTGCCGTGCACGCCTTGGGCGTCAGCCTCAGATTGTGCTTGGGCGATAATCGGAGCCAGTTCGGCGGCGGGGATTTCTTCATCCGCCGGGATCGGATTGGCCACGAGTTGACCGCCGGGGAGACCCATGGCGGCGCGGGTGCGGTGGGCTTTGGCAATCGCGCCCGCGTCATCGAGACGCAGCGGCGACTGCAAATCGGATCCCGCGCTCCAGAAGGCGGGGAAGCTGTCTTGACCCACGGTGATGACTGGCACGCCTTGGGTTTCCAACACTTCCAGCGTTTTCGGCACGTCCAAAATGGCTTTGGCACCCGCGGCGATCACGGTGACGGGGGTCTGTGCCAGTTCCATCAGGTCGGCGGAGATGTCAAAGCTGTCTTCCGCGCCTTTGTGCACGCCGCCGATGCCGCCGGTGGCGAAGACTTCGATGCCCGCAAGATTGGCGGCGATCATGGTGGCGGCGACAGTGGTGGCGCCTGTGCCGCCCGATGCGATGCAGACGGCCATGTCGGCGCGCGAAAGTTTCGCCACATCTTTGGCCTGCGCCAGATCGCTAAGCTGGTCGTCGTCCAGACCAATGTGCAACGCGCCCCGGATCACGGCGATGGTGGCAGGGACAGCCCCGGCATCGCGGATGTCCTGCTCAACCTGCCGCGCCACTTCGAGGTTTTGCGGATAGGGCATGCCATGGGTGATGATCGTGCTTTCCAACGCCACGATAGCGGCACCGCTTTCGCGGGCCTTGGCCACTTCGGCGCTGAAGGTCAGGGGCAGGGCGGATGTGGCGGTGGTCATATCTTGGTCTCTCCGGAAACGTAAAGGGCGGCGGCATCTAGTGCTGCCTTGAGGGCGGATTGCGCAACGGCACCGCCAAGTTCGGCAGCCACATGGGCGGCCATGAATGTGTCGCCTGCGCCCGTCACACGGGCCACATGGACCGAGGGCGGGGTCAGGGTGATGATATCATCACCTTGCCCCACGGTGGCGGGGTTGCCACCATCTGTCACCACGGCACGGCGCGCGCCACGGGCCAGCAGGGCGCGGGCCGCGGTGGGGGAATCGTCAAAGCTTGCCTGACAGAGCAGCCCAGCCTCTTCGAGGTTCACGTAAAGCGTGCCGCGACCGGCCTTCAGGAAAGGCGTCAGCCGCAGCGCTTTGCCGGGCGAGGCGGGGGCGACGCGCAGGTCGGCCTCAGCCAACAGCGGGCTCTGCGCCATGCGGGCGAGTAATTCGACAGTGAGATTGCCATCTAGCGCCACGGCGCCTTTATAGGGTGCAGGCAGGCTGCCATCTTCGAGCGGACGCAGAATCTTGTCGCCCGCCGCTTCCAGCGAATGGGCATCGGCAATCGCGGCAATCAACCCATTTGACCCTTCGACAGCCATATAGCGGTCGGTCGGCAGATCGTCTGAGCGGTAAACGTGGTCGGTGATCAGACCGCGCAGCGTACAGGCGGCGATCAATTCATCCCCCTCTGCATCGCGGCCCACGGCGGACAACAGCGCGGGGGTCAGGCCAAAGCGCGCCAGCGCCATGCCAATGTTCAGCGCCACGCCGCCCGGCAAACGCGTGATGCGCCCCGGCATGTCAGAGCCTTGGCGCATGGCGTTTTCAGAGCGGCCGATCACGTCCCAAAGGACGGAGCCAATACACAAGATGTCAGGTGTTCTGGTCATGCGGCGCTTCTAGCCGCCAAGCGTTACCGCGCGCAAGCGGCCTTATTGTGGCACCGCAAATGTCAGCGCGGCCCAGAGCGTTTCCCAAGCGGGTTGGTCGAGGTCATAGCCTTCGCCTGTTTTGGCATTCTCTGCCGGGCGTAGAACCACTGCATCAAAGAGATACTCATGGCCCGGCGTTACCGGAATCACTGCTTTGCCGTCTTCATCGGTGCGGTGCATTGAAATGGTGACACTGTTATCCGGAGCGCGGTCAAAAACTTCGATCTGGGCATTGGCGCGCGGCGCATCTTGATAGAGCAGCGCGACTTTCATCTGATTGTCAAAATCAACCTCATAGGGATTCGTCAGGGCGACAAATTCGGTGGCCATGCCGGTAGCGGCGTCTTGTCCGTTGCCCGAGCCTGTGGCGATCAGGGTTTTGACGTGGCGCGTGTAACTCTCGATGATTTTGTCCTGCGACCAGCCGTTGGCGATGTGATCTGCTTCGGCCTGCGGGAAATCCTTATGCTCGGCGAAGGAGAGGAACTTCTCCCATTCGGTGTAGGTCACTTTGGAGGGGGTGGTTTCGGCCACTGCGACCACCAGCGCATCGCGATCCGGCGCACGAAGCTGCAAGGCCGGGTTGTCACCTGCACGGGGGGAGAGGTCATAGGGCTGCCCCTCTACCATAAGCTCAAAGCGTGTGAGGCGGTTGGGCAGATAAGGAAAGGTTGAGCCAACAAACTCTTCGCCGTTGCGAAAATGCGCCGCGATGTTTTCGCCGCTTTCCACTTGATAGTTCAGCGGCGACAGCCAGTATTCATGTGCAAAGATCGGCGTTGCCGATAAGATACTGAAAATAATGACAGACGACAGGGACATTTTCATGCAGAGAACTTTCTTTTGGCTCAGATCCAAGCTGGCGTTGCTATGGGTTTTGTCAAGCGCGATCCTTTTCTCGGCGGGTGCTGCGGTGCAGGCCCATGAGGTCAAACCCACGATTGCAGATTTGACGGTCGCCGAGGGCCGCGCCGTGCTGGAGTTTCAGATTAACCTAGAGGCACTGCTGGCAGAGATCGATCTGGACAGTGTCGAGGACACAGATAATGCTGAAAATGCCGGGGATTATGACGCCCTGCGCAGCCAGCCTGCAGCGGATATCGCGGCTCTTGCGCCAGATCTTTTGCCAACTTGGAACAGCCTGCCGCTGCTTAGCGTGGACGGTGAGGCAATCGCGCTTGGGAGCGTGGCGGTCGACGTGCCTGATGGGGTCGACCCTGCACTGCCGCGCGACAGCCTGTGGCGGTTAGAGGCGCCGGTGCCCGGCAGCGCAGAGCATATCCAGGTCACTTGGCCCGAAGGCGCAGGCGCGTTGGTGCTGCGGCAACAGGGCGTCGAGGCGCCTTACACCGGCTATCTGTCTGGTGGTGAGGTCAGCCCCGAGATCGTCCTTGCGGGCGGTGATGCGCAAAGTGGGTGGCAGGCGTTTGTCAGCTATATCCCGGTTGGGTTCGACCACATTCTGCCCAAGGGGTTGGATCATATCCTCTTTGTTTTGGGGCTTTTCTTCCTGTCGACCCGGCTGCGGCCGCTGATCTGGCAAGTCTCGGCCTTTACCTTGGCCCATACGGTGACATTGGCGCTTGGTGCGATGGGCTGGGTTAACGTGCCCGGCGCGATTGTCGAGCCGCTGATCGCCGCGTCCATTACCTATGTCGCGGTTGAGAATATCTTCCACTCTGGTTTGAACCGCTGGCGACCGTTGGTGATCTTTGGCTTCGGCCTATTGCACGGGCTTGGATTTGCTTCGGTGCTGGGCGATTTTGGCTTGCCTGCGGGGCAGTTTGTGCCCGCGCTTATTGGCTTTAACATAGGTGTGGAATTGGGCCAGCTTGCGGTGATCGCCATTGCCTTCGTGCTGGTCGGCTGGGCGATGAAGCGCGACTGGTATCGCCGCGCCATCGCTGTGCCCGCCTCCTGCGTGATCGCGGCGGTTGGGGCCTATTGGTTCATTGAGCGGGTGTTTCTGTAAGCGAGTGGGCAGCCCTTAACCGGGCTGCCCCAAGGGCCGCTTAGTCCTGCATGGCGGCGATCAGGGTGGCAAGTTCGGCCACCGGATCGTCCTTGTCCCAAATCTCGGCTCCGATGCCGAAGAAATCCGTGCGCGGGGCCAGTTTGCGGATCATGTCGATGTCGAGCGCACCTTCGGCGACGACGGGCACTTCGATCACCTCGGACCACCACTGGAACAGATCGGCTTCGGCAAAGCTGCCATCGCCAAGCGCGCTGGCCTGTGTGGGGCCAAAGCTGACATAATCCGCCCCTGCTTCGCCTGCTGCCATGCCTTCGTGGCGCGAGGTGCCGCAATAGGTGCCGACAATCGCGTCCTCACCCAATTCCTTGCGGGCATGGCGCACGGTGCGAGCCGCGTCGCTCAGATGCACGCCGTCAAGGCCAAGGCGTTCGACCATCAATAGGTGATCCGAAATCACTAAGGCCACGTCGCGCGCATGGGTGACCTCGCGCAGCGCGTCACCGGCACGGGACAGGCGGTCTTCGTCGCGCGTCGACAGAGCCATCCGCACACAGGCGATCGGATGCGCGTCCAGCACGGCGGCCAGTTGCGCGGGGAATTGGCTCAGCTCAACTTCGGGAGGGGTGATAAGGTAAATCTGCGGTTGTTCTGGCGCGTCCATGGTCACTGTCCTTGCTCGGGTCTGGGAGTCTGAGTAGCGCAAGGCGTTGCAAAAGAAAACGGATATGCGTGTGCTGCGCGGGCTTTCTTGCGGTGCGCAGGCGCAGGAGCTATGAGGCGCCTATGACCCAGACATCATCTTCCCCCGTCCTTCCCGCGCCAATCCCGGCAATTGTGCTCGTCCGCCCCCAAATGGGCGAGAACATCGGCGCGGCGGCGCGTGCGATGTGGAACTTTGGCCTCGATCACATGCGGGTCGTGGCGCCGCGTGACGGCTGGCCGAGCCAATCTGCCGTGGCCATGGCCTCGGGTGCGGGGCGGTTGTTGGATGAGGCGCAGCATTGTGCGGACCTGCCGAGCGCCTTGGCCGATTGCGATTTCACCTTTGCCACCACGGCACGCGGGCGTGATTTGACCAAACCGGTCTATAGCCCCGAAGCGGCGATGAAGCTGGCCGCAGAAAAGATTGCGGTAGGCCAACGGGTTGCGGTGCTTTTCGGGCCAGAACGGGCAGGGCTGGAGAATGAGGATATTGCACAGGCCAATGCGATTGTTTCCGTCCCCGTGAACCCGCGTTTTGCGTCGCTTAACCTCGCGCAATGCGTGTTGTTGATGTCTTACGAATGGATGCGCGCGCAGGGAGAGGTGACCCATGAGGTGACCGAAATGGCGGGCACCGATTGGGCCAAAGGGGCCGAAATCGACCATTTAGCGCGGCATTATGAGGATCGGTTGGAAGAGGCGGGGTTCTTTTACCCAGAGCATAAAACGGCCTCGATGAAGCTGAACCTGCGCAACATGTGGTCGCGGATGCCGCTCACGCGGGCCGATGTGCAGATGCTGCACGGGATCCTGCGGCAAATGGTCCGTTGGAAAGAGAAAGGCTGAGCGTTTCGAGGGCCATCTCTTGGCCGCGGGGTGACGGTGCATGGTGCCACTTTACGATTTAAAACCAAACCTTTACGTAGGGTTCTTGCCTGGCTTCACTAAAGCGTCTCGCCTTGGGGCAGGCAGGCGATGGCTCGGGGGCCGCAGCTTGATTTCGGGTCAGGGCCAAATTCGCCCGACGACAACATAACCCACCCGCTAGACCTTTCCCCGCCCATGGCATACCACTCTATCCAAACGGAAAATGAGGCGCGCCATGGCGGAAAAACGCAAACTTTTCGAAGAGGTCGGCACCGACCAACCCACCCGTGCCCCGGTCCAAACCGGCGGCATCGACAAGGGCCGTGGCGGCGCGCGTGGCGCGATCCGCATCTGGCTGATGATCCTCTTTGCGCTGGTCTTTGTTATGATCGCCGTCGGCGGGCTGACACGTCTTACTGACAGTGGGCTTAGCATCACGGAATGGCGTCCGGTCACCGGCGCCATCCCACCGATGAACGACACCGACTGGCAGGCGGAGTTCGATAAATACAAGCAGATCGACGAGTTTCAGGTGCAGAACGCTTGGATGGAACTCTCTGATTTTAAAAGCATCTATTGGTGGGAATGGGGCCATCGGCAGTTGGGTCGGGTGATCGGCCTTGTTTGGGCATTGGGCTTTTTCTATTTCCTGATCCGACGCCAGATACCCGTAGGCTGGAACAAACGTCTGCTCTTTATCGGCGCGCTTGGTGGCGCCCAAGGCGCAATTGGCTGGTGGATGGTCGCCTCGGGCGTGACCAGCGGGCAGGGGGTGACGGATGTGGCTTCCTACCGTCTCGCGACCCATCTGGGGTTGGCTTTTGTGATCCTCGGATTCATCACGTGGTACACATTGTTACTGGGCCGCACCGAGCGAGATCTGATGCAAGCCCGCCGCGCCAAAGAGGCCAAGCAGTTCGGCATGGCCACGGGACTTTTGCATTTTGCGGGCCTGCAAATCCTGCTGGGCGCGCTGGTCGCTGGGATTGACGCAGGCCGCTACTTCGTTGACTGGCCGCTGATGCAGGGGCAGTTCTTTCCGCCAGAGGCTTTCGATATCACGCCCACATGGCGCAACTTCTTTGAAAATCCCGGGCTGGTGCAGTTCATGCACCGGATGGCGGGCTATCTGCTGTTTGCTTTCGGCGTAGTCGTCTGGCTGCGCGGTCGCCGCTCGGCCCATGCGCGGACGCGCTTTGCGTTTAATGCGGTGATGGCGGCGCTGGCCTTGCAGGTGGTGCTGGGCATCACCACTGTGCTCTATGCTGCCCCCGTACATCTGGCGCTGGCACATCAGGCGCTGGCCGTTCTGCTCTGGGTGTTGATCCTGCGGGCGCGTTTTCTTGCGGCCTATCCCGTCGCCACATCGATAAGAGGCTGAGACATGACTGCATACGACGAATTGATGGCCTTTCAGCGCGAAACCGAAGCGCTGGCGCAAGTGGCGGGTCGCTTGGGCTGGGATCAGGAAACCGTAATGCCGCGCGGGGCTGCGCCGCAACGGGGCGAGGAAATGGCCGCGATGGAAAGCGTGCTGCACGCCCGCCGAATAGATCCGCGTATCGCCGATTGGCTGGGCCGTATCGAAACGGCGGGTCTGGACGCGGTGGGGCAGGCCAACCTGCGCCACATTAAACGCGATTTTGACCGTGCCACCCGCGTACCCGCGGACCTTGCCGCACGGATCGCCCGTGTCACCTCCGCCGCGCAGGGTACGTGGGCCGAAGCCCGTGCCGCCGATGATTTCGCCGCCTTTGCCCCGACCTTGAAGGAGGTAATTGCTCTCAAACGTGAAGAGGGGGCTGCCTTGGCCGAGGGGCGCGATATTGATATCTACGACGCGATGCTGGAGGACTATGAGCCCGGTACCACAGCGGCAGACCTAGAGGCG
Source organism: Sulfitobacter sp. DSM 110093 (assembly GCF_022788715.1). Taxonomy (NCBI): domain Bacteria; kingdom Pseudomonadati; phylum Pseudomonadota; class Alphaproteobacteria; order Rhodobacterales; family Roseobacteraceae; genus Sulfitobacter; species Sulfitobacter sp. DSM 110093. Next base: position 1,501,582 of record NZ_CP085167.1, read on the forward strand.
ATGTTCGGGGCGCTGCGCCCTAAACTGACCGAACTACGCGCCGCCGTGCGCGATGCCGATGCACCGCCAGTTTTGGAAGGCGTGTTCGATGAAGCCTCTCAGATGGACCTGACAGCTAAACTTGCCCGGCATTTTGGGTATGATCTCTCCACCGGGCGGATCGATAAGGCTGTGCATCCTTTCTCATCCGGGTCGGGCTTGGATGTTAGGATTACCACGCGGACCAACGCGCTTGACCCTTTCAATTGCTTCTATTCCACGGTGCATGAAGTCGGCCACGCCGCCTATGAGCAAGGGATCGACAACGCCTATCTGCTGACCCCGTTGGGGCGCGGCGTGTCGATGGGGGTGCATGAAAGCCAAAGCCGTATCTATGAAAATCAGATTGGCCGCAGCCGCCCCTTCACCGGCTGGTTGTTTGGTGAAATGACGGCTGCTTATGGTGACTTCGGCGTGCCGGATGCCGAGACATTCTACAAAATCGTCAACCGTGTGTCGGACGGCTTCATCCGGACCGAGGCTGACGAATTGCAATATAACCTCCACGTCCTGCTGCGCTTTGATTTGGAACGTGCACTGATGTCGGGGGATTTGCAGGTCCATGGGCTGGAGGCCGCATGGAATGACCGCTTTGAAGCCGATTTCGGGTATCCTGTTGATCGCCCTTCGAATGGTGTTTTGCAGGACGTGCACTGGTCGGTTGGTCTGCTGGGGTATTTTCCGACCTACAGCCTTGGGAATGTCTATGCTGGCTGCCTCAATGATGCGATGCGCGCGGCGGTGCCTGATTTGGACGAATCCCTCGCGCGGGGCGATACAAGTGCTGCAACAGGTTGGCTGCGTGAAAACGTCCAACAACACGGTGGGCTTTTTGAACCACGAGAGGTCATAACACGCGCTTGCGGAAAGCCGCCGACCGAGGAACCATTGCTGAACTACCTAGAAAACAAATTCAAAGATCTATATGGGATTTAAATAGAAAAACTGGGAACAATAGGCCATTTGGCGGTGTTGCTCAGACAACAGGCACCACGTGAATTCTTAACTGAGCTTTAACAATTCGTCTTTGCGCTGAGCATGATAATATGCGATGGTCCGGTGAGTTTTGATTTTTGACGAGATATAGGAGTACCTAGACAATGAAAATTCTTGCAACGGTCGCGGCGACAATCGCCCTTACGGGTGCTGCATTTGCCCAAACAACAACACAGGCAGCGGTTCTTGGGGCGTCCGACGACTCCGTTTATTCGCTTCAGGTTCAAGGCGCGAATGGCGTGATCTACAACTGCAAGCCAGACCCGGTTACAGTTGATGGCGACACAGTCCGCGTTTGCGTACGCGCTGATGATGCTGGCCTCTTCGCAGCTGGTGCTGGCCTTGGTGGCGGCGCAGCAGCGGCAGGCGCGGCTCTGGTTCTTGTGGCGATTGCAGCGGGCTCTTCGTCCTCTACTACCACAACTACTACTCAATAACTTCTTTACAGAAGCTTAAGATTAGAAAACCCCCCGTGCCGATGGCGCGGGGGATTTTTTGTTGCTTGATATTTGGCTGATAAGGCAACCGCCCCGAAGCTTTCACTACGGGGCGGGGTACAATGTAGGTTATTCTGCGGCGCTGTCATCTTCGACAGCTTCATCCTCGTCGTTGCCCTGATCGGCGATCCAAGCCACGCTGACGACCTCTTCGTTCTTGCCCGTGCTAAAGACCTTCACACCACCCGCACTGCGCGACCGGAAAGAAATCCCTTCTACGGGAACGCGGATCGATTGGCCTTTGGATGTCGCCAGCATGACTTGATCCGACATCTCAACCGGGAAGCAGGCAACGATTGGACCATGTGCCATTGCCTTGGTCCAAGCCGTCACACCCATGCCGCCACGGCCACGCACCGGATAGTCATGTGCCGAAGACACTTTGCCCGCGCCCTTGGCCGTGATCGTCAAAATCAAATCCTCTGCCGCAGACATCTCTGCATAGCGCTCGGTGCTGAGTTGCCCGGCTTGCACCTGCTCTTCTTCGTCATCGCTGCTGTCATCATCGGTCAGCCCCGCCATCAGGCGGCGTTGCTTGAGATAGGCGACACGCTCTTCCGAGGCAGCCTCAAAGTGGCGGATCACGGACATCGATACGACGGTGTCTTTTTCGCCCAAACGAATGCCCCGCACACCGACAGAGTTGCGCGAATTGAACACCCGCACATCTGTCGCCGGGAAGCGGATCGCGCGGCCAGCGTCGGTCACCAGCATCACGTCATCATCATGCGACGCGATGCGTGCGTTGATTAGTGTGGTGCCCTCATGTTCGCCTTCGAACTTCATAGCGATCTTGCCGTTGGCTTTTACATTGGTGAAATCCGACAGCTTGTTTCGCCGCACGGTGCCGGCAGAAGTGGCAAAGACCACCTGTAGATCATCCCAGTCCTTTTCATCCCGATCGACCGGCATAATCGCCGCAATGGAAACGCCGGTGGGAATAGGTAGGATGTTGACGATGGCCTTGCCTTTGGCAGTGCGCGCACCCTGTGGCAGGCGCCAAGTCTTAAGTTTGTAGACCATCCCATCAGTGGTGAAGAACAAAAGCTGCGTATGGGTATTGGCGACGAAGAGGTTGGTCACGACATCCTCTTCTTTCGTCTGCATGCCCGAGACGCCCTTGCCGCCCCGACGCTGCGCACGGAAATCGGCGAGGGGGGTACGTTTGATGTAACCGCCAGATGTCACGGTCACGACCATGTCTTCGCGGGCGATCAGGTCTTCGTCGTCCATGTCGCCGGACCAATCGACAATCTCGGTGCGGCGCGGCACGGCAAAGAGTTCACGCACTTCGCGCAGCTCGTCTGAGATGATGCCAAGGATGCGTTCGCGTGAACCGAGAATTTCAAGGTATTCCTTGATCTTGCCAGCCAGCTCTTCCAGCTCATCGGTGACTTCTTTGACACCGATCTGGGTCAGACGCTGCAGACGCAGTTCCAAAATCGCACGGGCCTGAGCCTCTGACAGGTTATAAGTGCCATCGTCATTCGCGGTATGGGTTGGATCGTCGATCAGCGCAATATAAGGCAGGATGTCTTCCGCGGGCCAGCGGCGCGTCATCAGCTTTTCGCGTGCCTGAGAGGCATCGGCGGAGGAGCGGATGGTGGCGACGACTTCATCGATGTTTGTGACGGCAACCGCCAGACCACAAAGGATATGGCTCCGCTCACGTGCCTTGCGCAGCAGATAGGCGGTGCGGCGGGCAACAACATCTTCGCGGAAGTCGATGAAGTAGCTGAGGAACTTGCGCAAAGTCAGCTGTTCAGGCCGGCCGCCGTTCAGCGCCAGCATGTTGCAGCCGAAATAGGTTTGCATCGGTGTGAAGCGGTACAGTTGGTTCATCACGACTTCGGCGGTCGCATCGCGTTTGAGTTCGACCACCACGCGCACGCCGTTACGGTCGCTTTCGTCCTGAACGTGGGAAATGCCTTCGATCTTCTTGTCGCGGACTTGTTCAGCGATCTTTTCGATCATCGAGGCTTTGTTAACCTGATAGGGGATTTCATCAATAACAATGGCCCAGCGATCTTTGCGGATCTCTTCGACCCGCGTCTTGGCACGGATCACGACACTGCCGCGCCCCTCAAGGTAAGCTTTGCGCGCGCCTGAACGGCCAAGCATGATCCCGCCCGTTGGGAAATCGGGGCCGGGGACATAATCAATCAGTTGCTCAGAAGTCAGGTCAGGGTCGTCGATCAGCGCGAGGCATGCGTCGACAACCTCGCCAAGGTTATGCGGCGGAATGTTGGTGGCCATGCCGACGGCAATGCCGCCTGCGCCGTTGACCAGCATATTGGGGAAGCGCGCAGGCAGAACCGTAGGTTCTTTCTGTTTGCCGTCATAGTTGTCTTGATAATCGACAGTGTCTTTGTCGATGTCTGCCAGCAGATAGGCCGCTGGCTTGTCCATCCGCACCTCGGTATAGCGCATCGCCGCAGGGTTATCGCCGTCCATTGAGCCAAAGTTGCCCTGACCATCAAGCAGCGGCAGCGACATCGAAAAATCCTGCGCCATACGCACCAAAGCGTCATAGATCGCAGAGTCACCATGCGGGTGGTACTGGCCCATCACGTCGCCCACGGGGCGGGCGGATTTGCGGTAGGATTTGTCGTGGGTGTTTCCGGTCTCATGCATGGCAAAAAGGATGCGGCGGTGCACCGGTTTAAGCCCATCGCGCAGGTCGGGGATCGCCCGGCTGACGATCACTGACATCGCGTAGTCCAGATAGGACGTGCGCATCTCGTGTTCGATTGTCACCGACGGCCCGTGGAAAATAGGCTTTTTGTCTGCGTTATCAGGGGTTTCCGGCGTATCGGTCACGTATCTGGCCCACCATTTTATGGTTCTATATCTTGCGGTTTTCTATAGCAGACGGGGCATATCAGGTGCAATGGCTGTGGCCGAAACGCACTGGCAGCACTCTGAGTGAAGTGCCAACATACTGTTTTTATTGAAAAGTATTTATCACTGCGCAAACTTGTCTTACCGAGGCAGAAAAGGAGGCGCAATATGCCCCGCAGTGAAACCGAAATGATGCTCAAAGGCTACGGGCTGACCACGGCAGAGTTCTTTTACCACATGCCCGACTATAGCCATGTGCTGAACAGCTATATCTGGCAGGATTACGACATCGCGCCAGACCATCCGCGCCTGTTCGAGTTTGTCGAGTTCTGGCGTGCTGAACTGGACGGGCCGCTGCACTCGGTCCGCTTTACACATCGCAAGCTGATTGGTCCCGGTGAATGGCAGAACCAAGTAGGTGAATTCACGCTACATTAAGGCAAAAGGGCAGGGGGCGTCAGGCCGAGCAACTTGCCCCGCCCAACACGCAGAACTTAGCGCAATGCGGATGGTTCAACGACACGTCACGCTCTGCCTCGGCCAAGGTTGTGCCAAGCTCGAATTCCGGGTCATAGGGCAGCAGCGTACAGGCCAGCACGGCGGGTTTCTCTGACCCTTTGCGCTTGACCACCATGCGAGAGGAGGAACACATCACCGCGTCAGGCGATACATCCAGAATGCTCCAACAGGCGGTGGTGATCTCAGGCACTTCGACCGCTTCGTCCATCTCGGGGAAAAGCACCGTCATACCGGGATCGTTTGCGTCGATGTCAAACCCGTGTTCGGCATAGAACGCAGCATAGCCCGCGCGGCTGTCGGCATCACTGTCGGCAAAGATCGACCGTCCCGCGACCGCCATGCGAAAATCATTATCCCGCAGCCATTCCATACCGATAAGGGTCTTATCAAAAGCACCTGCACCCCGCTCTGCGTCATGCAGATCGCGACGGTAGTGGTCGACAGAGATGCGGAAAGTCATCTTGCCCGGAAAGGCGTCGCGCAGCCGCAGCAGCCCGGTTTGCACAGATTTGCGCATCATCGGACGCATGGCATTTGTTAGGATCAATACTTCATAGCCACGCTCCAGCGAGGCTTCGGTGATCTCAACCATCTGCGGGTTCATAAAGGGCTCGCCGCCGGTAAAGGCGATCTCGCGCACCGGCCAGTTACGCTCGACGATTTGATCAAGGTAATCGCGCACTTCATCGGCGGTGATATAGACCAACGCGTCATTCTTGGGGCTTGAGGCAATATAGCAGTTGACGCATTCGATATTGCAAAGGGTGCCAGTGTTGAACCACAGCGTCTCCGCGCCGCGCAGGGCTACGGTGGCGCGTGGTTCCCCCTTGGCGGTCACCGCCGGGTTTTGGAACTTGCCCTCGTTTGCTTGCGCGATATCTTTCATGATTGGTCCTTGCGTGATCCCATTTGTTCCTGTCCTGTTGTGGTAAGCTATTGCGGCCCTGCCTAAAAGTCCAAGGTGCGGGGTGCACAGTCTTGTGAAGTAGGTAAAAATAAGTATGTTTGCGCTAACTCTGCCCATTTACCCGGACAAGGAATAATTAATGGTTTCGCGCGTTATCCCTGTCGACCCTTTCGATTTGGTTATTTTTGGCGGCACCGGCGATCTGGCCCGGCGCAAGATTCTGCCCGGCCTTTACCGGCGGTATTGCGCAGGCCAGATGCCCGAAGAGGCGCGGATTATCGGCGCCGCGCGGACCGAGATGGACAGCGCGGGCTACCGCGAGATGGTATCAGAGGCGATCAGTGAGTTTGGCGGCAAGGATGCATGCGATAACCTTGACGCATTTCTTGCCAAGCTTGATTACGTAGCGATCGACGCGCGGGGCGAAACCGGCTGGGCCGAATTGCAGCAGATGATGGCAGGCAAGGATCGGATCGAGGTTTACTACTTCTCTGTCGCGCCGGGGTTGTTCGGTGATTTGGCAGAACGTTTGCAACAATGGGGCATGGCGGGCGAAGACAGCCGTATCGTCGTAGAAAAACCGTTTGGCCGTGATCTGGCAAGCGCGCGGGCGTTGAACGCCACGCTGGCGACCTATTTCAAAGAACAGCAGATCTACCGGATCGACCACTACCTCGGCAAAGAGACGGTGCAAAACCTCATGGCCGTGCGCTTTGGCAATATGCTGTTCGAGCCGCTGTGGAACCGGCAGTATGTCGATCACATCCAGATTACCGTGGCCGAAACGGTGGGCGTCGGCGGGCGTGGTGAGTATTACGACAAATCCGGTGCGATGCGGGACATGGTGCAAAACCACCTGATGCAGCTGTTGTGCCTGATCGCGATGGAGCCGCCCGCGCGTTTCGACCCCGATGCGGTGCGCGATGAAAAACTCAAGGTGATCCGTGCGCTTGACCCGGTGTTGCCACATCACCTTGTACGTGGCCAGTATGAGGCCGAGGCAGGGAATGAAGAAAAGGCTCCAAGCTACCGTAATGCTGTGGAAAATCCGCGTTCGCGCACCGAAAGCTTTGTGGCGCTAAAGGCCCATATCAGCAACTGGCGCTGGCATGGCACCCCGTTCTACCTGCGCACCGGCAAACGCATGGTGGCCCGATCGAGCGAAATCACCGTGGTGTTCAAAGACACGCCGCATTCGATCTTTGCCGAGGACGCGGGCCGGCACCGCAATGTGCTGTCAATCCGGCTTCAACCCAATGAAGGCATCACCCTTGGCGTGACGATCAAGGAACCGGGGCCGGGGGGAATGCGTCTTGTCGATGTGCCGCTTGATATGACATTCGCCGAAGCGCTCGGCCCCGATGGCGGCGATCAGGTGGATGCATATGAGCGGCTGATTATGGACGTGATCCGGGGCAACCAGACATTGTTCATGCGCGACGATGAGGTCGAGGCCGCTTGGGCCTGGACCGATCCGATCATCCAAGGCTGGGAGGCGCGCAATGATGTGCCAAAGCCCTATGACAGCGGCTCTGCCGGGCCCACGGATGCAGGTGAAATGATGCGGCGCGATGGCCGTGAATGGCGAAAGGTATCCCCATGAACATCATCGAATATGCAGACCGCGAAATGCTGGTCATGAATGTCGCCAACAAACTGGCGGGCAAGCTGAAATCGGCGCTTTCGGGTAATGATCGCGTATCATTTGCCGTGCCGGGAGGGTCTACCCCCGGTCCGATTTTCGAAATGCTCAGCGCGACCGATCTTGATTGGGATCGCGTGGATGTCATGCTGACCGATGAGCGATGGGTGGATGGAAACGATCCCCTGTCCAACGCACGGCTGGTACGGGAGCACCTTCTGAACGACCGCGCTGCTAATGCGCAGTTCATCCCATTTTTCCGCGCAGGATTGTCGCCGGGCGAGGGGGCCGAGACTGTAGCACCCAGTTTGGCGCGCCATATGCCGATTTCGGTGCTGCTGTTGGGCATGGGCGACGACATGCATACCGCCTCGCTCTTTCCCGGAGACCCAAGCTTGAACAATGCGCTCGCGTCTGACGCGCCGCTGTTGTGTCCGGTTTACCCCGAGGGCCAGCCAACGGCGCGGGTGACACTTCCGGCCCATGTGCTGGATGGGGCGTTAAACAAACATTTGGTGATTTTCGGCGACGAAAAACGCGCAGCACTTGAACGCTCGGAGAAACTCTCACCCGAAGATGCGCCCATCGCGGCGGTACTCGATGAAATAGAAGTCTACTGGGCAGCATGATGGACATTTGGCAAGACTTGCAAGAACAGCAACATGCAACGGCAGATCGCAAGATCACATCGCTGTTTGAAGACCCCAAACGGGCCGAAGAATTTTCTTTGCGGACGCAGCACATGCTGTTCGATTACGCCAAGACGAATATTGACGCTGAGGCGCGCGCGGCCCTGCTGCGGTTGATCGACGCTGTTAAGGTGACCCACCGCCGTGATGCAATGTTTGCAGGCGAGCCGATTAACGAAACCGAAGGCCGCGCGGTGCTCCATACCGCCCTGCGCAATCTTGATGGCGGGCCGGTCGAGGTCGAGGGCGCGGATGTCATGCCGCAGATCCGCGATACGCTGGTGCGGATGGGCCGCTTTGCCGATCAGGTGCGCGGCGGCGAGATTACGGATGTGGTCAATATCGGCATCGGCGGCTCTGACCTTGGCCCTGCGATGGCAGTTCGTGCACTAACACCCTATCACGATGGGCCGCGCTGCCATTTCGTCTCCAACGTCGATGGCGCGCATATTGCCGATACGCTGCGCGGGCTGGATGCCAAGACGACCTTGGTGATCGTCGCCTCCAAGACTTTTACCACCATTGAGACCATGACCAACGCGCGCACCGCGCGGGCATGGATGCAGGACCATGGTGGTGACCCGGCGGCGCAATTCGCAGCCCTCAGCACCGCTGATGACAAGACCGCCGAGTTTGGAATCGACCCGGCGCAGGTCTTCGGGTTTGAGGATTGGGTCGGCGGGCGCTATTCCGTCTGGGGCCCGATTGGGCTTTCGCTGATGATTGCCATTGGCCCCAAAGCGTTCGACAGTTTTCTACGCGGCGCGCAAGAGATGGACCGCCATTTCTGTGCAGCAGATCCGGCAGAGAATATGCCGATGTTGCTGGCGCTTGTGGGCATTTGGCACAACCAAATCTGCGGCCACGCGACGCGCGCGGTGCTGCCCTATGACCAACGGTTGGAAAAACTTCCCGATTACCTGCAACAGCTTGAGATGGAATCGAATGGCAAGGGCGTGCAGATGGACGGCGCTGACAGCCCGCGTCACACTGGTCCGGTGGTCTGGGGTGCGGCGGGCACCAATGGCCAGCACGCTTTCTATCAGTTGATCCACCAAGGCACGCGGGTGATCCCGTGTGAGTTTCTGGTCGCGGCCAAGGGGCATGAGCCGGAATTAGAGCATCACCATGACCTGCTGATCGCCAATTGCCTTGCCCAATCCGAAGCGCTGATGCGCGGGCGGTCTTTGGACGAAGCACGGGCGATCATGCGCGATGCCGGGCTGTCGGGCGATGAGCTTGAGCGGCAAGCGCGTCACCGTGTTTTCCCCGGCAATCGGCCCTCGACGACGCTGGCCTATGAAACGCTCGATCCCTTCACGCTGGGCCAGATCATCGCGCTTTATGAGCATCGCGTCTTTGTCGAAGGGGTGATCCTCGGCATCAACTCGTTCGATCAATGGGGCGTGGAACTGGGCAAGGAACTGGCCAAATCGCTCCAGCCGCTGGTCGAAGGAGAGGTCTCTGCCGAGGGCAAGGATGGCTCTACCGCCGGGTTGATCGGCTATATCCACCAGCATCGCGGCTAAGGGCTGCATCCAAAATTGATGGACCGACGCGCGCAGGCAAACCCCGCCTGCGCGGGCCATTCTGCTGCCTATCGTTGCCGATTTAGACTTGCCGAAGGGGAAGGCTTGCAACTGCCCTGACCTTTGGACAGTCTCAACGCAAATGATTGGAGGATCCCCATTATGCTTGGCCAAATGATGACGCAGCCGCTGCTGATCTCAAGCTTGATTGCCCACGCCGAACGCTATCACCCCGAGGGGGAGATTATCTCGGTCTCGACCACGGGCGGGGTCGAGGAAACCAACTGGGGCAAGGTAGCCGAGAACGCGCGGCGCTTGGGTTCGGCGTTGACGGATCTGGGGCTGTCAACGCAGGCGCGCTGCGGGACCATCGCGTGGAACAACCGTCGGCATTTGGAGATCTACTTTGGCACCTCGGGCGCGGGCTTTGTCTGCCATACGATCAACCCACGTCTTTTTGCCGATCAACTGATCTATATCCTCAATCACGCGGCGGATGAGGTGCTGTTCATTGACAAGACCTTCGTGCCGCTGATCGCCGCGATCCGCGACAAGCTGGAGCATCTCAAGCACCTCGTGTTGATGTCGGGACCTGATGCCGAAGCCGCCGAAGCGCTGCCGGGGCTGATTTTTTATGACGATTTGGTAGCCTCGGGCGATGCTGGTTTCGACTGGCCCGATCTGGATGAGAACACCGCGTCGAGCCTTTGCTACACCTCCGGCACCACGGGCAATCCCAAGGGCGTGCTCTATTCCCATCGCTCGACCGTGCTGCATTCCTTTGGCATCAACATGGCCGACAGCATCGCCATTTCCGCGCGGGATATCGTTATGGCGGTGGTGCCCATGTTCCACGTCAACGCTTGGGGCAGCCCCTATGCCAGCGCCATGACCGGCGCGCGGATGGTGCTGCCGGGGCCGAACCTTGATGGGGCGCCGCTGGTTGGGCTGATCGACACGTATAACGTGTCACTTGCACTTGGCGTGCCGACGATCTGGCAGGGGCTCTTGGCGGCGGCCAAGAAGTCGGGCAGTGAACTCTCCAGTCTTGAGCGCACCGTGGTCGGCGGGTCGGCCTGTCCGCCGTCGATGATTGCGACCTTCCGCGAAGACTATGGCGTAGAGACGATCCACGCTTGGGGCATGACCGAGATGTCGCCGGTGGGCAGCGTCAATAAACCCTTGGCGAAACACGGCGAATTGCCCGTAAACGCACAGCACAAGCTGCGCGAGAACCAAGGCCGCCCGGTGTTTGGTGTTGAGCTTGAAATTTGGGACGACGCAGGCAAGCCGCTGCCCCATGACGGCGAAACCCAAGGGGCGCTGGTAACGCGCGGTCATTGGATATTGGACGCCTATTATCAATCCGACCGCGACAGCACCCTGCGCGACGGTTGGTTCGACACCGGCGATATCGCGACGATGGACAAGGACGGATATATCACCATCCGTGACCGCGCCAAAGATATCATTAAATCGGGCGGGGAATGGATCAGCTCGGTCGAGTTGGAAAACATCGCCATCGCCCATCCCGATCTGGCCGACGCCGCCGTGATTGGCGCGACACACCCAAAATGGGATGAACGTCCGGTTCTGATCGCGGTAAAGGCCGAAGGGGCCGACCCCTCAGAGGCTGATATTCTTAAGGTCTTTGAAGACCAGATTGCGAAATGGCAGGTGCCCGACCGCGTGGTTTTTGCCGAAGAACTGCCGCGCAATGCGACAGGGAAAGTGCTAAAGCGTGATCTGCGTGAGCGTTTTGGCGACATACTGACGCAAAGCGAGAGCTAAAAAAAAAGCGCCCCGGTCCAGCTTGGGCCGGGGCCTTTGCACCCTAAACTGCCGTTCAGGCCGAGCGGCGCAGGTCACTGTCGGTCAGCGGACGCGGCAGGGTAAGCCTGAAGGTGCTTCCCACATCGACTGTGCTTTCCAGCGAAAGCCCACCGCCGTGCAGCGTGGCGAGCTGTTCGGCAATCGCAAGCCCCAGTCCCAAGCCGCCATTCTCCCGCGACATGGACCCATCAACTTGTTGAAAACGCAAGAAAACCCGTTCCAAGTTCTCTTCGGAGATGCCACAGCCGGTGTCGGTCACTGCGAAGGTGATCTCCTCGGCAGTCTGATGCATCTGGAGGTGAATATTCCCGCTGCGCGTAAATTTGACCGCATTTGAAATCAGATTGTAAAGGATCTGCCGCAAGCGCACCGGATCGGCATTGGCTGTGGCGGTGCCGTTGTCTTCATAGGTCAGGGTCAGCCCCTTGGCCTCGGCATCTGGGCGCAGGTCATCGGCGACGGAGCGGGCGATATCGCTGGCCTCAATCTCTTGTAGATCAAGTTCCATCTTCCCACGGGCGACTTTGGTCCAATCCAGCAGGTCTTCGACAAGGCGCAGCATATGTTTTGACGATCCTGCAATGCCGCCTGCTTGGTTAGAGACAAAATTCTGGAACTCATCCACGCTGTTGCGGATTTCGGGCGTGGCGTTGGGGCTATTGGTCAGTGCAGTCTGCAAACGGCGCGCCTGTGGCAGTTTCTCGGCGTGCTGCAAAAAGGTCGCCCGGCCAGAGATTACGGTGAGTGGGGTGCGCAGTTCATGGCTGACGTTGTTCAGGAATTCGGTCTTTTCCCGGTCCGCCGCCTTGGCCGCGTCTAGCGCGCGCTTTTCGGTGGTCACGTCGGTCCAGATACCCACGGTGTACCCGTGCGGCGTGCGCGATTCCGTGACCTTGAGCCAGAAATTGTCCGAGACTTCTAGGTTAAAGGCGCCACTTGGGTTGCGGAAACGGGCAAGGCGCTTCGCAATCCATGCCTCGCGCTCTTCGACATTCTCGGGATGCTGATTGCGGGCCACCCAATGCCGCAGCAATTCTTCAATGGTCCTGCCGGGGACCAGAAGATCGGCGATCTCAGGGTGATACTCAAGGAACTTGCTGTTCACGGTGACCAACCGTTCCTTTTCATCAAAAGCAATAAAGCCTTCTTGGATTGAGCCGATTCCCTCGGCCAAAAGGGCGTCGGCCTCTTGCTTTTTCAACGTAACCCGGCGGAACGCCCAAAGCCCGGCCATCAGTGCGATGGTCGCAACCAGCGCGAAGGCTACAAGGTAGGGGCTTTGCGGAGCATAGGGCGGCAGACCGTTAACCGGGCGTGCCGTGGCTTCCCATGTCTTGCCCAACAGCTCAAACCGGGTGCGCACCGGATCACCATCGTTGAGCGCCGAAGGCTCTATTTCTGGCGGGAGCGTGCCTGTCGGGAATGCGCGTAGGCTATAGGTATAGTCGGCGGCTTGATGGGGATTCTGATGCGGTTCAAACAGACGGTCGGGCTGGAACACGATCGACATCACGCCCCAAAAGCGCGGTGCACCAAGGCCGGTGGGCCGTTCAAAGACCGGATAATGCATGATATAGCCCCTACCGCCCTGCACAAGCGTCAGCGGACCTTCGATGGTTGGGCTTTGGCGGCGATAGGCATTTGCAACGCCTGATAACTGTGCGGGAATGTTTCTGTACGCCATGCCGATGGTCGGCCCATTCGGCTGTTTGGGATAGCTTTCGGTAATGGTCAGATCTGGGGCGAGGGCAAAGGCCTTTATGCCGGGGTTCCGCTCCCTCAATTCCTTAACCAACAATTCAATCTTTTTGTCTTTGAACGACTCACCCGAGAGCAGAATATTCTCGATGTTCTTGGTGACTAAGATCGTCTCTTGAAACTGGTGCTGCACCTGATTGCTGACTTCGTGCAGCGCTTGGCGCGCATCCTGACGCATGCTGGCGATATGCTGCTCGTAATCCAGTTTGACGATCGAATAGCTGATGCCAGCCACGCAGCACAGCACGATGAAATTGACGATGATATACGCCTTGGATGTCGCGTAGTCCCGAAACGTGTTTCCCACGTTTTATCCTTTGCCTCCGGGCGCATTTGACATCGTTGGGCCATTTGCGCGTAGTTTACATCCTGCTGGCCGCTACCATTGATAGAAATCATGGCAAAATTCGGACATCCTCAAGCTATTCAAGTGATTGATCTGCGAGAAACCAGCGGGTTTCAAAATGGCTGATGTCGCGCCTCACTAGGGCAGCGGTAAATCAGCGTGGAGCGGGTAACGAGAATCGAACTCGTAACTAAAGCTTGGGAAGCTGCCGTGATACCTTTTCACCATACCCGCGCGCTGAGGTTGAGATAATCGGCGTGCAGGAGAAGGTCAAGTCAGGGTTTGGTGGCGGTGACGAAATTGATCTCGGCGGGCAGGCGCAGGGGGCCGTTTTGCGCGTAGGGCCGCAGGGCGTCGGCGATGGTTTGGCGCAATTCGGCCACCTGTGTTGGGGGTGCGTTGAAATAATTAATCGTACCGCTTGCCGGACCAATATCACACATCTGTTGGGCCAAACCTTCGACCGAGCCTGCGGGCGTTAGATCAAGCTTCATCACCTCACATTTGATGTCGGCAAAGCCTGCTTGCGTGAGGGTCGCGTCCACCCGTTGGGGATCGCGAAAGGCGAAGGGGCCGGGGGCGTCGGGGTCGGTTTTGGGCATGGCACCGATGGTCGCGCGGGCAGCACGGGCGGGTAGGGTGAAGAAGGGGTTTTCAGGGATTTGCCCCCAAGCGGCAAAGCTGATCCGCGCGCCGGAGCGAAGCTGCGCAGCCATGCGGGTAAAGCTGAGAACTGGGTCGGAAAAGAACATCACCCCAAAGCGTGAGATCAGGCGATCATAGGGCGGATCGAGGCGCAATGCGGTGGCGTCGCCGTGGTGAAAGGTGATTTGGGGCAGGGCGGCCGCCCGCTGCCGCGCCAGATCAAGCAGCGGCTCCGAAACGTCAACGCCCAGCACCGCGCCCCTGTCACCCAACGCTTGCGCGGCAGCGAGGCAGCCCGCGCCCGCGCCGCAACCGATGTCCAGCACGCGTAAGCCGGGGCGCAGGTCTGCCCGTGTCAGCACACCGTCGAGCACCGGCTGCATGAGGGTATCTAACTCTGCCTGTCGCGCGACCCATTTATGGCCCGCAGCACTGCTCCAGAAGTCGATCTGATCGCTGTTGCCTTGATCGCTCATTACGATGTCTTCCGTCTTCTGCGCCGTCCGCCACGTGCGCCCTCTGCACCGCCAGCACCACCGCCGCCCGTGTTGAAAGTAACATCCGGCAGGGCCACGAGGCTGTTGAGGATCGGGAAGGGCTCGACCGCGTTGGGAATGGCAGAGGCATTGACAAAATGCTCTTGAAAGCGCGGTTCGACAGCGGTTTCGATCTTGTGGATGGCGCGCACCGTGGCCTCGATCTCGGCCCGGGCGTCGGTGTTGAGCAGGGCAATCCGCGCCCCCGTGCCTGCCGCATTACCCGCGCTGGTCACTTTGTCGAGCGGCGCGTCGGGAATCATGCCCAGCACCATCGCGTGACGCGGGCTGATATGCGCGCCGAAGGCCCCGGCGAGCACAACGCGGTCCACTTTATCGACGCCGAATTTGTCCATCAGCAGACGTGCGCCGGAATAGAGCGCGGCCTTGGCCATTTGGATTTCACGGATGTCGCGGTTGGTCACCGTTATCTTTGGTCCGCCTTTTTCCGTGCCGTCATAGACCAGATAGCTGTTGGTGCGGCCATCGGCGAAAACCGATGGGGAGCCAGTCTGCTCTGTGCTGCCGATCAGGCCGGGCGCGTCGACGATGCCGTGAATGCGCATTTCCGCGACCATCTCAATGATGCCCGAGCCGCAGATTCCGGTTATCCCCGTGCTTGCGACGGCGTCTTCAAAACCCTCGTCGTCGGACCAGATATCACAGCCGATCACTTTGAACCGCGCCACTTTGGTTTCGGGGTCAATCTCGACCCGCTCAATCGCGCCGGGGGCCGCGCGTTGGCCAGAACTGATCTGCGCACCCTCGAAAGCGGGCCCGGTGGGAGAGGAGCAGGCCAGCACCTTTTCCTTGTTGCCCAGCAGGATCTCTGCGTTAGTGCCCACGTCAACCACCAGCATCAGATCATCCGATTTCTCAGGCGCTTCGGACAGGGCAACGGCGGCGGCGTCGGCCCCCACATGACCCGCGATACACGGCAGCAGATAGACCCGCGCAGAGGGGGGGATATTGAGGTCCAGATCCTCGGCCCGTAAACGCAGCGCACCCGAGGTCGCGAGCGCGAACGGCGCTTGGCCCAGCTCAAACGGATCAATGCCCAGCAGCAGGTGGTGCATCACCGGGTTGCAGACAAATACAGCATCAACGATCAGGTTTGGCTCTATAGCGCCTTCTTCGGCGATCTGGGCGAAGAGCGCGTTCATCCCGTCGCGCACCGCGCGAGTCATCTCTTGGGCGCCTTCGGGGTTCATCATCGAATAGCTAACACGGCTCATCAGGTCTTCGCCAAAGCGGATCTGCGGGTTCATCACGCCAGAGGAAGCCACGACCTCTCCGGTTTGCAGATCACACAGATGCGCCGCGATGGTGGTGGAGCCCAGATCAACCGCCAGCCCGTAGACGGTGCCGTCATAGTACCCCGGCCAGATGTTCATGATCCGGGCCGGGTTCTCCTGATCCCCAAGGTGCACGGCGACTGTCACCTTCCATGCGCCCTTGCGCAGGACCGGCTGCATTATCTGGAGGATGTGCAGATCGGCGGTGACCTTCTCCAGCTCCCATTGTTCGCTCAGCGCGGTGCGCAGCCGCTCCAGATCACCCGAAGGTTCATGCATGTCGGGCTCTGTCACTTCAACGTAGAAGAGTTTGACCGAAGGGTTCAGCACGATATCACGCGCTTCGGCGCGTTTGCGGACCACCTGTTTGTGCACTTGGCTCTCTGGTGGCACGTCAATCACCACGTCGCCCTGCACCGTGGCCTGACAGCCCAGACGGCGGCCCTCTTTCAGGCCACGTTTCTCGTCATAGCGCTCCTCGACCGCGTTCCAGTCGCTCAGCGCATCAGGGGCGACGGTGACGCCATGTTTGGAAAACTGCCCATAGCCCGGCGAGACCTGACATTTCGAACAGATGCCGCGCCCGCCACAGACCGAGTCCAAGTCAACGCCCAACTGCCGTGCGGCGGTCAGCACCGGTGTGCCTTTGGGAAAGCGCCCTCTCTTGCCGGAGGGCGTGAAAATCACGAGGGGATCACTGCTCATCAGGGCCGTCCTTTACTTCTTTGCGCCACCATAGCGTCCCGCGCGGCAGGGGAAAGGCACTGCGCGGCAATTCGTTAGGCGCGCACGTCATTGCAGCCTTGCGGCTTACGCTGGGGAATAGGTCTTTCCAATCCGGGCCATCCGTGAAATAGGAAACCGCCAAATGAACCCATCCAGACCGAGGTGTTAAATGGAGATTCGTGAGGCCCTGACCTTTGATGACGTACTGCTGGTTCCCGCAGCGTCCTCTGTGTTGCCGTCTACCGCAGATACAAGAACCCGCGTCACGCAGAACATTGCGCTCAATATCCCGCTGCTAAGTTCGGCCATGGATACGGTGACCGAAAGCCGCATGGCGATTGCGCTGGCGCAGGCCGGTGGGATGGGTGTTGTGCACCGCAACCTGACGGTCGAAGAGCAGGCCCGCGAAGTGCGCCGGGTCAAGCGGTTTGAATCCGGTATCGTTTACAACCCGATTACCCTGCGGCCTGAGCAGACATTGGCAGATGCCAAAGCTTTGCAAGAACGCTACCGCGTGACAGGTTTCCCGGTGGTGGATGAAAGCGGTCGTGTGCTGGGCATCGTGACCAACCGTGACATGCGCTTTGCCTCTGACGATCGCACACCGGTGTCGGTGATGATGACCTCTGACCGGCTGGCGATCCTGCAAGAACCTGCCGACCGCGACGAGGCGATCAGCCTGATGAAATCCCGCCGGATCGAAAAGCTGCTAGTCACCGATGCCAAGGGCAAACTAACCGGTCTTCTGACCCTGCGCGACACCGAACAGGCCGTGCTGAACCCAACCGCTTGCAAGGATGATCTGGGCCGTCTGCGCGTCGCTGCTGCCACCACGGTGGGGGACGCGGGCTTTGAACGCTCCGAAGCGCTGGTGGACGCCGGAGTCGACATGATCGTGATCGACACAGCGCATGGCCATTCTGAAGGCGTGGCCCTTGCGGTGACACGGGCCAAAAAGCAATTCGGCGATGTACAAGTTGTCGCTGGCAATGTCGCCACCGGCGCTGCCACCCGCGCATTGATCGACGCGGGTGCGGATGCTGTGAAAGTGGGCATCGGCCCCGGCTCCATCTGCACCACGCGGATGGTCGCAGGCGTCGGCGTGCCGCAGCTGACCGCGATTATGGACTGCGTTGCCGCCGCCGGTGACGTGCCGATCATCGCTGACGGTGGCATTAAGTTCTCCGGCGATTTCGCCAAGGCGATTGCGGCAGGAGCCTCCTGCGCCATGGTCGGCAGCATGATCGCCGGCACCGACGAGAGCCCCGGTGAAGTGGTTCTTTATCAAGGCCGTAGCTTCAAAAGCTACCGTGGCATGGGCAGCATGGGCGCCATGGCGCGCGGCTCGGCGGATCGCTATTTTCAGAAAGACGCCGCCTCAGACAAGCTGGTGCCTGAAGGGATCGAAGGTCAGGTGCCCTATAAAGGCAGTGCGAACAACGTCTTGCACCAACTGGTAGGCGGGCTGCGCGCCGCGATGGGCTATACCGGTTGTGCGACCGTCGACGAGATGCGCAGCAACTGTAGTTTTGTAAAGATCACGGGTGCTGGGCTGAAAGAAAGCCATGTGCATGATGTGCAGATCACGCGAGAAAGCCCAAACTACCGTATCGGGTAACAAGCAAAGAGAACGGCCTTCGGGCCCTTCGTGACAAAAAGGAAGATGCCATGACCCCGGGCGCGCGCGTATCGGCTGCGATAGAAGTTTTGGACGCGATCGCCGGGGGGCTGGCCGCCGAACAGGCGCTAACCCGTTGGGCGCGACAGAGCCGTTTTGCCGGTTCCAAAGATCGGGCTGCTGTGCGGGATCATGTATTTGATGTGCTGCGCCAAAAACGAACTGCGGCGCATTATGGCAGTGGTGAGACGGGTCGCGCGTTAATGATTGGTATGCTGCACGGGCAGAAGGCTGATCTAGAAGCGCTATTCACAGGTGAGGGGCACGCGCCCACTCCGTTGAGCGAGGAGGAGCGCCGGTTCCCGCAAACACCCGAAGATCGCGCGACAAACCTTAACTTGCCCGACTGGCTGCTACCCCTGTTTGATACCGCACTTGGTGAGAAAGCAGATGCCGCCGCCTTAGCGCTGCAGGAACGTGGGCCCGTTTGCCTGCGGGTTAACACAGCGCGGATAGAAGTGGCCGCCGCACAAGCGCTACTGGCCGAAGATGGCGTTCAAACCCGCGACAACCCTTTGGCCGCTGCCGCACTGACAGTCACCGAAGGCCCGCGCCGGATACGAAATTCACGGGCGTTTATTGATGGTTATGTCGAATTGCAGGATGCAGCCAGCCAAGCCGTTGTCGCTGGTTTGCCTTTGGGTGGACGGGTGCTCGATTATTGCGCCGGGGGCGGAGGCAAGGCGCTGGCTTTGGCGATGGACCCGTCACGGCAAATCACCGCCCATGACATCGACCCGCGCCGTATGAGCGATCTGCCGCTCCGCGCTGAACGCGCTGGCGTGGAGATTTCGATTGCAGACCGCGAACAGGTCGTGGCTGACGACCCCTATGATCTTGTCCTGTGCGATGCGCCTTGTTCGGGCTCTGGCGCATGGCGGCGCGCGGCGGAAGGAAAATGGACCCTTACCTCCGATCGCCTGACCGAATTGACCGGCATTCAGGATCAAATTCTTGATGCTACAGCGACACTTACAGCGGCACAGGGCGTATTGGCCTATGCGACATGCTCTTTGTTCCGAGAAGAGAACGAAGCACGGGTAGACGCTTTTTTGACCCGCCATCCGGAGTGGAAAACGACGCGAATGGACCGCTATGACGTCACTTCCGAGGGCGACGGCTTCTTCGTAGCACAGTTGACGCGCGATTAAATACCCCCATAATCAACCAATGCGTGCAAAGCAGTTAGAGTTAAAGCCTGCTTAACCTCTATCGCACGTAATAGTCGTATGATTCGGTTGTTAGGGGAAATGCGTGCAGCAGGACGTCCGCCATTCAACGATTGGGGGCCAGGTAGGTCAAGGCCGGCTATGGTTGCTTGGGCTATTGGCTATGGCCGCAGCCGGTCTTGCGCTCCGTAGCACAGAGGTTGTGATAGCAATCGGCTTTACAGTATCCGCTATTACGTTTGGGTTGATATTGCTGGGGTACTTAGGTCTCCACCTAAGCACTAAAGCGCGGGATCAGGCGCGCTCTGCCGGGGTGATAGATTTCATCGCTGACGACGCCACGCCCAGCTTCATTGTAGCGGCGGACAGGCAGATTCTGTATCGCAATCAGGCGGCTGAAGTGCAGTTTGGCGGTCAGCAGGAAGAGACCCTTGCGGGGGTCCTGCAGACGCATTTTTCCAATCCTGTTAGCCTCCTTTATCGCCTTCAATCGCGGGCGGCCGTAAGTGGCACTGCGCGAGAGGAAGTAATTACCCGCAAGGGCCCGGTTCGGATATCTGCCCACCAGCTTTCTGTTGAGCGTATCTTGTGGCGGATTGATCCCGTTCCCGCCCGCGACGGCGCGCGCAGTGCTCAGGAAAGCATGGCACTACCGATGGTGATGGTCGGTCGTAGCGGGGCTATCCTTTTTATGAATGACGCGGCACGCACCGTTGTTGGGGACCGGGTGAAATCCTTGGACCGGTTATTTATCTCGCTCCCTATAACGCCCGGGACCGTTACTGAAATCACAACTGCTGCGGGCAATCGGCAAGTTCTGGTAGGTGAGATTGAGGCAGGTGCCAATCGTCGCGCAATCTATCTCTTGCCGCCGCCCGAAGGGGCTAACTCTGCGACTGACTTGGGCTGGGAATCTTTCCAAGACCTTCCCGTACCCCTGATTAAGCTTGGCCCTGATGGAACTGTACTGGCCTTCAACCGTATGGCGGCTAAGTTGCTTGGCGTATCGCTCCGACGGAAAGCACATCTTTCGCAGTTAATGGAAGGCTTGGGCCGCTCTATCTCGGATTGGTTGGATGACAGTCTGGCGGGGCGACTGGTGCAGAAATCCGAATTTCTTAGGCTAACCCGTACGGATCAGGAGATCTTTGTGCAGGTCTCGCTTAACCGGATATCGGACGGAGAAGAACCGGCTCTGATCGCGGTACTGCAGGACGCGACTGAGTTGAAATCCCTTGAGGCGCAATTTGTGCAGAGCCAGAAAATGCAGGCCATCGGCCAGTTGGCAGGCGGCGTGGCGCATGACTTTAACAATCTTCTCACCGCTATTTCGGGCCATTGCGATCTGCTCTTGCTGCGCCATGATCAAGGCGATCCCGATTTTAGCGATTTGGTTCAGATCAACCAGAACGCCAATCGGGCCGCTGCCCTTGTCGGTCAGTTGCTCGCCTTCTCCCGCAAGCAAACTTTGCGCCCTGAAACGCTTAACATGCGCGATACGCTGGCCGATCTAACCCATCTGCTCAACCGTTTGGTCGGAGAAAAGGTAACGCTTACGCTAAGCCATGATCCGGTGTTGGCCCCCATTCGCGCAGACAAGCGTCAATTGGAGCAGGTGTTGATGAACCTCGTCGTAAATGCGCGCGACGCAATGCCGGCTGGGGGGGAGATCCGCATCGTGACCGAGGTGAGCACTCTCGAGCAGCCGCTTGAGCGGGACCGGGTCAGCGTGCCCGCTGGCCGCTATGTAACTGTCCAAGTGAATGATGATGGCACCGGGATCCCGCGGGATAGACTGCAAAAGGTATTTGAGCCATTTTTCACCACCAAACGGACGGGTGAAGGCACGGGCCTAGGTCTCTCAACCGCTTATGGCATCGTCAAACAAACGGGCGGGTTTATCTTTGTCGACAGCGAGGTGGGGCGGGGGACATCTTTCATCCTGTATTTTCCCGTGCTCGAAGGGCAGCCCACGACGGTTTCTCGGGCTTCTGTGTCTCAACCGGAGGAGGGGCTGCCGCAGCGTTCGGATGGGGTGATCTTGTTGGTAGAAGATGAAGCGCCAGTGCGGGCCTTTGCCAGCCGCGCTTTGCGCCTGCGCGGATATACTGTCTTGGAGGCGGAATCAGCGGAAGCTGCATTGAAAACTCTCGAAGACAAAGACCTTGCGATCGACGTCTTTGTGACAGATGTTGTGATGCCCGGAATGGACGGCCCAAGCTGGGTGCGTCAGGCACTTAAACAGCGACCCGATGTGCGTGTCGTCTTCGTTTCAGGCTATGCGGAGGATAACTTTGGCGAGGAGCAGTCGAAAATTCCAAACTCGGTCTTTCTGCCTAAACCTTTTTCACTGACTGATCTGACCAACACGGTACATAACCAATTGCACTAAACACTATGCCCCAAACATTTAAATAAGTTCCAGTTAGGGAATTGACTCGTAAAGCTCAAATTCTGCGGAAAATTTTCGGCGAAAGCGCTTCTCAACGGATGGCGAAAGCTCGATTGCCAATTTGGGCGAGACATTCTCTTGGCCAAGTGACAGGCTTACTTCTAGTCGCTCCTCCAAGAAGCTGCGTAGCCGTTGCTGATCTTCATAGCGAAAGTGGTGGGTGATCCCGGTGCCGTTTGGCTGGGTTTCCATGAACTTTGACTGACTTCCCACATCTGCGAAACCCGGTTTGTTTCCTTTCATATAGGCGAGCACAAATTCATCGAATGTGATCCCGAATGTGTTGTTGGGTTTGCCCTCCATGAAGGGACGCTGGCGATAGCGATACCAACTTCCCAACCAAGATATGGGCTCACGCATCACCGCCATAAGCTCAAGCTCTGCATCACATACCTTTAGGAACATCGGCCGGATGAAGCGGTTGTAGCGGTAAACCGGAGCGTGCTTCAGCATGGGCGGCTCAGAAATCCACATGTCCGCGCGTGGTGCGAGGGCTTTCTCATAGGCAGTGGTTCCGGTTTTTGGCACCGACAGAAAAGCTAACCGTTCTTTAAAGAAAACAATCACGCGTGCCTTAACTCCCTGCTGCGAATGGACCCATATTTGCGGCGTAAACCATTTCTTTACCATTCGAGATAAAACTTAAAGCGCAAACAAAATGATTGAAATGTTCTTCGTTTGCCCTCATATGGAACATTAGAAGAACATGTGCAGCGCGGCGTGCGGGCGATTGCCGCCGGGGCGCCACTGTGACACTAAGGGATGAACCTAATGGCAATGGCAGATCTTTTGACAATGGACAGCAAGAAAACCGCGGAAAAGCAAAAGGCGCTCGACAGCGCGCTGGCCCAGATCGAACGTCAGTTCGGCAAAGGGTCGATCATGAAATTGGGCGCGGAAGGGGCGATCCAAGACATCAAGGCCAGCTCAACAGGCTCGCTTGGCCTTGATATTGCGCTTGGCATTGGCGGTTTGCCGATGGGGCGTATCATTGAGATTTATGGCCCGGAATCCTCGGGTAAAACCACGCTGACCCTGCACTGCGTGGCAGAACAGCAAAAAGCTGGCGGCGTTTGCGCCTTCGTCGATGCGGAGCACGCGCTTGACCCGCAATATGCGAAAAAGCTTGGCGTGGATATTGATGAGCTGCTGATTTCGCAGCCTGACACAGGCGAACAGGCGTTGGAGATTACTGACACGCTTGTGCGCTCTGGTGCGGTGAATATGGTTATCGTCGACTCGGTGGCGGCGTTGACGCCAAAATCCGAACTCGAAGGCGAAATGGGTGACAGTAGCGTCGGCGTGCAGGCGCGACTGATGAGCCAAGCCATGCGGAAGCTGACCGGTTCGATCAGCCGCTCCAACTGTATGGTGATTTTCATCAACCAGATCCGGATGAAGATCGGCGTCATGTTCGGCTCGCCCGAGACGACGACCGGCGGTAACGCGTTGAAATTCTATTCGTCTGTCCGGCTTGATATCCGCCGCATTGGCGCATTGAAGGACCGCGATGAAGTTGTTGGCAACGCGACTAAGGTCAAGATCGTCAAGAACAAAGTTGCGCCGCCCTTTAAGCAGGTCGAGTTCGACATCATGTATGGCGAAGGTATTTCGAAAATGGGCGAATTGCTTGATCTTGGGGTGAAGGCCGGCGTGGTCGACAAGTCAGGATCGTGGTTCAGTTATGGTGATGAGCGGATCGGGCAGGGGCGTGAGAACGCTAAAAACTTCCTGAAAGAAAATACCGCCATGGCCTCTGAAATCGAAGATAAAATCCGCGCGGCGCATGGGCTGGATTTTGAAGGGTCCGGTGGTGACGACGCGGATATCCTCGAAGCGTAAACCCTTCGGTGCGGATGTGATGTTTCAATGGGGGCGTGGCCAGTGGCTGCGTCCCCTTTTTCATGGGCAGGAACGGTAGACAGCGCCGGGGCTGAGGGGTATTTGGGACCGACCCAATCTGCCCCGGAAGGCCTCGCCCATGAAGACGCTGAATGAAATTCGCTCAACTTTTCTGAATTATTTCGATGCGCAGGGGCATCAGATCGTGCCCTCCAGCCCACTGGTGCCGCGCAATGACCCAACGTTGATGTTCACCGCTGCCGGTATGGTGCAATTCAAGAACCTCTTTACCGGGGTCGAAACACGGGATTATAGCCGCGCCACGTCGGCCCAGAAATGTGTGCGTGCGGGCGGGAAACACAACGATCTCGACAATGTAGGTTATACCGCACGACACCACACGTTCTTCGAGATGTTGGGCAACTTCAGTTTCGGGGATTACTTTAAATCCGAAGCGATCCCCTTTGCCTGGGACTTGCTAACCAAGGAATTCGGCATCGACCCGAGCCGCCTGCTGGTCACAGTTTACCATACGGACGAAGAAGCGGTGAAAATCTGGAAAGCCCACACCGGCCTACCGGACGACCGCATTATCCGCATCGCCACGGACGATAATTTCTGGTCGGCTGGCCCAACCGGCCCCTGTGGGCCCTGTACTGAAATTTTCTACGACCACGGCGACCATATTTGGGGTGGCCCCCCCGGATCACCGGAGGAAGATGGTGACCGATTTGTCGAGATCTGGAACCTTGTTTTCATGCAATACGAGCAGTTCGAGGACGGCACGCGTCAGCCGTTGCCGAACCAGTCGATTGACACCGGCATGGGGATCGAGCGGGTGGCGGCGTTGCTGCAGGGCACGAATGATAACTACGCCACCGATCTGATGCGCAGCCTGATAGAGGCCAGTGCGCATGCGTCTTCGACTGACCCCGACGGGCCGGGCAAGACCCACCACCGGGTGATTGCGGATCACCTGCGTTCGACATCTTTCCTTATTGCCGACGGGGTTATGCCCTCGAACGAGGGCCGCGGCTATGTATTGCGCCGCATCATGCGCCGCGCCATGCGGCACGCGCATTTGCTGGGCGTTAAGGACCCATTAATGCATCAACTGGTACCGTCGCTGGTACAGCAGATGGGTGCGGCTTACCCTGAATTGGGTCAGGCACAATCGCTTATCCGTGAGACGTTGTTGCTGGAGGAAACCCGTTTCCGCCAAACGCTCGACCGGGGTTTGAAGCTGTTGGACGATGAGTTGAGCTCTCTCCCAGAGGGGGCGACCCTGCCGGGGGAGGCGGCGTTTAAGCTTTATGACACCTACGGCTTCCCACTTGACCTGACGCAGGACGCGTTGCGTGAAAAGGGGCGTGCAGTTGATACCGATGGGTTCGACACGGCGATGCAGGCACAAAAGGCCAAAGCCCGCGCCGCTTGGGCCGGGTCGGGCGAAGCGGCGGATGCGACCGTTTGGTTTGACGTGGCTGACAAGAGCGGCGCCACTGAATTCTTGGGCTATGACACTGAAAGCGCGGAAGGTCAGATCGTCGCCTTGGTACAGGGCAGCGATAAAGTCGTATCCGCAGCCGTCGGCAGCGACGTGCAAGTCGCGCTGAACCAAACACCTTTCTACGCTGAAAGCGGCGGGCAGGTTGGCGATACTGGCGTGATCCGCACCCAAAGCGGCATCGTCAATGTAACGGACACGCGTAAATCGGCGGGCGTTTTCGTGCATTTCGGCCATGTCGTCGAAGGCGAAGTGAAGCCCGGCCAGACGGCGGTTCTTAATGTCGACCCGGCGCGGCGTACCGCAATCCGGGCCAATCACTCGGCCACGCACCTGCTGCATGAGGCATTGCGCAACGCACTTGGCGACCATGTTTCGCAGCGTGGATCGTTGAATGCGCACGACCGGCTGCGGTTCGATTTTTCGCATGCCAAGGGCTTAACGCAGGAAGAGCTGAGCCAGGTCGAGCGCGAGGTCAATGATTATATCCGCCAGAACACGCCGGTTGAGACGCGGATCATGACCCCGGATGATGCCCGTGGCATGGGCGCACAGGCGCTTTTCGGTGAGAAATACGGCGATGAAGTGCGGGTTGTCTCAATGGGGCAGCTTGAAGGCTCGGGTAAGGGCAGCGACAAATCAACATATTCGCTTGAGCTTTGCGGCGGCACCCATGTGCGGCAGACAGGCGATATCGGCGCTTTTGTTCTACTGGGCGATAGTGCCAGCAGTGCGGGCGTCCGCCGGATTGAAGCGCTGACTGGTACAGAAGCATTGGCTTGGTTGCGTGAGCAAGAGGCCGCCTTGAGCCGCGTCGCAGCGGAGTTGAAAACCTCGACAAGCGATGTGCCTGATCGTGTCCGCGCGCTTCTTGACGAACGCCGCAGCCTCTCCAACGAAGTGGCCCAGTTGCGCCGCGAATTGGCGATGTCTGGTGGCGGCGCGGCAGCACCCGAAGTACGCGAAGTAAATGGTGTGAGGTTCGTCGGCCAAGTGTTGAGCGGCGTGACGGGCAAAGACTTGCCGGGTCTGGTGGACGAACATAAGGCCAAGCTTGGTTCAGGCGCGGTGCTGTTGATTGCCGATACTGGCGGCAAAGCAGCGGTTGCAGGCGGCGTTACCAAAGATTTGACAGATCGCCTTTCGGCGGTCGACATGGTGAAGGCTGCAGTGGCTGAACTGGGCGGTAAAGGCGGCGGTGGCCGTCCTGATATGGCACAGGGCGGCGGTGCATCGGCAGAGAATGCAGAGGCCGCGATCGCTGCCGCTGAAAATATCTTGAAAGGATAAGACTCATGGGCGCACTTTGGATTGCACATGTCACCGTCTCTGACGAAGAGGCGTATAAGAAATACGCGGTCGGTGCGACCGAAGCGATTGCTGCCCACGGCGGTAAGTTTATCGCACGCGGCGGACGTTTTGTGCAGCTTGAAGGCAAAGAGCGGCCTCGCAACGTCGTGGCCCGTTTCCCCGATATCGAGACGGCGGAAAAATGTTACCATTCAGATGCTTATCAAGCGGCATTGAGCCATGCACGCGGCGCATCTGAGCGGGAGTTGATGATCGTCGAAACTGACGAATGATCTGAAGGAGCTCCGCCTTGGTGAAAGGCGGGGCGCTTTGCCGCCGATTGGGGAACCTTCCACCGGAATTGAGGTTGGTCCACATGAACCTCACCCGAATATCCGCCTTAGCCCGCTGGTGTCGCCGCCACGTGGAAGTGACAACGCTGACGTTGATGAGCCTTTCCATCGGGGCGGTTTGGATTTTAGCGGAGCTTACCGAAGAAGTTGTCGAGGGCAGTACCAGCAACCTCGACCGCGACATTCTATTGTTCCTGCGCACACCCGGAGACCTTTCTGATCCCATTGGTCCGTGGTGGGTCGAAGAGATCGGCCGCGACTTGACGGCGTTGGGCGGGGTGGCCGTCCTTGTGCTGACTACAGTCGTGGTGTCGCTGTTCTTTTTGTTACATCGGCGTTGGTCGACGATGGTTTATATTCTTGCCACCGTGGGCGGTGGTATTGTGCTAAGCAGTATCGCCAAAGAATTCTTCGACCGCCCTCGACCTGATCTTGTTCCGCATGGATCATTGGTGCATACAGCGAGTTTTCCTTCGGGCCATTCGATGATGGCGGCAGTGGCGTATCTGACCCTCGGGGCGATGGTGGCGCGAGCGCAAAAGCGATGGGCGCTTAAGGTCTATACATTGTCCGTCGCCGTTTTGCTGACGCTTCTGGTCGGGATGAGCCGGATTTATATGGGGGTGCATTGGCCGACGGATGTGGCGGCCGGCTGGCTCGCTGGCGGGGCTTGGGCCGTGCTGTGCCTGCTTATCGCGCGGAGTTTGGCAAAGCGGGGGCATATCGAACAGGAAGCAAGCGACGCATAGCTCAGGTTCCAATCTACGACATGGAAACAAAAAGGGGCAGCGCATCACTAAGATGCGCTGCCCCTTTCAAATTATGGCAATGACTTAGCCAGCTTTGGCCATCCGCTTACGCTCATGCGGGTCAAGGTAGCGCTTGCGCAGGCGAACGGCGTTTGGCGTCACTTCGACCAGCTCATCATCGTCAATATAAGCGATGGCTTCTTCAAGGCTCAGCGTCATCGGCGTGGTCAAACGTACCGCTTCGTCGGTGCCCGAAGCGCGCACGTTGGTCAGCTTTTTGCCCTTTAGCGGGTTCACTTCAAGATCGTTTTCGCGGCTGTGTTCACCGATGATCATGCCGGTGTAAACGTCAGCCTGCGCGCCGATCATCATCTTGCCACGCTCTTCGAGGTTCCACAGGGCGAAGGCCACCGAGGAGCCGTTTTCCATGGAGATCAGAACGCCCGCGCGGCGGCCCGGAATCGTGCCTTTGTGCGGTGCCCAAGAGTGGAAGACGCGGTTGATGACGCCTGTGCCGCGCGTGTCGGTCAAGAATTCGCCGTGGTAGCCGATCAGCCCGCGCGAGGGGACATGAGCGATGATGCGGGTCTTGCCTGCACCTGCTGGTTTCATCTCGACCAGTTCACCCTTGCGGGTGCCGGTGATCTTTTCGATGACCGCGCCAGAGTATTCGTCATCCACGTCGATGGTGGCTTCTTCGATGGGCTCATGCCGGACACCGTCGATCTCTTGGAACAGAACCTGCGGGCGGGAGATCGAAAGCTCGAATCCCTCGCGGCGCATGTTCTCAATCAGAACGCCCATCTGCAATTCGCCACGACCAGCCACTTCGAAAGCGTCGCCGCCCGGTGTGTCGGAGATTTTGATCGCGACGTTGGATTCGGCTTCTTTCATCAGGCGCTCGCGGATCACGCGCGACTGTACTTTTTTGCCGTCACGACCAGCCAGCGGGCTGTCGTTGATGCCGAAGGTCACAGTGATGGTTGGCGGATCGATCGGCTGGGCCGGGATCGCCTCGTTCACGGAGGCATCGGCCAGCGTGTCGGCCACGGTCGCCTTGGTCATGCCCGCGATAGAGACGATGTCGCCGGCTTCGGCCACGTCGATGGCGGTCTGCTCCAGCCCGCGGAACGCGAGGATCTTGGTGCAGCGGAAGTTCTCGATCAGAGTGCCGTCGCGCGACATAGCTTTGAGTGTCTGACCCGCCTTCAGGGTGCCGGTTTCCACACGGCCGGTCAGCAAGCGGCCCAGGAAGGGGTCACCGCCAAGCGTGGTGGCCAGCATGGTGAAGGGTTTGTCGGCGTTCTCGATCTGCTTGGGGGCAGGGACGTGCTCAAGGATCAGATCAAACAGCGCGTTCAGGTCTTTGCGCGGCCCGTCGAGTTCGGCATCCGCCCAGCCGGAACGGCCCGAGGCATACATATGTGGGAATTCAAGCTGTTCGTCGGTGGCATCCAAGCTGGCGAAAAGGTCAAAGCATTCGTCGAGCGCGCGGTCAGGCTCGGCATCGGGCTTGTCGACTTTGTTCAGCACAACGATCGGACGCAGGCCCAGTTTCAGCGCTTTGGAGGTCACGAATTTGGTCTGCGGCATCGGGCCTTCGGCGGCGTCGACCAGCAGGACCACACCGTCGACCATCGACAGGATACGCTCAACTTCGCCACCAAAGTCGGCGTGGCCGGGGGTATCGACGATGTTGATGCGGGTGTTGTTCCAGACGACCGAGGTCGGCTTGGCGAAAATGGTGATGCCGCGCTCGCGCTCAAGATCGTTGCTGTCCATGGCGCGTTCGGTGGTCGCCTGGTTTTCACGATATGTGCCGGATTGTTTCAGAAGCTCGTCCACCAGCGTCGTTTTGCCGTGGTCGACGTGAGCGATAATTGCGATGTTGCGCAGGTCCATTAAGTCAGCCTTTGGATAGGGGAGTGGCGCGCCAGCCTGAAGCTGCGCGAATAATTGCGCCGCCCATACCGCGCCCCGGCTGCAATTGCTAGCCCTAATGCCCGATGGATGCCGCTTGCGCGGTCCATCGCTGCGCGCCTGCCACTTTAATGGGTGGTGGTGCCGGAAAAGAGATGAATTATCAGAATGCCGGTGATGATGAAGCTCAGCCCGAGCAGGGCCGGACCATCAAGCCGTTGGTCAAAAAGTAAGTAGCCAATCGCTGCGATGCAGACGATGCCAAGGCCCGACCAAATGGCATAGACGATTCCAACCGGCATGACCTTTAGCGCCAGCGCCATGAAATAAAACGACACGAGATAGAATACGACCACCGCCACCGAGGGCCAAAGCCGGGTAAACTGCTGCGAGGCTTGCAGCGCGGTCGTGCCGATGGTTTCCGCGATGATCGCGATGAACAGCCACAGGTAATGCATGGGGGCGCGCCTTTATCAAAGGGGAAGTTGCGTGGTTTCCTTGATCTCTTCCATCACGAAACTGGCCGAGACATCCGAGAGAGGAACTTTGCGGATCAGATTTTGATACAGTTGATCGTAACCGGCCATATCCGCAACCCTCGCCCGGATCAAATAATCAAGATCGCCGGTCATACGGTAAACGCCAAGGATCTCTGGCATGGATTGTGTAACGCGGGAGAATTTCTCAAGCCAATCGGGCGCATGGGCGTTGGTGCGCACTTGGATAAAGACGCTAAGCCCAAGCCCAAGCTTGGCCGCGTCAAGTAATGTCACGCGCCCCTTGATGATACCCGCCGTTTCCAGCGCGCGAATGCGACGCCAGCAGGCATTGCGCGACAGGTTTACCGCCGCGCCAAGTACCTCTAGCGATTGGCCCGCGTCGCGTTGCAATTCTACCAGAATGCTCCGGTCTATCTCATCAAGTGTTGCCATATGAGCAATTTGGCGAGAAGTTTTCCCATAGGCAAGCGTATCTTTGCAAGGAATTGAGAAAACGTCACAGGGCGGCTGGTCTATGCTGGTGGAAAGCCAATGACAGGAGATTTCCATGATCGCACGCATCTTTTTCGACCATCCGGCAAAGGTGGATGAGACGTTTTTTGAACATATGGCATTTGCGCTGAAGTTCTCAGGTTTGCTGTTCGCGGCGGCTGGGGCGGCGTTGGTGCACGCGCTCATCCCCTGCTTGTTTGAGAAAACGGCGAGCGGCATTATCGCCAAGCTTTACGCTCGGACCCATAACCGGGGGCAGTAGAGGCAATTGGCTGCCGCGCGATTCTAGGCCGGTTCGCTATTCCTACTTAACGAGATAAGGGCCGCATCGCTGCGGCCCTTATCATCTGTCATTGCGACACGCTTAACCCTGAAGCGCTTTGCTAAGGTTCTCGTCAACTTTCTCAAGGAAACCCATGGTGGTGAGCCAGCCTTGATCGGGGCCAACCAACAGCGCGAGGTCTTTGGTCATGTAGCCCGATTCCACCGTGTCCACCACGACCTTTTCCAGCGTTTCGGCAAAGTGAATCAGGGCGCTGTTCTCGTCCAGTTTGCCACGGTGCTTCAGCCCACCGGTCCATGCGTAGATCGACGCAATGGAGTTGGTCGAGGTTTCCTCGCCCTTCTGGTGCTGGCGGTAGTGGCGCGTCACGGTACCGTGCGCGGCCTCGGCCTCCACGATCTTCCCATCGGGTGTCATCAACTGGCTGGTCATCAGACCGAGCGAGCCAAAGCCCTGCGCCACGGTGTCGGACTGCACGTCGCCGTCGTAGTTCTTGCAGGCCCAGACATAACCGCCCGACCATTTCATAGCTGAGGCGACCATGTCGTCGATCAGACGGTGTTCGTACCAGATGCTCTTCTTTTTGAAATCCTCGGCGAATTCTGCGTCAAAGATCTCTTGGAACAGGTCCTTGAAGCGCCCGTCATAGGCTTTCAGGATCGTGTTCTTGGTCGACAGATACACCGGCCAGCCGCGGTTCAGACCGTAGTTGAAGGATGCCCGAGCGAAATCACGGATCGAATCGTCGAGGTTGTACATTGCCATGGTGACGCCAGCTGAGGGCGCGTCGAAGACCTCTTTCTCGATGGTCTCGCCATCGTCGCCAACGAACTTGATGGTCAGCTTACCCTTGCCGGGGAAACGGAAATCGGTGGCGCGGTATTGGTCGCCAAAGGCATGACGGCCTACGACAATCGGCTGGGTCCAGCCCGGCACAAGGCGCGGCACATTGCGGCAAATGATCGGCTCGCGGAAGATCACGCCGCCCAGAATATTGCGGATCGTGCCATTGGGGCTGCGGTACATGCGCTTGAGGCCAAATTCCTCAACCCGCGCTTCATCGGGCGTGATGGTCGCGCATTTCACGCCAACGCCGTACTTTTGGATAGCATGGGCTGCGTCGACGGTAATCTGATCGTCGGTCTCATCCCGGACTTCCATGCCGAGGTCGTAATACTTTAGGTCAACGTCAAGATAGGGCGTGATCAGCTTTTTCTTGATGAAATCCCAGATGATCCGGGTCATCTCATCGCCGTCGAGTTCGACGATGGGGTTTTCTACCTTAATCTTCGACATGACGAATTCCTTTGGTTGGGGATGCATTTGTCCGTGCTTTAGCCTATCCGGGACCAAAGAGGAAGATCGTATACCATGGTATGCCGAAGGTCGCGCTTAGGGGCCGGCCTCGGCAAAAAAGCTGCTGATACGGGCGCGGGCGTAGGCCCAGAGGGCAGGGGCGCCGATGGCGATCTTGCGGCCCACCTTCTCTTCGATCTGCGCCTCTGAGACGTTGTAGTCGGTCCAACTGCCGCCGCCTGAGGCGAGATTCTGCATGGGCGGCTGGAACCGATCGAGCGATTTGGCAAATCGAGCTGAGGGGCTTTCGGCGGCTTCAAACTCCTCCCAAATCCCGCGCAGGTCATCACGCAGATCGGGGGGTAGCAAGCCAAAGATGCGGTCGGCGGCGATTTGTTCCTGCGCTTCCATATCGGCGGCATCGTAGTCGCCAAAGATCGGATTGTCGCCCGCATCGATCTCTACAAGGTCGTGCAGGATCAGCATTTTGATGACGCGGTTGATGTCCACCTCAGGCCCGGCCTGATCGGCCAGCACCAGCGCGTAGAGAGCCAGGTGCCATGAGTGTTCGGCAGAATTCTCCGCCCGGCTTGCATCGCACAGAGTGGTGCCGCGCAGGATGGTCTTGAGCTTATCGGCCTCGTTCAGAAAGGCGATCTGCTGGTCGAGCCGTTCGGTCATGCCCCGGCCTTGCCGCGATGTTCGCGTAACTTGCGGGCGAGAAAGCCACGGGCCTTGTCGTTGGCCATCCGCGTGCGGATCGCCGTCAGAAAGGCTTCTTCGAGTGTTTGCGACGAGGCGCCAAGCACCTCGCCGACTTCCATAAACAGCCGTTCTTCACCGGTCTCGGCCTGCACGGCGAGACATTCCTCGGCAAGCTTGTTGGCCAGTTCAATAACGACTGCATCCGCCATCAGCGCGTGGATTCCGTCAGACGGCGTTTCACATAGTCGCTGGTCGAGGTGATCAACGTGTCCATATGCGGCTCTTCGAAGAAGTGACCTGCGCCTTCGACCTCCTGATGGGTGATCGTGATGCCCTTTTGCTCATGCAGCTTGCTGACCAGATTGGTCGTGTCCGCAGGCGGCGCCACGCGGTCGGCAGTGCCGTTGATGACCAGACCAGAGGCCGGGCAGGGCGCGAGGAACGAAAAGTCGTACATATTTGCGGGCGGCGAGACCGAGATGAAGCCGGTGATCTCGGGCCGGCGCATCAGCAGTTGCATGCCGATCCATGCGCCGAAGGAAAAACCAGCAACCCAGCAATGCTTGGAGTTGTTGTTCATCGACTGCAGGTAATCGAGCGCCGAGGCGGCATCCGACAATTCGCCAATGCCTTGGTCATATTCGCCTTGGCTGCGGCCTACGCCACGGAAGTTAAAGCGCAATACGGTGAAACCCATGTTGTAGAACGCATAGTGCAGGTTATAGACAACCTTGTGATTCATCGTCCCGCCAAACTGCGGGTGCGGATGCAGCACGATGGCAATCGGGGCGTCACGTTCTTTTTGGGGGTGGTAGCGGCCTTCAAGGCGGCCTTCGGGTCCGGGAAAAATAACCTCGGGCATGGGTGTCCCTGTCTGGGGGTTCAAAGATCGCTGCGAATAGTTGACGAATTCGCTATGCCACCTTAGAACGGTTCTAAATCTGGTTCCGCGCAGTGTCGCGTGGATCAGTCTTTGGACTTAGGCATTTAAGCCGCCCACGTCAATCAAATGGCACGGCGAGTGAGGGTAAGACGATGAAGCTATCTACCAAAGGGCGTTATGCCATGGTCGCTTTGGCCGATATTGCGTTGCAGCCCGAAGGGTCGCTTGTGTCGCTGGGTGACATTGCCGAACGGCAGTCAGTGTCTTTGCCCTATCTGGAACAATTGTTCGTCAAACTGCGGCGCGCCGAACTTGTGACCTCAGTGCGCGGCCCCGGCGGAGGATACCGTTTGGCGCGTTCGCCAGTTGATATTCGGGTGGTCGATGTTTTGGCCGCTGTGGATGAGACTGTGGACGCGATGCACAAAGGGGCAGGCGCCTCTGGTGGCTTGTCGGGAAGCCGTGCGCAATCACTGACCAACCGCCTCTGGCAAGGGTTGAGCGCGCATGTCTATGTTTTCCTGCATCAAACGCGTTTGTCAGATGTGGTTGAGAATGAATTGGCCCCATGCCCTGCGGTGCCGACCCTCTTTGCCGTGGTGGATGAGACGTGAGAGCCTATCTCGACCATAACGCAACCACGCCGCTGCGGGCAGAAGCACGTGTAGCAATGATCGCGGCGATGGACCTGCCCGGCAACCCGTCTTCGGTCCATGCCGAAGGCCGCGCGGCCAAAGCCATGGTCGAGCGTGCGCGCGCGCAGGTGGCGGGGTTGGTGGGCTGCGATCCGGTTGATGTGATCTTTACCTCTGGTGCCACCGAAGCGGCTGCACTGGCCGCCTCTTTGGGCGCGCGGGTGGTCACATCGGCAGTAGAACATGACGCGGTCCTGTCGTGGGGGCAGGCGGATCGACTGGGTGTCGATGCCAAGGGCATCTGGGACGGTGATCTCAGCATTGCCGAAGGGGCCGATGTGGTGGCCCTTCAGGCCGCCAATAGCGAGACGGGTGTGCTGCAACAGACCATGCCGCTGGCGCAACAATGTTGGGCGATGGAAAGCACGCCTTATGTGCTGGTTGATGCGGTGCAGGCGGTTGGGAAAACTTCGTTCAAAATGGCCACATCGGGCGCGGATTTCATCCTCGTCTCTGCCCATAAACTGGGCGGGCCGAAAGGCATAGGTGCGCTGATCGTCAAGCGGGGCATCGATGTGGCTGCGCAATTGCGCGGCGGTGGACAAGAGATGGGCCGCCGTTCGGGCACCGAGAATATCCCCGGCATCGCAGGCTTTGGCGCGGCAGCAGAAGCGGCTGCGGCAGATGTGGCTGCGGGTCGTTGGGAAGAGGTGGCACAGCTTCGTGATTTGCTGGAAGTGACCCTTGCGGACGCCTCAAAGTTGACTACTTCTGTAGGAAAAGACGCGCCGCGTCTGCCCAACACTTCCTGCATCATCTCGCCCGGCTGGAAAGGTGAGACGCAGGTCATGCAGATGGACCTTGCAGGTTTTGCCATCTCCGCAGGATCGGCCTGTTCCAGCGGCAAGGTACGCGCCAGTGCCGTATTGCGCGCCATGGGCTTTGATGAAACACAGGCCGCCAGCGCGATCCGGGTGTCGCTGGGCCTGCAAACCACCCGGGAAGATGTCTTGCGGTTCGCGACAAGCTGGACCGCAAAAATGAAAAAGCACGAAACGCGGGCCGCCTGAGCGCCGCCACGGAAAGGAACCGAAACCTTGGATAATATGACCCTCAAAGAGAATGACGGCGTCAAAGAAGGCGTTGACCAGGAAACCGTGGATGCCGTGCGCGAAGTCGGCGGCAAATACAAATACGGTTGGTCCACCGACATCGAAATGGAATACGCCCCAAAAGGGCTGACGCCAGACATCGTGCGGCTGATCTCGGAAAAGAACGAAGAGCCGGAGTGGATGACCGAATGGCGTCTGGCAGCTTATGATCGTTGGTTGACCAAGAAAGAACCCGATTGGGCGATGATCGACTACCCTGAGATCGATTTTCAGGACCAGTATTACTATGCTCGCCCCAAAAGCATGGCGGAAAAACCCAAGTCTTTGGATGACGTCGATCCCAAGCTCTTGGACACCTACAAGAAACTTGGCATCCCGCTGAAAGAGCAGATGATCTTGGCCGGTGTTGAAGGTGCTGAGGATGCGCCAGCAGAAGGCCGCAAGGTGGCCGTGGATGCGGTGTTCGATTCCGTTTCTGTCGGCACGACCTTTCAGGAAGAGCTGAAGAAGGCTGGCGTGATCTTTTGCTCGATCTCTGAGGCAATCCGCGAGCATCCTGAATTGGTGCGCAAGTACCTCGGATCGGTCGTGCCCGTGTCGGACAACTTCTATGCGACGCTGAACTCGGCGGTCTTTTCCGACGGCTCCTTCGTTTATGTCCCACCGGGCGTGCGCTGCCCGATGGAGCTCTCTACCTATTTCCGCATCAACGCCGAGAACACCGGTCAGTTCGAGCGGACTTTGATCATCGCGGACAAAGGCTCTTACGTGTCCTACCTTGAAGGGTGCACCGCACCGCAGCGTGACGAGAGCCAGCTGCACGCCGCTGTGGTTGAGATCATCATCGAAGAAGACGCCGAGGTGAAATATTCCACCGTTCAAAACTGGTACCCCGGTGACGAAGACGGCAAGGGCGGCATCTATAACTTCGTGACCAAACGTGCCGACTGTCGCGGCGACCGCGCCAAGGTGATGTGGACGCAGGTCGAAACCGGCTCCGCCGTGACCTGGAAATACCCCTCCTGCATCCTGCGCGGCGACGACAGCCAAGGCGAGTTCTATTCCATTGCCATCGCGAACAACATGCAGCAGGCCGATACCGGCACCAAGATGGTCCACCTCGGTAAACGCACCAAGTCGCGCATTGTGTCCAAGGGTATCTCTGCCGGTAAGGCACAGAACACCTATCGCGGTTTGGTGTCGATGCACCCTAAGGCCAAGGAATCGCGCAACTATACCCAGTGTGACAGCTTGCTGATCGGCTCTGAATGTGGGGCGCATACTGTGCCTTACATCGAGGTCAAGAATAACAGCAGCCGGGTGGAGCATGAGGCGACCACGTCTAAGGTAGATGACGATCAGATGTTCTACTGCCGCTCGCGCGGTATGGACGAAGAAGAGGCCGTGGCACTGGTGGTGAACGGTTTCTGCAAGGACGTTCTACAGGCGCTGCCGATGGAATTTGCCATGGAAGCCCAAGCGCTTGTGGCGATCTCGCTGGAAGGCTCTGTCGGCTGATCGGGCATGGCGTGTTGCGCAGCATTGAGGGCTAGTGTCCCGCAGCGCAGCGCGTCTACCGATGGCGGTGATAACTTAATACGCAGGGGTAAGCCCCTGTTGGAAAACAGAATATTGATATTGCGGCGCGAGCGCGCGCCAGAAGGAGACCGAAATGCTGAGCATCAAAAACCTGCACGTGAAACTGGAAGAAGAGGACAAGCAAATCCTCAAAGGCGTCGACTTGGAAGTCGAAGCCGGTAAGGTGCATGCGATCATGGGGCCGAACGGCTCGGGCAAATCGACACTGAGCTATGTGCTTTCCGGCAAAGACGGCTATGAGGTGACCGACGGTTCCGCAACGCTGGAAGGCAATGATCTGCTTGATCTGGAGCCAGAAGAGCGTGCCGCGGCTGGCCTGTTTTTGGCCTTTCAATATCCGGTCGAAATTCCCGGTGTTGGCAACATGACCTTCCTACGGACTGCCGTAAACGCACAGCGTAAAGCGCGTGGCGAAGAGGAAATGTCGGCGGCTGACTTCCTTAAGGAAATCCGCGCGAAGGCGAAGGATCTGAAAATCGACGCCGATATGCTGAAACGCCCCGTGAACATGGGCTTCTCGGGCGGCGAGAAAAAGCGCAACGAAATTCTTCAGATGGCGATGCTCGCGCCCAAGATGTGCATCTTGGACGAAACCGACTCCGGGCTTGACGTTGACGCGATGAAGCTGGTCGCCGAAGGCGTCAACGCACTGCGTACCGAAGGCCGTGGTTTTCTTGTGATCACGCACTATCAGCGTCTTCTGGACCACATCAAACCCGATGTCGTGCACATCATGTCCGATGGCCGCATCATCAAGACCGGTGGCCCTGAGCTTGCGCTTGAAGTCGAAAACAACGGTTACGCCGACATCCTCGCCGAGGTGGCGTAATGGCCGAAGCAAAACTCCAAGAAACCCCGACCGAGGCGATGATCGCATCCCTCGATATGCCGCAGGGTGGCTGGGCGCAGGCGGCGCGTGAAGACGCGCTGGCGCGTGTGCGCACAATGGGCTTGCCACAACGCCGTGATGAGTATTGGAAGTTCACACGCCCCGATACGCTGACACAAGCCGAACCTGTTCCGGCTGCGATCTTTGATCACGGTGATGCGCCGCTGTTCGATGATACCGAGCGTTTGCGTATTGTTTTTGTGGATGGGGTCTTCGACGCCGAAGCCTCCGACGATCTGTCGCTCGAAGGTGTCAGCATTGAACGGCTCGCGGCGGCGAACAGTGATCTGCATTGGGCGCGTGACCTCTATGGGACGCTGGAAAAGAACGGCCAGACCCCAGTCGCACGCCCACTTGCAGCACTGAACACGGCCTACGCCAGTGATGGTGTTTTGATCCATGTGACAGGCACGCCAAGCAAGCCGATCAATCTGGTTTATCACCATAAGTCAGAAACTTCTGATGCGATGTTACACCACGTGGTAAAGCTCGACAAAGGGGCCGAAGTGACCCTGTTGGAGAACGGACCCGCAGCGGCACGTTTCAACACCGTTTTGGAAGTCGAAGTCGCCGATACCGCGCGCTTCCACCATGTGCGCGCACAAGGGCGTGACCACGAACGGCGCGCTGCGACGCATCTCTTCACCCGTCTCGGCACCGAGTCCTTGTTCAAAAGCTTTACCGTCACCGTTAACGGCGCGATGACGCGCAATGAATGCGTGATCGAATTGACGGGCGATGATGCGTCGGCGCATGTGGCAGGCGCCTGTGTTGGTGATGGCGATTTTCACCATGACGACACGGTCTTCATCACCCATGACGCGGTGAATTGCGAAAGCCGTCAGGTCTATAAAAAGGTGCTGCGCAACGGGGCGACGGGCGTGTTTCAAGGCAAGATCCTTGTTAAAGAAGGCGCGCAGAAAACGGATGGTTATCAGATCAGCCAATCGCTGCTGCTGGATGGTGACAGCCAGTTCCTTGCCAAGCCTGAGCTTGAGATCTACGCCGATGATGTCGCCTGTTCGCACGGCTCGACCTCGGGCGCGATCGACGAAGAGGCGTTGTTTTACCTCCGCGCGCGCGGTGTGTCTCATGCCGAAGCGACCGATCTTTTGACGCTCGCCTTCCTTGCCGAAGCGGTTGAGGAAATCGAAGCCGAAGGCCTGCGCGAAGAGATCAATGGGCGTCTCAGCTCTTGGTTGGAGCGTCGTAGCAGCTGATGGCTGTTACCAGCGATATCGTTGCGACCTATCGCGGCCCCGGCACAGTGATGTCGGGGCTGCTTGCGCAGGGCCGTAACGAGGTGCGCGTGTTGATGTTCGCGCTGATGGCGGGGCTGCTGATCTTCGTGGCACTGTCGCCTTATCAAGCGCGGGCGGCGCATCTTGATCCTGAAGGGCCGCTTTCGGTTCGGCAGTATTGGAGCGCGTTTTTCTGGATATTTTTGATGCCGCTGTTGCTTTATGCATTTGCGGCAATGGTTTGGGTGATCAGCCGTGTCGCGGGTCAACAGCTCACAGGTTACGCGGTGCGGCTGACCTTGGTCTGGTCGCTGCTGGCCTCTGCGCCAATCCTGTTGCTGCTGGGCCTTGCGCTTGGTTTCATCGGGCCGGGGGTCCAAGCGCAGATCGTGGGCGCGGTTTGGTTGGCTGTGTTCTTTTGGTTCTGGGTCTCGGGCCTGCTTGCGGCACAGCGGGGCTAGGATGAACAGTGCAGCCTTGATCCCACTTGTGCAAACCACCCTGCGCAACCCACGCGCAGCGGCGGGTCTGATCGCGGCCCTCCAACTTAGCCGAGAGGTCATCTGGACAGCATTGGCCTTGGTTGCGGCGCTCAATGCGCTGGTGATCTCGGCCATGTTCGCCATTGCGCCGCCTGCCATTGCTCTGCCCAGTTACTTTCAATCACCACTTGTCCTCTTCGCGCTGTTGGGAGGGCTGATGGTGCTCTATGTCCATGCATTGTCGTGGGTTGGGCGCGCGATGGGCGGGCAGGGTACGATTGAACCCCTCTTGGCCGCTGTGGTTTGGCTACAGGCGCTGCGGCTTTGTGCGCAGTTGGGGATTTTGCTGCTAACGGTCGCCCTGCCGCCGTTGGCTTTGCTGGCCTCTTTTGTGGTCACATTCTGGGGCCTTTGGATCTTGCTTAATTTCGTCGCCGAGCTGCTGCAGTTGCCGGGGCTTTTTCATGCGGCCGCTGTGCTGGCAGGTGCCGCGCTTGGGGTTCTGTTGGGCCTCGGCCTCTTGCTGTCTTTGATCGGGCTCACCGCCCAAGGAGTTTAAGTCATGTTCGACGTTGAAGCCGTCCGGGCGCAGTTTCCGATCCTTTCACGTCAGGTGAACGGCAAGCCGCTGGTCTATCTGGATAATGGTGCTTCCGCGCAGAAACCACAGGTGGTGATCGACGCGATCACGCAGGCCTATGCGCAGGAATACTCTAATGTTCACCGTGGCTTACATTATCTTTCTAATCTAGCCACAGACAAGTATGAGGGGGTGCGCGGTACGGTTGCTCGTTTCCTAAATGCTGGGTCTGAGGATGAGATTGTATTGAATACCGGCGCTACGATGGGGATTAACACCGTTGCCTATGGATGGGCCATGCCGCGCATGCAGGCCGGTGATGAGATCGTTCTGTCGGTGATGGAACACCACGCCAACATCGTGCCTTGGCATTTTCTGCGTGAACGGCAAGGCGTCGTGCTGAAATGGGTCGATGTGGATGCCACTGGTGCATTGGACCCGCAGGCAGTGATTGATGCCATCGGCGCAAAGACCAAATTGGTTGCAATATCTCATCTTTCCAATGTTTTAGGAACCAAAGTTGATGTAAAGGCGATCACCGCCGCAGCGCATGAAAAGGGTGTTCCGGTGCTGGTTGACGGCTCGCAAGCGGCCGTTCACATGCCGGTCGATGTTCAAGACCTCGGTTGTGATTTCTACGCGGTAACTGGCCATAAGCTTTATGGCCCTTCCGGCTCCGGTGCGATTTACATCAAATCCGAGCGTATGGCTGAAATGCGTCCCTTCATCGGCGGCGGTGACATGATCCGCGAAGTTACCAAGGACACGATCAGCTATAATGATCCGCCAATGATGTTCGAAGCAGGCACGCCCGGCATTGTTGCAACCATTGGTTTGGGTGTGGCGCTTGATTTCATGATGGATCACGGGATGGAGAATATCGCCGCCCATGAGGATAATTTGCGCGACTATGCGGTCTCGCGTCTTGGCGGTTTGAATTGGCTTAACTTGCAAGGTACCACGCCGGATAAAGCTGCGATCTTTAGCTTCACACTCGACGGGGCGGCCCATGCCCATGACATCTCAACGGTGTTGGACAAGAAGGGTGTGGCCGTGCGGGCAGGGCACCATTGCGCGGCACCTTTAATGACACATCTCGGCGTCTCGGCCACCTGTCGCGCGTCGTTTGGCATGTACAACACCCGCGCTGAGGTGGACACGCTGGTCGAAGCGCTTGAACTGGCGCATGATCTTTTCGCCTGACCTGATTTTCGCTTCCCCTGAACCCTGATTTCCCATTGCAGGGGCGGCCCGCTCTGGCTATACCGCCCCTTAGTGGACCCTTAGCTCAGCTGGATAGAGCGCTGCCCTCCGAAGGCAGAGGCCAGAGGTTCGAATCCTCTAGGGTCCGCCATTAGTCACAATCATATTTAGGCTGGTTTCGCAGGAACTGGGAATTTGGTCCCAAGCCCGTTAACGTGACTGTGCCGGTCAGATACTTCTTGTTTTGTCCAGTAGGCGTAATTCGCAATAGCGCTGTGTGGGCCTTGCAGGCCTTGCGCAACTGCCGTCAGCTTGGAGACACCTTATGAGGCTAGCATCCCGTTTCACCGCTGCGCTCATCGTTGGCTTTGCCCGTGCCGTGACGGCCGTTCGCGGAGTTTGGGACGGTATCGAGCCGGTGCAGGGACAGCGTATCTATTTTGCCAATCACAACAGCCATGGGGATTTTGTGTTGGTTTGGACCGTCCTTCCACCTGATTTGCGCCTTCGTGCCCGTCCTGTGGCGGGGGCCGATTACTGGCTGACATCAAAGCTGAAATCATTCATCGGCAAGGATGTTTTCAATGCCGTCCTGATCGACCGTAATCCAGAGACGCGCACCGACGACCCGATGACACAGATGAGCGCCGCGCTTAAAGGCGGTGATAGTCTGATCCTATTTCCTGAAGGTACGCGCAACACCGGGCAGTCTCCGCTGCTGCCGTTTAAATCCGGTTTATTTCACCTTGCCACGGCAAACCCCGAAATCGACATGGTTCCGGTTTGGATCGAAAACCTAAATCGTGTCATGCCCAAGGGGGCTTTGGTGCCAATTCCGTTGATTTGCACCGTCAACTTTGGCGCAGCTATGCGGCTGGAAGCTGGTGAGGATAAGGCGAGTTTCCTCGCGCGCGCTGAAAGCGCCCTCGTCGCATTAAATCCTGAAGGAAATAGCTGATATGAACGGACATTTCATCATTCTGCTCGGCCTTGTGCTGACCGTCCTACTGATAGCGACGGGGGCGGCTCAACTCCTGAAACGACGGGCTGGAGCGGATAACCTAACAATCCAGAACCTCACGGCTCGGATCAACGCGTGGTGGGTAATGGTTGCCACTATGGCGATTGCATTCCTCGCTGGCACGGCGGGGGTAGTTATCCTGTTTGCCATCTGCTCGTTCGCAGCACTGCGGGAATTTCTCACGCTGACCAACACCGCCGCGGCGGATCATTGGGCGCTGGCCGCTGCCGTTTTCATCGTGCTTCCGTTGCAATATCTATCTGTTGGCATGGGCTGGTATGGGTTCTATTCGATCTTCATTCCAGTTTATGCGTTTTTGTTGATGCCAATTTTATCGACGTTACGCGGGCAGTCTGGAAACTTCCTGATCCGGGTATCCGAAGCGCAATGGGCCCTGATGATCGCGGTTTTCTGCGTCAGCCATGTACCCGCGCTGCTAAGCTTGGATATTCCCGGCTATGAGGGA
Organism: Sulfitobacter sp. DSM 110093; assembly: GCF_022788715.1. Lineage (NCBI taxonomy): Bacteria > Pseudomonadati > Pseudomonadota > Alphaproteobacteria > Rhodobacterales > Roseobacteraceae > Sulfitobacter > Sulfitobacter sp. DSM 110093. The sequence goes on from NZ_CP085167.1 coordinate 1,544,727, forward strand.
AAAAACCTGTTTCTGATTTTCTTCTTGATCGTCGTTGTGCAGTCTTCAGACGTTTTGCAATATGTCTGGGGTAAACTAATGGGCCGTCGCAAGATCGCGCCAACCCTGTCGCCTTCCAAGACATTAGAAGGGCTGGTTGGCGGTGTCATCAGCGCAAGTCTAATGGGTGCTGCTCTGTTTTGGATCACACCGTTTTCCGTTCTGCAGGCATTTGCGCTGTCGCTGGTCATAACATTGATGGGTTTCTTCGGCGGGCTGGTCATGTCCGCGATCAAGCGTGACCGTGGGGTTAAGGATTGGGGCCACCTTATCGCCGGGCATGGCGGCTTCATTGATCGGTTGGATTCGGTGATCTTTTCCGCGCCAATCTTCTTTCATATTGTTCGGTTTTACTGGGATCTGCATTGAATATTCAGCGTCTGATCGGCTCGACACCGCTGCATGTGGCGGTCGGTTTCTTGGCGATGGGCGGTAGGGCCGTTTTTGCCAACGCAGGGCACGGTATACGCGCCATGCTTGTCGCGGGGCTTGTTCAGGGTCTGATTTCGGGCGCGCTGACATTCGGACTGAAGAACTCTGTCGACTGGATGCGTCCGCGCCTCTCGCGCGGACTTGGATACTGGGTGCCCCCCTTAGTCGCAATTTGCGGTTCGGCCCTATTGCTGGTTGTGACCCATTGGTTAAGCGGTACGCCGGAAATAGCGATGACAATCGCCGTGCCGCTTGGCGTGTCATTAAGCTATATCTTTACGTACAACATCCTGCGCCAGATCCGGGAAAACCCAAAGATCAGCACGAAAGAAGCCCATGATTAACCTTAAAAACCGCCGCCCCCTAAGCAGCCGTGATACGAAATGGGCCGCAGGCTGTGCCGCTTGGCTTGCAAACAAGGGGGTGACGCCCAACGCTATATCCCAAGCCAGCATGGGGACTGCACTTGTGGCAGGTGTCGCGTTCGCAGCCAGTGGTCATGTGGGCAGTGTTTACGGTGCCGGCGCATTTTTGATCCTTGGTGCGTTTTTCTGCCAGTTACGGCTGCTGTGTAACCTGTTTGATGGAATGGTCGCGGTCGAAGCGGGGAAAAGCGCGCCTGACGGGCCGCTTTGGAACGAATTTCCTGATCGCGTTTCAGACTTGCTGATCTTCACAGGGGTAGGTTTGGGCGTCGGAAACCTTTCGCTGGGGCTGGCGGCAGGCGCGATGTCAGTGTTGACGGCTTATACCCGCGAGTTGGGTGCCGGAATTGGCCTTGCACCTGACTTTAGAGGACCAATGGCGAAACCGCAGCGCATGGCATTGGTGACGGGCGCCGCGATAATGGCAGTATTCGAACCACTGTTCACAGCGGCAGGTGCGGTCCTGACTTGGGCGCTGTGGATCGCTGCAATTGGTGCTGCACTGACCGCCATACGGCGTGCCGCGCGTATTCGAACGGACCTGTTGAAACGAGGGTAAAGCGAATGGGCTAGCGGGTATTCCAGCGGATCGAAACGTTGGTAACGTAAGCTTATCACGTTGTTAGCTGCAATATTCGTCATGAGTTGCAGGGTCCCAGATTAGTTCAAGGAACTTCTGTTCTGCCAATGAGAGATGCCGTTCCTTGTGGCGCAATACGTGAAACTGGCGCTGCGGTAGCCTGAAATTCACCGAAATCAGCCGGTTTGCTTTGATTGCACGGCCAACGACGAGGGTCGACAAGATCGCAGCGCCTGCACCCGCTTCTACCGCGACACAAAGAGCCTCGTTCGATGGCAGTTCAAACGCAATCTCTATGTCTTCGGTGCATAGGCCTTGGTCGAGAAGGGCCTTCTCGCAGGCCGACCGGGTGCCGGAACCTGCCTCTCGCATCACCCATGGACTGGCCTTAAGGTCTTCAGGTGCAGAAGGCGGGCGGCACTGCCAATCGTGCCCCGGGGCCACGACGAGCGCCAGTTGATCACCGGGCAAGCTTTGGCTGGTCAGCGCCGCTTCGGTGATCTCTCCCTCGACGAATCCGAGGTCGACGGTAGCGTCATGGACCATCTGCGCAACGAGGGTGGAGTTACCAACGGCAAGTTCAAGTGAGATGCCCGGATGATGCTCTCGAAAACGCTGCATCAAAGGCGGTAACCAGTAGTTTGCAATTGTCTGGCTGGCGCCCAAGCGCAGCGTGCCGCGTTTCATCCCGGCCAGATCACCTAGCAGACGTTTTGCCTGTTCAGCGCGTGCCACAACGGCCCGTGCCTCGCTTAGAAACAACCTTCCTGAGTCGGTCAGCACAACACGCCTTCCAACCCGGTCAAACAGGCGAACGGCGTGGCGTTCCTCCAACGCGGCAACTGCGGCGCTGGTCGCACTCTGGGTCAGGTTGAGATACGCCGCCGCCTGAGTGACATGCTCACGTTCGGCCACAGCGATAAAGATTCTAAGTTGTTCAAGCGTCATGTCAGTAGAAGAACCAGACCAAGGCTGAAAAAGGAAATGAAAATCCAAGCCCCAGCCCCCAACAGCGCGGGCCTGATGCCTGCGGCCACCAGTTTGCGCATGTCGGTCTCTAGCCCCATCGCCGCGAGGGCCATGGCGAGCAAAAATTGCGTGATGCCGGTGGTGTAGGGCGTTGTGACCTCAGGAACCCAGCCCGTGCTGGCCAGCCCGACCATGGCGACGAACCCGAACACGAACCACGGCAAGGGGGCTGCCGCGCGGTTCGCCACGCCACCAGTTTGACGTAGTTTGCGGGCGGCAAAAAAGCCAAGGCCCAGCACGACAGGTGCCAGCATCATAACACGTGTCAGCTTGGCAATTGTGCCGAATTCCCCGGCTTCCTGCCCGCGTACATAAGCGGCAGCGACAACCTGTGCCACCTCGTGGATCGACGCTCCGGTCCACAGGCCGTAGGCCTGCGGGCCCATGTCAAACAGACCTGCAATCACGGGCATCAGCATCATCGAGAGGGACCCAAAGATCGTCACGCAGGCAACGGCATATGCCACGTCCTCATCACGGCCACGGGTCACGGTATTGGTGGCAATCACAGCAGAGGCACCGCAAATCGAACTGCCGCAGGCGATCAACTGCGTCAGTTTTGCATTCACTTTCAACACCCGCCCTAGCCAAGTGGTAAAGGCGAATGTGGCCAGTAGCGTCGCAACAATCAGCGCCACACCGACGCCGCCCACGGCGATGACTTGCTGAACCGTAAGTTGCAGGCCAAGCAACACGATCCCGGCGCGTAAGATGCGTTTGAGGCTAAACGACACACCAGCCTTTGCAATTGCTGGGGTTCCGATCAGGTTGTGAAACGCCATGCCGATCAGGATGGCCAAAATGAGCGGGCTGAGCGTACCAATGCCGGGCAAGTGGCGCAGGCCAAATGCAAGTGCTGCGATCAGCGCTGCGAGGAAAAGGCCAGGGAACACACTGGGCGCTTTCGTCCTTTGCTGCGGCCTCAGCCCAACGCCACCTTCTTGGATGCCGAAATATGTCATCTGAAATCCCCTCGCGATTAGTTCGGGGGTATCTCTAAGTCTGCCATAGATATTATAAAAACTGTTTGTTTGAGTGGGATTGATCGATTTTGGTGAATGGTCGGAGGGAGGCGACAATCAATCGGAAGCCCAGTTAAATCCGAACGGCTGTTTCTTCTTTCGCAGTGCGGATCACCATCATCGTGAAAAATCTGGCGACATTGGTTTGATCGCGGAACAATCTATCGCAAAGCGCGTCAAATTCTTCCATGTCAGTCAGGTTTAGCATCAAAACGACGTCGGTTTCGCCTGTGACAGCATAGGCTTGGGATACGGCGTCCTCGGTCACTGCGAGGTCCAGAAAGCGGCGCATGTGCTGCTCGCCATGAAGTTTGAGTTCGACAGTGACCATCGCCTTCAGACCTCGTCCCGTTTTCGCAGGGTTCAGAATCGCGACAGTGCGATCGATGATCCCGGTCTTGTGGAGCCGTCGGACCCGCCGGAGACAGCTAGAGGGAGATAAGCCGACCTCTTCTGCCACGCTGACGTTCGACCGTGATGCATCACGCTGCAACAGGTTCAAAATCTTTCTGTCGAGTTGATCCATGCGTCCACCTCTTGCTCAGCCCAAGTTTGCAATAAAATTGCACAATAATGCAATATTTGACCACACATGCGTTAGGGGACGCAGTATAAGGGCCGGGATAATGTTATAGGACTTCTTCGATGCCAATCCTCCGCGCCGCCTACGTTAAGACTCTGGAAGCACTGGAAATATACTGGGTGCTGCTACGGGTTATGGTTCCGATCACACTCATCACGGAGGTGCTGTCCCGCATGGGGGTGATTGAAGCGATCGCCCCTGCATTTGCGCCAGTGATGAGCCTAGTCGGGCTGCCGCCTGAGCTTGGCTTGGCATGGCTGAGCGGGATGTTGGTCGGCATTTGGGGGGCTGTCCCTCTGCTCTTTGTTCTTGTCCCGATGGACAGCTTGAGCGTGGCGGACGTGACGGTTTTCTCGGCTCTGATTCTTTTTGCGCACGCTTTGCCAATCGAGCAGAAAATCATTCAGCAGGCGGGGCCTCGAATGCTAACAACCACGGCTCTGCGCATTTTCGGCGGGCTGCTTTATGCATTTTTGTTGCACAATTTTCTGGTTGTCACGGGGTGGCTTTCTGACCCGGTGAACCCTGCATGGATTCCCATGAACGCGGCGCCCGATTGGACCGGGTTTTTAATCGGTCTTCTTGAGGCGATGGTTACCATGTTCTTCATCCTCCTCGCGCTAACTTGGGGCCTTGAGATTCTCAAGGTCACTGGCATTCTAAAGCTCGTTATGAAAGCGCTCGCGCCTCTTTTGCAGTTGGCCGGGATACGCGGCGAGGCAGGACATTTGACGGCGGTCGGTCTCTTCTTGGGGATCTCCTATGGTGGAGGTCTCCTCATTCGGGAAGCACGGTCAGGTGTGGTCTCGCCGCGTCAGATTTTCATCTCATGTGTGTTCATGGGTTTTGCACATAGCGTCATCGAAGATACCCTGATCGTGGTCGCCATTGGCGCGGACCTTGGTGCTGTGCTTGGGGGGCGGGTCGTTTTCGCGGTTGTTGCGACTGCTGCAATTGCCGGGCTCCTTCGCGTCATCTCGGACGAAGCGTTTTCGAAATGGGCATTCAGAACGCAAGGCGCGCATGCGACTGTCAAACAAGGCGTGTCTTGATGGTTGTCATGAAAGCTGAAAACGGGACGTTTTGGGGCAACACAGTTTATAGAAATGCTTCATGTCGGCGCCCCTTAGGGGGGATTGGATCAATTACTCCTCCCTCGTGTGCCGCTATTTGAGGTTGCGGGGGGATCAGATCACCATCATGCGTTCGTGAGATGCATTTCTGAAAAATTAGACCGCAATAGTTGTCAAGTTAACCGCCAATAATCCAGTCATGATTATATGTCGTTCCTATAAACTCAATCCAGATTCAGCCATATTTATATATCAGAGCAATCTGATACCTAGTGTTCAACACGGAAACACATGCATTAGGACGGATAAGATGAAGGCAATCGGCTACAGCGTTATAGGCGCGGCAGAGGTTTTGGAAGAACTCGAGATCGACCGCCCCGTACCCGGACCGCGTGATCTTTTGGTTGAGGTAAAGGGCATCTCAGTCAATCCAGTCGACGTAAAGCTGCGCGCACTCGCTGCGCCCGAGGCGGGGGCGAAAGTCTTGGGCTTTGACGCGGCCGGGGTCGTGGTCGAAGTGGGCAGCGACGTCATAGATTTTAAAGTTGGTGATGAAGTCTTTTACGCGGGCGATGTGACCCGTGCGGGCACCAATGCCGCGTTCCATGCTGTTGATGAACGGATCGTGGGACATAAGCCAGAGACGTTGGATTTCGTCCAAGCCGCTGGTTTGCCGCTCACTGCAATCACGGCTTGGGAAATGTTGTTCGACGCCTTCCGCCTGACCGAAGGGGCTGGGAAGGGGCAATCGATCTTGGTGATTGGCGGGGCAGGCGGTGTGGGGTCGATCCTCATCCAACTTGCCAAGGCCCTGACTGGGTTGACCGTTGTGGCCACGGCCTCGCGGTCTGAGACCCAAGATTGGGTGCGTAAAATGGGCGCAGACCATGTGGTAGATCACCGAGGCGATCTGGTGGCGCAGCTGGCGGAACTGGACCTCACGCCGACCTATGTGGCAGCACTGACCGCGACTGACATGCATTGGCCCGCCATTGTTGACCTCATCGCGCCGCGCGGCCAGATCGCGCTGATTGATGACCCCGATGTGTTGGACATCAAAACTGCAAAACCCAAAGCGCTGAGCATTCACTGGGAATTTATGTTCAGCAGGGCGATGTTCCAGACCGCTGACATGACCGCGCAGCGCGATCTGTTGAACCGTGTGTCGCAGATGATCGATGCAGGTACGTTGCAGTCCACCGTCACCGAACACGCCGGGACGATCACAGTTGAGAACCTTCGGGCCGCACATCTGCGTCAGGAAAGCGGGCGTGTGATTGGCAAGCAGGTTTTGGGCGGCTGGTGATAGAGATGTCATTCTAACCACACTCGCCCCTCAAACTTAGCAGCGCAGATATTCTAGTAAGGAAAGATACATGACCAAGACCATCCTCATCACCGGCGCGACCGACGGTATCGGCCTGTTGACCGCAAAGCAGTTGGCCGAGCAGGGGCATACTGTCTTGCTTCATGGTCGCAGCGCCGAGAAACTGACCAACGCGGCGGCAGAGGTTGGGGGCAGCCCCAAGACCTACCGCGCTGATCTGTCCCGGTTGGAGGAGGTCGAAGGTTTGGCTAAAGCGCTTCGCGACGATCACGGACAGATCGACGTGGTGATCAATAACGCCGGTGTATTCAAACTTCCAAACCCGCGGACCGAAGCAGGGTTGGACGCACGTTTTGTGGTTAACACATTGGCGCCCTATCTGCTGGTACAACGGTTGCTGCCGCTGCTTCCGAAGGAGGGCAGGGTGGTAAACCTCTCTTCGGCGGCGCAGGCTCCGGTAGATGTGACTGCACTGCGGGGGGACGGGGCATTGGAAGATATGGCAGCCTATGCACAAAGCAAACTTGCGATCACCATCTGGACGCAGGAAATGGCCCGCTTGCGTCAAGATGGCCCGGTATTCATTGCTGTGAACCCGGGATCCTTGCTGGCATCGAAAATGGTAAAGGAAGGGTTCGGCGTGGCTGGAAATGACCTGAGCATCGGGGCGGATATCCTCTGCCGCGCGGCCCTGTCAGACGAGTTTGCCGATGCCTCTGGCGCGTATTTCGATAATGATATGGGTGATTTCGGGCAGCCTCATAGTGCTGCGCGTGATATGCCTCATGTCAAAGAGGTTATGGCGGCGATCCACGCGCTTGTCGGAGAATCCCCTAAGGGCTAGCTGCTCGGGGCATTAACTTGCCCCAGCGAAATAGCTCCAGACTTTAGATAACACCCAACCCCAGAAGGCGATGGCAAAGATCAGCCCGACGCCGATCCACCAGCCAGAGGCTAGGTTGTCGCTTTTTGGCAGTTGCCCCGTCAGCGTTTCAAGTCGAATGGCCGTCCGCCTACGCGTGCGTTCAGCGTCCTTTGAGTTCTCGTTCGGCGGATCATCAAGTGGTGTTAAAGGTGAAGGCATGGTGTTCGGAGGCGCGCCGCGGGCGTCTTGCTGTTTGCTTGCAATACGCTCTTCGTCATCGGTCATGCCGCTGTCTTTCATCAGGCTTGATGTTTGGTCGGGATTCGGGCGATCCACACCCACGGTACATGACAGAGATTACCTAAGAAGAACAGTGTCCTAAAGTAAGGCGGAATTAGGGCTTATATTCCCGAAATGCGGGAAAGTTTACCGTAAAATCGTGAAAAAAGACCCCATGCAGCGGTGCTGACGGGGTCATATGTGTCTTACGTTAGGGCGCGTTTCCCTTACCGACGGCGACGCCCTCCGGTGCGGCCCGCGCGGCCTCGGCCCTCTTGTCCTGCCTTGGGGGCTACCTTGTTAAACTCGATCCACGCGCTGCCGTGCGGGTCTCGGTCAAAAAGGAAATTGGCGGCGCGGATGGCCTCCATTTCTTTGCCCGGGCGTGGCTTGGTGGAGCCAAGGTTGAAGAGGGTGAGGAACGTCTCATCGTCCATCTCTTCGGGCAGGATGATACCGGCGGCGGCCATCTCGGCGCGTTTTTCGGCAATCTTGACGGCGTTGAGCGGCACCGCGACTGGGTTCATGATCGCGCTGGTCATGCCCGCGCCCATCGCCATCGGCAGGAAAGCGTTGTTGATCCCGTGGCGGTTGGGCAGGCCGAAAGAGATGTTGGAGGCACCGCAGGTGGTGTTCACGCCCAGTTCCTCGCGCAGGCGGCGCACGAGGGTAAAGACCTGATGGCCCGCCGTTGCCATCGCGCCGATTGGCATGACCAGCGGATCGACGACGATGTCATGCGCCGGAATGCCAAAATCGGCGGCGCGTTCGACGATCTTTTTCGCCACAGCAAAGCGCACATCCGGGTCTTCGGAAATGCCGGTGTCATCGTTTGAGATCGCCACCACCGGCACGTTGTATTTCTTGACCAGCGGCAGCACGAGTTCGAGCCGCTCTTCCTCGCCAGTGACGGAGTTTAGCAGCGGGCGGCCCTCGCAGGCTTCCAGCCCCGCCTCAAGCGCGCCGGGCACGGAGCTGTCGATACAGATCGGTGCGTCGACGGCGTTCTGCACGACCTTGATCAGTTCCGGCATCAGCATCGGCTCGACGAAGTTATTGTCGGCATAGCGCGGGTCTTCGGCCATCTTGTTCGAGAAAACCGCGCCTGAGTTCACATCCAAAACCGTGGCCCCGGCGGCGACCTGCGCGATGGCATCGGCCTCTACCCGCGAAAAATCGCCTTGCTCAAGCTCTTGGCTGAGGATCTTGCGGCCCGTGGGGTTGATCCGCTCTCCGATCACGCAAAACGGCTCGTCAAAGCCGATGACGGCGGTCTTGGTCTTGGATTCGATGACGGTTCTGGTCATGTAACTTCCTTTAGGCTGCGTCGGCGGGCACGCCAGAGGCGCCGCCATTCTCTTGGACCCATGTGGCGCTGGTCTTGATCCCGCCCAGCGGGAACAGATGCACATGGGTGATATTAAAATCCGGGTGTGCTGCCTTGTAGGCGGCCAATTCACTGATCACATCTGCGGGCTCATAGGGCAACAGCAGCTTGGTGACATCCATCGCACGCTTTTGCAGCACCTTGAGCGAGGGGCCGACACCGCAGGCAATGGCGAATTTGATCAGCGTTTGCAGTTTCGCAGGGCCCGCGATGCCGATGTGAATAGGCAGGGTGATGCCAGCGGCTTTCAGACTGTCGGCCCATTCGATGATCGGCTGCGCCTCAAAGGCGAACTGCGTGGCGATTGCCATTTCTGCATCGGTGCGGGTCTGGAAATCGTTCTTCCACTTCAGCGCCGCATCGACGTTTAGGCGGCCCCCGTCGGCATCGATATCACGGTTGCCTTCGGGGTGGCCAGCGACATGCAACCGGGTGAAACCCGCCTTGTCGAAAAGCCCCGTCTCCATCAGCTGCATGCTGTCAGTAAAGTCGCCCACGGGCGCGGTGACACCGCCCGCCAGCAGCAGCGCTTGGCGCACGTTGGCCTCGCCCTGATAGCGGGCGATCCAGTCGGCCAGCGTGGCGCGATCCTTAATGATGCGGGCCGGGAAATGCGGCATGACCTTGAAGCCATCGGCGTTCAGCCGCGCGGCGGTAGCGACCATATCCTCGATCGGGGTGCCGTCGATATGGGCGATATAGACACGGGTGCCCTCTGGCAGCAGGGCGCGGAAATCTTCGACCTTATCGGCGGTGCGGGGCATCACCTCGATCGAATAATCTTTCAATAGCGCCTCAACTTCGGCCACCGGCGCCTGTGAGGCGGCGGTTTCTTTCTTGCGGAAGTTCAAAAGTGCCATGAGCGTGTCCTTGATCATAGGGCTGGCAGGCTATGCCCAGCCATCGTTGTTAATCAGTTGCTTGATCCGGTCGCGGTCGTACTCCGCGTCGATCCGGGCGGCTTCGGCATCGGCGATGGCATCGGGATCGCCCTCAACCTTAAAGGGCTCCGCCTTGCGCCATTCCGCCAGATAAGCGTCGGTATCCTCGGCGCCAATCTTCATTGCCGCGCGGTCAATCGCCTGTTCAAAGCGTTCGGGCAGCGGGCGTTTCGACCCACGGCGGCCTTTGCCGACGATGACCTGAGCCGGAATATCGCGCCAATAAACGATTGTGACTGCGGGCATGGGACGATTCCTCCGGTCCGGTTTAAGCCTGTCTAACGAGCGTCGCGGTCAGGACAGGGCCGTTTTTCGACGAAACACGACCCATCCGCGACTTGGGGCGGTGATAGCGCATCGGGCGGGCCATCACGAGGGCTCTGCGCCCCCATTATTCTCAAGATGATTGTGAGCCGGGGCCAAAGAATACGCCGCGGAAAATGGCCCAAGCCGCCGCGACCTCTTGCACCGGCACTGCGCAGAGAATACCGTGGGGATAACTCGATATGAAAGGCGCGTAACCATGGCGCCACAGCGTCCCAAAGGTGCGGGTGCGCTCGATAAGGACATTCCGGCTCTGAGCCCCGCGCCAGTTCCGCCCAGATCTAATGAGCTATATGCGGCCCTAGATCTGGGTACAAATAGCTGCCGCATGTTGATCGCCCAGCCACGTGGCAGCGGTTTCCATGTGGTAGACAGTTTTTCAAAATCGGTGCAATTGGGTGCCGGTTTGGAAAAAACCGGGCGGTTGTCGCGCGGATCGATGGCGCGCACCATTCAGGCATTGCGTATTTGTCAGCAGAAACTGCGGCGCAACAAGGTGCAGAAAATGCGTCTTGTGGCGACAGAGGCGTGCCGCCGTGCGCATAACGGTGCGGAGTTCATGCGCCGTATCCAGCGCGAAACCGGCCTCAAGCTCGACATTATCCGGCCCGAGGAAGAAGCCCAGCTTGCCGTGATTTCCTGCGCGCCGCTGGTCAGTCGCAAGACGGAAAATCTGCTGGTTGTCGATATCGGCGGCGGCTCGACTGAACTGGTGTGGATCGACATCTCCAAAGTGCCCAAGGCCGACCGGGCGCGGTCGATCATGCGGCTTCAGGGTGGGTTCAATCAGGCGAAATCTGATGTGCCCTCGGCGCGGGTGGTGGATTGGATCAGCGTGCCATTGGGCGTGGCAACCCTGCGTGATCAGTTCTCTGACGTAGAGGATGACGCCGCGCGTTTCGCGCTGATGAGTTGGTTCTTTGAGGAAAACCTCACCGATTTCACGCCCTATCAGACAATCCAGTCGCAAAAGCGGTTTCAGATTGTCGGCACCTCGGGCACCGTGACCACCGTCGCGGCGAGCCACCTGAACCTGAAACGCTATGACCGGACTAAGGTCGACGGGCTTAGCATGAGCAGCGCGCAGATCGACAAGGTGATCCACTCCTATATTGCCATGGGGCCGGGCGGACGACGCGCGGATCCCCGGATCGGACAAGACCGGGCAGCGTTGATTATGTCGGGCGCTGCGATCTTACAGGCCTTGATGCGCTGCTGGCCGACCGACAGGCTGTCAGTTGCGGATCGCGGTCTGCGCGAAGGCCTGCTATATGCACAGATGAGCGCCGATGGCGTATTAGAAGAAGGGGTCTTTTGATGGCCAAGACACCGGACGGAAAGAACACATCAGGGCGCGGACAGCGTGAACTGAAGGTTAAGGTGAAATCCGCACGCGGGCGCAAGCTTAGCTCAACCCGCTGGTTGCAGCGGCAGTTGAATGATCCTTACGTCAAACGCGCGCAGGCCGAAGGCTATCGCGGTCGCGCGGCTTATAAGATCATGGAATTGGATGATAAATATCGGTTCCTCGTACCAGGTGCGCGGATCGTCGATCTGGGCGCGGCACCGGGCGGTTGGTGTCAGGTGGCCGTCAAACGCTGCAATGTGCTGGGCGAGAGATCGGGCAAACAAGTGGGCACTATTCTAGGCGTCGACCTGCAAGAGATGGAGCCAATCGCAGGCTGCGAACTCCATCAGCTTGATTTTATGGAAGACGATGCAGACCTAAAGGTTAAGGAATGGCTTGGCGGGAAGGCCGATGTCGTAATGTCCGACATGGCCGCTTCGGCGTCGGGGCATAAACAGACTGATCACTTGCGGATCATCGCGCTCTGCGAAGCGGCTGCCTATTTCGCCTTTGACGTGTTGGAAGACGGCGGCACCTTTGTCGCGAAGGTTCTGGCCGGCGGCGCAGAGGGCGAGTTGCAAAAGCTGTTGAAGCGCCGCTTTACCAAGGTCGCGAATATCAAACCGCCAGCCAGCCGCGCGGATTCTTCGGAAAAATTCGTCGTGGCTACGGGGTTTAAGGGCGAAGAGGCTTAGGTAAGCGCTGCCGTTCACGTGGCGTAAACCAATCTGTAGCTAGGGTGCAGTCCTCCCGCGGTCCTTCGGCCGCCTATATTTTGAGGGCTCCTTGATGCTACGACATCTGCCAATTGTATCGCTTATCTTCGTTCTATGTTCTGGGCTCAGGGTCGCCGCGTCAGAGGTGCCATGGGCCCTGAACGACTATATTGATCGGAATTTGCTGACATGGGTGAATGACGCCCGCATTGTGGATGCGATTGCAGAGCAAAACCTGCGCCACCTACAGATGAATAGTCTAGCAGTCGCAGCCGTTTCGGCGATGGGAATGGCCTCTCAAACCTCGCTGACACAGGTATCGATCACCAAACCAGTTGAGGCTTTTCTTAAGCAGCAAGTCGCCAGTTCGGCAGGTCAGATTGCAGGCGTGACGGTGCTGGATGCCTATGGGCTGACCGTGGTCAGCAGTGGAACGGCATCCGTCTATTTCAAAGGTGGTCAGCCAAAGATCAGCAATCAGTTTTCGCCGCCGTCTGGGGCGTTTATGGTTGAACAGGTCGCCTTCGACGATAGCACAAAGGCCCATCAAAGCCGCGTGTCGATGCCTATCACCGAACCGTCGAACGGTGCGATCATCGGCGTGATTACAGTCGAGTTGGAAGCCGCCGCATTCTTTTGATCACCTTGTAGCAGTCTGAGCAGGCCGTTCCATAATTTTGGACGGCCTGCGTCGGGATTATAAGTTGGGTGAAGAGAGCGTATCGCTTCCCGCCGTAGCCGCCACGCCGTGGGTTTATCCAATGGCTGATTGGCGCTTTGGGCAAGCCGCGCGCTGGTCTGTGCCGCGCGTTCCGCATGACACAGGATCTCAAACAGTTTACGATGGCGGCTTTCATCCTGAGAGGAGGTTTTATGAAGCAAATCTTTTTCCTTAGCGACCATTTGGCGGATATGTTCGAGTAATTTAAGGGCTAAAGAGCGAATAGGGCGTTCTTTGGGGCCTTCGGAGGCAAGTGCGGGAAATTTGCCCCGATTGGGATAAAACCGTTTCCGAAGACTATCAAATTTAGCCAGATAATCCTTCAGCGATAAAGACCTTGGACTTCGCGCGGGGAGCGGCAATTCTAAGGATACCCCCGACGGAGAGAGAAAATGACCCCCCCCAGCTATTTCGCGCCCACCGGTGGCCATCCAGATCAAAAGACTTTGTTGTCGGACCGCGCCGTTTTTACCGAGGCCTACGCCGTTTTGCCGCGCGGTACGATGCGCGATATCGTGACTTCTTTCCTACCGTTCTGGGAAGGTACGCGGCTATGGGTGATCGCCCGCCCCTTAAGCGGCTTTGCCGAGACATTCTCGCAATATATCATGGAAGTGCAGCCCGGTGGCGGCTCGGACAGGCCTGAACTGGATAAAGAGGCGCAAGGGGTGCTGTTCGTGGTCGAGGGTGGTTTCACCCTAACCATCGAAGGGAAAAACCATGCGATGCGCGAAGGCAGCTATGCCTATATTCCTGCGGGCGCGACATGGGCGCTGAAAAATGACGGCGACACGGTCACGCGGTTTCACTGGATCCGCAAAGCCTATGAGGCGGTCGAAGGGCTGGAGCATCCCGATCCGTTGGTTCTGAATGAGCAGGACATCGCGCCAAATGTGATGCCTGACACCAATGGGGTTTGGGCGACCACGCGTTTTGTTGACCCCAATGACCTGCGTCATGACATGCATGTCACCATCGTCACACTGCAACCCGGCGGGGTGATCCCGTTCTGTGAAACCCATGTGATGGAACATGGTCTGTACGTGTTAGAGGGTAAGGCGGTTTACCGGCTCAATCAGGATTGGGTCGAGGTTGAAGCGGGTGATTTCATGTGGCTGCGCGCCTTCTGCCCGCAGGCCTGCTATGCAGGCGGGCCGGGGCCGTTCCGGTATCTTCTGTATAAAGACGTGAACCGTCATATGAAGCTGCGCTGAGCCAGCTTTGGAACGACGGCCCTTGGTTCGGGGCTGGATGGTCGAGAAGACATCGGAAGTAAAAAAGGGCGCCCAATCGGCGCCCTTTCGGATTAATCAGCCTCGTTTTTCCAGTGACCCTTTGCCGTGGCCCGAGAGCCCTCCTGAAACCTCTTCAGTCGCGTCATCCGACAGTTGTTCTGGCAACAGTAGGTTCAGCACGATGGCAATCAGCGCCGCTGGCAGCAGCCCGCTTGTCATCAACACCCGCAGTGTATCGGGCAGATATTGCACCGCCTTGGGGTCCAGTTGCAGCCCAAGACCGATCGACAGGGAAATGGCGAAAATAACCATATTGCGTCGGTTCCAGTTCACGTCCGACAGCATCGAAATACCGGCAGCGACGACCATGCCAAACATCACGATCACACCGCCGCCCAGTACCTCGATTGGAATGGTGCGGATCACTGCGCCAACCTTGGGGACCAAGCCGCAGAGGATCAGGAATAGTGCGCCGATGGTCACCACATGGCGGCTCATCACGCCGGTCATCGCGATCAGCCCGACATTCTGGCTGAACGAGGTGTTGGGAAAGCCGCCGAAAACCCCGGCAATCGCGCTGCCCAGACCGTCGGCATAGGTAGCACCGGTGATCTCGGCGTCGGTCGCCTCGCGCCCCGCGCCGCCTTTGGTGATACCAGAGACATCTCCGACGGTTTCAACAGCCGAGACAAATGCCATGAGGCAGAAACCAACAATGGCGGCAAAGCTGAACTCGAACCCATAGGCAAAGGGTATTGGCAGCGCCACCGTGGCGGCACGATCCCAACTGGTGGCGATGCCCTCAAAGGTGATCATGCCCACCGCCAGCGCATAGAGATAGCCGAGCGCGATACCGATCACGACGGCTGAAACCGAGAGCATCCCACGGGTGAAGAACTTCAACCCCAGCGTGGCGACAATCACCACCAAAGCCGCCGACCAATTGAGCAGGCTGCCGTACTCGGGTTGATCAATGGCGGGGACGCCGCCAGCGGCATATTGGATGCCCACTTTGACCAGCGCGAGGCCGATCATCGTCACCACCAGCCCGGTCACGAGCGGGGGCAAGGCAAAGCGGATGCGCCCGATGAAGGTGCCTAAGACCATATGAAAAAGCCCGCCAACCAGAACGCCGCCAAAGAGCGCTGGCAACGCCTCAACCCCTTTGCCAGCGACCAGCGGGATCATGATGGGCAGAAAGGCGAAACTCGTGCCCTGAACGATTGGCAGGCGCGCGCCCACGGGCCCGAAGCCGATGGTCTGAAACAACGTGGCGATGCCCGCAAACAGCATCGACATCTGGATCAGATAGGTCATGTCGGGAAAACCCTGCGCCCCGGCGTCGGAGCCAAACCCGAACCCCGCAGCCCCCGCCACGATGATGGCGGGCGTCACGTTTGAGACGAACATTGCCAGCACATGTTGGATGCCCAAGGGCACCGCTTTTGTCAGCGCAGGGGTGTAATCGGGGTCACGCAGTTGCGCGGGCGTGCCCAGTGAAGCGTCAGTCATGTCGTTCTCCCTTGTGACCGATTGCGCCTGCCGCTTCTTCTGAGGGCATGGCGCTTATGTTGCGGTGTCGACCACCTCCCACGGCGTGTCGAACCAATATTCTTCTAGATTGTCGCCATCCCCGATCCGGTCGACCACGGCAAAAAGCCCCGGCGCGCTGAGCGGGCAGCAGACCGCGTGCCAAGTGTTACGGCGATAGTTTACGCCCTGACCGGGGCCCGCCAAAAAGGCTTGCGGCCTGCCGGGTTGGCCAGCGTCGTCGGGGGCGACGACAACCAGATACGGGTTCTGGTGCATTGGCAAAAAGGCCTGCGCGCCAAGCGGATGCCGCTCTACCATATCAAGGGTAAAGGGCAGGGCGCGGGGTGTGGCGTCAAAAACGCTGATGCCCGCGCGGCCTTGGCCGAGATCCAAATCGGCCAAATCATGATGCCGCCCACACATGCCCTGATTGATGATCTTATCGGGCGCGCCGCGCAATTCCAGCACCTCGCCAAACGGGGCGAACGCCTTGGCCGTGAGGGGCTGGAGGACAAGTTGGCGGCTCATGGCAGCATGTCTTTCAGCCGCAGCTGTGCGATGCGTTCGACCTGTCGGCAGGCCTCTTTAAATTCGGTGTCGCGGTCATTATCGATGCGACGCTCAAAAGCGGCGAGGATACCTGTTTTATCGTGGTCGCGGACGGCGATGATGAAGGGAAAGCCGTGTTTCTCGACATAGCTGTTGTTAAGCCGGGTAAAGGTCTCGCGCTCTTGATCCGTCAGCGCGTCCAATCCGGCGGCCGCCTGCTCGGACGTGCTTTCAGAGGTCAGGCGTTTGGCCTGTGCCAGCTTGCCTGCCAGATCGGGGTGCGCTTGCAAAACGCCGAGGCGTTGCGCGTCTGAGGCCGATCGGAAAATCCGGGCCAGTGCGTTGTGCAGCCCCACGGCACTGTCATGGCCCGCGCCCAGTTCCAGTGCGTGGGCGCCCTCTGCGATCCATGATGAATGCTCAAAGACGCTGCCGTATTTGGCAACGAAAGTCTCGCGCTCCATCTGGCTGGGGCGCTCGCGGCGCTGGTGCGGGTGCGTTGCGGCCCAATGGTCCGCGATCTGTTCACGGGTGGCGAACCAGACGCCTTCGTGGCTTTGAGCGTATTCGATGAACTGGCGCAGCGCCTCTACCCGACCGGGACGGCCAATCAAGCGGCAATGCAGGCCAACCGACATCATCTTCGCGGCACCCTCGGCCCCTTCGCGGTAAAGCGCGTCAAAGCTCGCTTTCAGATAGTCAAAGAACTGCGCACCAGAATTGAAGCCCTGCGGCGTGGCAAAGCGCATGTCGTTGGCATCGAGCGTGTAGGGTATGATCAACTGGTCGTTGCTATCGAACTCAACCCAATAGGGCAGGTCATCGGCATAGGCGTCGGCGACATAGGCGAACTGCCCGGTTTCGGCGGCGAGCCGGATTGTATTCTCGGATGAGCGCCCGCAATAGAAACCGCGCGGGGCAGCGCCCGTTACCTCAGCATGCAAGCGGATTGCCTCGGCAATGGCGGCGCGTTCCTCATCCTCTGGCATGTCTTTGTGTTCGATCCACTTCAGTCCGTGGGTCGCCATTTCCCAGCCTGCGTCGATCATCGCGGCGGTCTGCACCGGCGAACGGGCCAGTGCCGTGGCGACGCCGTAGACGGTGATCGGCAGGTCTTTTAACAGTCGATGCAAACGCCAGAACCCGGCGCGTGCACCGTATTCATAGATCGATTCCATATTGGCATGTCGCTGCCCCGGCCATTGCGCGGCGCCGACGATCTCTGACAAGAAGGCTTCGGATGCGGCATCGCCGTGCAGGATGTTATTTTCCCCGCCTTCTTCGTAGTTCAGCACCAATTGCACAGCGATTTTAGCGCCGCCGGGCCACTGTGCATCGGGGGGTGTGGGGCCGTAACCCTGCATGTCGCGGGGGTAGCGAGTCATGTTATTCTCCTTCTGTCGTTCTCTGTCTAAACCGGAAGGTCTTGCATTGCTTTCAATTAATTCCTGAAAGACTATCGTGAAAAGGGCACTTTCGTTCGGGCACGCGCCGGGCGATCAAGGGTTAAGCACGGAGGGTATGATGGCAGGCTATCTAACAACACATGTTTTGGACACGGCACGTGGCTGTCCCGCGGCGGGGCTGAAGATCGAGTTGTTCCGTTTGGAGGGCGAAGCCCGGACCCATCTGCGGAGCGTGACCACCAATGCGGACGGCCGCACCGATGAGCAGATTTTGCCCGCTGAGGACTTCAAGATCGGCACCTATGAGCTGCTATTTCACTGTGGCGACTACCTTGACGCGAATGGCACGCCGGCTGAAGAACCGCGTTTTCTGGATGTGGTGCCGCTGCGTTTTGGCATGTCGGATGCCGCGCATTACCATGTCCCGCTGCTGCTTTCGCCCTTTGGCTACTCGACCTATCGCGGCAGCTAAGCCTCTCCCGCCTTCAGCGCGTTTTCCATACGGGCGATCATGAATTCCATGAACAGCCGGGTTTTCGGATCTTGGTGGCGGCGGTGAGTATATAGACAGGCCATCTGCACGGGCAGGGGCGGCGTGTCTTCGACCACCCGCACCAGTGCGCCACTGCGCAGGTGATCGGCGATCTCAAACAGTGGTTTCATCGCGATGCCTGCGCCTGCCAGTGCCCAATCGGTAAGCACATCGCCGTCGTCGCTTTCAAACCGGCCCCGTACGTCATATTTTACTGCGCCTTCCGGGCCTTGTAGCTGCCATTGAAACTCGGTCGCGCCGGGAAAGCGCAGGTTCAGGCAGTTGTGCTGGCCCCGATCAATCTCGCCCCCCGTGCGGGGGTGGCCATGCGCAGCAAGATACGCCGGGCTCGCGCAGAGCACGCGCTCGCAATCGGCGACCTTACGAATGCGCAACGTGGAATCTTCGGGGCGGCCAAGGAAAAATGCCACATCAAGTCCTTCGGCAGTGAGGTCGAGTTTCCTGTCACTTAACCGCAGACGCACATCCACCAGCGGGTAGTCTGCTGCGAATTCAGGTACATGCGGCGCAATCAGTCGACGCCCCACACCCAGCGGGGCCGCGACATGCAGCGTGCCGCGTGGGTTGTCGGTAACGTCATCGATCCCCGCCTCGGCCTCGGCCACGGAGGCAAGGATCTTGCAAGCCCCATCATAGAAAATCCGCCCCTGTTCCGTCGCCGACAGGCTGCGCGTGGTGCGCTGGAACAGCCGTACGCCCAAATGCCCCTCCAACTGGGTGATCCGCGCCGAGGCAACAGCAGGCGAAACGCGCTGATCGCGGGCTGCTGCCGACATGCTGCCAAGTTCATAGACGCGCACAAAGGTGCGAATGTTGTCGAAATAGGACATTTATCGGGAACTTTTGATAGAGTTTAGGGAATGACAAATCTAGCGGTAAAATCCGCGATTGAATAGTCTGGCCGGTGAATCATCCGGAGAGAACACCATGCACGACATCGCCATCATGTGGGATTGGATCGGTTTTGCCGTCCGTTGGGTGCATGTTATCACCGCCATGGCGTGGATTGGCGCGTCATTCTATTTTATCGCGCTTGATCTGGGGCTGCGCAAAGTGCCGCATCTGCCCGCTGGCGCTTTTGGCGAGGAATGGCAGGTTCACGGCGGCGGGTTCTACCACATTCAGAAGTATCTGGTGGCCCCGGAGAACATGCCTGAGCATCTGATCTGGCATAAATGGCAAAGCTATTCGACGTGGCTTTCAGGGGCCGCGCTGTTGATGGTGGTCTATTGGGCCGGGGCAGAGCTTTACTTGATTGATCCCGCCAAGGCCGACCTTTCGATCTTCCAAGGCATCCTGATCTCGGCGGGCTCGCTGATGCTGGGATGGCTGATCTATGACTTCCTATGCAAATCGCAGCTTGGAAACCGGCCCACGGCGTTGATGTTGCTGTTGTTCGTACTGCTGGTGGCGATGGCTTGGGGGTATAACCAAGTGTTCACGGGCCGCGCCGCGCTGCTGCATCTGGGGGCCTTCACCGCCACGATCATGACGGCGAATGTGTTTTTCATCATCATGCCGAACCAGCGCATTGTGGTGAAAGACCTTCAAGAGGGCCGTACACCGGACGCCAAATACGGCAAGATCGCCAAACTGCGCTCAACCCACAACAACTACCTGACGCTGCCGGTGATCTTCTTGATGCTGAGCAATCATTACCCGCTGGCGTTTGCGACCGAATACAACTGGCTGATCGCGGCGCTGGTGTTTCTGATGGGCGTGACGATCCGGCATTATTTCAACACGATGCATGCCACCGGAAAGGGGCCGCATTGGACGTGGGGCGTGACCGCGCTGCTGTTCGTGGCGATCATGTGGCTGTCGACCGCGCCGCTGATGCAGGACGATGTTGAAGCGGCCGAAGCGCGACCCCTGACCAAAACTGAACAGATGTTCGCCAACACCCAAGGGTTTGAGGATGTGGCAAATATCGTGCCGGGCCGCTGCGCCATGTGCCACGCGCGCGAACCGTTCTATGACGGTATTCACCGCGCACCCAAGGGGCTGCTGCTGGAAACACCTGCTGACATCGCGCGCGCCGCGCGGCAGATCTATTTGCAGGCGGGGGTGACCAACGCCATGCCGCCTGCAAATGTGTCCTTCATGGAAGAAGAAGAGCGCCGCAAGATCATGCGCTGGTACCGCGATGGGGTGGCCAACCAGCCCTTTAGCCTCGCCGGGAAGTAACCGTTAGGCTTATTCGAACTCCATCTGCTCAAAGACCCGGCCTGCGTTCTTGGTGGCCAATTCCTCGAAGGTGTCCAATCCTTCGTAGGGTGTTTGATCGACGTAATAGGCCTCGGCCAGCCCACCACCTGCATCTAGATGCGCGCCAATCTGTTCGCGCAGATAAACGAGGTAGTCGTGGGTGTAGCGCCGTACCTGATCCATATTGGTCGGATGGCCATGGCCGGGGATCACATAGGTCGCCTCCAGCGGCTCAAAGGCGGTTTCCCATGTCTCGATCCATTCAGCGGTCATCGTGTCGGGAAAGATCGGCAACATGCGTTCGTGAAAGGCCATATCGCCCGAAATGACGAGGCGCTGCTTTGGCAACCAGATCACGATATCGCCGGGGCTATGGGCCGGGCCAAGGTGGCGTGCTTCGATACGGAAATCGCCCATCTCGACGATATATTCGTCCGCAAATGTCTCTGTCGGCAGCTGAACCTTCGTGCCCTCGGCACGGTCACGGTTATAGCGCTGCATCCCTTCCAGAATGCTGCCGCCAAAACTTGCGACTTCATGCGCCGCGTCCACATGGGCGACGATGGGCACGGCTTGCTTAGCCCAATAGCTGTTGCCCAGAACCGCATGACCCTGACCATTTTCGTTGAACACCAGCTTTACCGGTTGATCGGTCACGGCCTTGATCTCTTGGTGCAGCGCCTTTGCCAGCCCATAAGCTGCGCCGCCGTTAATGACGACGACGCCTTCGCCGGTGACGATAAAGCTCAGGTTGTTGTTATGACCTGCGTTTTCGTAAGTCGGCGGGGCTGTCGCGCCAATTGCGGAAAAGACACCGGGGATCACCTCATAGGGTTTATCATAGAGCAGTGAGGTAGGATATTTATCGGCGATATCTTCGCTGGCTGTGGCATTGGTGGCGATCAGCAGGGCAGTGCTTAGCAAATAGCGCATCATTGGTCTGCCCCCACAAAACGATACGCATCCCCATCCCGTGCGACCCGGCCCAAGCCGCCGTTCGGCAGGTGGAAACCCATCAGCAGGATCTGTTCATGGGCAAGCTTGTCGAGCAGCCGCTGACGGGTCTGTGCCCCAAGTTCCGGATCTTGATCTGATCCGCTGGCCCAACCGGGCCGGGCGAAGGCAAGGTGGTGGTTGCCGATGGCATCGCCGCCGATCATCAGCGCATCATTGTCGCCGCCCACTTCAAAAGACATATGCCCCGGCGTATGGCCAAAACTTGCGTGGGCCATAATACCGGGCAGAACTTCTGCGCCATCGACAAAATGGTTCATCCGATCTTTGATCGCGTCAAGCCGACGTGCCGCGCCCACGGCGAAGGCGGTGCGCGCCGCGCCAATCGTGTCAACAGTCGTTGGATCGCGCCAATACTCCCATTCGACCTGTCCCATGTGATAACGTGCCTCTTGGAATACCAGATCATCGAAGTCGTCCAGCACGCCCCAAAGGTGATCGGGGTGCGCATGGGTAAAGACGACATCCGTCACTTGATCGGGCGTAACGCCAGCAGCCTCAAGTCTGTCCAACAGCGTTCCGGCAGAGGGCATGAATGCGGGGCCCGAGCCCGCATCGAAAAGCACCACACGTTCCTTATTGCGCAGAAGGGTCAAGTTGCAGGGCGGCTCCAACTGATCATGGGGCAGGTTGAACGGCGCTAGGGCCTGCGCCAATTCTTCCTGCGGCAAGCCGTCGAAGAAAAAGCTGCGCGGCAGGACCAGATTGCCATCGCTCACGCTTAAAAACTCGTAGTCGCTGGCCTGGGCCGAGGTTGTGGCAAAGGCGCGCAGCGGACCATGGGAAAAGGCTGCACCGGCCATCCCGGCAATCACCATTCGTCTATTGAGCTTCATCCTACCCCCTCCCAGTATCCATTCCGATTCGTGAATATAATCATCTTCTGACCCTCAGGGCACAAGAGGGGAATGCGCCGCCACACGTTAAGGCCGAAAAGCAAAGCAGATATGCATGATCGTGCCTTGCATCGCGGCCCGTGTTTCTGTCTACGGGGCGCTACCCGAAACCCAAGCCAATCCGGACGGACAATGACTGATAACATGATCCAAGGCGCCTCGATCGCCTTTGACAAGGTCGGCAAGGCCTTTACCAAAGCGGGCGGAGCGACCGTCAATGCGCTTGAGGGGATTTCTCTTGATGTTGCGCCCGGTTCGATCACCGGGATCATCGGACGGTCGGGCGCGGGCAAGTCAACTTTGCTGCGTATGGTCAATGGGTTAGAGCGGCCCACATCGGGCAAAGTGTTGGTCGGAGGCGAGGACGTAGGCACCGCGAAAGGCGGCAAGCTTCGTGCGATCCGCCGTGACGTGGGCATGATTTTCCAGCACTTTAACCTGCTGTCTTCGCGCACTGTGGCGGGCAATATCGCGCTGCCGCTCGAAGTTGCGGGGGTCCCATCGGCACAGATCAAGCCGCGCGTGGCGGACCTGATCGAACGGGTTGGCCTAAGCGCGCAGGCGGGCCGCTATCCGGCAGAGCTTTCGGGCGGGCAAAAACAACGTATCGGCATCGCCCGCGCTTTGGCCACTGGGCCGAAAGTGCTGCTCTCGGATGAGGCGACTTCGGCGCTCGACCCTGAAACAACACAGACGGTTCTGTCGCTGCTGAAAGACATCAATCGCGATCTGGGGCTGACGGTTCTGCTGATCACCCATGAAATGGCCGTGGTGCGTGACATCGCCAGTCATGTGGCGGTGATTGAGGCTGGCCGCATCGTTGAACACGGGGCGACCTACGATATTTTCACCGCACCGCAACATGAGACGACGCGGTCGTTCCTGTCGGGGGTGACCGGGGTCACGCTGCCCGCCTTTGTCAGAGACCGCTTGACGCAAACCGCGCCCGTCTCAGGCGGCGAAGAGGTAATCCGCGTTACCTTTGCAGGTGCGCATGCGACGGATCCGATGCTGGCGCGATTGACCAAGGAAATGGGCATACCCGTCAATATCTTGGCTGGCGCTGTTGAAGAAATCGGCACACGCCCCTTCGGCAACCTTTTGGTGTCGATGCCAATGCCGCAGGCCGCCCAAGCGCGCGTATTTTTGGAACAACACGGGCTTCTGACGGAGGTGCTGGGCTATGTCGGCTAATCTTATTAACCTGTTGATCGAAGCGACCGGGCAGACGCTCTATATGGTTGCCATCTCTGCGATCCTTGGCACGGTGTTCGGCCTGCCGCTGGGGTTGTTTCTGGCGACGTCGCAGCGCGGTGAACTGCTGTCGGCACCTTGGGTGAACAAAATCCTCGGGCTGGTGGTGAACGCCACGCGTTCGGTGCCGTTTATTATCCTTGTCGTGGCGATCATCCCTTTCACTCGCATGGTCGCGGGCACCTCGATCGGGACCACTGCCGCCATCGTCCCCTTGACCATCGCAACGGTGCCCTTCATCGCGCGGCTGGTTGAAAACGCCATTCGCGAAATCGATTCTGGCCTGATCGAAGCCGCCCGCGCGATGGGCGCGACACCGGTGCAGATTATCCGCAAAGTGCTGCTCCCCGAGGCATTGCCCGGCATCACACTGGGCCTGACGCTCGCCATCGTCAGCTTGATCGGATATTCCGCGATGGTCGGTGCTGTTGGCGGTGAAGGCCTTGGTGATTTGGGTATTCGCTATGGTTATCAGCGGTTTATGCCCGACGTCATGGCCATCGTTGTAATCATTCTCATCGTCTTGGTGCAGCTTGTGCAGTCCATCGGCGAGCGTATCGCGACCGCCGTGGATAAGCGCGCCACTAAAAGCGGTGGGCAATAATCCTTACCTTAAACATCCGATCTCTCAATCTAAGGAGACTACTATGCTTCGTCTTACCACGCTTACTTCCGTTCTGGCGCTCATGGCCACGGGCCTTGCTGCCGAAGAAATTAAGGTCGGTGTATCCCCCGGTGAACACGCCGAGATCATGGAAGAGGTCGCCCGTATCGCTGAGCCGATGGGGCTGGACATCGACGTGATCGAATTCTCTGACTACGTCGTGCCGAACCAAGCGCTCGCCGATGGCGACATTCAGGCCAACTCCTTCCAGCACGTGCCTTACCTTGAGGCGCAGATGAAAGACCGCGGGTTTGAGCTTAGCGTTGTGGGCAATACCATCACCACCCCGATGGGTGTCTATTCCGACAAGATCACCGATATCGTCGATCTGGAAGAGGGGGCCACATTCGGCATCCCAAATGACCCAACGAACGGCGGCCGCGCACTCTTGGTGCTGCAAGAACTGGGCATGATCAAAGTTGATGAGGCCGCTGGTCTGGTGCCAACTGTGCTCGACATCACCGAGAACCCGAAAGGCCTGTCTTTCAAAGAACTTGACGCCGCCCAACTGCCGCGTTCGTTGGCCGATCTGTCGGCTGCTTTGATCAACACCAACTATGCGATTGCCTCTGGTCTGAACCCGAAGGAAGATTCCATCGCAATGGAAAGCGCCGAGAACCCTTATGTAAACGTCATCGCCGTGCGTAAAGGCGACGAGGAAGCCGCATGGGTTGAGACGCTGCTCAAGGCCTACCATTCCGACGAAATCAAAACTTTCATCGATGAGAGCTATCAGGGCACTGTTATTACTTCTTGGTAAGGGCTCGCGTAGCGCGCTCATTAGAGAAAGACTTGACCCGCTGCGCGTGGGTCAAGTTCTCCAAGGAACCATCGCGATCATGCTTTTGCCCAGCGGGCGCGACCAAAGCCGCCATTTTGTCGAGCGGGTGGTAGTTCGAGGCCATTTCACCCCCTGCCTTGGCCAATTCGACATCCCCCGGCGCGAAACAGGGCATGGCGGGCAGCTTGCCGACCCGCATGGCGTAATAGGCTGTCAGGGGTGGTAGAACGTCCTTGTGATCAAAGCATTTCAGGCAGCTTACGGCTACGGGGTGGGTGGAGTGCAGATGACGATGGCCGACGCGCCGGACCGTTTGGCAAACATCGCTATGTCCAAAAAAACCTTCTTTAGCGGGGGCATCGCCTGAGATGTGGCGGCCTTTGGGGTCAAGCAGAGACAGGCGCGCCGGGACGAGGTCTCCCATAGAAAAACGGGTTGGGATCATCAACCAGCCGTGGTCGACGCGCAGGCTGAGATTACCAGATGAGCCGAAGCTCAGCCCCCGGAAATAAAGCGCCGCGGCGCAGGATGTCTTTACGGATTATGTTGTGAATGAAGGACCTGTGGGGGGCAGGTCGTTAACTTTCGCAGACGAGCCGATGATCCGTTAACCAAAATTAAACCAGATTCTCCCTATCAAGAGTGGGAAAGGGAGAATTTGATGAAACGTCTTGCTATAATAGGATTTCTCGCCAGTTCGTTGGCGGCTTGTGTGGAGCCTCCGGCCTCGCCTATGGAGGCGGCGGCGCGCAGGGCGGCGGCGGCAGAGTTGACCGCCAAGCAATGTGCCGGATTTGCGGGCGGCTATGAAAGTGTGCAGAAGCTGCGCCATGATGCGAACCAGAATATCGCTACGGCACGTCGGCTGGGCGCGACCGATACGACAATTGCCAAGGCGCGCGCAGATGTGCGCATGGCCTTTGATATGCAGGTTGCCTTTTCCACGCCTCAGCAGGCTTGCAACATGATGGTGGGCGAACTTGCGTGGGCCACCGGCTAGGTAGAGAAGTCGCTGCGTTCAGCGATGTGCCACGTCAAGCCAGATGGGCAAATGGTCTGATGCACGGCGGGTCTGCGGCGTCTCGATCACGCCACCTTGCATCACGGTGAGATGCTGATCTAAGGCGATACGGTCCAAAAAGGCCACTGGCATCCGGGCGTGAAAACTCTTGCCCGGTGCATGGATGGTAAAGCGTTTCGCCAGCCGCCCCAGACCAACCTTTTGCGACCATTCATTAAGGTCACCGGCAATCAGGGTCGGGCAGGCGGTGCAGGCATCGAGATGGGCGATCATGGCGCTTAACTGCTCTTTGCGCGAGGGGCGCAGAAGGCCGAGATGCGAGGCGATGACCCGCAGTTGACGCGCGCCTATGTTTAGGTCCGCGACCATTGCCCCGCGCGGCTCTACTCCTGGCAGTGTCAGGTGCGCCACGTGGTCGATTTTTGCTGAGGGGCGGACGAGCACCGCGTTGCCATGCCAGCCGATACTCACGTCACTGGGGGTCGGCACGGGGCGCATTCCGGTGGCCTTTTCAACGCTGTCCAGCGGCAGGGCAGAAGGGCGCGGGGCACGGCGACGGTCTGCTTCTTGCAAGACCACCACATCGGCATGCAAGCTGCGGATGATACGCATGATCCGCTCAGGATCACGGCAGCGATCTGTGCCCATGGCTTTGCGGATGTTATAGCTAACGATGCGCAGCGATTGCGGGGCTACGGGGGGGATCATAGGATTGGCGCTCCGAGGCGAAAAACCCCTTCGGCGACCTTTCGGATCATCCCAGTGGGCGGCTTTTCCATGGCGCAATGCTCTGACAGATGCGCAAACCAATCGTGCAACTTTGCGACCGTGGCCGCGTCATAGACGAAAAGCGTCACTTCGAAATTCAGCAACATGCTGCGAACATCAAAATTCGCGGTGCCGACCAGCCCCATATCGTCGATGACCCCCGCTTTGGCATGGATCATCCCCGGTTGATAATAAAGCACATGGCCTCCAGCCTCATGCAGATCGCGCAGATAGGCACCGCGGGCAAAATCCGCGAGCCGCTGATTGGAGCGTTCGGGCACCAGTACGCGCACATCCACCCCGCGTCGCGCCGCCGTGGTGAGCGCTGCACCAAGTGCCTCGGTCGGGACGAAATAGGGGGTGACCAACAAGATGCGTGCCTCTGCCAAATGCAGCGCGCGGATCAGACCGTCATGCAGCGGATCTTCGGTAATGTCAGGGCCAGACGGGACCAATTGCACGGTTGCCCCGCCGCCCGTGTCAGCAGCGACCGATGGCGCGGGCTCCAGCGTTTCGCCGCTGGCCACTTCCCAATCGGACCGAAAGACATCCCCAAAGCTTTGCACCGCACGCCCTTCAAGCAAATAGGCCAAATCGGTCCAACCATCCGCGCGCGCAGTGGGGCCGAGGTAATGCGCGCCAATGTTCATGCCCCCTGAAAAAACGCGAGCATCGTCGGCGATGATCATCTTACGGTGATTGCGCAGGTTAAGGTGCCCTGAACCGGGGAATTGTAGCAATGGGGAGTAAAACCGCACATCGCCCCCCGCCGCACGTAGGCGACGCAAGGCAGCAGCGGGGCCGCGCAGGGTGCCCAAGCGGTCCATCAGCAGACGCACCTTCACACCGGCTTTGGCCCGTTCGGTCAGCGCATCCACAAAAATTCGCCCCGTCTCGTCATTGGCGACGATATAAAACAGCACATCAAGGTGTTTCTCGGCCCCTTGTATCAACGCCATCACCGCCTCATGCGCCGCGGTCGGATCGCCCAACAGCCGCAGGTCTTGCCCATGCGCGGCAGCAGGCAGGCCAAAATACTGCATTGTGGCATCAAGCGTATGCACCGGGCGCGGCGGTGGGCCGCCGGTGTCACCTTTAAGAAAATGCACCGGGGAATAGCGTGAGGATTGTTTGCGAAAGCCAAGGCCCAGAAACAGCGGCACCGCAACCCACGGCAGGGCGATGATAAACAACAGCCATGCCGCGGTCGATTGCGGCGTGCGCCGCTGCTGCAAAATCACGATGGCCGCCAGCAGCGTCAGGACCACGATGATGACAATTTCTAAGTGTGTGGTGATCCAAGACATCGGGTGCGGCTTGCTCCATTTTGCTAACAAGACAAGCAGATAACCCTTTCGATCTTAACAGCAAGCTTTGCCGTAATGGCGCTACATCAATTCCTTCACCGATGTATCTGCCGCCATGTCCATCTCTGCCCGCAGCCGCGTACGGGCGCGGGACAGCCGCGACATGACGGTGCCAAGGGGCAACCCGGTCTGGATGGCCAAGGCCTGAGGGCTGCTTTCGCCGTCTTGTACCAGTTGCATCAGCGTCAATTGCTCAGGCGGTAACCGCGCAATCGCGTCCCGCAGATCAGCGCAGGCAAGTCGGGCAGGAGCGGCAGGGGGCGTAAGGGCCATATCGTCGGCCAATTCTTCTGTCTCGCGCTTTTGTCGCCAGCGCTGTCGGGCGAGGTTGTGTAGGGTGATCATCGCATAGCGGTCGGGTGTTTCGATCACAGTGCCATCGCGCAGGGTTTGCATCAGTTTCATGGCGGTTTCTTGCATCAGGTCGTCTGCTTCTTCCGCCGTGTTCGACAGCCGGCGGGCGCGGGCGCTTAGCCGAGGCCACAGGGGGGTGAGCGGGTCTTTTGTATCTGATGTCATCTCTGCCTCTCGTTATTTTGCGTTTGGGGCAGGATGCTGATTTCTGAGCGCACAACCAGTACGCGAAATCCGCCGACGCGGGGCAAGGGGGCTTTTTGGGCGAGGGGCCGCTTAACCACGGGGCTGCAATCGGCAGACCCCCGCGCGGGTCTTGGGGTGGTCGGACGCAAACAGCGGCGGGCGCGTCTAACACTATGAAGGCACCCGAAGCCTTCGCATCAAAAACCTAAACGGAGTATCAAAATGACACGACTGACCAAAACCGCCGCCCTCGTAGCAGCCACATTTGCGGTGCCATCCTTCGTCCTAGCCGACACGGTAGAAGTAGACGCAAATGGCGATGGTCTGCTGAGCGTGGCGGAATTGCAGACGGTCTATCCTGAGATCACAGGCGAGCAGTTCTCGGTCATGGATTTGAACGCCGATGGCGGTTTGGATGCGGCAGAGATTCAGGGCGCGGGTGAATCCGGCATGCTGCCGACAGCGCCAGCAGAGGAATAGTCTAACACAGAAGGCTTTTGCCTCTCCCTCAAAAGCTTCGGAAGGGTTCGGATCGAAAGGTCCGGACCTTTTTGCTTTCAAGGATGTTTTAAGAGGAAGGGTGGTCTCGCGCCTAGAAGACGATGCGAGACAAGATTAAGCGGCTAGGCTGGGCACTAAATCGTATTGCGCCGATAAGGTGTTGATCTAGATCATTAGTCTTCTTCTACCGCTGATCTATTTTCCCAGTTGATACATAACTTAAGCGGCGCTTGGCCTACCGAATGTTGCAAATGTGCGACAATCAGCGCATCGCAATTCTGTGAAGTGAAAAACATGAAACCGAATACTAGATGGGACGTTGCGTGAGTGACCCTGCGGCGAGGATCGCAGGTCACCTGAATTTAAGGAGCAGAACATGAAACGCACGACAACAATCGCGAGCATCGCCCTCATCGCAACAGGCGCACTGGCTGGCGTAGCCGCGGCAGGCTCGCTGGAAGACACTACAGTCGAAGCACCGGTTTTCACACCAGCGCCGACACCTGTAGCCGTTGATGGCGACTGGACAGGTTTCTACACCGGTCTTCAGGTTGGCCAAACAGACATCGACAGCGACAGCGGGGCGCTTGATGGTGACGACACATCTTACGGTTTCCACGCCGGTTACGACTATGACTTCGGGAAGTTCGTACTGGGTGGTGAACTCGACTATGACAAAACCGACATCGATCTGGGCAACAGCGGCGCAGCCGTTGACTCCGTTGCCCGTGCCAAGCTGAAAGCCGGTTACGACTTCGGCAACACGCTGGTCTATGCAACAGCTGGTGCGGCCCGTGCCGACACGGACGTTGGTGATGAAACTGGCCCCTTCGCTGGTTTGGGTGTCACGTACAAAGTCACAGACCGTTACACCGTCGGTGGCGAAGTGCTGCAGCACAAATTTGACGACGTAGGCGGCACAGGCGACGATCTTGACGCGACAACGATCTCCCTGCGCGGCTCCATGCGCTTCTAATCTGTTCCGGCGCGTTAACGCGCTTGGATGAACGGGCCGGCTTCCAGAAGGGGGCCGGCCTTTTTCATGGATCTATGCCGCGCGGCTGGCGCGCCCTTCGGCAAAGCTGCAGAGGCTTCGTAGTGCTGTTTCAAATGCACTGTCTTCGATGGTCATAGCGACGCGCACATGGCCCGCCGCCGCCGCACCAAAACTCTCGCCGGGCATGACCGCGATGTGGAGGTTTTCCAGCAATGCGTCGGCAAATTCGCTGCCACTTAGCCCCGTGGCCCGGATATCCAGCATCAGGTACATCGCCCCTTGCGAAGGCACCAAACGCACCACATTCTGCTCAGCCAAGACCTGATGGGCCAGCGCCCGACGACGTTCAAACGGTGCGCCGATTTCCTGCTCTAGTGCATGACCCTGAGCAAGAGCATAATCGCTCGCGTCCTGAATGAACCCCGGCACGCCGTAGTTGGTATGGGTGGCGAGGTCGATGATATCGGCGATGATGTCCTCAGGCCCGATGATCCAGCCACAGCGGCTGCCGGTCATGGCGTGCGATTTCGACATGGAGCCGATGACCAGCGTGCGATCCGCCATGCCGGGCAGGGCACGGGCGCTTAGGTGTTCGCCTTCCCAAATCTGGGTGTCGTAAACCTCATCTGAGACCAGCCATAGATCACGATCTTGGCAGGCCGTTGCGATCTCGGTCAAAGTCTCACGACCATAGATCACCCCGGTTGGGTTATTAGGCGTGTTGATCAACAGCGCCTTCGCGCCATCAGCCGCCGCGATGAGGTCGGCCGCGCGTGGACGAAACCCTAGATCAGCCCGCGCCTCTACCGCAATGGGGCGTGCCCCAGCGGCGCGTAGGGTGCCGGGGTAGGTGGCATAATAGGGGTCAATATAAAGCGCCGCATCACCCGGATCACAGACTGCCATAAACGCCGCAAACAGCCCCGCCTGACCGCCCGGTGTCACCACGACATTGTCACGGGTGGTGGGTACGCCGGTCCGGTCCTGAGCCCGCTGCGCAATCCGGTCGCGCAGGGCATCGGTACCCGGCACCGCGGCATAACCGGTATGGCCCCCAAGCGCCGTGCGGTGCATCTCTTGCAAGATGGGCGCGGCGGTGCGGATGTCATGCTCACCAATGGTCAGCTCAGTCACTGGCACCCCAGCTGCGATCATCGCGCGTGATTTATGAAAAACTTCCCAGCCGTCGGACCCTCCGGCCAGAACCCCTTTGATGCGCGATGATCTATCCATAGTGCCTCCTGAAATTTGCCCCAAGGGGGCAGAGGCATGCCGTTTTGTCAATCCGTTCGGCCCGGTGCGAGCCGCGCATTTTCGCACCCATTAGATCAACTAGCTAAAACTTAACCAGACAAGGGGCTTGGCGGATGAGGGCAGGCTTGCTACAAGTCAGTCATGAACACCGCAACGCTCATTATTTGCTGCATTACCCGCTGAGACTTCCTCGCGGGCCGCTGTTCACGTCATTCCCATTCTGACAAAACTATGCCAAGCCCGCGTCACACCCGCGCAAGGACGCCTGCCCATGACCCGTGACCTGACGATCAAGCTGCACAACACCGCCACCCGGAAGAAAGAGGATTTCACGCCGATTGATGCGCAGAATGTGCGGATGTATGTCTGTGGCCCCACGGTCTATGACCGGGCGCATCTGGGCAACGCGCGGCCCGTGATCGTGTTTGATGTGCTCTTCCGGCTCCTGCGGCACGTCTATGGCCCCGAACAGGTTACTTACGTGCGCAACTTCACCGATGTCGATGACAAGATTAACGCCCGCGCCGCGACAAGCGGGCGCAGCATCGGCGAGATCACGGCCGAGACCACCCAGTGGTATCTCGATGACATGGCCGCCGTCGGTGCGCTGGAGCCTGATCACATGCCCCGTGCCACGCAATACATCCCGCAGATGGTTGCGATGATCCGCGGCTTGATCGATGAAGGCTACGCCTATGAGGCCGAAGGCCATGTGCTGTTCCGGGTGCGCAAATATGCCGAATATGGCGCGCTCTCGGGCCGGTCGATCGACGATATGATCGCAGGCGCTCGGGTCGAAGTCGCGCCTTATAAAGAAGACCCGATGGATTTCGTGCTCTGGAAACCTTCGGATGAGGCCACGCCAGGCTGGGAGTCGCCTTGGGGGCAGGGCCGTCCGGGCTGGCATATCGAATGCTCCGCCATGGCGCATGACCTGCTGGGGGAGCAGTTCGACATCCACGGCGGTGGCATCGATCTGCAATTCCCGCATCATGAAAATGAGATCGCCCAGTCAAAATGCGCGGGCCACGGCTTTGCCAACTACTGGCTGCACAATGAGATGTTGCAGGTCGAGGGCAAGAAGATGTCCAAGAGCTTGGGCAATTTCTTTACCGTGCGCGATCTGCTGGATCAGGGCGTGCAGGGCGAGGTGATCCGCTTCGTGATGCTCTCGACCCATTACCGCAAGCCGATGGACTGGACCGAGAAAAAGCGTGAGGAGGCCGAAAAGACCCTGCGCAAATGGTATCTTCAGGCGGCGGAGGCCGAGGCCGCGACGCCTTCTTCGGACCTCGTCACGCTCTTGGCAGATGACCTCAACACCCACGGTGCGCTGACCGAATGCCACCGTCTGTCGAATGCGGGCGATACGGCAGGGCTGCGCGGCGCGCTCTCGCTTTTGGGGCTGCTGGATGATCTGATCCCTGAATGGGCCGCGGCGCAGGCGCTCGATCTCAGCGATGTCGAAGCTTTTCTAAGTGATGCCCGTGCCACCGCGATGGAGACGAAGGATTTCGCGCAAGTCGACCGGATCAAAACCGCGCTCACCTCCGTCGGGATCGAAGTCCAGATGAGCAAGGACGGCGTGAAACTGACCCCACCGCCCGGCTTTGATCGGGCGCAGTTGGAGGGGTTGTTGTGACCCGCGAACGTCTCAGGCTTTATGACACCACGCTGCGCGATGGGCAGCAGACCCAAGGCGTTCAATTCTCCACTGACGAGAAACGCCAGATCGCCGAGGCGCTGGATGCGCTTGGGGTGGACTATATCGAAGGCGGCTGGCCCGGTGCGAACCCAACCGACAGCGCGTTCTTCGACGCGGCACCGCCCACCTCGGCACGGCTCACCGCCTTCGGCATGACCAAACGTGCGGGCATGTCGGCGGAAAATGACGATGTGCTGGCCGCCGTCTTGAACGCAGGGACGCGGTCGGTCTGCATCGTCGGCAAGACCCATGACTTCCACGTCAAAACCGCCCTTGGCATCACGCTGAAGGAAAACACCGACAACATCGCCAAATCCGTCGCCCATCTGGTCTCCCAAGGGCGCGAGGCGCTGTTTGATGCAGAGCATTTCTTTGACGGCTATAAGGCCAACCCCGACTACGCGCTTGAGGCGATCCGCGCGGCCTATGAGGCGGGTGCGCGCTGGATCGTGTTGTGCGATACCAATGGCGGCACGCTGCCCGAGGAGATCGGGCGCATCACCCGCGATGTGATCGCCGCAGGCATTCCCGGCGACCGGCTGGGCATCCACACCCACGACGACACTGAGAACGCTGTCGCCTGTACACTGGCCGCCATCGACGCAGGCGTGCGCCAAATCCAAGGCACGCTGAATGGGCTGGGTGAACGCTGCGGCAATGCGAACCTCACCACGCTGATCCCGATCCTGCTGCTCAAAGAACCCTATGCCAGCAAGTATGTGATTGGCGTCAGCCTTGAAGCGCTCCGTGGGCTGACCCGCACCAGTCGGATGTTGGACGAAATCCTTAACCGCGTGCCGATGAAACAGGCAGGCTTCGTCGGCTCTTCGGCCTTTGCGCATAAGGCGGGGCTGCATGCGTCGGCCATCGCCAAAGACCCCAGCACCTATGAACATATCGACCCGGCGCTGGTGGGCAACGCGCGGATCATTCCCATGTCAAACCAAGCCGGGCAGTCCAACCTGCGCAAACGCTTGGGCGATGCAGGGCTGGCGGTTGAAAAAGGCGATCCGGCGCTTAGCCGCATTCTAGACGTGGTCAAGGATCGTGAGGCGCAGGGCTATGCCTATGACACCGCGCAGGCCAGTTTTGAATTGCTGGCGCGCGATGTGATGGGCCAACTGCCGCACCTGTTCGAAGTCGAGCGTTACCGCGTCACGGTGGAACGCCGCCGCAATGCCGAGGGGCGGATGGTCAGCCTATCCGAAGCGGTCGTTGTGATTGAAGTGGATGGGGAAAAGCGCCTTTCAGTCTCGGAATCCCTTGATGAAGGCGGGGCAGACCGCGGTCCAGTTAACGCGCTCTCCAAAGCGCTCGCGAAAGACCTCGGCAAATACAGCAGCCTTTTGGACGACATGCGTCTGGTTGACTTCAAAGTGCGGATCACTCAAGGCGGCACCGAAGCCACCACCCGCGTCATCATCGACAGCGAAGACGGGCAGGGGCGGCGCTGGTCCACCGTGGGCGTCAGCGCAAACATACTCGACGCTTCGTTTGAAGCGCTGCTTGATGCGATACGTTGGAAATTGATCCGGGACCGCGCCCAATGACAGATGATATGACCGCCTTTTTCACGCTCCACCGCGACCTGCCGCGCGAAGGGCCGGGGGAGCCTTCGGACGTGAACTGGGCTGTGGAACAGGTCGACCTGCCCGCGCGTGCCGAGATTGCGGATGTGGCCTGCGGCCCCGGCAGCGACATCGGCGCACTCCGCGCGGCGGTCCCGCAGGGACATGTCACCGCACTCGATAAGACCGCGCATTTTGTCGACACCGCACGTGGCCGTTTCGTGGCGGATGGCAATGTCACCCTGCTGCGCGCGGATATGGCCGCCATCGCCAATGAATACGACCTGATCTGGTGCGCCGGTGCCGTCTATTTCCTTGGCGTTACCGAAGCGTTGACCCGCTGGCGTAAATCGCTGCGCAAGGGTGGTGTGGTGGCATTCTCCGAGCCTTGCTGGCTGACCGATACCCCTTCCGACAAAGCCCGCGCGCAATGGGCCGATTATCCGGCGATGAGTGATACAGACGGCATTGCCGAACGGGTCCACGCGGCAGGGTATGAGGTGGTGGCGACCCGTGTTCTGTCGGATGAGGCTTGGGAAAATTACTACACCCCGCTGGAGGCCCGTATCGAAAAGCTGCGCCCCGGCGCGGATGACGCATTGGCGCAGGTGCTAGATGCAACAGAGGCGGAAATCGCCTGTTGGCGCGCGCACCGCGAGGAATTCGGCTATCTGTTGACGGTGGCACGCCCCGCATGACCTTCGACGCCGACCTAAACGCCTGCGCGGCCATGGTAGAGCGCGCCGACCCATGGCGCTTTCGCGCGGCCATGGCCGCACCCCTTGAGGCACGCAAGCTGCTCTTCCCGCTCTATGCCTTTAACGTCGAAGTGGCCCGCGCGCCATGGGTCACGCAAGAGGCGATGATCGCCGAGATGCGTCTGCAATGGTGGCGCGACGCGCTGGAGGAGATTGCCAAGGGCGGTCCCGTCAGGCGTCACGAAGTTACCACGCCGCTGGCAAGGGCCATCGCCCCAGAGGATGCAGAACTGCTCGACGAACTCGTCGCCGCGCGGCGGTGGGATATTTATAAAGACCCGTTTGAAGATGCCGCCCACTTTGAGCGTTACATCGACCAAACCGCTGGTCATCTGATGTGGGTGGCAGCGCGCCGCCTAGGTGCGACCGATGAAACCACCGTGCGCGATGCGGCCTACGCAACCGGGATTGCAGCATGGCTTTGCGCCATTCCCACCTTGGAGGAAGCAGGCCGCGTTCCGCTGTTGGACGGTACGGCAGAAGGGGTTTCGACTCTCGCATCGGGCGCGTTGGGCCGTCTGAAGTCGGCCCGCGCCAACCGTGGAAGGTTCCCCGGCTCGGCCAGCGCGGCCGTGCTTCCAGCAGCCCACGCTGGGCCGGTATTGCGGGCGGCAGTGGCAGACCCGCAAAAGGTTTCCCAAGCTGCCCTGCCGGACCCGCGCCGCCATT
The DNA here is from genome assembly GCF_022788715.1 of Sulfitobacter sp. DSM 110093. Lineage (NCBI taxonomy): Bacteria > Pseudomonadati > Pseudomonadota > Alphaproteobacteria > Rhodobacterales > Roseobacteraceae > Sulfitobacter > Sulfitobacter sp. DSM 110093. The sequence goes on from NZ_CP085167.1 coordinate 1,581,059, forward strand.
TCGCGCTTCGGGCCATGGTCTCGCGCTGGTAGGCGCTTAGCTCGGCTGCGTTTCACGACGGCTGCGCAGCACCAGCCAGATCAGCGAGCCACCTGCCAATACCAAGAACGGCACCATGGCAAGGTTCACCGCCGCCCAGCCTTCTTGTGCCGTGCCACCCGAGCAGTTCATCAGCCCGCCCGATGCGAGCGAGGCAACGGTCACGCCGCCAAAGACCAGCAAATCGTTCAAGCCCTGCATCCGTCCACGCTCATGCGGTTCGTGCGCGCCGGCAAGCATCGTGGTTGCGCCGATAAAGCCAAAGTTCCAACCCAGCCCCAAGAGGATCAGCGCAATGTAAAAGTTGCTAAGTTCCACCCCCTGCAGCGCCACCAGACCAGCGGCTGCAAGGATCGCAATGCCAAGGCCCATGATCCGCTCAACCCCGAAACGGCTGATCAGATGCCCGGTAAAGAAGGATGGCGCGAACATCGCCAGCACATGGCCGGTGACCACATAGCCCGCATTGTCTTGGCTATACCCACACCCCACGACAGCCAGCGGCGTCGATGTCATGACAAGGTTCATCAGCGCATAAGACACCATGGCGCAGATTACCGCCACGGCGATGCGCGGCGTGGTCAGGAGTTCCCAACGGCTACGGCCCTTGGGCGCGTCATGCGCCGGGATCGGCGGCTTGGGAATGTCGATAAACAAAAACAGCACTGCGCCCATCAGGTTCACCGCAACCACGGCAAGATAGGTGCCAAGGAACGGCACCACGAGGCTGCCCGAAGTCGCTGTGGCAAGCTGGGGCCCGATGATAGCAGAGACAAGGCCGCCTGCCATGACATAGGATATCGCCTTGGGCCGGAAATCATCCGATGCGGTATCGGCAGCGGCAAAGCGGTAGAACCCCTGCGCTGACATGTAGACACCAGTGAGCAACGAGCCGAGCAAAAAGACCGGAAAAGAGGCCAGATAAAGTCCATAGGCTGCCACCGCGCCCCCCAAAGCCCCGCCCGCAGCGCCTAGGAAAAAGCCCGCTTTACGGCCATAACGCTGCATCACGGTCGAGATTGGCGTGGCCGCGAGCATTGAGCCCAGAACGATCATCGAAATCGGCAGCGTCGCCAGACAAACATTCGTCGCAAGCGAATGCCCAGCAAGCCCCCCGACCAAAAAGATCATCGGCATTTGCGCCCCGAGAAAGGCCTGCGCTGCCACCAGCACCGCCACGTTGCGCCGTGCGCGTCTGTCGTCGATCATGTCTGAATTCCTCACTTGCCGCCAAGGCGTAGCCTTGCCGTTGGGTAAGGGCAAGTCCGCCACGGCTTTTTGCGTCGCGCTTGGCGCTTGCGCCCGGAGCCAAGCTCGCCGATGATCGCGCCAATGACCTCCCAAAGAAGCCCTTCATTGAACCTCCTTCTCCTCGCTGGCACTGCCGAAGCGCGTCAACTTGGCGTAGAATTGCAGCAGGCGGGCCATAGGGTAACCGCATGGCTGTCTGAACTGCCGCGCGGCAACAATCCGATGCCAGTGACGTTTGAAATGCGCGACCCCGAAGACCCGGCCGCATTGCGACGCGATATGGCGAAATACGATGCGGTTTTGGATCTAAGCCACGGATTTGATGCGGTTCTGAGCCATGCAGGCTTTGCCGCTGCCACGAGATTGGGCAAACCCTTTGTCAGTTTCGCGCGGCCTGGCTGGGCTTTAGATGATCCGCTGTTGCGATCGGTCAGTGATGTTGCTGCCGCCGCCCGCGCGGTGCCGTCCGGCGCCCGTGTTTTTGCCGCCACAGGATGGGCCAGCCTGCCGCAGTTTCTGCCCTTTGACGGCGAGCGCTTAATGCTGCGCCAGACCAGCCGTCATGAGCGACCTGCGCCCTTTGATTTCGTCGATCTGATCTTTGGCGATCCACCGTTCACCGTGGCTGCTGAAACCGCATTGTTTCGCGACCTCGGCGTCAACCTTCTGATCTGCCGTAACCTCGGCGGGCAGGCGAGTCGCCCGAAAGTCAACGCCGCACTCGCCCTTGGCCTGCCTGTGGTCCTGATCGAAAGGCCGCGTTTGCCAGAGGGGGCGGTGTGTCTCAGTAACCTCGAAGCAATGCTGGATTGGGTGGCCCGACTTTGAGCATCTATCCTTCGATTACCTGTGATGCTGATGTCGCGGAAGGGGCGTCGTGGCTGGCCGAGGCAGAGCCACGCTTTGCCATGGCGCTCAGCCAAACTGGACCCTTGCCGCTGCGCTTGCGGCCGCCGGGCTATGCCGGATTGCTTGATATCATCGTTGGACAGCAGGTCAGCGTGGCTTCTGCAAGGGCGATCTATGCGCGGCTGGTCGAGGCCGGGTTGGATAGGCCAGAAAATGTGCTTGTCGCTCAAGACAGCGGGCTGCGTGCCGCGGGGCTAAGTCGGCCAAAGGCGCGCTATGTCTTGGCATTGGCGGAAAGCGAATTCGACTTTGACGCGTTACACCACTTCTCTGATGACGACGCCATCGCCGCGCTGATCGCCATGCCCGGCATCGGCCCATGGACCGCGCAGGTCTATGTGATGTTCTGCCTTGGTCGGCGGGATGTTTTCCCAAGCGGCGATCTGGCGTTGCAAGAAGCCGCGCGGGGTCTATTTGATCTGTCCGCGCGTCCCACGCCAAAAGACCTTACTGCGATGGCCGCCGCTTGGTCACCTTGGCGGTCGGTTGCGGCGCGCTTGCTCTTTGCCTACTACCGGGTGTTGAAACAAAAGGAAGGATTGTCATGACACGGGTTTTGAACGCCGAGCGCCGCGAGCCGGTCTCTGGCACCACACGGTCGGTTGTGGTGTTCCTCCATGGCTATGGGGCCAATGGGGCTGACCTGCTGGGCCTCGCCGATCCGCTGGGCGAGCATCTGCCTGACACGCTGTTCGTCGCGCCCGACGCGCCCGAGGCTTGCGCAGGTGCGCCGATGGGCTTTCAGTGGTTCCCGATCCCGTGGATCGACGGATCGTCCGAAGAGGAATCGATGCGCGGCATGATGAGCGCGGTCGAAGACCTCGACGCGTTTCTTGATGCGCTGATGGTGGATGAAGACGTGCTGCCCGAACAGGTCGTGCTCTTTGGCTTTTCCCAAGGCACGATGATGTCGCTGCATGTGGCCCCGCGCCGCGAGGATGCGGTGGCGGGCATCGTGGCCTTTTCGGGCCGCCTGCTGAACCCCGAAGCGCTGACCGAAGAGGCGCGGGTGAAACCGCCCGTGTTGCTGGTGCATGGCGATGCCGATGACGTGGTGCCGCCGGAATCCTTGCCTCAGGCCGCCGAAGCACTGCAAGAGGCAGGATGGCAGGATGTCTTTGCCCACGTCATGAAAGGCACTGGCCACGGCATTGCGCCCGATGGTTTGAGTGTGGCGCTGGCCTTTATGCGGGATAAACTGGGGCTTTAACCCTTCATTTCGTCCCAAAGCCAAGGTTCGGCAAATTCAACTGAATTGCCAGCGGGGTCGCGCACATAGAACGAGCGCGCCCCGTTCGGCCAATCAAAGCGGGTGTCAATCTTGACCCCGGCGGTGCTCAACCGCCTCTCCATCGCAGTGATTTCGTCGCGCTTCATCGCAAAGCAGACATGCCCCGGCCCTTGTGCCCCATGGGGCGGCACCGGCATCTGCGGGTTGCCGGGCGGCTGCGCCGTCGCGGTGGGGTTGAAGATCAGCAGCACAGATGGCCCAAGCGCAAAGAACATATGCCGCCCCGGTACCTCTTGAAATAACTGTAAGCCCAAGTGATCGCGGTAGAACTGTCGCGCGGCATCCAGATCACCGACATAAAGCGCGGCTTCGAGCAGCGATTGCGGAGCGGGGGCGTCGGGCAGGGGCTTATCTGTCATGCAATAAGGTTAACAGACTCTGCCTATCTGTCACGCATCTGTCGTACTTGGCTGGCAAAACCGGCGACATCTAGTGGTTCACCTTTGTCTTGCCAGAGCGAAACCGCGAGATATAGTGAAGCGAAACGGGCAGAGGACGCGACCAGATGGACGGCGATTTCAGGACCGAATTTACCCGCCAACCGGCGGCTTTGAAACACCGCCCTGCGCTGGTGCTTAATGCGGATTACCGACCTTTATCTTATTACCCGCTGTCGCTTTGGCCTTGGCAAGAAGCCGTTAAAGCCAAATGGCTCGACCGGGTAGAGATCGTCGCCGAATATGACGAGGTGGTGCGCAGCCCCTCGACGGTGATTAGGATACCCTCGGTTGTCGTTCTAAAAGACTATGTCAAACCTCAAAAGCGCGTGGCCTTCACGCGCTTTAATTTATTTCTGAGGGATGAATTTCGGTGCCAATACTGCGGTGCGAAGGGCGATCTGACCTTTGACCATGTGGTGCCGCGCGCCGCAGGCGGCGTGACGAGTTGGCAAAACGTGGTGGCGGCCTGTAGCCCCTGCAACCTGCGCAAAGGATCGCGACCCTTGCACCGCACCGGGCTTGCCTTGCGCAAACCGCCGCGCCAGCCCGCTGCCGAAGAGCTGCGCAACATGGGCCGCAAATTCCCACCCGGCCATCTGCATGAGAGCTGGATGGATTTCCTCTATTGGGATGCCGAGCTCGAAGCGTGACGCTCAGATAGCAAGCTCAACCCAGATCGGCACATGGTCCGACGGCTTGTCGCGCCCGCGCACGTCGCGGTCGATCTGGCAGTCGCGCAGCCGATCGGCGCAGGAAGGCGACAGCAAAAAATGGTCGATGCGGATGCCGTTGTTCCGGTTCCACGCGCCCGCTTGATAATCCCAGAATGAATAATGCCCTGGTCCTTGGGTCCGTGCGCGGAAGGCGTCGGTCAGTCCAAGGTTCACCAACCGCCGCCATGCGGCGCGGGACTCGGGGCGAAACAGCGCGTCTTCGCGCCAGCTATCGGGCTTGGCCGCGTCTTCGGCCTGCGGGATGATGTTGTAATCACCCGCCATGAGGAATGGCGTTTCTTCTGCTAGCAGCGCCTCGGCGCGGGCCTGAAGCCGCGCCATCCACGCGAGTTTGTAATCATATTTCGGCCCCGGCACCGGGTTGCCGTTGGGCAGGTAGAGCCCGCAGACCCGAACCGCCATTTCATCCCCCATGACGGTCGCTTCGATCCAACGGGCCTGATCGTCCGCGTCGTCACCGGGCAAACCACGGGTCACATCCTCAAGCGGGAGCTTTGACAGGATCGCCACGCCGTTGAAGGATTTTTGCCCGTGGGTTTCAACGTTATAGCCGCGCTCTTCAAGCATCTCGCGGGGGAAGGCCTCGTCGACTGACTTGATCTCTTGTAGGACCACAACGTCCGGCTGCGCCTCATCTAACCACTCTGGGAGCGCTGCCACGCGGGCCTTTATGCCGTTAATGTTGAAACTCGCAATTTTCATATCAGGCTCCCTTGAGACACCTGACTGCTATCGCGCAATCGTTGTTGCGGGGCAAGGGGAAGGCGCGCGCGCTTAAGATGATTCTATGGGCATTGTTTCCCTTAATGCGGGAATGACGGGATTGCGTATTCCTCTTTTGTCATGAGTCAGCCCTGTGGATCGATTTTATTCTGCATAGCAACGAAAACAGAAAAATGATCAAGGCGTGAGAACTGCGCATTAATCCTCATGTGGATAAATCTTTCAGGACAAAGACTTAGACGGAAATCAGTTGGCGAAACAATCTTAAGATGCATCAGTGTAGGAACTGCACGTTTAAATGGTAATCTTCTCGAAAGGATTTCGATATGACTACGACTACTGCAACAGTTTTCGCCCCACTAACAGCGCCTGTAGAGGACGACAACCTGATATCACTTGGCGCGGGGGTTGGGCTATTCACCACGGGCCTTAATCCAATGGGCAGCGACATGCTCATGGGCGATGGGGTGGAACTGTTCACCACTGGGTTACAACAAAACACCGGAACCATCGCGCAGGGGGCGGGGGTGGGCCTATTCACCACTGGGCTTGCGGCTTCTGAGGCGCAGGTGCTGCCATTCGGCGCCTGAAACCTGATCAAGCGGGCGGTTTCCTCCGCCCGCTGTCCCTTTTTGGAGGCCCTCTAATGACCAATGTTGTTCTGCTAAGACCTGAAGATAATTGCGACACGACGACCCGAAGAACGCGGTTGATCCGCGCCTTTGCCAGCGAACGCCGCCAGCAGGGGGATGTCTTTTGGATGAAGGAAAACGCCGAACTGTTGGGGATGCTAGCAAGCATAGGGGCCGCGTTGGACGCCGAGATGCTTGAGCCGCTTGTCGCCTTCCATTCAAAGAGCCGCAACATGCTCCGCGATTTCCCGCAGTACTACCGTTTTATCCTGTCGCTCTGTCTCGACCTCGAAGAGCTTGGCCTGCCGGAACTTTACGGCGCGGCACTGTGCGATGAGGTTGCCCGCGTGGGCTTAGAGGGCATGGAGCTGTCCGATCTACAACGTGCCGAGGCACGCCGCCTGCTGCGCCGCCGCGCTGTCGGGCCGCTGGTCGGTGAGGGTGCGCTTGGCGAGCGGTTGCACAATTTTATTACCCGCAGCGCCACCTTCGCCATACCCAACCGTAAGGCCGCGTATGAGCTAACACATATTGTCTACTATCTGTCGGACTATGGCCGCCTAGACCCGAGCCTGCCCGAAAAAGCTTTGCTGAGCTTACAGTTCACTGGACTGCTCGCTTTTCTTGATCAAGATATGGATCTGCTCGCCGAAGTCTGCGCCGCGCTGCGATTTGCCGGAGTGGCGCCAGCTAGGTCGTGGGAAAACTCTGTGGCGGAATGCCACCGTGCCTCTCGCATTCAGGCGGATACGCACGCCCCTGTGCAGGACGACTACCATGAATGGCTCGTCACCGGGTGGGCCATACATATTGCGGGCCGTCCCCTGCGCCCGCAGCACCTGTCCGATGGTGCGCTGCGGTTTAAATGCCGTTCCCGGGGGCAGGGGGCGCTGCGGCCCTTGGCGGAATGTCTGAGTGATATGGGGGCGCAGCGCAGTGCAGATTGGGGGCATATGCGCCCGCATGTTCTGTCTTATCTTGGGCCAGACAGTCACGCGGTCTTACTCGCGGCTGAGCAATCTGGCCCGCATTTTGAAAAATTCTTTGAGGGGTTTGCACGGGCGCGCGGTTAGACGCGCCCGGAAAGCTCACATCGAGAAAGATGTGCCGCAGCCGCAGGCCGCCGTCGCATTGGGGTTCTCAATCGTGAACCGCGCGCCGATCAACTCTTCGGTGAAGTCGATCACCGCATCAGCCAGAAACGGCAGCGATACACTATCGACCACCACTTTCTGACCACTGCCTTCCAGAACGAGGTCATCCTCGGCAGGTGCGTCCAATGCAATGTCATACTGAAATCCCGAACAGCCGCCGCCCTCGACGGCGATGCGCAGGGCTTTGCCTTCGTCGGCGGCCCCGATCTCGGCGAGGCGTTCAAAGGCGCGGGACGTAACTTTGGGGGGCAGGTTCATCTGCGGGCTCCGATGCATCGGTTTTCTTTCGCGTTCCCTTAACATATAGAAACCACAAGGACAGGTCACAAGGACCGCAAGAAGGACCAGCCGCAATGCGCGCAAAATTCGCCTCTGATCCGGACACAGCCAAGGGACGGCTTGTGCCCGAAGAGGAAAGCACTTTTCGCTCCTGCTATCAGCGGGACCGGGACCGGATCATTCACGCCTCCGCCTTTCGGCGGCTCAAACACAAGACGCAGGTCTTTGTGGAGCATGAGGGAGATTATTTCCGCACCCGGCTGACCCATTCGATTGAAGTGGCACAGGTGGCACGGACGATCTCAGGCGCGCTGCGCTTGAACGGAGAGCTGACCGAAGCCGTGGCGCTAGCGCATGATCTGGGCCACACGCCCTTTGGCCACACTGGAGAAGACGCGCTCCACAAGCTGATGCAGCCCTATGGTGGGTTTGACCACAACGCGCAGGCGATCAAGATCGTCACCACGCTGGAACGGCATTATGCCGAATTCGATGGGCTGAACCTGACGTGGGATACCCTTGAAGGAATTGCCAAACACAATGGCCCAGTGATCGGCGATGTGCCCCATGCGCTTGCTGGCTATAACGCGCGGCATGATCTGGAACTGCACACCCATGCCAGCGCCGAAGCGCAGGTTGCCGCGCTTTCGGATGATATCGCCTATAACAACCACGATCTCCATGATGGTTTGCGAGCGGGCCTGTTCACCGAAGAAGAGATCGCTGAGCTGCCCATGGTCGGCGCGGCCTATGCGGAAGTGGACCGCCTGTACCCCGACACCGACAGCTATCGCCGCCGCCACGAGGCGCTGCGCCGGGTGTTCGGCGTAATGGTCGGTGATGTGATCGAAACCTCCGCCAAACTGCTAAAGGAAACGGGCGCACAATCCCCCGATGACATCCGCCATCTGGGTCGCCCGGTAATCCGCTTTTCGGATCTCGTCTGGCAGGATCTGCGCCAAATACGGAAGTTCCTTTTCACCCGCATGTACCGCGCGCCCTCGGTCATGGAGAATCGTGAGAAGGTAACCAAGGTGGTCGAAGACCTCTTTCCGCTGTTTTTATCTCAGCCCAACCTTCTGCCCCGTCATTGGGCGGCGGCGATTGAGGCGGCAGAGGATGACACCACGCTGGCGCGGATGGTCTCTGATTACATTGCAGGCATGACGGACCGTTTCGCGCTGCAAGAACATGCGCGGCTCTTTGGCAGTGATTTGCGCAGCTTCCGCTAGGCCCTTGGACATGGTAGTCTGACATTGACGATCCATAGGTGACATAGATGATACAGACCCCCGTTCTGCCGGAAAGCTTGGCTGGTGACGCGACCTTTGCGATCCTTTCCGCGGGTCAAGCACCCGGCTCGGCGGTGACCAAACGTGCCGCTGGTCTGGGGGCAGAGGTTGTGGCGATGGACCGCGACCCGACCGTTTTGGCCCGTCTGATGAGTCAATCGCCAGAACGGGTCGAAGGGCTGGCGTTGGCTGGTGATCTGGTCAGCCGGTTCGAGCCGCTCTACCGCAACTGGGGCGGCACGCCGTTGCATTTGGTGTTGAACCTGATGCCGCTTGACCCAGAAGACTGTGCAAAAGGTATTGATGCGCAGATCCGGGGGCTTTCTGCGCTGGTGCGGGCCTTGGGCCGTGGCTTGGTAGCCGGGCAGGGGTCCGTTGTGACCGTTCTGCCGCGCCCCAGTCAGCCGCTTGCACTTGCCGGGCATGGGCTGATCGGGGCCTTTGAGGCGGCCAATGCCGCGCTTGATGAGGTTTTTGGCGCACGCGGCCTGCATTTTCATCTGATCACTGTGCCCGAGGGACAGGCCGAACTGGCCGCAGACACCGCGCTTTTCCTCGGGTCCGAAGCGGGCCGACGGCTCCGAAGTGGGCGTTTGGACCTCGGCTGATAGCGCCGCTTCAAACGCCATTCCCTGACTTGGGCCATCGCGGCCCGCCGCTTGATTGACTGCACCCCCGCACATGATAAACGGGCGGGGAACAAGGATACCCGACATGAACCTATTTGCCGAAATTCGCCATCTTATCATTGCGACGCTGGAACAGATGGTCGCGCAGGAAGCCCTGCCTGCGACCCTGAACTTTGACCCGATCACCGCTGAGCCGCCGCGCGACCCTGCGCATGGCGATATGGCGACCAATGCCGCGATGGTACTGGCCAAGCCCGCAGGCATGAAGCCGCGTGACATCGCCGAAGCGCTGGCAGCACAGTTGCAGAACGATCCGCGTATCACCTCTGCCGAAGTGGCCGGTCCGGGGTTCATCAACCTGCGGCTTGCGCCTTCAGTCTGGCAAAACGTGGCACGGCAGGTCTTGAACCAAGGCACCAACTTTGGCCGCGCGATCCTTGGCGCCGGTCAACGGGTGAACGTCGAATATGTTTCGGCCAACCCAACCGGCCCGCTGCATGTGGGCCACACCCGTGGTGCGGTCTTTGGCGACGCGCTGGCCAGCCTGCTGGATTTCGCAGGCTACGATGTGACCCGTGAATACTACATCAACGATGGCGGTGCACAGGTCGATGTTCTGGCGCGGTCGGTCTACCTGCGCTACCTCGAAGCCAATGGCAAAGAGGTGGCCTTCCCCGATGGCACATACCCCGGCGATTACTTGATCCCGCTAGGCGAAGCGCTGGCTAAAATGTACGGCGACAAGCTGGTGGATCAACCTGAAAGCGAATGGCTCGATGATCTTCGAGAGTTCGCGACCGATGCGATGATGAACCTGATCCGTGAGGATTTGGCATCGCTGGGCGTTGAAATGGATGTCTTCTATAGCGAAAAATCGCTCTACGGTACGGGTCAGATTGAGGCGGCGATTTCCTCTCTCGAAGCCAAGGGGCTGATCTATGAGGGCGTGCTGGAGCCGCCAAAGGGAAAGAAACCCGAGGATTGGGAACCGCGCGAACAGACGCTGTTTAAATCGACCGAGCATGGCGATGATGTGGACCGCCCGGTCAAGAAATCGGACGGTTCTTGGACCTATTTCGCTCCCGATATCGCTTATCATTACGACAAGATAAGCCGCGACTTTGACATGTTGATTGACATTTTGGGCGCTGATCACGGCGGCTATGTCAAACGTATGAAAGCGGCAGTCAAAGCGCTGAGCGATGGGCATGTGCCGCTTGATATCAAGCTGACACAGCTGGTGAAATTGTTCAAAAACGGTGAGCCATTCAAGATGTCCAAACGGGCAGGGACTTTTGTCACCCTGCGCGATGTGGTCGATCAGGTTGGCCCTGATGTGACACGTTTTGTCATGCTGACCCGCAAAAATGACGCGATGTTGGACTTTGATTTCGACAAGGTGCTTGAGCAAAGCCGCGAGAATCCTGTGTTCTACGTGCAATACGCCCATGCGCGCGTTGCCTCGATCCTGCGCAAGGCCGAAGCGGCTGAGATCAACGTTAATGACGCGACCCTGATGGATGCCGATCTGACCAAACTTGACCATGATGCCGAGATCGGGCTGCTGCGCAAACTTGCGGAATGGCCACGTCTGGTTGAGACGGCCGCGCGTAGCAATGAACCGCACCGCGTTGCCTTCTACCTTTATGAACTCGCGTCCGATTTCCACAGCCTCTATCACTTGGGCCGCTCTGAAGATGGGTTGCGCGCGTTGCAAGAAGGCGATGCTGACACATCACAGGCAAAAATCGCCCTGTCGCGTGCCGTTGCGATTGTAATCGCGGCGGGTCTTGGTATTCTTGGCGTCACACCGGCACAAGAGATGCGATAACCGCACCAGCGCGCCGAAAACAGGCAACCCCAAGATAGACCCGCGTGGCGATGTATCACGTCGGGCAAAGAGGCAGAGATGGCAGATTTCACGTCTTCCCCGACGACGGCGGGCTATGCGCCCGATTCCGCGCATGGATACGCAGTGGGCACCGCGCCCAAGGCACTGACAACGCTCACCAATATCGCTGGCGCCGTGGTTTCACTGGCGCTGGTCGCCGGGATCGGCGTTTGGGGCTACAAACTGTTGGTACGTGATGTGACGGGTATTCCCGTGGTCCGCGCCGTCCAAGGTGAAATGCGTGTGCGCCCCGAAGAACCGGGCGGAGAATTGGCCCGACATCAGGGGTTGTCGGTCAACGTAGTGGCCGCCGAAGGCAACGCCGGACGCCCCGCCGATCAGCTGCGCCTCGCGCCCCGCCAGATCGAATTGCAGGACGAAGACCAGCCCGTGCAAGTGGCGATGGTTGCCGGAAAACCACAAGGCGAGGCGACCAAAGCCGTGGCCCAAGGTGGCGACGGTAATCTGATTGACGCCTCTGCCGCGATCCGCTCAGGCAACGTCCAAGACCTTGTGGCTCAACTTACCAATGGTGTGGCTCCCTTGAGCGGTGAGGCGGCTGCCGACCCGGTCGATACTGCCGTCGCCATGGCGCTGGCCGATACATCGGCGCAGCCTAAGGTGGTCAAAGCCGTGCTGAACGCACCCGGCGTACGCAATTCGCTGCGCCCCCGCCGTCGCCCCGCAGGTGGTGCCGTGGTGACGCCTGCTTCGGTTCAAAGCAATCCGGTCAAAGCCGCCACGCAAGAGGTCGATCCCGCGGCCCTTCCCGCTGGCACCCGCATGGCGCAGCTTGGTGCATTCGACAGCCCAGAGGTTGCCCGCGAACAGTGGGATCGTCTTCAGGGCCGCTTCGGCGCCTACCTTGAAGGTAAAAACCGCGTTGTTCAAAAGGCGACCAGCGGTGGCCGGGTGTTCTATCGCCTGCGCGCGATGGGCTTTGACGACATCGCAGATGCGCGCCGCTTCTGTTCGGCTCTCGTGGCTGAAAACGCAGATTGCATTCCGGTGGTAATGCGCTGATGCGCCCATTTGGGGCCACGATCCTCGATGCGACGGGCTTGCGGCTCAGCGTCGAGGAAAAAGCATTCTTTCGGGACGTGCGGCCCTTTGGTTTTATTCTTTTTTCTCGCAACATCGACAGCCCCGACCAAGTTCGCGCGCTTTGTGAGGAGATGCGCGAGGCGGCGGGCCACGAGGCGGTAATCACCATCGACCAAGAAGGAGGTCGCGTGCAGCGTATGCGCGCGCCTCAGTGGCGCAATTGGGTGCCTCCGATGGAATTAGCCGAACGTGCCGGAGATCAAGCGCGTCAAGCGTTCTACCTTATGTACCGGATCATCGCCCAAGAGCTGCACAACGTCGGCATCGATAGCAACTGTGCGCCGCTGATCGACGTGGCGGGGCCCAAGACCCATCCGTTTTTGCGCAACCGTTGCTATGGCGAAACGCCGGGGCAGGTGGCCGAGATTGGCCGCGCGGTGGCCGACGGGCTGCTGGCGGGGGGCGTGTTGCCGGTGATGAAACATATGCCCGGTCATGGCCGTGCCACGCTCGACAGTCACCACAATTTGCCCCGTGTCGATGCCCGTCGGATTGATCTGGAGGCGGTCGATTTTGCGCCGTTCCGCAGTCTGCGGGATCTGCCCATGGGGATGACAGCCCATCTGGTCTATGACGCGCTGGATGATACCCCGGCGACCCTGTCCGCTAAGGTCATGCGGATCATCCGTGAGGATATCGGCTTCGATAACCTCGTGATGACAGACGACATCTCGATGAAGGCGCTGCAAATGACCCCGGCGGAAAGCACCCGCGCGGCAATTGCGGCGGGCTGTGACGTGGCCCTTTTTTGCAATGGCCCGCTAGAAGACCGCCGCGCCGTTGCAGAAGCCGCAGGCGAAATGACCCCCGCCGCCCAGACCCGCGCCCTGCGGGCCATGGATGCGCGGCAGACCCCCGATGACGTTGACATCGACGCCCTCAGCGCCCAACTTGAGACGCTTCTGGGCGGAGCATTGCATGGCTGACACGACATTTCAGGAAGACATGGACGGGGCTGGCGGCTCCGTTGCCGATCGGCTGGCCGCCGAGGCGTTCATCATTGATGTTGAGGGCTATGAGGGGCCGCTTGATCTGCTGCTGTCGCTTAGCCGTACCCAAAAGGTCGACCTGCGCAAAGTCTCAGTGCTGCAACTTGCACGGCAGTATCTGGCCTTTGTCGAGCGGGCCAAAGAACTGCGCCTGGAACTGGCCGCAGATTACCTTGTGATGGCCGCATGGCTGGCGTTCCTTAAATCGCGTCTGTTGCTGCCCCCGGACCCGACCGAAGAAGGCCCATCTGGCGAAGAGATGGCTGCACATCTGGCGTTCCAACTGGAACGTCTCCAAGCCATGCGCGACGCTGCCGCACGCCTGATGGCCCGCGATCAGCTTGGCCGCGATTTCTTTGCCCGTGGCCAGACCCATGAGATCACCCGCGTCAAAAAGGTGACCTATACCGCGACCCTGCTGGACCTTATGCAGGGCTATGCGCGCACCCGCACGCGAGATGAATTCCGCCCCTTCGTGATGGACCGCGACAAGGTTTTCACCATGGAAGAGGCGCTGGAACGGATGCGCGGGCTGATTGGCTATGCGGGCGATTGGGGCGATCTTAACAGCTATCTGCCCGAAGGTTGGGAGAGCGATCCTGAGCGGCGACGCTCTGCCACGGCGGCGACCTTTGCTGCATCGCTTCAACTGGTGAAAGAGGGGCATATGGAGATCCGTCAGAAAGAGATTTTCGCCCCTATCCAACTGCGCAAAAAGGATTGATGCGTGTCGGAAGAAGTTAAGACGAAAGAGAAAAAACTGTTCGACGCGCCGTCATTGGCCGAACAAGAGCGCATGATCGAAGCCGTGCTTTTCGCAAGCTCCGAACCGATCACCTTGCGTGAATTGGAAACCCGCCTGCCGGCGGGATCGGATGTGGGCGAAGCAATGGCATTCTTGCGGCATCGCTATCAAGGGCGCGGTGTGCAGGTGATGAAGGTGGGCGATGCCTATGCCTTTCGGACCGCGCCCGATCTTGGCTTTCTCATGCACCGCGAAACGGTTGAGACGCGTAAACTCAGCCGTGCCGCGATCGAGACGCTGGCGATCATCGCCTATCACCAGCCCGTCACCCGCGCCGAGATCGAAGAAATTCGCGGTGTCGCGGTCTCTCGTGGCACGGTGGACCAATTGCTAGAGATGGAGTGGATCCGCTTTGGCCGTCGCAAGATGACACCGGGCCGCCCGGTGACATTTGTAGTGACGCAAGAGTTCCTCGATCACTTTGGTTTGGAAAGCGCGCGGGATCTACCGGGGCTGAAAGAACTCCGCTCTGCCGGGCTGTTGGAAAACCGCCCGCCATCTGGGCTGCTGCCAACGGTTGGCGATGGCGAGGACGAGCCGGAGACCACCGAAGGGCAAAGCGAGCTTTTCGAGGATTGATAGATGTGGGGCTGACATACGGCCCACTATACCTACATCAGATAGGTTGATCCGGGGAGAGTTTCGATGAAACAGATCGTCAATATGGTCATGCGTCAGGTGATGCGGCGGATGCTATCGCGTGCAGGCAAGCGCAGGGCCGGCAAAGGGTCTGCGTTTAATGCGCGCTCTGCGCAGCAGGGTATCCGGATGCTGCGGCGGTTCTTTCGGTCTAGGTAAAAGACTACCGCTTCAAGCTGAGCGGAAGTGCTTTGACAGCTTCAGACCCTGACCTTGGTAATTTGAGGCGATGTCAGCCCCGTAAAGCTGGCTGGGGATCTGGGCCATATGCTCATAGACCAACCGCCCCACGACCTGACCATGCTCTAGCACAAACGGCGCTTCATGGCAGCGCACTTCCAATACCCCGCGCGAACCTGCGCCGCCTGCTTCGGCATGGCCAAAGCCCGGATCGAAGAAGCCCGCGTAATGCACACGGAATTCGCCCACCATCGCTAGATAAGGCGCCATTTCAGCAGCATAAACGGGGGGAATTGTCACGGCTTCGCGGCTGACCAAGATGTAGAATGCACCGGGATCAAGGATGATCTGCCCATTGGTGCTGTGCACCTCTTCCCAATAGGCTGCCGGGTCGTAGTGGCCGATCTTGTCGAGGTCGATCACCCCAGTATGCGGCTTGGCGCGGTAGCCGACAAGGCTGGTGCCGGGCAGGCGCAGATCGACGGAAAAGCCCAAGCCTTCGTCGATCACGGCGGTACCATCCACCAAGGGGGTTTTATCATGCAGCGCACGTAAGGCATCATCGTCCAGCGTGGCATCGCCACTGCCGAAGCGGATCTGATTCAGCCGCATGCCGGGGCGCACAAGCACGGAAAAGGAGCGGGGGCAGATCTCAGCATAAAGCGGGCCGGTATAGCCCGGCGCGATCCGGTCAAACTCGGTCCCGCCGTCGGTGATGGTGCGTGTCAAAAGATCGAGCCGCCCGGTGGAGCTTTTGGCATTGGCGACCGCAGAGACATTGTCAGACAGCGCAAGCGTTTCCATCAAAGGCACGACATAGACGCAGCCTTTTTCTAGTACTGCACCTTCGCTGAGGTCAACGCGGTGCATCTCGAACTCTGCCAAACGATCCGCTACCTTTGCCCCATGCCCGGCAAGGAAGGATGCCCGTACGCGATAGGCGACGTTGCCAAGGCGTAGATCAAGGCTGGCAGGCTGGATCTGGGCCGAAGTGACTGCCGGATCGGCGGCAATGGCACCGCTTTCGATCATCGCTGCAATCTGCTGGTTGGGGAGCACCCCGTTCATCGCATTGGGCATCAAGCGGGGCCTTTCAAATGACAAACGCCCGCGCGTTACCGGCGCGGGCGTTTTGTTGTAGTCGCTTGGTCGGGCTAGCAGGACTCGAACCTGCGACCTTCCGTCCCCCAGACGGACGCGCTACCAGGCTGCGCCATAGCCCGACTACGTGGGCTTCATACCCGATCTCGCAGGGGGTGCAAGAGGGAATTGCCGATCTTTTCATTGCGATTAATAATTACTTTCAAAGCCGGGTTCGGCGGCCATCCGCGCGCGCAACTCTGCCAGATCAAGAAGCAGACCGGCCACGAGCGGCTGCACATCGCGGGGCAGGTAATGCACACGGGTCGCCACACTCAACAGACCCGGACGGGCTGGGAATTCATCCTCGGGGGTGAAGTCCGGCAAGTCAATGATCGCAGGTCTGGGCGTATCGTCGAACTCTTCGATTTCTGGCTCAGAGGGCGCGTCATCTGCAGGGGATACAGGTTCCACATCGGTCAGCGCTTCGGGTTCTGACGCGAGGGGGCGTTTTAGGAAGTCGGGCAGACTGGCATCTGCGGCGGTCTGCGGCTTGGACTCGGCTGGGTTCACCTCAACTTCGGGGCCAGCGGTGCGATCCGGCTCCGGCGCGTCGGGTGTGGCTCGGTCCGACGGAGCCAACGGATCAGGCATCGCGCGCGGGTGATCGTCGGCAGGCGGCACAGGAGAGGGGGGCAGGGACTCTGTGGGGGTGACCTGCGATGCGCTTGGTGGTGGGGCAGCAGGCGAAGCTGCGGGCGTATTGTCAGCCGATTCCGCTTCTGCAGTTTGCTTATCCAAACCAGCGTCGTCCGGCGCTTCTGTCTTCGTGCTGCCAAAGCTTAAAACCACACCGGTTTCCGGGCGGATGATGTCCGGTTTGGGGGCGGGCCGAGGCTCCATAAAGTCCAACTCATCCAGCGGTGCAGAGAGAGAGGACACATGGGTCATCCCTTCTTCGCGCAGGATCTTTTGCACGCCTTTGATGGTCAGCCCATCATCATGGAGAAGCTTTTTGATCCCCCCCAACAGCAGCATATCCGCCGGACGATAGTACCGCCGTCCGCCAGCCCGTTTGATGGGCTTTACCTGCGTGAATTTGCTCTCCCAGAACCGCAGAACATGGGCCTGAATACCGAGCCAGTCAGCGACTTCGGAGATGGTGCGAAAAGCGTCCGGCGATTTGACCATGGGTCAGGACTTATTGCCTTCGGCAACGCGGTCTTTCATCAGATGCGAAGGGCGGAAGGTCAGCACGCGGCGCGGGTTGATCGGAACCTCTTCGCCAGTCTTCGGATTGCGCCCCACGCGCGCGGTCTTGTCCCGCACAGAGAATGTCCCGAAGGAAGAGATTTTCACCTGCTCCCCCTCAACCAAAGCGTCGGACATATGCTCTAGCACCGCTTCGACCAGTTGGGCGCTTTCATTGCGAGAAAGACCGACTTCACGAAATACAGCTTCGCTTAAATCCATGCGCGTCAATGTCTTGTTCGGCATTATATCCCCCATGCTTTTCAATAGCATATGCTGCTGCGTTTTTTAGAGTCAACATCAATGCCCGGATCGCGGGCATTTGAGCGGAGATTTTCTGCGTTAGCTCAGTAGCTTACCAGCGCAGGACGACAGAACCCCACGCCAGACCACCGCCAATGGCTTCGGTAACGATCAGGTCGCCTTGTTTGATTTGCCCCCGCTCACGCCCCACGGACAGCGCCAATGGGATCGAAGCCGCCGAGGTGTTGCCGTGGTCTTGAACGGTAACAACCACGCGCTCCATCGGCAGGTTCAGCTTTTTCGCTGTGCCTTGAATGATGCGGATATTGGCCTGATGTGGCACGATCCAATCAACATCTTCGGCAGAGACACCGGCCCGCTCCATCGCGGTATTCGCCGTCGCCGCCAGTTTTTCAACCGCGTGGCGGAAGACCTGATTGCCTTGCATGCGCAGATAGCCAGTGGTGCCCGTGGACACCCCGCCATCGACATAAAGCAGGTCCCGGTAACGGCCATCTGAGTTTAGATCGGTCGCAAGAATGCCGCGATCCTCAGGGCTGTCGGTGCCATCCTGTGCTTCGAGCAGCAGCGCACCTGCGCCATCACCAAAAAGCACGCAGGTCGAACGATCCGTCCAATCCATGATGCGGCTAAAGGTTTCTGCTCCAATTACCAACACGCGGCGGGCTTGGCCCGACACAATCAGCGCGTTGGCATTGGCAAGCGCATAGACGAACCCGGCGCAAACCGCTTGCACGTCAAAGGCAAAGCCACTGGTCATGCCCAATTCGGCTTGCACCATTGTTGCGGCAGAAGGGAAAGTAAGATCAGGCGTTGAGGTGGCGACGACAATCGCATCCACGTCGGATGCCTCGCGGCCCGCATCCTCAAGCGCCTTACGTGCGGCTGCGCTGGCCATGGAGGATGTATTCTCGCCCTCAGCAGCGAAATGGCGGCGTTCGATGCCAGAGCGCGAGCGGATCCACTCGTCATTCGTGTCGAGGGTCGCTTCAAATTCGGCATTTTCCACGACACGGGCGGGCAGGTAGTGGCCACAGCCAGTGACAACGGCGCGCAGGCTCATTTGACGGACTCCTCGGCAGGCAGCGTCGCGGCGACGCGGGCGGCCAGCTTGTCATTGAATTTATTCTGCGACAACTGGGCCGCAAGTTTGATCGCGGCAGAGATGCCTGTTGCATCAGCTGAGCCGTGGGATTTCACAACCGTGCCGTTCAGACCCAGAAAGACGCCCCCGTTCACACGGCGCGGATCAATCTTTTTGCTGAGGCGGCGCAGCGAGGTATAGGCCAGAAGCGACGCAAGCCGTGACATAGGCGAATATTTGAACGCTTCGCGCAGGCGGTTGCCGATCATGCTGGCGGTGCCTTCGCCGGTTTTGATCGCCACGTTCCCGGTGAACCCGTCGGTCACGATCACATCCGCGCGGTTGCCCGAAATGTCGCCACCCTCAACAAAGCCTACAAATTCAAAGCCCGTGGCATCGCCTTGGGCGCGAATCAGATCATAGGCTTCTTTAAGCTCAGTGCGGCCTTTATGTTCTTCTGTACCGACATTCAGCAACCCAACACGCGGGCGCTCTAGGTCCATACCGTTGCGGGCATAGGAGGTGCCCATCAAAGCAAAGCGCAACAAATCATCGGCGTCGGCGCGCACATCGGCGCCTACGTCGAGCATCACGTTAAACCCCTGAGGATTGGAGGACGGGTAGAGCACGGCAATCGCGGGGCGATTCACGCCCGGCAATTTCCGTAGCCGTATCATTGACATCGCCATCAGCGCGCCAGTGTTCCCGCAAGAGACAGCCACGGCGGCTTCTCCGCTGCGCACGGACTCGATGGCGGACCACATGGAACTGGCCTTGCTGGTGCGTACAACTTGGCTGGGTTTGTCGTCCATCGTGACGACATCCGTTGCGTGGCGAACCTCGCAACGACCAGCCAAATCGCTGCGCTTGGCGATCAGCGGCTCAAGCTGATCACGGGGACCATGCAAGATAAAGCCGATGTCTGAATTGGCTGCCGCAGAAAGCGCACACCCGGCAACAACTGCTGCCGGGCCTTCGTCACCCCCCATCGCGTCAACCGAGATCAGGGTGTGTCCGGCTTTCGCGTTGGGGTGATCGGGCTGTGCCGTCATCGGTGCGAATGCCTCACTGCCATTGAAAAAACCTTAGGAACAACGCGCGCTTAGGCTGCGTCGTCTTCCAGGTCTACTTCTTCGGTCAGGGCGACAACTTCGGTGTCGTCATAGTGGCCGCATGCGGCGCAGATGTGGTGTGGGCGCTTCAGCTCACCACAGTTCGAACATTCGTTCGGGTTCGCTGCTGTGAGCGAATCGTGTGCGCGGCGGTTGTTGCGGCGCGATTTGGATACTTTATTCTGTTGGACAGCCATGTCTGGTGCCTTTGCCTTCGGGGTTGCTGACCTGCATGAGGCATGCCGCAACCGTGTTTCAATTCGGACCCCGTTTCGGGCGTGACGACGCTTTAGGGCCGCAGCCGCGCAATGTCCAACCTTAATTGGGGTGAGGGCGGCAAAATAACGCGAATGCGCGGCGATGCAACCCGTAATTTTCGCGGTTTTCCGCCTGTTTCTTTAGGTTTCGTCTTTCTTAAGCGCGTCGCGCAGGGCGCCAAGCCCGGCAAAGGGGCGCGCATCCTCGTCGGTCATCGGTTTCTGGCCCGGCTCGGCATGAACCATCTGGCCCAGTTCAACATCGTCCTTACGGGGGTATTCCGGCACTTCCAGCGCCAGCGCTTCGATCATGATCTGCGCGGGGTCGATCCATTGGCCCAAAGGCTCTGTCGTGTCGTCCTCGGGCATTTCGACTTCTTCCTCATCGGGGAGTTCGAAGTCATGCACGAAACGGCGTTTGATATTTACGTCGATGCGGGTGGTGACAGGCTCTAGCGTAACAACGCAGGGCTGCACCACGGTGGCACCCAGCTTGCCGTCGAGCTGCCAATCTTGTTTGCCCAGTGGTTTGATCTGCCCCGAAAAGCTGAGTTTGCGCAGCGCGGACAGTTCCAACTCCTCAGCGATTTGCGATACAACGTCACCTTCCGGGCGCAGCGCAAAGCCGTTTGGCTCCGTCTGAGACAGGTCAGCGACCCGAAGAGCGGTGGGCGTAGGTGATTTGCGCGACATGAGATATGACTTTCGTTTCTTGTACACTTGGGGTGCCTTAGTGTATGCGAAATAAAAGCCATAATCCGTCAGGGCAAGAGGGCAGACCAAATGCGCAATACGAAACAGACCGGCAAGACACGCCTCCGGATCGCAGGTATGGGCCTTGCACTGCTTCTGACGGCTTGTACGCCACAGTATGAAAACCACGGCTATGTTCCGCCACAAGATCAGCTTGAGCAAATCGTCGTCGGCAGCGACACCAAAGAAACCGTCGCTCAAAAGATCGGTGTGCCCACAGCCTCGGGTGTTTTGAGCGATGATAGTTACTACTACGTTAAGATGCGCCAACGCGCTTTGGGGTTCATGGCCCCGAAAGAGATCGACCGCGAAGTGGTCACCGTGAGCTTTAACGAAGCGGGCGTCGTGGCAAATGTCGAACGCTTCGGGCTAGAGCGCGGGCAGGTGGTGCCATTGTCGCGCCGCGTGACGACATCGCCAGTGGCTGACAATACATTCTTGCGTCAGCTTTTGGGCAACCTTGGCCGTTTTAGCCCGACGGCATTCGGCAGCTAAATTCATCCTTGAAAGCCCCGGCGGTCGATTGGCGGGGCAGGGCTGCAGGCAACCGAAGGCGACATCGCAGATGACCCAAGCGTCACCGGGCCGATATCTGACGCGCGAAGCCCTATCGCCTGCCGATATAACCCGCGCGCAGGTGCTGCGCGCCCGGTGTTTCCAGACAGGCATCCAGCCCGACATCGATGCTTTCGATGCAGGCGCGCGACATTTTCTGGTAGAGGATCGTGCCAGTGGCACTTTGGTCTGTTGCTTTCGCCTGACCCTATTTCGCGGCGCGACACTGGCGCACAGCTATGCCGCACAGTTTTATGACCTTTCCAACCTAGAAAGGGTCGACGACGCGCTGCTTGAACTCGGCCGCTTTTGCGTGCACCCCGACTGGCAAGACCCCGACATTCAGCGCCTGGCTTGGGGGCGGCTGGCACTTGAGGTGGATCACAACGAAGCGGCGCTTCTGTTCGGCTGTTCATCCTTCACAGGAACCGATCCGACAGTGTACCGGGATGCTTTTGCCCGTATGAATGAACAGCATCTGGCTCCGGCAAAGTGGCGGCCCGGACTCAAAGCCGATCAGTTCTATCCTTTTACCCGCGACACGCAAACTGCCGATTCCCGACGCGCGCGGCAGCAGACCCCGCCGCTGCTGCGCAGCTATCTTGCCATGGGCGGTTGGGTCAGCGATCATGCGGTGATCGACCAGCAGATGAACACGCTGCATGTGTTTACCGGACTGGAAATCGCGGCCATCCCTCCCAATCGTGCGCGGCTGCTTCGGGCTTTGGCCTAAAGCACGCGAAAGCGCCTCCCCATACCCAAGGGACATTGACCTTGCCCGCGCCGAGAGGTAGCTGGCGGGAATGGCACGCGCACCCCTTTTACAACTCACCGACATTTCGCTGACCTTTGGCGGCGACCCTGTTTTCGAAGATCTTTCACTGGTGGTTCAGACCGGCGACCGGCTGGCTTTGGTCGGCCGCAACGGCTCGGGCAAATCCACGCTGATGAAGGTGATGGCCGGACTGGTCGAGCCGGACAGCGGGGCGGTTATTGCCGGTCCCGGCGTGTCGGTCGGCTATATGGAGCAGGAGCCCGACCTGTCGGGTTTCGAGACGCTTGGCGATTTCGCGGCACATGGGCTTGATCCCGGCGAGATGTATAAAGTTGAACGCGCGGGCGAGGGGCTGAAGTTTGACCCTGCACGCCCCGTGGCCACTGCTTCGGGCGGTGAACGCCGCCGCGCGGCACTGGCGCGGCTGATGGCCGAAGAGCCCGAGCTGATGCTGCTGGATGAGCCGACCAACCACCTCGATATCGAAGCGATTGCTTGGCTCGAATCTGAGCTTAAGGGCACTCGCACCGCCTTTGTCATCATCAGCCACGACCGCGCCTTCCTGCGCGAACTGACCCGCGCGACCCTCTGGATCGACCGCGGCGCTGTGCGCCGTCAAGAGATCGGTTTTGAGGGGTTTGAAGCATGGCGCGATCAGATCTGGGAAGAAGAAGACATGCAGCGCCATAAGCTGAACCGCAAGATCAAGGCCGAAGCGCGTTGGGCGGTTGAGGGTATCTCGGCCCGGCGCAAACGTAACCAAGGCCGTGTCCGGGCGTTGCAAGATCTGCGGGCCGAACGGTCGTCGCAGATCACCCGCCAAGGGACCGCCGCGATGGCGCTGGAGGCTGGGCCCAAATCAGGCCGCAAGGTGATCGAAGCGACGGGCGTGGCCAAGAAGTTCGGCGAGAAACAGATCCTGCGTGATTTTTCGATCACCGTTCAACGGGGCGACCGGATTGCGCTGGTGGGGCCGAATGGCGTTGGCAAAACCACGCTGCTGAACATGTTGATCGGCAAGGAAGAGCCCGACACCGGGGAGATCAAGCTGGGCACCAATCTGGAATTGGCGCTCTTCGATCAGGCGCGCGCGCAGCTTGATGGCAATATGACGCTGTGGGAAAGCCTGACTGGCGACCCTGACATGCGTGTATCTGGCAAGGCCGATCAGGTGCTGGTGCGTGGCCAACCGAAACATGTGGTGGGTTACCTCAAGGAATTTCTGTTTGACGAGGCGCAGGCCCGCGCCCCCGTTCGGTCCCTTTCAGGCGGGGAAAAAGCGCGGCTGCTGCTGGCTAAGATCATGGCGCGGTCATCGAACCTTTTGGTGCTCGACGAACCGACCAACGATCTGGACGTCGAAACACTGGATCTGATGCAAGAGCTCTTGGGCACCTATGACGGCACCGTGCTGTTGGTAAGCCACGACCGCGATTTTCTCGACCGTGTGGCCGCCACGACCATTGCGATGGAAGGCGACGGGCGTGCGACGGTCTATGCAGGCGGTTGGAGCGATTATCTCGCGCAGCGCGGACAGGACGATTTTTCCGAAAGCGTGGTGAAAGCCAAGCCAAGCAAGGGCGAGGCTAAGGCCGAGAAAAAGCAATCCGCCTCGGGCCTGAGCTTTACCGAAAAGCACCGGCTCGAAGCGCTGCCGGGTGAGATTGAACGCCTCGAAGCCGAGATCGGCAAACTCGAAGAACTGCTCAGCGATGCGGAGTTGTTTACGCGTGAGCCTGTCAAATTCCAAAAGGCCAGTGACGCGCTTGTGCAGCGGCACGAGAAACTCTCGGATGCCGAAGAGGAATGGATGGCGTTGGAAGAAAAAGCGCAGGCCTAGGTCTGCGCGCCCTCTAACGCGATCTGCGGCCGGTATCCGGCACGAAACGCCGCAACGATGCTGGGCGGCGTGAGTAGGGTCACAGTTCCATGTGGGCGTTTTCGCGCTGTCTTGTAGCCCTCTGGCGCGTAGGGATAGAACGCATCGCCAACCAGCGCGCCGCTTTGTCCGTCTGCGTCGAGGATAAAGCTTCCATCCGGCAGGTCACTGGCCGCAACATTCACATGGCGGTGTTGCCGAAAGACACGCGGCACCGCGCGTTCACAGTGCAACTGACGGTCCAAAGCAGCGGCCGGGCCGGGAACCTCACAACAACTGCGAAACCGTTGATAATCTGCGGCACGGCATTCTGCGCAAGGTCGGTGACCGGCGGCAAAGGCGACAGCTTCATCTAGAAAAAACAGCTCGGTATAGCGGCGCGGGGCCATAAGCTGACGTTGACGTCCCTTGAAACGCAGCACACAGCATACCCAATTCCGATGCGCCCAACGGCGTTTGGGGTGCAGACCGCTCTCATCGTGCAGGATACCGCGATTGCCCATGAACCCACCCCGCGCGGGGTGGGTAATGATCTCTCCATCAGGTTGAACGCGGTTTTGCAGCGGCATCAGCGCATCCGCAGCGCCCCGTCCAGGCGGATTACTTCGCCGTTAAGATATCCCATCTCAACGATGAACCCGGCCAGCCGTCCGTACTCAGTGGGATCGCCCAAGCGGGCAGGGTTGGGGACATCTTTGGCAAGGTCGGCTTGCACCTCTTCCGGCAGGCCCGCCAGCATGGGTGTCTTGAAGATACCGGGCGCGATTGTCATCACACGGATACCGTCCTTGGCCAAATCCCGGGCCATGGGCAGGGTCATACCGACGATCCCGCCTTTAGATGCGGCATAGGCAGCTTGGCCCTTTTGCCCGTCAAAGGCGGCGATAGAGGCAGTGTT
This sequence comes from Sulfitobacter sp. DSM 110093, assembly GCF_022788715.1. Lineage (NCBI taxonomy): Bacteria > Pseudomonadati > Pseudomonadota > Alphaproteobacteria > Rhodobacterales > Roseobacteraceae > Sulfitobacter > Sulfitobacter sp. DSM 110093. The sequence goes on from NZ_CP085167.1 coordinate 1,605,948, forward strand.
GATGATCACCCCGCGGGCACCATCGTCTTCGGGGTTGTTTTTGGCCATCGCCACGGCAGCAAGACGCGCAACGTTGAAACTGCCTACAAGGTTGATGTCTATGGTGCGCTGAAAGGCGTCCAAAGGGTGCGGCCCATCGCGGCCTGTGGTTTTGATGCCAAGCGCAATCCCGGCGCAGTTCACCGCCGCCGTGATCCAGCCCATTTTATCGGCGGCGTAGTCGACGGCCGCCTGAACTGAGCTTTCATCCGTCACATCGGTCAGAACGAAATGCCCACCGATTTCCTTTGCTACAGATTCGCCACGGGCGGCATCACGATCCAGCAAAGTGACTTGCGCGCCCTGCGAGGCAAAATACCGCGCTGTAGCTTCGCCAAGACCCGAAGCGCCTCCGGTGATGATGGCGGCTGTACTGTCTAGTTTCATGATGACTCCCCCCCCGATATGAACACTTGTTCAGTTCAGCACGAAGTTCCGCCCCATGCAAGCGATGCTTGGCGCAGCGGGTGTCGAAGGGAAGCGATGCGGGGACCGTCGTCAGCCCCCGTCATCTTTAGCCGAGTTGCACCAGCGCGTGGCGTTTCTTGCCCGCGCTCAGTTTGATCGGCGACGCCAGCGCGCCCGAATCCAGCATCATGCCCGCATCTGTCAGCGGCTGATCGTCGATCCGCGCGCCATTTTCGGCAATCAGGCGCTTGGCCTCTTTGCCGGAACCGGCAAGGCCCGATTTCACCAGCAGTTGAACGATAGAAACGCCATCGCCCACATCCGCCGCCGACAGGGTCAGGGTGGGCAGGTCATCGCCCACGCCGCCTTTTTCAAAGACGTCGCGCGCCGTGGCTTCGGCGGTCCGCGCCGCTTCTTCGCCGTGCAGCAGGCCGGTGACCTCATTGGCCAAACGCACTTTTGCTTCGTTTATCTCGGATCCGGCGAGCGCACCCAGACGGTCGCATTCATCGACCGGCAGCTCGGTGTAGAGCTTGAGGAAACGGCCCACATCGGCATCGGTGCAATTGCGCCAGAACTGCCAGAACTCATAAGGGCTCAGCATATCGCCGTTCAGCCAGACCGCGCCGCCCGCAGATTTGCCCATCTTCTTGCCGTCGCTGGTGGTCAGCAGCGGTGAGGTCAGGCCGTAAACTTCGCCGTCGATCACGCGCCGGGTCAGGTCGATGCCGTTGACGATATTGCCCCATTGGTCGCTGCCGCCCATCTGCAGAATACAACCGTAGCGGCGGTGAAGCTCCATAAAATCATAGGCTTGGAGAATCATGTAGTTGAACTCAAGGAACGACAGCGATTGCTCCCGATCCAACCGCGATTTCACACTCTCAAAACTGAGCATCCGGTTGATCGAAAAATGCCGCCCGATATCGCGCAGGAAATCGAGATAGTTCAACTCGTCCAGCCATTCGGCGTTATTGAGCATCAGCGCGTCGCTCGGCCCATCGCCATAATCAAGGTAGCGGGCAAAGACCTGACGAATGCCTTCGATGTTGTCGTCGATCGCCTCGGGCGTCAGCAGGGGGCGTTCATCTGAGCGGAAAGATGGATCGCCCACCTTTGTCGTGCCGCCGCCCATCAGGGTGATCGGCTTGCCGCCGCATTTCTGCAACCAACGCAGCATCATGATGTTGACCAGATGGCCCACGTGCAGCGATTTGGCCGTGGCGTCATAGCCCACGTAGGCGGGGGCTGCGCCTTTCATCAGGGCGTCGTCCAATCCCTGATAATCGGTGCAATCGGCCAGAAAGCCGCGCTGCATCATCGTGTGGATGAACTCCGATTTGGGATGGTATGTCATGGTGACTTGCCTCAAAACTGTGTTGCGGGGCAATCTATATGCGCACGAGCGGCAAAGGAAAAGGCCATGAATAGGGCCATGCACAGGCAACATGTCGGAACCGGTGTGGTGACGGCTCTGGGAATGATGTCGGGCACCTCACTAGACGGGGTGGACGCGGCTATTTTGCGCACCGATGGGCATGATATCACCAGTTTTGGCCGCAGCGCCTACCGGACATATTCGGCTGAGGACCGTCGGGTCATCGCCGCCGGATTCGGCAAATGGCACGGGGCAGAGGTTGAGGCGGCGGCGCATGCGGTCGAGGCCGCGCATCTGGCGCTGTTGGATGATTTATTGAAAGACAATGCCTCGGTGGAGCTGATCGGCTTTCATGGCCAGACGCTGGCCCATGCCCCACGTATGCAAGGCACATTGCAAGTCGGCGACGGGGCGTTATTGGCGCGCGAGATCGGGCTTCCCGTGGTTTGGGATTTCCGCAGCGCCGATGTGGAACTGGGCGGCGAAGGGGCACCTCTGGCACCGTTCTTTCACCACGCCTGCGCACGTTACGCAGGAAAAAGCGGCCCGGTTGCTTTTTTGAACCTTGGGGGTGTCGGGAACCTCACTTGGGTCGATCCGCGCGTTGCGCGGCCCGAAGAAGAGGGGGCTCTGCTTGCTTTTGACACCGGCCCGGCGAATGCGCCGATCAATGATTTGATGCAGGCACGGCTGGGTCTCGATTTCGACGAAGGCGGCAAGCTGGCCGCGCGGGGCAGGGTGGAACATGGCGCGTTGGAATTGTTCCTTGCCGAGCCTTACTTTGCACGCATGCCGCCAAAATCACTTGATCGGAATGATTTCGCCGAAATGGTCGCCTTGGTCGGCGAGCTATCTGATGCCGATGCCTGCGCCACCTTGACCGCCATGTGCGCCGCTGGCGTGGCCGAGGCGATGCAGCACTGCCCGGCCCCACCCGAGCGCGTCTATGTGACCGGGGGCGGGCGGCATAACCCGGTGTTGATGCGGATGTTGGATGTCAGCCTTGATTGCCCGGTCGCTGCAGTGGAAGAGATTGGTCTCGATGGCGATATGCTTGAGGCGCAGGCCTTTGCTTATCTCGCCGTTCGCGTGGCGCGTAAATTGCCTACGTCCTGCCCCGGCACAACCGGTGTGCGCGCGGCGGTCGGTGGCGGCACTGTCAGCCGACACTGACATTCCTTCCGTTTGAATCCTAGATTTCGTCAGAAACGTGCCAAATGGCTCTTCGATAGCCATTAGCATGCGGGCTTTGTGTCTGGATTTTGCAAACTCCGGCATAATTTTAACAAAGTTTCAAAATAGTGATATTTTTTGGAATTATATGAAACCTCTTTGGTCCAATGTGCGTGAATATAACACGGGGGCAATTGAGCAGCATGGGATCCCATATCCAAGGATCTCGGCCATGCTCACCAAAGAGGAGATGACAAATGACCATTTTTCAAAACGGAACTTTCAAGAAAACGCTGGCGCTGACGGCAACTGCGGTTCTGATCGCACCCACTGCACAGGCCGATATCGGCGTGGGTGTCGGTGTTGGCGTCGGCGGCGCGGATGTCGGCGTTGGTGCTTCTGTCGGCGGTAGCGATGGAGTAGGCGCCGGGGTCGGTGCCTCCGTTGGTGGCGATGATGGCGTGAACGCTGGTGTTGGCGCTTCGGTTGGCGGCGGACATGGCGTCGGCGCTGGCGTGGGGGCATCTGTCGGCGGTCGGCACGGCCTCGGTGTTGGCGTTGGTGTAGGAGTCGGAGGAGGTAGCGGCACCGTTGGCGGCGGCGCGGGCACGGGAGGACAGGGTTCAGTACCCGGCATGACTGCGGGCCGTGCCAATGGGAGCGGCGACAACGGTGTGATAGCCCCCCAAACAATTAACATCGCTACGCTAGTGGGCGCGCCTGTCTGGAGCAAAGATCGTGTTCTGGTTGGTATGGTCGAAAAAGTCGCCCCCGGCCCAGATGGGAAGGTCGATACAGTTGTGCGTCTGAACGCAGGGTTGGGCTCCGACAAGGAAATCATCCGGATGCGGGTCTTGCCACGTCTGTCTGGCAACGGAGCACTGCGGTTGGGCTATTCCAAGCAGAAGTTCTTGCAACTTTTCGCAGGCTAAGCGTGAGCCTAATTACTGACTAAAGGCCCGAAAGAGAGGCGGTGTAAATGCCGCCTCTCTTTGTTTAGTCAGCCATGCTTGGAACAGCGTCAATCAGCGGCAGCTCATAGAAACAGATTGCCTCTTTGGTGAAATCGGGCATTGGCTGATAGGGGCCGCGCGCGAAAAAACCAAGCGAACGGTAAAGTGCGCGGGCAGGCGCAAAAGCAACAGACGTGTCAAGATAGACCTTCTCAAACCCATCCGCGCGCGCCTGATCAATCAACCGTTGGCAAATCGCCCGACCCGCACCTGTGCCACGGGCGGCATCAGTCACATAAACCCGTTTGATCTCGCTCTCTGTCCCGCTCAGCGCGTGGGACATGCCGCAGCCCACGGCTTTGCCGTCTTGTTCGGCCAATAGAATGACCCCAAGCGGCCGGGCATGTTCTTCGGCCAGTCGGCCCATTAACATGCTGTATTTTTCTTCAGGGTAGAACGTTTCGACAATACGCCGCTCGGTCGGGGCGAAGTTGTAGAGGAAGTCACGGTAAGCCCAGCAAAGCTCAACCACCGCCGCGAGGTCCGCAGCGGTGGTGACAGGACGAATGTCGATCTTTGACATCAGCCGCGCAGGATCGAGCGGCCCGCGTATTGTGCGGTCTCGCCTAGCATTTCCTCGATACGGATCAATTGGTTGTACTTTGCCAGCCTGTCCGAACGCGCGAGCGATCCGGTCTTGATCTGACCACAGTTGGTCGCCACGGCAAGGTCTGCGATGGTGGCATCCTCAGTCTCACCCGAGCGGTGGGACATCACGTTGGTATAGCCCGCACGATGCGCCATATCGACCGCTTTGAGTGTCTCTGTCAGGGTGCCGATCTGGTTAACCTTCACCAGCATCGAGTTCGCGCAACCGCGTTTGATACCATCAGCCAGACGGGCAGGGTTGGTCACGAACAAATCGTCGCCGACCAGTTGCACCTTATTGCCCAACACTTCGGTCAGGGCTTTCCAACCGTCCCAGTCATCTTCGGCCATGCCGTCTTCGATGGAGATGATGGGATAGTCGTTCACAAGGGCTGCCAGATAGTCGGCGTTTTCTTCGCTGGATAGGGTCTTGCCCTCTCCAGAGAAGACATATTTGCCGTCTTTATAGTATTCAGTCGCCGCGCAATCGAGGGCGAGGTACATGTCTTCGCCGGGCTTGTAGCCCGCTTTTTCGATCGACTTCAGAATGAAATCTAGCGCATCGCGCGACGAGCTGATGTTCGGGGCAAAGCCACCTTCATCGCCGATCCCGGTCGACAGACCCGCGGCGGAGAGTTCTTTTTTCAGCGTGTGGAACACTTCGGCGCCCATGCGCACCGCTTCGCGGATATTCTCCGCAGCGACCGGCATAATCATGAATTCCTGAATGTCGATCGGGTTGTCGGCATGTTCGCCACCGTTGATGATGTTCATCATCGGCACGGGCAGAACGCGGGCAGTGGTGCCGCCGACATAGCGGTAGAGCGGCTGGGTACAAAAATCAGCGGCGGCCTTCGCCGCGGCCATCGACACACCCAAGATCGCGTTTGCGCCAAGGCGGGATTTGTTCTCGGTGCCGTCGAGTTCGATCATCATTTCGTCGATTTCGACCTGCTCAGTCGCATCAATGCCCACCAGCGCTTCGGCGATTTCACCGTTCACCGCCGCACAGGCTTCCAACACGCCCTTGCCCATATAGCGGGACTTGTCGCCATCCCGACGCTCGTTCGCTTCATAGGCGCCAGTGGATGCGCCGGAAGGAACCGCTGCGCGGCCCATTGTGCCGTCTTCGAGGATTACGTCGACTTCGACGGTCGGGTTGCCCCGGCTGTCGAGGATTTCGCGGGCGTGGATGTCGATGATCGTGCTCATGGCTATGTCCTCATGTTCGGGTTAGGTGCGGTTTACCCCGGTAGGCCCGGCTTGGAAAGACCGCGGCGGGGCCGGGGGGTGATTTTGCGTTCCCGTAGGAGGGTATAGACCCCCGACGCGATGATGATCGCGGCCCCAACCAGCGTCAGTGTGTCGGGAGTTTCCTTAAAGACCAAGATCCCGGCAACCAGCGCAAAGAGCATTCGCATGTAGCGAAACGGCGTGACAAAGCTGACTTCGCCCACGCGCATGGCGGCCACGATGGCGTAATAGGCCATCACACCAATCACCATCGCCGCGGTAAGATAAATCACCTCGGCACCACCCGGCATCACGGCGGGGGTTCCAGCGGCGACCATTAGGATCAACCCCGCCGGGACCAGTACGATAAAGGCAAGAAAGCTCAGCTGCATGGAACTGATGCTTTTGGGAACCTTGCGCGTCGCAAGATCACGCAGGGCAAGACCGATGACTCCAGCGACAGCAAAGAGCGACAGAGCGTTGAACCCCTCCAACCCCGGACGGACGATCAGCAGCACGCCAAGAAAGCCGACGACAATCGCGCTCCACCGGCGCCAGCCCACAGGCTCACCCAGAAACAACGCCGCCCCAAGGGTCACGGCCAGCGGAGTCGCCTGAAGGATGGCTGAGGCCGAGGAGAGCGGCGTCAGCACGATGGCGGTCACGAAACACAGGGTGCCCAGCACCTCCCCCACGGCGCGCAGCAGGATCGGCCCGGTGAGCATATCCGCAGAGAACAACCGCCGCCCCTGAATGCGCAGGATTACTGCAAAGATCGCCCCGCCGCCCGCGCCCAAAAGCGCGATGATCTGCCCCACGGGGAGGGCATCGCTGGTCAATTTGACGAACATGTCTTCGATGGCGAAACCGGCCATGGCCAGCACCATCAGCATCGCGCCGCGCAGATTGTCCATGTTATTGCCCTTTCACACCGGATATTACCAATCGCCCATGAACCTTTTGCGATGAAAGGGCAAGAGGCCAAGATGCGCGTCATGCGTGTGGCTCTGGCGCCCGCTGCGGCGGGGTGCTAGCTCTCATGCATGAGATGGCTCAGCCTTTCCCTTGCCCCCCGTGACACCCTGCTGACCCTTGCCGTCGGCGGTCTTGGGGCACTGCTGTTTTGGTGGCTCAATGCGCCCGTCTATATGCTGCTGGGGCCGGTGATCGCGGTGAGCGGTCTGGGGCTGGCAGGCGTGCGGACGGCGGTCGACCCGCGGCTGCGGGATGCCTGTTTCGTGGTGCTGGGCATCGCTGTCGGCGCGGGCTTTAACCAAGATGCAGTCAACGCCATGGTGCGCTGGCCGCTGGCCTTTGTGTTTATGACGGGGGTGATCTGGGGAATTATGGCCGTCTGCCGCTGGATGTTGGCACGGTATTTTGGTTTCGACGCGCGTTCCGCGCTTCTGGCCTCGGCTCCGGGGCATCTGAGTTTCGTCATGGCGATTGCCAGCGACGGAGGCTCTGACGTGCCGCGCATCTCGATCACCCAGTCGGTCCGGCTTTTGGCACTGACCATCGTCGTGCCTTTTGCCGCCTTGCTGATGGGCGTCGATATGACCGGCAATATCGCCCCGGTGGGCAAAGGCATGGGGGTGCTCTCGATCGTCGTGATGATCGGTGCGGCCGTGGTTGTGGGGCTGATCTTTGCCCGGCTTTCGGTGCCCGCACCGCTGCTGATGGGGGCGATGGTGGTCTCTGCCATCGCGCATCTGACCAAGTTGGAGACCGGTGTGCTGCCGGGTTGGCTGACCCTTATCGCCTATTTGGTGCTGGGCTGCCTGATCGGCACGCGGTTTTCTGGCATCACGCCCGCACGGTTTGTCAGCGGCCTTGGTGCGGGGCTGGCGATTACCGGCGTGGCCGTCGGACTGGCGGGGCTGGGTGCAGTGCCGGTGGCTTGGGCACTTGGCATGCCGCTGGGCCATGTGTTGGTGGCCTTCGCACCCGGTGGGCTTGAGACGATGATCGCCCTCGGCGCGGTGCTGGCGGTGGTGCCGGGGTTTGTCGCCGCCTGCCACATCATGCGGCTCGTGGTGCTGAGCGTGCTGTTGCCCGCCATGCTATCGCGCGTCTCCCGACGCGAGAAGCGCCCCGCCGAGTGATGCGCTGGCGTTAAGGTTTCAGCCGCACCATCAGCCGGTTGCCTGTCTTTCGGGTTTCCAGTGCCTTCAGGTCAGCCGCCAAGGCGCTCAGCTTGCCATGGCCATAAGTCCGGCTGTCGAAATCCGGATGTGCTGCCTGAATCGTCTGGCCAATCTGGCCGAGGTTGTACCAATCGTCTTCGGTGTCGATCTTATCCATCGCCGCTTTGAACAGGGGCAGGGCGTCGGCCACTTTGGCGCTGGCGCGTGACGTGGTGTCCGGCTCTGCCCCGTCGAGGTTTTCGATCAGGATGAAACGGTTGTAGACGTTGCGCAGCGAATCGTGGGTCTTCTTTTCGCCGATTCCGATCACCGTCACCCCATCCTCGCGTAGACGGTTCACCAGCGCGGTGAAGTCACTGTCGGACGAGACGATCACGATGATATCGAAGCGGCGGCTGTGCAGGATGTCCATCGCCTGAATAACCAGACCAATGTCGCTGGCGTTCTTGCCCTTGGTGTTCGCGGTCTCTTGGTGGGCCACCAGACCCAACTCACGAATGGGGGCTTTCCAACCCTTGAGGTGGTCATTCGACCAATCGCCATAGACGCGGCGCAGGGCCGGCTCGCCAATCGTCGTGACCTCCCGCATGATGGCTGCAGCGTGTTTTGCTGGGACATTGTCGGCGTCGATCAACACGGCCAACAGGGGGCGGTCACGGTCGGTCATGGGTCATCCTTTTTGATCGGTACACCGTAAAGTTCCATCCGGTGCCCTTGCAGTTTGTAACCCAATTTACGCGCGATACGTTCCTGAAGCTCTTCGATTTCCGCGTCGACGAACTCAATCACCTCGCCCGAGTTTACGTCGATCAGATGATCGTGATGTTCGCGCTGCGCATCTTCATAGCGCGCCCGGCCATCGCCGAATTCTAACTTTTCGAGGATGCCGGCCTCCTCGAACAGTTTCACCGTGCGGTAGACCGTGGCGATAGAGATGCCGCTGTCGATCTCAGTGGCGCGGGCCAGAAGTTCCTCGGCATCGGGGTGATCGTCGCTGTCGTGAATCACCTGTGCGATGACCCGGCGTTGACCTGTCATGCGCAGGCCCATGGCCTCGCACCGTTTAATGATCGGGTTGCGCATCGTTTCGCCCTTCGTCCGTCGGACCACGTTCCTAACATTCTAGCGCTGCCAGACGCCACCGCAATTGAACCCTGCCGGTTGACTTTTGCCCGCGCGCAGCCCATGTGGGGGTCAAGCGAAGCCTTCTGCCGCGTGAGCAGTATCAGCGCCAAGTCCCATGAGGGGCCACTGGATGCTGACGACAAGGCCCGCCGATGTTCCCAAAATCACGCGTGGGGCCAAGCGCGACAGACGGGTGTGAGGCATGTGGCCTGCGCCCGCGATCTGGCTTGCGCGACCCCGTGGCGCCTGTATTGGGCGCGGCGACTAAGGATGGCGCGCGCCCCCGCGTGCCGGAAAGTGAACGAATGAGCGATTTTGACATGATGGGCCTGCCAAAGAACTTGGTGGCCCGGTTGAATGAAATGGGTCTGAAAGATCCAACCCCGATCCAACGCCAAGCAATCCCCCAAGCCATGAATGGCCGTGACGTGATGGGCCTTGCCCAGACCGGCACCGGCAAGACGGCGGCATTTGGTGTGCCGCTTATTGCGCAGATGATGGAGCTTGAAGGCCGTCCCGCGCCGCGCTCCGTGCGCGGTCTGGTCTTGGCCCCGACACGCGAGCTGGCCCAACAGATCGCAGTGAACCTGCGCGGCTATGCCGAAGGCACGCCGATCAAGGTGGCGATGGTGGTTGGCGGTCAGTCGATCAATACGCAAATCAAGCGTCTGGAGCGCGGTGTCGATCTGTTGATCGCCACGCCGGGCCGTCTGCTGGACCTGCTCGACCGCCGCGCGGTCAAGCTCGACACCACGACATTCCTCGTGCTGGATGAGGCCGACCAGATGCTCGACATGGGCTTCATCCATGACCTGCGCAAAATTTCGAACCTGATCCCGAAAGAGCGTCAGACGATGCTGTTCTCGGCGACCATGCCCAAGCTGATGAACGAGATCGCCAACAGTTATCTCAGCAGCCCGATCCGCATCGAAGTCTCGCCTCCGGGTAAGGCGGCGGATAAGGTGACGCAAGAGGTTCACTTCATCGCCAAGGCCGAGAAGACCGAACTGCTGAAAGAACTGCTGGCCAAGCATAAGGGCGAGCGGGCGTTGGTCTTTGGTCGCACCAAACATGGTTCGGAAAAGCTGATGAAGACGCTGGTGAAAGCCGGGTTTGACGCCGCTTCGATCCACGGCAACAAAAGCCAAGGCCAGCGTGACCGCGCGATCGCGGGTTTCAAAGGTGGGGATATCACTGTGCTGGTGGCCACCGATGTGGCGGCCCGTGGCCTAGATATTCCGGATGTGAAGCACGTCTATAACTTCGACCTGCCGAACGTGCCCGACAACTATGTGCACCGCATTGGCCGGACCGCGCGGGCGGGTAAAGACGGCGCTGCCGTGGCCTTCTGCGCACCGGATGAGATGGGCGAGTTGAAAGCGATCCAAAAGACAATGGGCATCTCGATCCCCGTAGCTTCGGGCCGTCCTTGGGAAGTGATCGATGAGCCGTCCAAACCCAAAGGCCGTGGCCGTGGGCGCGGTGGCCGACCCGGTGGCGGCGGTGGTCGCCCCGGTGGTGGTGGTGGTGGCGAAGGCGCTGGCAAACCAAGTGGCGGTCGCCGTCGGCGGCGCGGCGGTGGCGGCGGCAAGCCGGGTGGCCAACAGGCAGCCTAAGCCGACGCTTAAAAATTGAACGATCCAATGGCGCGCTGTGAAAACCACGGCGCGCCATTGACTTATCCGGGCCAGGCGGCGCTTCTGGCGGGATGGAACGCAAATCTCACATTGATACTTTTGGCGCGGTGGCACTGGTGCTGTTTGCGGTGAACCTTGGGTTTAACCAAGTCGTTATCAAAGTAAGTAGCGGCGGGTTCAATCCAGTCTTTCTGGCGGGGCTGCGGTCGCTTGGTGCGGTGTTGGTGCTGCTGGTTTGGATGCGGCTTCGGGGCGTCGGCCTCTCCCTTCCGCGTGCTGCGCTGATGGGCGGTTTGGCGGCGGGGCTTTTCTTTACGTTGGAGTTCGTCTGCCTTTTCCTCGCACTTGATCTTACAACGGTCAGCCGCGCGTCGATTCTGCTTTATTCGATGCCGGTCTGGCTGGGTATTGCCGCGCATCTATGGCTGCCCGGCGAACGGCTGAGCGGTCTGCGTTTGCTGGGCATGGGGCTGGCGATGGGCGGCGTGGCGCTGGCGCTGAGCGACAGCAGCGCCGAGGGGGCAAATTGGGTTGGCGATTTACTTGCGCTTCTTGCGGCATTCTGCTGGGCTGGGATCGCGCTTTGCGTGCGCGTCACACCATTGTCGAAAGTGCCCCCGGCGCAGCAGTTGATGATGCAGCTGATTATATCCGCACCAATCCTTCTGCTGCTTGCACCGCTTTTCGGCCCTTTGTTGCGTGGGGTGGAGCCCGTACATTTGGCCGGGTTGGCCTATCAGATCATCGCCGTTGCAAGCTTTGGCTTTCTGGCGTGGTTCTGGTTGCTGACGGTCTATCCAGCGGCCTCTGTCGCCTCTTTCAGCTTTCTGTCACCGGTGTTCTCAGTGCTCTTGGGCTGGTTGATCCTGTCCGAAGACATCCCCCCAAGCGTTTGGGCCGCGCTGCTGCTGGTGGCGGCGGGGATCTATCTGATCAACCGCAAACCTCGGTTGCGCTAAGCGTTAGGTACCGCAGAAGGTCGCTGGGATAATCTCATCCTCACTCGGGGGACGCTGCAATTCAGCGTCCGTTTCCACGAATGGGCATGCGAGTGCTTTCAACAACCGCTCGAACGGGGCCATGTCGCCTTCAACGGCGGCTTCGATCATCTGCTCGATTCGGTGGTTGCGCGGAATCACGGCGGGGTTCACCGCGTGCATCACCGCATGCGGATCCGGTTCTCCTTCGATCCTGTCGCGCCAGTTTTGCGCCCAAGCATCAAATGCTTCGAGGTTGGTGAAGTGATCACGCGCCCGTTCTGTCCCAAGCGAGCGGAATGTGTTGGTGAAATCAGCGCCATCCGCCTGCATCAGGCTCAGTAACTCATTGATTAGATCGACATCCTCGGGCCGCGGGCTGGAAATCCCGATTTTCGCCGCGAAACGCCGCAGCCATGCGGCTTCAATCAATTCGGGCATGTCGTGCACAATCTCGGTGGCTTCATCAACGGCGGTTTCTTTGTCGTCCATCTGCTGCAAAAGCGCAGTCGCAAGCTGCGCCATGTTCCACACCACGATCTGCGGCTGGTTGCCATAGGCATAGCGGCCCTGTCGGTCGATGGAACTGAATACGCGGCCTTGGTGAAAGGCATCCATGAAGGCGCAGGGACCATAATCTATCGTCTCGCCTGAGATGCTGCAATTATCCGTGTTCATCACCCCATGGATGAAACCCAATGACATCCACTGCGCCACAAGCTCCGCTTGCGCTGCACAGACAGCACGCAAAAGGCCAAGCGGCCCGTCTACTTTTGGGTAATGTCGCGCGATGGCATAGTCGGTGAGGGTTTTGAGCGCTTCCGTCTCACCGCGATGGGCAAAGACCTGAAAGGTGCCAACCCGCAGATGGCTTGCCGCGACACGCGTGACGATGGCGCCGGGCAGGGGGCCGGTTTCGCGCAGGATCGCCTCTCCAGTGGCCACGGCGGCCAGTGCGCGGGTCGTGGGCACGCCAAGCGCATGCATCGCCTCGCTAATGAGGTATTCCCGCAATACCGGCCCAAGCCATGCCCGGCCATCGCCCCTACGCGAATAGGGCGTGGGGCCAGCGCCTTTGAGTTGGATGTCGCGGCGGGTGCCGTCCTTGTCTTTCACCTCACCCAGCAGAATCGCCCGGCCATCGCCGAGTTGCGGATTAAAATTGCCGAATTGATGCCCCGCATAGAGTTGCGCCAACGGGTCCGCGCCATCAGGCAGGATATTTCCCCCAAAGACCTCAGCACGTTCCGCCGCATCGGCCCCCTCGATTCCTAGCATGTCAGCCAGATCAGCGTTCCACGCCAATAGCTTAGGTTCTTTCACCGGGGTCGGGCTCAACCGGGTAAAGAAACCGTCGGGCAGGGCGGCATAGCTGTTATCGAAGGGGATACGCATCAAAGTTTCCGTGACATAAGCATGTAATCCTCGCGGCCACGAAAGCCCGCGCGGGTGTAGAGTTTCACCGCCGCCGGATTGGTCCGGTCGACCTCAAGATGCATTGCGCGCACGCCACCTTGGGATAGGGCACGTGGCAAGGCGATCAGCGCCTCAGAAGCGATGCCGCGCCCACGCACGCCGGGGCGAACATAGATTTCATCAATAATGGCATCCAGCCCGCCAAACTCAACCGACCAGCCAAAACAGATGACGACATAGCCAATCGGTGCACGCGGCGGGCCGATGAGGTAGGCGGCACCATGGGGGATCCCCTCCAGCAAGGGCGCAAGGCCCGTGCGGCGCTGGTCATCGCTCATCTCGATCCCGGCTTCGGCGTGAAAAGCCGTCACCAACCCGACGAGCTTGTCGAGATGCTCCGGCGCACCAAGGGTAAGATGTGCGCTCATAGGCGGGCCAGCCTTTCGGTGAGCAGGGCAAAGAACCCATCGGCGTCAAGGTCGCCCACGAACAGCGCGTTGGGCGCGCGGTCGGTCACGCCCCACCAGTCGGCCACGGTCATGCCCATGGTCAGTTCTGACTGGGTCTCGATCTCGACGTTGATGTGGCGGCCTTTGAACAGGTCAGGATTGATCAGATAGGCGGTAACGCAGGGATCGTGGAGCGGCGCGCCTTCAGAGCCGTATTTCTCCTTGTCGAAACGCTCGAAGAAATCTGTCATCTCGGCCACGGCGATGCCCACGGGTGTGCCAATCGCGCGGAAGGCGTCGTTGCGGGGTTTGGTCACCAGCGCCTTATGTGTCACGTCAAGCGGCATCACCACAATAGGAATGCCGGATTTGAATAAGATATCAGCGGCTTGCGGGTCGACATAAATGTTAAATTCAGCCGTGGGGGTGATGTTTCCGCCTTCAAAATAGCCACCGCCCATCAGCACAATCTCTTGCACCTTTTCGGCGATATCGGGGGCTTTTTGCAGCGCGGTCGCGATATTGGTAAGCGGGCCCAAGGGACAAAGGGTGACACTACCTGCGGGATGGCCGCGAAGCTGCTCGATGATGAAGTCAACGCCGTGCCCATCGGCCAAAGGCATTTTGGGGTCAGGTAGGTCGGGGCCATCAAGGCCGGTTTTACCGTGCACATGCTCTGCCGTGACCAATTCACGCCCCAGCGGACGATCGCAGCCGGCAAAGACCTTTACATCATTCCGCCCGGCCAATTCACAAACGATCCGCGCGTTTTTCGAGGTCAGATCAAGCGGCACATTGCCCGCGACACAGGTGATGCCCAGAACGTCGATCTCTTCGGGGCTGGCCAGCGCAAGAAGGATCGCCACGGCGTCATCTTGTCCGGGGTCGGTGTCTATAATTACTTTGCGCGGTGTCATGGGCTTACTTTCGTCAAATTGCTTGGGGCTGAGCCTTGCCGGAGGGCCGTGTCTTTGTCCAGCATCAGACCCGCCACTTAGCTGCGTTCCGCCAGTTTGACGGCATCCCACAGGGCATCCATCTCGGCCAGATCGCTGTCCTGCGGTGTTTTGCCCAAGGCTGCGAGCCGGGCTTCGATGCCTTCAAAACGGCGGGTGAATTTGGCGTTTGCAGCGCGTAGAGCGGCCTCTGGGTCCAGCCCAAGGTGACGCCCCAAATTGGCCATGACAAACAGCAGATCGCCATATTCTTCCTCGACTTCGGTTTGCGAGAGCGTGTCTTTTGCCTCGACCAGTTCGGCGGCTTCTTCGGTGATTTTGTCGAGCACCTGCGTCGTTTCGGGCCAGTCAAACCCCACCCGTGCTGCGCGGTTTTGCAATTTCATCGCGCGCAAAAGCGCGGGCAGACCAATCGCCACCCCATCCAGCGCGCCGCCCTGTGCCTTTCCAGCGCGTTCGGCGGCTTTGATCTTTTCCCAATCGGCGGTTTGCTGTTCGGCGCTTTTGTCGCGGGATTCGTCGCCAAAGACATGCGGGTGCCGCGCCACCATCTTGTCGCTGATGTTGCGTACCACGGATTGAAAGGTGAAATGGCCGGCCTCTTCGCCCATGGCGGTGTGATAGACTGATTGCAGCAGCAGATCGCCCAACTCGCCCTCAAGCTCGGCCCAATCCCGCCGGGCAATAGCATCGGCGACTTCGTAAGCCTCTTCAATGGTATAGGGTGCGATGCTGTCAAAATCCTGCTCGATATCCCAGGGGCAGCCCGTCTCGGGATCGCGCAGGCGGCGCATGATTTCGAGCAGCCGTTCAATGCCCGCATCTGAATCGTGAATGAGATCGGCTTTTGTGTTGTCCGGCATTGCAGGCCCCATGTGTCTGGTGTCAGATGCACCCTGACCAAACCAACCCCAAGGAGTCCAGCCCATGCCCGTGGTAAACCGCATCAACGCTTTTGCGGAGGATATGACAGCGTGGCGGCGCCATTTGCATAGGATCCCCGAGTTGGGGTTGGAATGCCATGAGACGGCGGCTTTCGTGGCCGAGCGGCTGCGCGCGTTTGGTGTGGATGAGTTGCATGAGGGCATCGCGACGACGGGCATCGTGGCGATCATCAACGGGCAGGGTGAAGGCCCGACCATTGGCCTGCGCGCCGATATGGACGCGCTGCCGATCCATGAGGCGACGGGCAAGGACTATGCCAGCACGCGGGAGGGCAAAATGCACGCCTGCGGACATGACGGGCATACCACCATGCTTTTGGGTGCCGCGCGGTATCTGGCCGAGACACGCAATTTCGCGGGCCGGGTGGCGCTGATCTTTCAACCTGCCGAAGAGACGGGCGGCGGCGCGGGTATCATGGTCGAAGAGGGCATTATGGAGCGGTTTGACATCGCGCAGGTCTATGGCATCCACAACGCGCCGGGCTTTGACGAAGGCGCCTTCTATACCACGCCGGGGCCGATCATGGCGGCAGTGGATGAATTCCATATCCATATCAAAGGCAAAGGCGGTCATGGTGCTAAGCCCCATGACACCCGCGATCCTGTGGTGGCGGCCTGCGGCATCGCCACGGCGATCCAGACCATCGTCAGCCGCAATCATGTCGCGGCACAGGAGTTGGTGGTCTCGGTCACGCAAATCCACACTGGCAGCGCCGATAACATCATTCCTGAGACCGCCTATATCAACGGCACCGTGCGCACCTTTGACCGCGAAGTGCAGGAGATGGTGATGCGCCGCATGCAGCAGATCGTGGACGGGCAGGCGGCAAGCTATGACGTCGCCGCCGAACTGGTCTATGAGGTCGGCTATCCCGCCACGGTCAACGATCCCGCCAAGACCGAGACCGCCATTGCAGCGGCGAGCGACGTGGTGGGCGAGGCCCGCGTTCACGGCGATTATGGCCGTGAGATGGGCGCAGAAGATTTCAGTTATATGCTTGAAAAACGCCCCGGTGCCTACCTGTTCCTCGGGGCCGGTGAGGGCGCGGGGCTGCACCATCCAGAATACGACTTCAACGACGAGATCGCGCCGCTCGGCGCATCCTTTTTCGCCCGTATCGTTGAGCGGGCACAGCCAGCAGGAGGCAAGTAATGGGACTGGAAGACGCGGCCAAACAGATGGATATGGCCTTTACCCGCGAGGACCTCAAAGGGCCGAGCTATGAGTTGACCTTTGGCGGGGCGACCTCTTTCCTGCGACGTAAATACACCAAGGATCTGACCGGCGTGGACATCGCGGTAACCGGCGTGCCCTTTGATCAGGCCGTCACCAACCGACCCGGCACCCGCCTTGGCCCCCGCGCCATCCGCGAGGCGAGCGCGCTGCAAGCGCCCGACGCGCCCTATGGCTGGGACTTTGACGTGCTGAGCGAGTTCGCCATCGCGGACTATGGCGATCTGGCGTTTGATTATGGCCATGTCAGCCAGTTTCCCGCCGCACTGACCGCGCATATCAAGAACATTTTGGATGCCGGTGCGGCCTCGGTCGTGCTGGGCGGGGATCACTATATCTCCTTTCCGATCCTCAAAGCCTATGCCGAAAAATACGGTCCGATCAGCCTGTTACAGTTCGACGCTCACACCGATACGTGGGAAGATGACGACATGGACCGGATCGATCACGGCACGATGTTCTACAAGGCCGTGAAGTCCGGCATCGTCGATCCCGCAACCAGTGTGCAGGTGGGCATCCGCACCACCAACGAAGACACGATGGGCGTCAATATCATCGACGCACGTGAGGTGCATGAGAAGGGGCCGCAGGCCACCGTGGCCAAGATCAAAGAGATCCTTGGCGATCGACCTTGCTATCTTACCTTCGACATCGACGCGCTTGATCCGGCCTTTGCCCCCGGCACCGGCACGCCCGTTTGGGGCGGGCTGACCTCGGCGCAGACATCGATCATGCTGCGCGATCTGGCCGGGATCAATATCATGGGTGGTGATGTGGTTGAAGTCTCTCCGCCCTTCGACACCACAGGCGCGACGGCGATCGCGGGCGCGCATGTCGCGACCGAGATTCTGTCGCTGCTGGGCCACCGCATGAGAACCGCGTGAGCGAGGCCACAACATCATCGGGCGGCCCTCAGGCATGGAGGCCGCCCACCTCACCGCGACCACCTGCGTCGCCTCAAATCGCCACCCTTTGAAAGGTGCTTAGAATGCTGTTCTGGATCATCGTGATCGCCCTCGTCGCCTTGGTGGCCTATGTCCGCCTTGCGCCAATCGACACCGCGCGTTGGCATGTGCAGGCCGAAGGGCAGAAAATGGGCAAAACCCAAGGCACCAACAGCTATATCTGGCGCGCGCCGGTTGAGGGCGACGGGGCCGAGACCTTGGCCCAGCTTGACCGGGTGATCCTGCAAACCCCGCGCACCGAGGTTGTCGCCGGATCATTGGCAGAGGGGCAGGTCACCTATGTCACCCGCACCAAATTGATGGGCTATCCAGATTTCACCACCATCGGCGTCTATGGCGCTGATCCGTGCTATGTCGAAGTCTATGGCCGCTCGCGCTTTGGCCGGTCAGATCTGGGCGTCAACGCCAAGCGGGTCAATGCTTGGCTCGCTCAGGTTGAGGTGCGATGACAGGCAGCCTTGCTGCACCTCGCGCCACATCGGCACGTTGAGCGACATCTGGCATTGCGCCATGAACATGCGCCCTCCGACCTGTAGGCAGATGGTCTCACCCAGTTCCACACGGGCGCCGGTGCTGTTGGTGCAATAGCAATCAATCGTCTTGCCGCCCGGCGCTTTGACATCCGCAGAGGCAGGGTGCAGGGCCGTCAGGGCCACAAGGCAGGTGAGCGACATGATGCGTTTCATAGCCAATGATAGCATAAGCCGCCTCTTGACCAAAGCATTTGCATAAGCGACAGGAACCCCATGATCCCGATGCACCGCCTCGCGCAAATTTCGCAACGTTTCCAGTTTCTGGAGGCTAGCATGTCTGCGGGCTCCGATGGGGCCGATTTTGCAGCCCTCGCCAAGGAATACAGCGATCTCAAGCCCGTGGTGGATCAAATTGATCTCTACCAGCAGCTTCAGCGCGACCTTGAAGAAGCCGAGTTGATGCTGAAGGACCCCGAGATGGCCGAGCTTGCCCGCGAGGAATTGCCGCGTTTGCGGGCACGTCTGCCGGAGGTGGAAGAGGCGCTGCAACTGGCGCTTCTGCCGCGCGATTCCGCTGACGCGAAGCCCGCGATGCTAGAGATCCGCCCCGGCACGGGCGGAGATGAGGCGGCGCTGTTCGCAGGCGACCTGCTGCGCATGTACCAGCGCTACGCCGAAGCGCGGGGCTGGGGGTTCGACCTGATCGAAAGCCAGATGACCGAACTTGGCGGCGTGAAAGAGGTTGTGGCCCATATTACTGGGCAGAACGTCTTTGCCCGGCTGAAGTTCGAAAGCGGGGTGCACCGGGTGCAGCGGGTGCCCTCGACCGAAAGCGGCGGGCGAATCCACACCTCAGCGGCCACTGTGGCGGTCCTGCCCGAGGCCGAAGACGTGGATATTGAGATCAACGCCAATGACCTGCGGATCGACACGATGCGTTCTTCGGGCGCTGGTGGGCAACACGTCAACACCACCGATTCCGCCGTGCGCATCACCCATATTCCGACCGGGATTGTGGTGACATCTTCGGAAAAATCCCAGCACCGCAACCGCGACAAGGCGATGCAGGTGCTCAAAGCGCGGCTTTATGACATGGAGCGCAGCCGGATTGACAGCGCACGTTCAGCCGACCGCGCGGCGCAGGTCGGAACTGGCGACCGTTCCGAGCGCATCCGGACCTATAACTTCCCACAAGGGCGGATGACCGACCACCGGATCAACCTGACGCTCTACCGTCTTGAGGCCGTGATGCAGGGCGATTTGGATGAGATCGTCGATGCCCTGACCGCCGACGCCCAAGCACGTCAATTGTCGGAGATGGAGGGGTGAGCCCCCAGACCGCCGCCCAAGCCATGGCCGCTGCCGCCGGACGGCTTCGGGCCGCGGGCGTGCCTGACCCGGCACGGGACGCGCGGATGCTTTTGGCCCATGCCGCTGCCGTGGATGCAGCCCGCGTGACCCTGATCGCGCCCGAGGAAATCGCGCCTGACGTGGCGGAGCGTTTTGAGCAACTCATCGCGCTGCGGGCCGTGCGCGTGCCTGTCTCGCAACTGATCGGGAGGCGGGCGTTCTATGGCCGGGATTTCAACATCAGCCGCGATGTACTTGATCCCCGTCCTGAAACGGAAACGCTGATTGATCTGGCCCTTGGGGACCATTTCGAGCGGATCTTGGACCTTGGCACCGGATCGGGCTGTATCCTTGTCACGCTGCTCGCTGAACGCCCACAAGCCACGGGGCTGGGCGTAGACCTCTCGGAAGCCGCCTGTCTACAGGCCAGTGCCAATGCGGTGCAACACGGCGTGGCCGCGCGTGCCGATATCCGACAGTCAGATTGGTTCAGCGCGGTCGACGGTCGCTTTGACCTAATCCTGTCAAACCCCCCTTATCTGGCAGTTGAAGAAATGGCGGAGGTCTCTCCCGAACTCCTGCACCATGAACCCGAGATGGCGCTGACCGATGGGCACGACGGGCTAAGCATCTACCGCATTATTGCCGCCGAAGCGCAGGGATATCTGACGTCCCAGGGGCGCGTCATGGTTGAAATCGGCTGGCAACAGGGCGACGCTGTGCAAGACATCTTTGCAGATGCAGGCTGGGGCCGGGTGACACTGGCACATGATCTTGATGGCCGTCCTAGGGTCGTTTGCGCTGATAAACCGGCGTAAAATTGCGAAAAATCGGTGCTTTATCGGGGCAAATTGCAATTTCTTCTTGCTCAAGGCTTTCGGGCATGGTTAGTCAAGGGTGTTGCAGCGGTGGATGCCTTAGGCGGTCCCGCGCGGCACTATGCCCAACATATCGCTTAGGCCGGGACGATGACGTGCTTTGCACCCCCGGTAAACGACACACAGCACACAAGGCTGACATCATTCCATGAATTCTCCCAGATCACGCTCCCGGTCGAAGAACAATCGTAAACGCTCCTCCCATGGTGGCGGCGGCGGCAATGTCGTCAATCGGGTGTTCGACAGCTCCGGTCCTGAGGGTAAGGTGCGCGGCACGCCGCAGCAGGTTATCGAGAAATACAACCAGCTGGCCCGCGACGCGCAGCTTAGCAATGACCGTGTGGCGGCTGAGAATTTTCAACAGCACGCTGAACATTACCTCCGCCTGCTGAGCGAAGCACAGCGCGAGATTGACCAGCGCCGCGAAGAGCAGGAACGTCAGAACCGTGAGCGGCAGGCAGAGCGCGACCGCGAGCGCGCTGAACGGCAGGAGCGTGAAGCGCAGCAGGGCGGGCAGCAACAGGGCGACCAACAACCCCAAAGCGATCAACCCGAGCAAGACAGCGCGCCTCAGCAACCCCAGCAGCAGGCTGAGGCGGAAACCAACGGCCAAGAGAGCACGCTGGTTGAAACGCCTGAGAGCAAGCCCAAGCCCAAACGTGCCCCGCGCCGCAAGCCCAAGCCGAAAGTGGCAGAGGCACAGCCGCAGGATGCTGGCGGTGACGGTAGCAACGATCCGGCCAAAGCCGCAGAATAAAGAAAAGCCCCGCATTTTGCGGGGCTTTTTCGTATCGCTGCAGGGCAGGGTGGCTTACTCTTCCATTCCCGCTTGCACGTATCTGATCCGCCCATTGCGGCGCAGAACCTCTTCGCGCGGCTCCCAATCATAGCGCGGATCGCTTGTGACCGGCGACCAGAACAGCACGCCCCCCTTGCGCCACGGATCAAGGACAATCCCCGCTTGCATCGGCGCGCCTGCCGCCGAGATGATGGCGGTGGAGTGGTCTATCAGCAGCCGGGTGTCACCGTTGGCAATGGCCCGGTGCATGTCGAGCGTGGCGAAACCTTCGGCCTTCAAACGTTTCTCCAAATCCTCAGCCCAATGCCAGCACAGCCCGCGCGGGCGGCGACCGCTGTTGACCTTGGCATTGTGAATAAGCGGCGCATCGGTGATCTG
Source organism: Sulfitobacter sp. DSM 110093 (assembly GCF_022788715.1). Taxonomy (NCBI): domain Bacteria; kingdom Pseudomonadati; phylum Pseudomonadota; class Alphaproteobacteria; order Rhodobacterales; family Roseobacteraceae; genus Sulfitobacter; species Sulfitobacter sp. DSM 110093. The sequence goes on from NZ_CP085167.1 coordinate 1,627,508, forward strand.
ATAGGCAATCGCCAGTTCATGCGTGTGGCGATATGCAATCTGCGCTGCGCGCGCGGCCTCTGCCGGATCAATAGCCGGCGAAAGCCGTTCGATGGCCCGCGTCAGTTCCGCAATCTCGGCGTTTGTGCCGACGGGCGGGGGGCCGTTGCGGGGCATGGCGCAGGCCGACAGGGTTAGAATCAGCGTGCAAAGCAGCAGCAGACGATGGAACATGATCACCCCTTGGCGATTTCGCGGGCAAGGGCACAGAAACCCTCCAGCGGTATTTGCTCGGCCCGGTCGGTGGGTTTCAGCCCAGCGGCCTGCAGGCGATCCTCAATATCGGGCGCCGCCCCTTTGAGCGCCGAACGCAGCATTTTGCGGCGTTGATTGAACGCCATGGCCACCACACGGCTGAGCACCGCAGGGTCGGCAGGATAGCGCGGCTCGGTCAGCGCGGTCAGATGCACTACGCTTGATGATACTTTTGGCGGTGGCGTGAAAGCCCCCGGCGGCAGCTGCATGACGATCCGCGCATCGCTGCGCCATTGTGCCAGCACGGCCAGCCGCCCATAGGCTTTGGAGCCGGGCGTCGCGACGATCCGCTCGGCCACTTCGCGTTGGAACATCAGCGTCAGGCTCTGCCAGAACGGGGGCCATTGCGGCGGGGTAAGCCAGCGCACCAGCAACTCGGTCCCGACGTTATAGGGCAGGTTGGCGGCCACGCGGATCGGCGGGGTCAGATGGCTCAGCGGGTCGATCTCCAGCGCGTCGCCTTCGATGACCGTCAGGCGACCGGGGTAGTGTTCTGCCACCTCGGCCAGCGCGGGCAGGCAGCGGCGGTCTTTCTCGATCGCCAGAACGTGACGTGCGCCTTCGGCCAGGAGGCCACGGGTCAGGCCACCGGGGCCGGGGCCGATCTCAAGCACGTCGCAATCGGCCATGTCCCCCGCTTGCCGTGCGATCTTGGCAGTGAGGTTCAGATCCAGCAGGAAGTTCTGGCCCAGCGATTTCCGCGCGGCCAACTCGTGGGTGTTGATCACCTCGCGCAGTGGCGGGAGATTGTCGATAGCACTCATGTTTTCTGGCCCATCTGCCATGCCAATTTGATCGCTTCGATCATGCTGGTCGGATTGGCGCGCCCTTGGCCCGCAATGTCAAAAGCTGTTCCGTGATCGGGTGAGGTACGCACGAAGGGCAACCCCAGCGTCACATTCACGCCCCGGTCGAAGTCCAGCGTCTTGATCGGGATCAGCGCTTGGTCGTGATACATCGCCACCGCCGCGTCATAGCCTGCGCGGGCGCGGGCATGGAACATCGTATCGGCTGGCAGCGGCCCTGTCAGGGCGTGGCCTTCGCCTTGCATCTCAAGGATCAGCGGCGCGATCCAGTCAAGCTCTTGCCGGCCCATACTGCCGCCTTCGCCTGCGTGGGGATTGAGCCCCGCCACAGCGATGCGCGGGCGAGTAATGCCAAAGCGGTTCTGCAATTCCTGTGCCGTGATCTCAATCGTGCGGCGCAGGCCCGCAGGGGTCAGCGCCAACGGCACCTGATCCAGCGCGATGTGGATGGTGGCGGGCACGACGCGCAACCGGTCGGAGGCCAGCATCATCACCACATCCTCAACCCCTGCCAGTGCGGCGAGGTATTCAGTATGGCCGGGGTAGGCGAAATTCGCGCCATCCTGCAGGGCTTTCTTGTGGATCGGTGCGGTGCAGATGGCGCAAGCGGCCCTGGTCTGCACCAGATCAACGGCGCGGGCGATCACGTCAATCACCCCCTGCGCATGGCCGGGCTGCGGCACACCGGCGAGGGCGGTGCTTTCGAAAACATGAGACAGCACAGGCAGCGCATGGGTGCTCGGTGCGCCTACATCTTCGGGGCTATCGATCAAACGGTGCGGCACATCTTCAGGCAGGTGGCGCGGGTCGCCAATCCAGAACATCGGTATATCAGACGAAAGCGCCGCCCAAGCACGGGCGGCGATTTCAGGGCCAATCCCGGCGGGTTCACCGCAGGTGATGGCCACAGGCCGGGACGGGCGGTTCATTGGCGGGTGATGCGGGCTTCGGCGCGGGCCTGTTCCAGCAATTGCGTGGCATAGCCCTCAAGCTTGCGCTGCCGGATCGAGCTGATGACCGCCTCACGGTTTGCATCGGCATTGGCCGCTGTGGTGCGGTTGCAAAGCATCAAGAAAACAAGCGTTTGCCCATCGGCACGGGTCAGCGTGGTAGAGACTTCGCCGGGATCGAGTTTCGCCAGCTCAATGGCCACATCCTGCGGGATCTCACCCGGAGCCTTGGTGCCACGGTCAAGCACATTCGCGGGCTGGCCCTTGGCAACACCGTAAAGGTCGTCACATTGATCAACCCGACCGCGCAATTGTGCGGCACGCGACAGGGCGGCCTCGGAACGGCCACCGGGGATGTAATAGGCCGCATAGTCAATCTCGGAATATTCGACGCTTGGCTTGCCGGTCTCTTCGATGCCGCGTAGCTGGAACAGGGCCACGGCATTGGGGATCGGCAGCGGGGCCGTCACCTCACCGGGGGCGAGGGCCAGAAGGATTGGCCGCAGGCTGGCAGGAAGGTTTTCGAGCGGCGTCCAAGGCATTTTACCGCCGCGGCCCCGAGAAGCAGTGGCGGAATACTGGCTCGCATAGGAGGAAAACTCAGCCTCGGAACTGCTTTGCGCAATCCGTTCGGCCAGCGCGTTCACTTGATCGGCATTTTGCGGCGGGGCGGGAATGATAATCTCTGACAAAAGCACGCGCAGGCCGTTGTTGCCCCGGCTGCTGCCAAGTGCGCGCTCTACCTCTTCGTCGGTGATATCGACCCGGCCATTATAGCGCGCGCGGATCAGGTCACGCCATGCAGCGCTGATGACGATGAAATCGCGGAATGTCTCTTCTGAGATCTGCGCTTGGCCTAGCACCTGAAGGAATTCTTCGGTCGACAGATCAGCGCGGCTGGCGAATTCGGCCATACCGGACTGTATCCCGTCTGGGCTGACTTGCAGCCCAGCTTGATCAAGGATTTGCCCCCGAAGCCGGTCGTTGATCAGACTGTCGATGACGTTGTCGGTGTCCGCCCCCGGCGCACCGATCAACTGCATAAAGCGCTGACGCTGCTGCACCTCATAGCCTGTGATGACCTCGTCGTTAACACGAGCGACGGGCGCAAAGAGGTTTTGCGCCGCAGCGGATTGCCCCACGACCAAAGCGAAGGCGAGGGCTGCGGTGCCACGGATCCCGGCACGGACTGTCTGTTTCGTTACTTCCCACATGAGCGTACGTATCTTTCTGTTCCGGTGTTGGCGGCAAAGCCCCTGAGGCCGATGTTAAAACCGAAATCCGTTGAGGGCTCAACACTTGTTGAGGATGAATAGCTCCGGCTGACGGAAAGGTCGACCTGTACGCATTCATTGTTATAGCTCAGGCCAAGACCCGCCGTCGCTGCACGTTCGTCGGCCAAGTCAAAACGCCAGTCAGCAGAAGCCTGCCATTGGCTGTTGATCGAAAAGCTGCCGTCAAAGGTGATTTCTGACACATCTTCATCGCGGTCTTCAGCGGCATCTTCTTGCAGCCAGACATAGCTGCTCGCGATTTGGCCGCGTTTGAAATTCCAAACGCCGCGCAGCTCGGCCTTGGCGACTTCGAAATCATCATCAACCAAGCCACGCCCGATAATTGCCAAACCATTATCGCTGCGCAATTGGCCAGCGAGCAGAAAGTCAGAGTAAGTCCCCTGCAAGCCCGAGCTAAAGCTGAAATCATCATCCGCATCGGCCCGGATCACCTGACCGAAGGAAAAACTTGCGTCGGGCCCGTTAGGGTCTATCCGCGCCCAATTCACGCCGAAGGCCGCAACCGCACCGCGCTCGCGGCGGTCGGGTCGAGGGAAACGGCTGAGCGACAGTAGGTTGCCTTCGTCATACTCAACCAGTGTGCTTTCCTCATTGGGAATGTCCAGCCGATCGCCGCCGGTCCAGCCGAATTGTACAAGCGGTTCAATCTGTTGTACCGCGCCGCCCGTCTCACGACGTTGCATGGGATAGCGCAACGCGACGGCAATTTCGGGCACTAGATCGCCATGGCGCGGTTCAAACCCATCATCCTGCGCAATATTAAAGAGGCCAAAATTCGCACCAGCATGAAGGTCGCTGACCAAGCCGTTAGAGAATGTCAGGCGTCGCAACCATGTCGCTTCACCATTCAACCGCGAGACATCGCGGCCAAGCCCGCCCGCACTCACGTCGGAGCCGCGGCGGTGGGTGTGCGCTTCGAGCGATAGACGAAGCTCTCCGCCCAGACGGGTCGGGAAATAGCGTCGCTGATGTTCGCCGTCCAATACCAGTGTCGGCAGTTCAGCGTTTACATCATCATCGCGCAGGGAACGGTAATTGAGCAAACTGGCGCGGGTGTAATCGTCGCGCCGGGCGCGGCTCACGGTCAACTCATTCGTCAGGCGGTCTTTGTCGGAATAGCCATAGTCATTGAGGTATGAGCGGTCGCTGGTGGTCTCAATATCGAAATAAAGCTTGTAGTCGCGCCGCAAATCAAAGGTGCCGGTTCCAAACAGATAGCCGCGCGTTTCGCCCGGTTCCTCATCATCGCGGGTAATCGCACCATCAAAGTCGATCCGCCCAGACACGAAGGCTTGCCGATAGCGGAATTCCATCGTGCGGGTATCGGGCGACAGATAAGGCGTCAGTGTAAGGTCGCGGTGATCGCCAAGCTTGATGAAATAGGGCAGTTTCAGCCCCACGCCCAGTTGCGAAGTGGACCGAATGGAAGGCGCTAGAAAGCCGGTGGCACGGTCCAACGTCGGGTCAGGCAGGCGCAGGCGCGGCAGATAGAAGATCGGCACGTTCTTGATGCGAAACTGCGCTTCGTCGAAATAAAGCTGCTGGGCCAGTTGGTCATGCACCACTCGTTTCGCGCGGATTTGCCAAAGCGGGGCTTCACCATCTTCGCATACTTTACAGGAGGTTACAGCCGCTTTGTAAAGCTGGCTATACCTCCCTTCGACCCGGTTGATCTGCACAGCGGCAAGCTGCAACTGCTGCTCAAGGATCATGCGCGCGCCGCGCAACAATCCTGATTGTAACCCCGCATCGAGAGAGGCGGCATCAGCAAGAATTGTGGTATTCTCGCCCTCTGACAGCACAATCGGCCCTTCAATGCTCAAGGCACCGGTGGCTTGATCATAGCGGATCGCGGTGGCACGCAGCCGTGTCTCGCCCCTAAAGGCTTCGACATTCCCCTGCGCGACCAAGACCTTATCGCGGGTAATGAACACCTGATCGGCGACCAAAACGGCGGGTCGATCTGTGGTGGGGGCGGTCTGCGCGCTTATGGCCAGAGGCGCAAAGCTAAGAGCAAGTCCAACCAAAGCCGCGCGCATGTCAGCCGTCCTCCGCATGCAAAAGCAGACCAAGTGCCAAAAAGATGGCGGCAACGGGCGGTGCCCAAGCGGCAAGGGTCACAGGGATTTGGCCGTTCTCGCCAAGGATCTGCGCGAAACTGCGAATAAAATACAAACCGAACCCCAGCAAAATCGAGGCCAGCACAGCAACGCCGGTCCCCCCAAAACGGGTATGGCGCATGGTGAATGCGCTCGCAACCAGAACCATGGCCACCAGAAAGAAGGGCCGCGCCAATTCGGCCTGCAACCAAACCTCATGTTGCCGCGTGCTAAAGCCCGCCTGCTCCAACTGACGAATGAATTCAGGCAACTCATAGATCGAGACTGCGGCGACACGGCCAATGCTTTCCCGAATACGCTCAACCGTGAGAGACGCGGGAATCGACAACGTTTCATGTACCTCGGCTTCGCCTTCGGCGTTAACCCCAGCCTCTAGCGGCCAAATCTTGGCCCCGGTCAACTGCCAGTCGCTACCGCTAAGTTGCGCGCTTTCGGCCTCGATCCGGCGGATCGGACCTTTCTCGGCGTTATAGCTGATGATCGTCACATTATAGAGGACAGAGGCATCGCTGTTGGTACGCCATGCGCGGATGACCGATTGGCCTTCCTCTGTGCCTTGGCGCAGCCAGAGCCCTTCGTCGCTCACAGAAAGGGCCGAGCTTCCGTTAGAGCGGTATTTCTGCGTCAAATACTCCGCCCGTTCGCTGGTTGCCGCCACGATGGGGTTAAGCATAGCCACGGCCAGCGTACCGATAATCAGCGCCACCACCATCGGTGCGATCAAGGCGCGCAAAGCAGAGCGGCCTGCCGCGCGGGTCACGACCAGTTCAGAGGATCGCGCCAAACCGATGAACAACGCAACCGTGGCAAGGATCATGATCAGTGGAAGGATCATATTGATCGTCTGCGGCATGTGCAGCAGGGTCATGCCCAACACTTGATCCCAGCCGACATCATCGTCGGCAAAACGCCGCGCCTGATCGACACCGTCAACCAGCATCACCAAGGCGGCAAGCACTGCCGTTATCACCATAAAGCTGGTGAAAAAACGGCGGGCGAAGTAGAAATGCAGGATCATGCGGTCGCCCCTTTGCCGCGCAGACGCCGCCGGATCCAGCGCGGATGCGCCGCTTGCCAAAGCATCGCAAGTGTCAGTGCCGCCCCGATAAGCGACGGCAGATAGGCCAGTGGCCAAGCGGCGGCACTCTCGCGAATTTGTACCACCAAGGTACCCCGCAGCCCGTCAATGGCGATCAACAGGCCAAAAGCTATCACCGCTTCGCGCCAGACACCAAACCGCGAGAAACCACCAAGGATCAAAGTGGCAAAACCAATCATTGCGGCGACGATACAGAACAAGGGCTGCGCAAGGCGGCCGTGTAATTCTTCGGCAACGATGCCTTGTGTTGTGTCAGCCTGCGCGGCAACCCCGGCCCAGTCCCATAACAACGCAGGCGTCACCATTGAAGACACCGACTGGCCAATAGCCTCGTCACTGCCGACCAAAGGGGAAATATCGAAGGAAAAATCACGAAACTTGGCGGTGGCCAGCCGGTTCTGGACCGTATCAAGGCGCTGCGCCATGCCGTTGAGCATGATCAACGTCGTATTCTCACCATTGCGGGCCAAGTAGGCTTCGGCGGCAGTATAGATCACCCCCTCATCGGCCTTGCGGCGATCCGACAGAAACACATCGCGCAAGACGCCATCGTTATCGATCGCGCGGGTATAGAAGGTCACCTCATCCGACGGATGCAAAAACGTCCCTTCCGTCAACAGCCGCGCGGTGAGATTGCGCGAGATCTCGGCCTCACGCTGCTTCAGCTGGCCCTGCGCCATAGGGACAAGAAAATTGCTCAGCACTGTCATCATCAGCGCCACGCATAGGCCAAAGACAAAGACAGGCCGCGCCAGACGCCAAGGGCCGGAACCTGCGGCCTGAAGGACAGACAGTTCAGATTCGCTCGACATGCGGTTGGTCACATAGACCGACGCGGCAAAGGTTGCGATCGGCAGGACGGTGACGATCAACTTGGGCAGGCCAAGGGCCGTAAACTCCAGAAACACCAATGCAGATTGGCCATCTCCGATCAAACGGTCGAATAATACCACCGCGCGGTTGATCCAAAACAACGCCACCAGCACCAGCGCGAAAAAGCCGAACATAACCAGAAGTTGCGACAGCATGTAGCGGTCAATTCGTGCCACTCTGATCCCCCGAGATGCTCTGACGGCGTTTACGGGGATCTTAAAGCAAATCTTGGGGCGGGAAAACTGCTATCTGGCCATGGGCGGCGCGGCGCGCTAGGTCTGGGCCAAATCAAACACGAGGCATACCATGACCGATCTGACCCCCATCACCTTTGCTGAGACCGACATTGACCGTATCGCAGGGCATTCAGGGCGGGTCGCGGTCTTTCTTGAGCCAGAGGGTCGGCTTGATGCCGGGGCGCGGCGGGTGAACCGGCTGACCAAGGGCGCGTTACAACGGCTGGTTGAGAGCGATCGTTTTACCAGCCTCAATCCCGGTGATGTGCTTAGCATGGGCTTTCCCGCCGGAATGGCAGTAGAGGCGGTGGATGTGGTCCACATGCCGCGCCGTGCCGATGTGATGACCGCGCGCAAGGCAGGCGCGGCTTTGGCTAAACGTAGGGGCGACAGCGAACTGTTGATTCTGGCCGCAGGCATGCGCCGGGTGGCCGATGTGGCCTTTGGTCTGGCAATGAGGGATTATGGGTTTGAGGATCATAAATCATCCCCCAAACCCCGTAAGGGCAGTGTTGAGGTCATGTGTTCCAAGCCTGAGGATGCACGCAAAGCTGCAGCGCCATTGATGGCCGTGGCGGAGGGCGCATTCATGACCCGCGACCTGACCAATGCCCCGGCCAACATCCTGACGACAACCAACTTTGCCGAACGTCTGGCCGAGATGGAAAGCTTAGGCCTTAAAGTTGAAGTTTTAGATGAAGAAGAGCTTGCAACGCTCGGAATGAGAACGCTTTTGTCAGTCGGGCAGGGATCTGATAGCCCCTCTAAGGTCGTGGTCATGCGGTGGGAAGGTGGCGCTGAGGGGACGGCTCCGCTGGCGCTGGTCGGCAAGGGCGTGGTCTTTGATACCGGCGGCATCAGCCTTAAACCCGGCCCGGGCATGGAAGATATGACCATGGACATGGGCGGCGCAGGCGTGGTGTCGGGCGTGATGCGCACGCTGGCGCTGCGCAAGGCCAAGGCGAATGTCGTAGGGCTGGTGGGGATTGTGGAAAATATGCCTTCGGGCAACGCCACCCGTCCAGGCGATGTGATCACCACCATGAAAGGCGACACGGTGGAGGTCATCAACACCGACGCCGAGGGGCGCTTGGTGCTCTGCGATGTCATGTGGTACGCGCAAGATCGGTTCAAACCCGCCGCGATGATTGATCTGGCAACGCTGACCGGTGCGGTCATTATCGGACTGGGACATGAAAACGCCGGTGTTTTCTCGAACGATGACGGCCTGTGCAACGATTTCCTAAAGGCCGCCGAGAGTGAAGGCGAGGGCGCGTGGCGGCTACCACTGGGCCAAGGTTATGACGATCAGTTGAAAAGCCGCATCGCTGATATGAAAAACATCGGGGGGCGTCCGGCGGGGTCTATCACTGCAGCGCAATTCCTCAAGCGCTTCGTCAAGGATGAGACACCTTGGATCCATCTCGACATCGCCGGGGTTGCCTCGTTGAAATCCGAGAGCACGCTGGCCCCCGCAGGCGCGACCGGCTGGGGCGTGGCGGCGCTGAACCGTCTGGTCGCCGACCGCTTCGAGAAGGGCTGAACCGAAAATGGGAGCGGCCTACTTCTATCACCTGACGCAGCGACCTCTGGTCGAGACGCTGACGATGCTGCTGGAAAAGTCGCTCGCCAACGGCTGGCGCGTGGCCTTGCGCGGCACGGATCGCGAGGGGCTAGAAGCGCTGGATCGGGCGCTTTGGACATTTTCCGAAGACAGCTTTCTGCCACATGGCATGGTTGGTGGTCCACAAGATGCAGATCAGCCGGTGCTGTTGACGTTGGAGGACAGCACCCCCAACCGTGCGGATTGCCTGATGGCGGTACATGGTGCCAATGTCACGGCGCAAGAAGTCGCAGCGTTGCAGCGGGTTTGCGTGTTGTTTGACGGACATGACCCCATGGCACTGGATCACGCGCGCGCGCTGTGGAAGCGGCTGAAGTCCGACGGTGCATCGGCACAATATTGGTCAGAAGAGAGTGGCCGTTGGGAAAAGAAGGCTGAGACCTGAAATAGGGGCAGGTGGCAAATGCCTCCCGCCCCTTGAATGAATAATCTCGGATCAGGCCGCTTTGTCGACTGCGGATTTTGCAGCGGATCCAGCGTTGTTGGCCGTGCCGTCTTGCGCCTGCGGCTCGACCTTGGTTACGTAGGATTTCGCGGCCTCAACAGCGCTGTTATTCACCGGCGCAATTGTATCGAGCAAAGCGCGGGTGCGAACGCTCTCAACATTACGCTGTGCCGCAGCGCGGGCGAAAGCTTCGCTGTCGGCGTCTGACGCCTTCGGGGTTGTTTCCATCGATTTTGTCTGCGCGACGGTCTGTACCGCTTGGGTCTTTGCGGGCGCTTGTACCGATTGGGACTTGGTTGTTTCCTGTGCGGCGGCGCTGTTTTGCGTCGCCTGTGGTTCGCTGGCTGGTTTTGCCTCAGCCTTGGGGGCGCTATTTTGGTTCTTTTCCGGTTTCCCAGGCTTTTCGACCTTCTCGGCTTTGGGCGGCCTATTACTCTGTTGATAGGAGGAAGACCCCCTTAAAATATTCGATAGCATGGCAGCAAGTTCTCCAAATTTGGGTACAGTTGTGCCTTGCAGATATTCGCGCAAAACGGCGGTAACCTGTCCAATTTGCGGCGAATGCGGCGTCATTCTGCGGCGAATTTGATTGCTCAATGCCGAGGGATAGGAAATTATAAGCCGGATCAGCGACTTAGACGTAATTCGCCACCGCTAATCTCAATTCGTCCCCAGCGTTGTAGATAGCCCATACCCAAAAGTGACTGTGACATTACGCCTTCATTCACCACAGCAGAGACATTGTAATCTACCGCGTTGCCCACGACGATTTCGTCAAGCTCTACGAAAGCGGTGCGGGTTTCACCATTCGCTGTAGCGGCACGCCCGAGGTAGTTAAGTTCTCCTGGGTCGATCCCAATCCGCTCGGCATCTGCCTTGCTCAACACAATATCTGACGCGCCTGTGTCGACGACAAAACGCACCGGGGCTCCGTTGACCTCGGCAGTCAGGTAATAATGACCATCGGGCCCGCGCGGCAGGACGATCTCGCCCGCTTCGCTGATGCTAAGTTGCTGGCGCGCTGTGCCGCGGCTGATGTCTTGCCACAGGCCAACACCAGCGGCGGCACCGACAAAGATCAGCCCCCAGACTGCAGCCTGTTGCAGCGTCTTGTTCATGCTGGGACGATTTTGGAGGAAAAACCAGCCCGCCAACATGGTTAGCAGGACAATTAGGTAGATCAGATGTGCAGTGTCGATTTCGGCCATTAGGTCGCCCCCCCTAATCCAGATATAGGAACGCAGAGGGCAAATGTCAGCCGGGTGTCGGGCCGGGGCCGAAACCAAAGGCCGCAAGGCCATCGAGCACGAATTGAACCGAAAGAGCCGCCAGCAGCATGCCCAGTAAACGGGTGATGATATTAATGCCGGTCTTGCCCATCGCGCGCTCAAGTGCGCCGCTTACTTGCATGGTCAGCGCCATAACCACCAAGGTAAGTGCGGTGATCACGATAATGGTCAGCAACCCTTCGCCGCCCGGTTTTTCACCCGTTAGCAGGATGACAGAGGCGATGGAGCCGGGACCGGCGATCAGTGGGATCGCCATGGGAAAGACCGATGGATCGTCATGGTCATCCTCATCCGCGCGGTCCTCGCGCCGTTTGGTCCGGCGGTCAAAAAGCATGTCGAGAGCGGTAATGAACAGCAAAATGCCCCCCGCGACGCGGAAAGCGGGCATTGAGATCCCGATGAAGCCGAGCACCGCTTCGCCGAAGGCAGCGAAAATCAGCAAAATCAACCCGGCTACGCCCACTGCGCGCCAAGCGATTTTGCGCCTTTGCGCATTACTCATCCCGCGGGTCAGCGCCAGAAAGACAGGCGCAATGGCGATGGGGTCGACCACAACAAACATCGTGACGAGGGCGGTGATCATATAGGCGGTATCGAAGGTCATCGGTATTCCTTGGCGCGGTGCAGTCTTGTCAGAATGCACGAGGGCCGCCCTATAGGCGACCCCCGCGTTGTATTAATATGATAGGCTCAAGATCAGGCCGTGGCCTTCTCCAGCTTTTCCTGCGCGCCCATCCAAAGAGTTTCGGCGCGGTGCAGCGCCTCCATCACTTCGGCGTATTTCTTGTTCCAGACCTCAAGCTCGCCGGTTTTTGCGTCTTCATAGAGCGCGGGATCGGCCAGTTTCTTGGCTAGTTTGTCGCGCATCTCGTTGATCTTTTCCATCCGCGCCTCGGCCTTGCGCACCTCACTGCGCAGCGCCAGCACCTCATCGCGGCTGGCGCGTTTGGGTTTGGGGGCTTCCTTGGGCTGCTTTGACGGGTTCTTGCTGACCGGTTTTTCGGGCGTCAGCAGCATCTTGCGATAGGCCTCGAGGTCGTCCTCATAGGGTTTGACCGTGCCGTTCGACACCAACCACAAGCGGTCTGCGACCATCGACAGCAGGTGCATATCGTGGCTGACAAGGATCACCGCACCAGAATACCGCGTCAGCGCTTCAACCAACGCTTCGCGGGATTCGATATCAAGGTGGTTGGTCGGCTCATCGAGGATCAGCAGATGCGGCGCGTGCAGAGTGGCCAGCAGCAACGACAGACGTGCCTTTTGCCCGCCAGACAGACGTCCAACTTCGGTTTCAGCCTGATCCGGGCCAAGGCCAAAGCCAGCCAATTGCGCCCGCAGCTTCGATTGCAGCACGCCGGGGCGTGCGGAAATCATGTGTTGCAGGGGCGTTTCTTCGACAATCAATTCATCAACCTGATGCTGGGCAAAAAAGCCCACACGCAGCTTGGAGGAGTTAATCTGCTTGCCCGCCATCAACGGCAATCGGTCTGAAAGCAGTTTGGCCAGTGTTGATTTACCCTGACCGTTCTTACCCAGCAGGGCGATGCGGTCGTCTTGGTCGATACGCAGGTTCAGCCGCGTCAGCACCGGGCTGTCATCGCTATAGCCGACCGAACCGTTCTCAATATTGATGATCGGCGGCGACAGTTCTTCGGGTTCAGGGAAGGTGAAGACCTTGCGCGCCACATCCTCGGGCGCGGTGATCATATCCATCTTCTCGATCATCTTCAGACGCGATTGCGCCTGTTTCGCCTTGGATGCCTTGGCCTTAAAGCGGTCCACAAAACTTTGCATGTGATCGCGGCGGGCCTGCTGTTTCTTGGCCATCGCCGCCTGCAACGCACGTTTCTCGGCGCGCTGGCGGGCGAATTGGTCGTAAGGGCCCTGATAATATGTCAGCTTGCGGTCTTCGAGGTGCAAGATACCGCCCACGGCGCGGTTCAAAAGCCCCCGGTCGTGGCTGATGATCAACACGGTGTGGGGGTATTTAGCCAGATAGCTTTCCAGCCAAAGCGCACCCTCAAGGTCGAGATAGTTGGTCGGTTCATCCAAGAGCAGCAGATCGGGCTGTGCAAACAGCACCGCCGCCAGCGCCACACGCATCCGCCAACCGCCCGAAAAGGCAGAGCAGGGCATCTGCTGCTCTTCGTCGTCAAAGCCTAGACCTTTGAGGATCGACGCGGCGCGCCCTTCGGCGGACCATGCGTCGATATCGGCCAAACGGGTCTGGATGTCTGCGATGCGGGTCGGATCCTCGGCGGTTTCAGCCTCCAACATCAACCGGGCGCGTTCCACATCGGCGGCCAGCACCGTGTCGATCAGCGATGTCTCGGAGGAGGGCACCTCTTGCGCGACGCCGCCGATCTTGGCGCGGGACGGCAGAGAGAAGTCACCGCTATCAAGCGACAGCTCGCCACGGATGATCTTGAACAGCGTGGTTTTGCCCGCGCCATTGCGCCCGACGATGCCCACCTTGTGGCCCTCGGGGATCACGGCGGAGGCTTCCTCAAACAGAGGGCGGCCTTCGACGGAGTAGTTGATTTCTGAAATGCGTAACATGCACGCCGTTTGGAGCAAGCCGGGCCGAAGGTCAATCACGGCTTTTCATGTGTCAGACCCCATGCTAGGGAGCGCGCAAATCAACACCCGCTATGGAGTACAGCCAATGGCCCTCGAACGCACTTTCTCGATCATCAAGCCCGACGCAACCCGCCGCAACCTGACCGGCGCCATCGTCAAAAAATTTGAAGACGCTGGCCTGCGCGTTGTCGCACAAAAGCGCATCCACTTGACAAAAGCGCAGGCGGGCGAGTTCTACAAGGTGCACGCTGAGCGTCCTTTCTACGACGAACTGTGCGAGTTCATGGCATCCGCGCCGATCGTTGCTCAGGTTCTCGAAGGTGAAAACGCCATCGCGAAAAACCGCGAAGTCATGGGCGCAACCAACCCTGCTGACGCAGAAGCAGGCACTATCCGCGCAGAATTCGCTGAAAGCGTTGGCGAAAACTCCGTTCACGGTTCCGACGCACCGGAAACCGCAGCGGTTGAAATCGCATACTTCTTCTCCGGTCTTGAACTGGTCGGCTAAGCCGCCGTTCTTCGGACAGAGTTTGAGAGGGTCGCTTTCGGGCGGCCCTTTTTACGTTTGAGGGATCAATTGTTGAGGGTAGGATGATGCGAAGACATACGCCCTTCGATATCACCCATCGGCGGGGCTTTGGCAGCTTTCTCTCGCAAGTGCCGCTCAAGCAGGTCAACATTGCGCAGCTTCGACTTCCAGCCGATGTCGAACAGATCACCCACCAGTGGTACTGAACCGATCACATAGTCGATGCCCGTATTTACCAGCATCTTGGCCAAAACGCCTTTTGGCGCGCCCATGCGATGCGATTCCTTTAGGATATACGCCGAGGGCAACAGCGCCAGCGTATCGCCAACCACAGGCACAAAGCCTAAGATCGAATCCCACCCCATGCGCACGCCAACCACTGGCAGTTTGAATGCGCTGTCCATGCTCACCGCCAAACGGCGCAGGCGGGCGAGGTCGGCTTCGTGAGAAGGGGCGTGGGGTTCCATGGGTGTCCTTGCGTGCTTAGCTATATAGCGTCAACGCTGGTTTGCACATCAAAGTTCCCCCAATGCACCGACCCCTATCCGGCACATCACGGCCTTATTCAAAGGCTGGCGTAATCGGTGATGAGAGGGATCGGGCGCCGAGGGGGCTGAGCCGAGGTGCCTTTCGGCGTCTGCTCAGGCTTTGGTTTTTGCGGTTGCGGCGTTCTGTCAAGTCGGGCCATCGGGTAGCTCCTTTGCTGCTCGCTGGGGTTTTGATGTCTCTGCCCCTGCAACCAGCTTGGGCGCGGTTAAGGTCCAAAAAAGGGCTGGATTGTGCCCAGAAAGCGGCTTTTGTTGCGATTATGCGACGGAAATCGCTGCTTTCCCCTATGAGGTGAGGGCGAAATGCGCCTCAGCCCGCAAGGCGCCCTGCGGGGCAACGCGGCTCCGGCCTGTCAGATCAACCAGATGCGCCAGCACGTTTCGCGTGGCAGCCCCCAAAAGCGCGGCGGGGGTCTCGGTATAGATCACGCGGGCGAGGTCCTCAGCCGTGGCAGGCCCGGCGGTCAGCGCCTCAAGGATCGACGCCTCGCGCGCGCGGCGGTGCGCCAGCAACCAGTCGAGCCGCGCGTTGGGATCGCGGACAGGCGCGCCGTGGCCGGGGTAGAACACCCGCCACTGACGGGCTGCCAGCTTTTCGCAAGAGGCCATGAAATCAGTCAAATCTCCGTCTGGAGGGGAGACCAGCGAGGTGGCCCAGCCCATAATGTGATCCGCCGTCAGACAGGCATCCCCCCACGCAAGACAAAGGTGATTGCCGATATGGCCCGGCGTGTGCAGCGCTTGCAGCGCCCAGCCGTCCGCCCTCAGTACGTCACCGTCGGCCAAAAGGTGATCGGGGATAAACCCGCGATCCACACCTTCACCACCGCCCATCAGCCCCGCCTCGGCCAATCCCTGCATCACTGGGGACCGGCCCGCTGTGGCGTCGCCGAAGGCCCAGACCTCGGCCCCGGTCCGCGCGGCCAAAGGACGCGCGAGGGGGGAGTGATCCAGATGCGTATGGGTCACAATGATATGGCTGATCCGCTGCCCCGGCTCTATCGCGGCGAGGATCGCTTCAAGATGCGCGGGGCTATCTGGGCCGGGATCGATAACGGCGATGTCTGTGCTGCCCAACAGATAGGTATTGGTACCGCGATAGGTCATCGGCGAAGGGTTGGGCGCCACGATACGGCGCAGCCCGGGCTCCAAGGTTTCGGCAAGGCCAATCTCGGGGTCGAAGTTGTCGGGCGGCAGCATGGTTTCACCTTTCGCAGGGGCAGGGGGCTGGCTAAGGTCTAGCTATGAATTTTGCTTGGCTCAAACGATATGTGCCGCGCGGCATCTACGGACGCGCCGCGTTGATCCTGCTGTTACCAGTGGTGTTTTTGCAATTGGTCGTCGTGGTGATCTTTGCTCAGCGGCATTTCGAAGGCGTCACCGGCCAGATGACCGACACGGTTCTGCGTGAATTGGAACTGGTGATGCTGGCCGTTGGCACTGCGCCCGACGCGCAATCCGTTCCGATGGCGGTTGAGGCGCGGGCAGGGCCGCTTGATTTCGTGGTGACCCCCGCCAATCGCCCGCTTCCCGAAGCCGACAAGATGCTGTGGTACGATTATTCCGGCCGGGTGCTGATTCCGCGACTGAGAAGCAAGATGGACGGGATTGAGGCAGTGGACCTCAGCGATGATGATTTTGTCATCCTCTATATCGAAAGCGTCCACGGCCCCCTGCGCATCCAATTTGAGCGGCGGCGAATCTCGGCATCCAATCCGCATCAGCTTTTCGTATATACTGTGTTCTTCGGTGTGCTTTTGAGCGTGAT
The DNA here is from genome assembly GCF_022788715.1 of Sulfitobacter sp. DSM 110093. NCBI lineage: Bacteria > Pseudomonadati > Pseudomonadota > Alphaproteobacteria > Rhodobacterales > Roseobacteraceae > Sulfitobacter > Sulfitobacter sp. DSM 110093. The sequence goes on from NZ_CP085167.1 coordinate 1,643,967, forward strand.
TGCTTCGATCTATCTGCGTAATCAATTGCGCCCGATCAAACGCTTGGCCCGTGCAGCCGAAGCCTTTGGCCGAGGGCGGCATGAGCCCTATACCCCCACCGGCGCGGTTGAAGTACGCGCGGCGGGGAATGCTTTTGTTGACATGCGCGCCCGGATCGAGCGGCAGATTGAACAGCGCACATTGATGCTTTCGGGGGTGAGCCACGATCTGCGCACGCCGCTTACCCGGATGCGGCTTGGCCTGTCGATGATCGACGAAGACGACGCCACACCACTCTTGGCTGATGTGGACGACATGCAGCGGATGCTGGATGAATTTTTGAACTTCGCCAAAGGCGCCGCCGAGGGCGAGCCGGAGAAGGTGGAGCCGCATGGGTTTGTCCGGACAATCGTCGAGGACGCGCAGCGCGGGGGGCGCAGGGTGACGCTGCTGCCACCCGAGGGCAGCGGCGAGGGCGTGGTGAAACTGCGCAAAATGGCGATGCGGCGTGCGGTCGATAACCTGATTTCTAATGCCGTGCGCTATGGCACTCAGGCCGAAGTTTCCGTCATGCTGAGCGATCGCACCCTGCGCATCCGCGTCGAAGACGATGGCCCCGGCATCCCAGAAGAACGCCGAGACGAGGCAACGCGGCCTTTCTCGCGGCTTGATCCCGCACGCAATCAAGATAAAGGCGGCGGCGTGGGGCTTGGCCTTGCGATTGCCACCGACATTGCACGTGCCCATGGTGGGGTGCTGCGGCTGGGAGAATCAGACCAACTTGGTGGGCTGCGCGCGGATATCGTCATCGCGCGGTGACCCGGCGGCATGATTGTGTGGCTGGATATCCTTTGCCACAATACGCCAAACCCTGAGACGGAGCGCGCCCATGACCCCCTATGACATGATCAAATCCCACCTCGACACGGCCGTACCTTTTGCCGCACATGTGGGGGTGAAACTGCTGGAAATCGGCGACGGCACCGCCAGTGCCGAATTGGTCCAGCGGCACGAGACGTCTAACCACATCGGCACGCAACACGCAGGGGCGATGTTCACCCTGGGAGAGGCGGCCTCAGGCGCTGCTATGGCAGGGGCGATTGCGCCCGTAATCATGGACATGCGCCCCGTCGCGGCGATGGGGCAGATTACCTTTAAGCGTATTGCCGAGGGCACGCTGACCGCCCATGCCAAAACTTCGCTGCCCGGTACCGACCTTCTGGCGGCGTTACAAGAAGCGGGTAAAGTGGCCTTCGACGTGACGGTCGATATCCGCAATGAAGCTGGCGCAACCGTGGTTGAAATGACGATGAATTGGCATGTCAGCGCAAAACGCTGAACGGACCAATATGTCAGCGCGAAACGCTTAGTTCGGTGTGTTGAGGCGGTAATGGTAGGCCCGGCAGGACTTGAACCCGCAACCAAAGCGTTATGAGCGCTCTGCTCTAACCAATTGAGCTACAGGCCCGCCATGGCGTTTGGGTATGACGCCGCAGCCGGGGCGTCAAGACATTAGCTGCACCAAATGATTGCAGTGACCCGCACAATACTCTAACTCCGCGCGCAAGGGAAAATGCGCGCCGGGGGCCATGACCATGACAAAATCCGACAACGGAATCACCTATGCCGAAGCAGGCGTGGATATTGACGCAGGCAACGCGCTTGTAGAGCGGATCAAACCGGCGGCGAAATCCACCGCTCGGCCCGGCGTTATGTCTGGCCTTGGCGGCTTTGGCGCGCTGTTCGATCTGAAGGGCGCAGGTTTCACCGATCCGGTGCTGGTTGCCGCGACGGACGGCGTAGGCACCAAGCTGCGCATTGCCATCGACACCGGCAATGTCGACAGCATCGGCATTGATCTGGTCGCTATGTGCGTCAACGATTTGGTCTGCCAAGGCGCCGAGCCGCTCTTCTTTCTCGATTATTTCGCGACCGGTAAACTGGAACTCGACAGCGCCGCGCGGATCATTGAGGGCATCGCTAAGGGCTGCGCCGATTCCGGTTGCGCCTTGATCGGTGGTGAGACTGCTGAAATGCCGGGCATGTATCACGCGGGCGATTTTGACCTCGCCGGTTTTTCCGTCGGCGCGATGGAGCGCGGGACGGAACTGCCGCGCGATGTGAAAGAGGGCGACGTGCTCTTGGGCCTGCCCAGCGACGGTGTGCATTCCAATGGCTATAGCCTAGTGCGCAAGATCGTTGAGCGCAGCGGTTTGGGTTGGGGCGACGATTGCCCATGGGGCGAAGGTGATCTGGGCAGTGCGCTGCTGACACCCACACGGCTTTACGTCAAAGGCGCCGTTGCGGCCCTGCGCGCCGATGCCGTGTCGGCGCTGGCTCATATCACCGGCGGTGGCCTGACCGAGAACCTGCCGCGTGTGCTGCCCGTTGGGTTGGCGGCCGAGATTGACCTCAACGCATGGGACCTGCCGCCGGTCTTCAAATGGCTTGCCGCCGAAGGGGGCATGGCCGAGACCGAGATGCTCAAGACCTTCAACGCTGGCATTGGCATGGTTGCCGTCATCTCTGCCGACAAGGTCGAGGCCGCCAAGGCCGCCTTTGCCGAGGATGGCCACGCCGCCGTCGAAATCGGGCGTATCACCACCGGCAATGGCGTCACCTATTCCGGCGCGCTGCTTTGACCAAGCGGGTTGCGATTTTCGTCTCGGGCGGCGGCTCCAACATGCGGGCGCTGGTCGAGGATATGACTGGCGACCATGCGGGCCGCCCCTGTCTGGTGCTGTCCAACAACGCAGACGCGGGCGGAATCGCTTGGGCGCAGGGGCAGGGGATCGCGACCGAAGTGGTCGACCACCGCCCCTTCGGCAAGGATCGTCCGGCGTTTGAGGCGGCGCTTACCGCCGCGCTTGAAGCCCATGCGCCCGACATCATTTGCCTTGCCGGTTTCATGCGCAAACTGACCGAAGGGTTTACGGACGCTTGGGCCGGGCGAATGATCAACATCCACCCTTCCTTGCTGCCGAAATACCGCGGGCTGCACACCCATGCCCGCGCGTTGGAAGCAGGCGATACCGAACATGGCTGCACCGTTCATGAGGTGACTGCCGCATTGGATGACGGCCCGATCCTTGGCCAAGCGCGCATTCCGGTTCTGCCGGGCGACACGGCCGAGACGTTGTCCGAGCGGGTGCTGGTTCAGGAACATCTGCTTTATCCAGCAGTTTTGCGCCGTTTTGCGGCAGGTGAGCGGCAACCGGTGATGCTCAAGGGCTGACGCTGGTCAAACCTGCGCACGTGATGTACCTCTTGGGCTAAAGCCCGATGACCGGGCATGCAACTTGTCAAAGAGCATTTATGAAAACCATCACCACGACAGCCGATCTCGCGCAATTCTGTGAAGAGGCGGCCCGCCATGAATATGTGACCGTCGATACCGAATTTCTGCGCGAACGCACCTACTATTCCAAGCTGTGCCTCGTCCAGCTCGCGATGCCCGGCACCGACGACAGCAACGCCGTGCTGGTCGACCCGCTGGCCGAGGGCATCTCGCTAGAGCCGCTTTATACGCTTTTTCGCGACACGTCGGTTGTCAAAGTGTTCCACGCGGCACGACAAGACCTTGAGATTTTCTTTGTCGATGCCGAAGTTTTCCCTGAGCCGCTGTTCGACACCCAAGTGGCCGCGATGGTCTGCGGCTTTGGCGAACAGGTGGGCTATGAAACGCTGGTGCGTAAGATCGCGCATCAGGCGCTCGATAAAACGTCCCGCTTTACCGATTGGTCGCGCCGTCCGCTGACCGATGCACAGAAAACTTATGCGCTGGCCGACGTCACCCACCTGCGCCAGATTTACGAGTTTCTGGCCGGTAAGCTGGAGCAGACAGGCCGCGCACGTTGGGTTGCTGAAGAGCTGGAAACGTTGCTCAGCCCCGATACCTATGTGACCCAACTGCAGGATGCGTGGAAACGTGTCAAAACCCGGACCAATTCGCCGAAGTTCTTGGCGATCGTACGGGAACTGGCTGCATTCCGCGAGGACTATGCCCGCACCCGCAATATCCCGCGCAACCGGGTGTTTAAGGATGACGCGTTGGTCGAATTGGCCAGCCTCAAGCCTTCGAACGGAGAAGAGTTGAACCGCGCCCGCCTGCTGCTCCGCGAGGCCCGCAAGGGTGAAATCGCCGAGGGTATTTTGAAAGCCGTGGCCGCAGGCGTGACCTGCAAACCAGGCGATATGCCTCAGCCTGACCGAAAGCGCGAGAAGCTACAGGTGAACCCGGCGCTGGCCGATCTTTTGCGTGTGCTGCTTAAGGCCAAGACCGAAAGCGCGGGCGTCGCGGCCAAGCTGATCGCTTCGGCCAGTGATTTAGACATGCTTTCTGCCGGGGAGCGTGACGTGCAAGCGTTGCGCGGCTGGCGGCACGAAGTCTTTGGCGCCGATGCCCTGCTGCTTTGCGAGGGCAAAATCGCCTTGGCGGCAGACGGCAATGACGTGAAAACCGTAAAGGTCTGAAACGAAAAGAGCCGCCCGATCAGGGGCGGCTCAACTCGGCAAGGCGCGGTGGAATCTCAGCGGCGTGACACCAATGTGTTCAGCTGCCCTTGAACGCGAATCTCACGCACACCGATCAGATCTTCGTCAGTCAGACGCCGCCCGGCGATAACTTCGCGAGTGGGTTGGCTGCCTTGGCGTGTCGCTTTGTCGGGGCGGATCCCCTCCAATCGATAAGTCAAAACACCGTCGACGGGCAATTCATCAACCGTTGCGGGGGTCAGACGTACCGCATAGATACCCTGTCGCGCGGCCAGCCCCGTGGCGCGCAGAATCGCACCACCCGGCACAGGCTCAATCGTCAGGTCGGTGATCTGCTCAAAGGGACGCCCCTCATAGGTGTCGACCTCAACTGCGCGTCTGGCAAAAAGACCACGACGTTGCGGGATCAGTGGGTTCGTGCTCTCCGCCGGTGCAGCCTCAACCGAGCGGGCAGGGCCGAACCAATTCATCGGGTTGATACGGCTGTCACGCACCGTGCCGCAGGCGGATACCAAGAGGGTCGAGGCCAAAAGAGCGAGGGTTGTCTTGCGCATAAGATCCGCCGTTAAGTTAACTTGTCTTGTGCTACCCCATCACGCAGGCCTTGGGAAGGGGGTGGACCTTTGCGCATCGGCATCCTACCTGTCAAACAGTGAAATTCACCCAAAGAGAGTGCACAGATGGCCACGCCCGCCTTTGAAGAACTGGTCGAAGATTTCGAGTTTCTGGAAGACTGGGAAGACCGTTATCGTCATGTTATCGATCTTGGCAAAGCAATGGACCCGCTGGCCGAGCCGCTGCGCGTGCCCGCGACCAAGGTGGACGGTTGCGCCTCTCAGGTCTGGCTGCATGCGCAGTTCGAGGGTGGGAAACTGCATTTCGACGGGGCGAGCGACGCGATGATCGTGTCGGGGCTGATCGCTGTTTTGCGTATGCTTTATAATGGTCTAACGCCTGCGGACGTTAGCCGCGTCGATGCGAAAGCGGAGTTGGCACGGCTGGGGTTGAACGACCACCTATCGGCGCAACGCTCCAACGGTTTGCGGGCAATGATCGAGCGCGTGCGCGAAACGGCAGCTCAGGAAGCGTGAAGGCTTAGAGGTCGCGCAGCGCGGTCTGTAGATCTCCATAGCCCGTAAATCGCCGCTCAAAGGCGAGACCCAACCGCGCCGCGCAATCGCGGGCCTTGTCCGTCAGTGCCGGGTCGTCAGTCTGCGCCTGATAGACCAATTTCTCGTAATTTCCGAAATACATGTCGCGCAGCTCTGGATGTCGGTCGAGGCCCATAGGCTTGATGATGAAAGCCTCAAACTGCCGCACCAGAAAATCGGTGAGGTAGAAGGTGGTGATCTCATCTTCCGAGGTTTTGGCAAAGCTCTCGTTGCCCTGAAAAAAGCTGTAGCAATGCGGCCCCGCGACCATCTGCACGCCCATCTCTTCACAAGCCCGTTCCAGCCCGCCGCCCGTGCCGCAATCGGCATAGACGACAAAGAAATCGTCATAGTCCGTGCGGTGTTTGGCGACCGTGTCGCGCACCGCTTGGGTGATCTTTTCCGGGTAGAGGTGATATTTCGCGGGCAGACAGGTCAGGTCCAGATGGGTCCAGCCGTTCGCGGCCTTCAGATCCAATATCTCACGGGCCAGCGCGCCACAGGCGATCAGCAAGATACGGCCCGCGCGGGTGGGCGCGAGCCCCTCTTGGGTGAGGGTCCGATCATCTGGCAAATTGCTGTCGCTCATGGCGTCACCATCGCATGTCACCGATGCCAAAGCCAAGTGGAGCGGTGCCAGCAGCCTAGGCGTTGGCGGAGTTATGTTTCCGGCCCATCCAGTCTTTGGCCGTTTCCACTGCTACGGCGGCATCGCGGCAATAGGCGTCAGCCCCGATGGCCTTGCCGAACTCTTCGTTCAGCGGCGCGCCACCGACCAGCACGATATAGTCATCGCGCTTGCCCTGTTCGACCAACGTATCGATCACGACTTTCATATAGGGCATGGTGGTGGTCAGCAGCGCTGACATGCCAAGGATGTCGGCCTGTTCGGCTTCAAGCGCTTCGAGATAGGCTTCGACCGCGTTGTTGATCCCAAGATCGACAACTTCAAAACCCGCGCCTTCCATCATCATGCCGACAAGGTTTTTGCCGATGTCGTGGATGTCGCCTTTGACTGTGCCGATCACCATCTTGCCCACACGCGGCGCGCCGGTTTCGGCGAGCAGCGGCTTGAGGATCGCCATGCCGCCCTTCATCGCATTGGCGGCCAGCAGCACTTCGGGCACAAAGAGAATACCGTCGCGGAAATCCGCGCCGACGATGGTCATCCCGCCGACCAGCGCTTTGGTCAGAACTTCGTAGGGTTCCCAGCCGCGGTCGAGCAGGATTTGAACGGCCTCTTCGATCTCTTCCTTGAGACCGTCATAGAGGTCATCGAACATCTGCTGGACCAGTTCTTCGTCGTCCAACTCGGCCAGGATGATATCGTCTTCTTCTGACATGGTGTTTCCTTCTGCTGGGCGTGCAGGTGCATGACACTTGGGCCCTTGTCTCACGGAATGTTAGCGCCGGGGTCGCAGTTTGCGACATCGGCCGCGCCATGCGCGACGCCTTGGGGGCAAACTACTGCTTTTTGCGGTGTAAGGACAAGGGTTTGCGCAAGTTTACTTGCTGATGTTCGCGCAATGTTCTAACCTTCTTTCATGGATAGGGAAGACCAGCGATTCCGCGTGCTTGGCCGCGCGGCAGGCAGCAATGATGCGGGCCGGTTCGAGCGTCACGCCCGCGTGGCAGAGGACGATGGCTGGGCGCGGGAAGAGGTGCTTCCGGTGCTGCGGACCAACACCAGCATCGAGGTGCCGCGCCGGGTGATTACTTACAACCGCTCGCCGGATCTGCCTTTTGATCGGTCGATCAACCCGTACCGCGGTTGCGAACATGGCTGCGTTTACTGTTTCGCACGGCCCAGCCACGCCTATCTTGGCCTGTCGCCGGGGCTGGATTTTGAGACGCAGTTGATCGCCCGCCCCGAAGCCCCGGCGGTGCTAGCGCGAGAACTGCGCGCGAAACGCTATGAGGTCGCGCCCATTGCTATCGGCACGAGCACCGACCCGTATCAGCCGATCGAAAAGACCCATGGCATCATGCGTGACTGTCTTGAGGTACTGTCTGACTTCAATCATCCGGTCGCGATTGTCACCAAGGGCAGTCTGATCGAGCGGGACATTGATATTTTGAGCGATATGGCCAAACGCGGCCTCGCCGCAGTGGGAATTTCGGTGACAACGCTCGATGCCCGCCTCAGCCGATTGATGGAACCGCGCGCGCCAGCGCCGCAGCGGCGGTTGCAGGTGATCCGGAGGCTGTCGGAGGCTGGAATTCCGGTGCGGATCATGGCGTCCCCAATGGTTCCGGCGCTGACCGATCCAGAGTTGGAGGCGATCCTTGCCGCCGGGCGCGATGCCGGGGCGCGGCACGCCAGTTGGATCATGCTGCGCCTGCCGCGTGAGGTATCGCCGCTGGTGCAAGAATGGCTTGCGACCCATTATCCCGACCGGGCCGAGCGGATCATGGCGCGGCTGCGCGATATGCATGGTGGAAAGGAATACGACGCAGGCTGGCACAAACGCATGCGGGGCGAGGGGCCCTATGCGCAGATGGTGGCGCAGCGTTTTAATCTGGCGGTCAAACGGCTGGGGCTAACCCGCGCGGGCGTGCCGCTGCGCTGCGATCTGTTTCGACCGCCCTCCGAAAAGGGCGATCAATTGAGCTTGTTCTAAGGCTTAGCTCCGGCGGCGGCCGCGGCGTGGCGCGCGCACTGGACCTTGACCGTCGGTGCCGTCGCTTTCGGACGAGAAATCACCTATCTCTTCGCGGATCTGCTCCAAAGTGGGGGCCGGGCCTTTTTCGGTGCTGTCGAGCGCTTCGCGCATCGCGACCAAATGCTCGGGCAGGGTGCCACAGCAGCCGCCGATGACGCTGGCCCCCGCGTCCCGCGCCATGGTCGCATAGCGCGCCATCAACTCGGGCGTGCCATCATAGTGGATGTGGCCTTCGACGTATTTCGGAATGCCCGCGTTGCCCTTGGAGATGATCGGCAGCGTGCCATTCTTTGCAGCGAAACCGAGCACGGTGCGCAGCAGATCAGATGCGCCCGTACCGCAGTTGGCGCCATATGCCAGCGGCGTGTTGTCCAGCCCGTGGACCATATCGACCATCCCTTCGGAGGTCAGGCCCATCATCGTGCGGCCCGCGGTGTCGAAGCTCATCGTGCCGCACCATGGCAGACCCGCCAGCGCGAAGCCTTCGGCAGCGGCGCGGTATTCTTCGGGGGCGCTGATCGTCTCCAGCCAACCGATATCGGCACCACCAGCCTTGAGACCATCAGCGGTTTCGTGGAACATCTCAACGGCGAGGGAGTGGGTCAGCGTGCCGACCGGCTCCATGATCTCACCCGTGGGGCCGACAGAGCCTGCGACGATGACTTTGCGCTCGGCGGTATCAGCCACTTCGCGTGCCAGTTCGGCAGAAACGCGGCTCAGCTCATGAACGCGCTTTTCAGCGCCGTGCAGTTTGAGCCGCGAAGCATTGGCCCCAAAAGAGTTGGTCAGGAACAGGTCACTGCCCGAATCCACTGCAAACCGGTAAAGCTTGATGATCTTCTTAGGCTCATCAGTGTTCCACATCTCAGGCGCGTCGCCTGACATCAGCCCCATGTTGAACAGATTGGTGCCCGTGGCCCCATCCGCGAGCAATGTGCCCTTTTCAGCGAGAAGATCGGTGAATGCGTTGCTCATGGGGGCTCCTGTGGGGTCTGGGAATTTCGCCTGATGTCACGATGGGTTCATAGGGGCAATCTCATAATATTCATCTTCATTATGAGGGCAGGCGGGTAGAGTGCACCCCGGCGCGTGGCCGGGGTGAGTGGGGGTTAGCTGGTTTCGCTCAGAAGCTGCGCTTTGGCTTCGGCCATCAGGGTCTGCATCTTGGCGCGGATCGTCGCTTCATCGGCGCGGTCGCCCAAGTCGCCAGAGACTTTGCGGTAAACATCTTCGTCGCCCGCCTCTTCGAAGTCGGATTTCACGACCTCTTTGGCGTAGTCGTCGGCGTCGCTGCCCGATTTGCCTAAAAGTTCAGCAGCCCAGAGGCCCAACAGTTTGTTTCGGCGCGCCTCGGCGCGGAATTGCATGTCTGCATCGTGGGCGAACTTGTTTTCAAAGGCGTTGGCGCGGTCGTCAAAGTTGCTCATGGAGGGTCTCCGATTGCTTTGGTTACCCTATTCATATGCGGTCGCCTCCGCCTTCCCACAAGTGGCGCGTCAAAGGTGACGGGCCATGCTTGCAGCAGCGGGGTGGTTGCACTAAGAGAAGCGCAAGCGGCGGGGATGTTCCCCGCCCCCTGTTGGAAAGGATGCCCATGGCCCGGCGCAACAAGATCTACGAAGGCAAGGCAAAGATCCTCTATGAAGGTCCTGAGCCCGGCACCATCGTGCAATATTTCAAAGACGATGCGACGGCCTTTAACGCCGAGAAGAAAGCCACGATCGAGGGCAAGGGCGTGTTGAACAACCGCCTGTCCGAGTTCTTTATGACCGGGCTGAACAACATCGGCGTGCCGACGCATTTCATCAAACGCCTGAACATGCGCGAACAGCTCGTGCGGCAGGTTGAGATCATTCCGCTAGAAGTGATCGTGCGCAACTATGCGGCCGGCTCCATGTCCAAGCGTCTTGGCATCGAAGAAGGCACACAGCTGCCGCGCCCGATTGTCGAATATTGCTACAAAGACGACGCGCTTGGTGATCCGCTGGTCACCGAGGAGCATATCGCCGCCTTTGGCTGGGCAACTCAGCAAGATATGGACGATATCCTGAGCCTCGCGCTGCGGGTCAATGACTTCATGTCGGGCGTGATGATGGCCGTCGGCATCAAGCTGGTTGACTTCAAGATCGAGATTGGCCGCGTTTACGATGGTGACTTCCAACGTCTGATCGTCGCCGATGAGATCAGCCCCGACAGCTGCCGCCTGTGGGACATCGAGACGGGCCAGAAGCTCGACAAAGATGTGTTCCGCCGCGATCTTGGCTCGCTTACCGATGCCTATACCGAAGTGGCCAAACGTCTGGGCGTAATGCCTAAAAACAATCAGCCGGTCTCCAAGCCGACGTTGATCAACTAACGCGGCTTCGCCGTTCAATTTGCAGATGTTACAAAGGGGTGTCGCGCCATGAAAGCACGGGTGCATGTGATGCTGAAGAATGGGGTTCTCGACCCTCAGGGCGAAGCTGTTCGCCACGCGCTCGGAGCCTTGGGCTTTGACGGGGTGAATGGCGTGCGTCAGGGCAAGGTGATCGAGTTGGACCTTGCCGAGGGCACGACCGAGGCCGATGTGACCGCCATGTGCGAAAAGCTCTTGGCCAATACGGTGATCGAATCCTATTCGGTGGAGCTGGCCTGATGCACGCAGCGGTAGTTGTCTTCCCCGGGTCCAATTGCGACCGCGACCTTGCCGTGGCTTTCAAAGCCGCGGGCGCCAAGGTTTCCATGGTCTGGCACAAGGACAGCGAACTGCCGCAAGGCGTTGATATCGTAGGCATTCCCGGCGGGTTCTCCTATGGGGATTACCTGCGCTGCGGGGCCATTGCCGCGAATTCGCCGATCTGCCGCTCTGTGGCGGCTCATGCCAATCGCGGCGGGTATGTGCTGGGCATCTGCAATGGCTTTCAGGTGCTGACCGAAACGGGTCTGCTGCCCGGCGCGCTCCTGCGCAATGCGGGGCTGAAATACATCTGCAAGACTGTCGGCCTTAAGGTTGAGACCACGGTCAGCGATTATACTTCTGAATACAACGCCGGTCAGGTCATCAACATTCCGATCGCGCACCATGACGGCAATTACTTTGCCGATGATGAGACAATTGCGAAACTGCGCGGCGAAGATCGTGTGGCGTTCAGCTATGCCGAGAACCCGAATGGTGCACGCGATGATATCGCCGGAATCCTGTCGGAAAACCGCCGTGTGCTGGGCATGATGCCGCATCCTGAGCGGGCAGCGGAAGTGGCCCATGGCAATACGGATGGGGCGGCGCTCTTTCGCGCATTGACTGGCGCATTGCAGACTGCTTGACTTGAGTGCAATGCGCGTAAAGCGTAAGTTGCCACGATGAGCGATGCATCCCGACCTGAACGCAGCAGTATAGCCGTATCCTGGCGGGTGCGGTTTGCTATTGCTGCGTTGCTGGTATTGGCCGTGGTGACGATTTCGATCACCAACAAGCTGCTGACTGATCGCTTTACCGAAAGCACGCGCAACCGCGCGGAACTGCGTATCGCGCTCTACAGTGGCAACTTACTGGCCGAACTGCGCCAGAACGCGATTGTACCACAGCTTTTGGCGCGCGATCCCACGTTAATCGGCGCGCTGCAAACGGCCGATTATTCGCTTTCCACGCAGCGGCTTATCTCTTTTGTTGAGGAAATCGGCGCGGCGTCTTTGATGTTGTATGACATTGACGGGCGTACGGTGGCCGCGACCGACCGCAACAGGCTTGGATCGGCGCATAAGTCTGAGCCCTATTTCGTTGATGCCATCCGTTCTAACGCGACGATCTTCTCAACCATCGAGCGTGAGCAGGGCGGGTATCGGTTTCTTTACTCGCGCCGAATGCAATCGGGCGGCGAAACGCTGGGCGTGATCGCGGTTGAGGTTGATCTTCAAAAGTTCGAGCGTGCTTGGGCTGGGATTTCCGATGCGGTGATCGTCATGGACAGCACTGGCCAGATCATCCTCGCCACTGAACCGCGCTGGCGCGGCCTGACCGAACCCGAAGCGCTGGCGAACCACACGCCGCAAAGCGCAATTGAACGCGCCATTCAGGCCACGACAGATTGGACAGCATTACCCCCCGATGCCTATCTGCAGGGCGAAGCGGTGATGCGGCTGGAAAATAGGATTCCCTTTCGCGGTTGGCGGATGAGCAGCTACACCACCTATGCGTCCGTCCGCGAAAAGGTAAATGGCGTCCTGGCGCTAGAGGTCATGGGTTTTGCGATTCTTTTGGCCTTGGCGTTTTATTTCCTTAGCCGCCGCACGGCGGGCCGTTTGGCGATCTTTCAGCGGGAATCGGCCAAGCTTCGGGCGCTAAACTTGGCGCTACAGCGTGAAATCGCCGAGCGGAAGCGCGTGCAACAGACCCTCGCCGTGGCTGAGCAAACGCTTGAACAATCGTCGAAACTGGCTGCCTTGGGCGAAATGTCGGCTGCCGTCAGCCATGAGTTGAACCAACCCCTAGCGGCGATGAAGACCTATCTGGCGGGCGCGCGGCTGCTGCTCAAGCGGAACCGGCAGGAAGAGGCGCTGTCCTCATTCGGGCGCATCGACGACCTGATCGAGCGGATGGGCGCGATCACACGGCAGTTAAAATCTTATGCCCGCAAGGGGCAGGAGGCGTTCTCTCCTGTCGATATGGGCGCGGCGCTGGCTTCTTCGCTGTCGATGATGGAGCCTCAACTACGTCAGCGGCAGGTGCAAATCAGTCGGATCTTACCCGATAACCCCGTTTTGGTGATGGGGGACCGTATGCGGATCGAACAAGTTATGGTAAACTTGCTAAGAAACGCATTGGACGCGACTAAATCGGAACGAAACCCGCAGGTAGACATTATACTATCAGCGGGGGAGACGGCGACATTGACCGTGCGCGACAATGGCCCGGGGATCGAGGACCTAGACGCGCTGTTCGAACCTTTCTACACGACCAAGCAGCCTGGCGACGGTGTTGGGCTGGGTCTTGCTATTTCTTCGGGGATCGTAAACGACCTCGGAGGACGGCTGACAGCGCGCAACGGACAGAACGGTGGCGCTGTATTTGAAATGCAACTGCCTATATTGGCAGATGAAACGAAAATAGAAGCGGCGGAGTGAACGCATGGCTCAGGCAATGAAAATCGCGATTGTAGATGATGAACAGGACATGCGGCAGTCCATCAGCCAGTGGTTGGCCCTATCGGGTTATGACACTGAAACCTTCGGCAGCGCCGAAGATGCGCTCAAGACGCTGGGGCCGGATTATCCAGGCATCGTAATCTCGGACATCAAAATGCCGGGCATGGACGGGATGCAGTTCCTGAAAAAACTGATGGGCAGCGACTCGGCCCTGCCGGTCATCATGATTACTGGCCACGGAGATGTGCCGATGGCGGTTGAGGCGATGCGCGTGGGTGCGTTCGACTTCCTTGAAAAACCCTTTAACCCTGACCGGATGAGCGAACTGGCCAAGAAAGCCACGAATGCCCGCCGTCTGGTGATGGACAACCGTGCCCTGCGGCGGGAGTTGTCGGACGGCGGCCAGCTGATGAAGAAGTTGATTGGCCAGTCCCCCGTGATGGAACGGCTGCGCGAGGATATCCTCGATCTGGGTCAGGCCGATGGGCATGTGCTGATCGATGGTGAAACCGGCACGGGGAAGACCCTCGTGGCCCATGCGCTGCACGCGGTCGGCAGCCGCGCGGGCAAGAAATTTGTCCTCGTCTCCTGTGGTGCGCTGGAAGAAGACGCGCTGGCAAAGCGCCTTTTCGGCCCGATGCAGCCCGAAGACGCGCAATTGCCCGCCATCGAAGAGGCGCGTGGTGGGACGTTGGTGTTGGAAGACATCGAGGCACTCACAGAAAGCCTTCAGGCCCGGCTGTTGAGCGCGATCAATGAACAAGGCACTCCAGCAGAGACGCGGATCGTCGCGATCTCGAACCTACAAGAAGCAGGCCGCACTTCAGAGGATGCGCTGCGCTCTGATTTGTTCTACCGTCTGGCCGCGTTGCGCATCACCGTGCCACCGCTGCGCCAGCGGGGCGAAGACATCCTGACGCTTTTCACCCGTCTAAGCGACCAATTCGCCGATGAATACGGCTGCGACGCACCGCAGGTTTCGGCGCAAGAAGCTGCACAGTTGTTGCAGGCTCCGTGGCCCGGCAACGTGCGTCAGTTGATCAATGTGGCTGAACGCGCGGTGCTGCAATCGCGCCGCGGATCGGGCACCATCGCATCCTTGTTGATGAGCGATCATGATGAGATGCAGCCGGTGATGACCACCGAGGGCAAGCCGCTAAAGGAATACGTTGAAGCCTTTGAGCGCATGTTGATCGACAATACAATGCGCCGTCACAAAGGCTCAATCGCCAGCGTTATGGACGAACTTTGCCTGCCGCGCCGGACATTGAATGAGAAGATGGCAAAATACGGGTTGCAGCGGTCAGACTACCTCTGACCGCGATTGCAGAGCAGCGCGGCTTAACCGCTGCGCTGCTCTGCAATCTCAATGGCTTTGCCGCTTGGATCGGTGATGCACGACCAGCTTGCGCCGCCGGGTACGTTTACCACATAGCGGTAAAGTTCGACCACAGGACGCGTGGTGTTGATTGCCACGCCCGCCGCGCCCGTTTGCTGGCCTACTGCTGCCAAACAGCTTTTCTGACCGCGCAGGTCGGCCAACGCCGCCGGATCATCGGCCACGGCGATTTCGTCACAGGCGGCGAGGCCAAAAAACGTAAGGCAAATCGCGGGGCGGAGTATTTTTTGCATCTGATGCGGTCCTTCAAGGCTGGGTGCCGCAGCCTGTGACCGGGCAGTACTGTTGCGTCGCGGAAGGTAGCCGCGCCGACAGTCTGAATGTTTCCAAGCGCATGCGCGTTGTCAACCGGGCCGACATAAACCGCATTTGACTGTTGCTCATTCGATTGGCCATTGTGTTTCACCCCTTAAAGCTCTTAACTAGCCGGATAAGTCCCGTAACGCCCGACTGGCGTATGAAGACTTTTGACAGTTTCGCTGCTGCGTCACTTCGACACCGGGGGGCAGGCAGACCGATTGGGCTGGAAACGGCCGAAGAACCGCTGATATTCGCAAGGGTTAGCCCGACCGAAGCACAGCTAATTAATGGATGTAAGAGGCGCGACAAGCCCTTGCATCGGAGAAGAACCGCGATGACGCGCGCAGATGCTCAGAGCAGACAGACCGGGGCCCTCAGCGGCCCTGCTGTTGCCGCGTCCTCCATCGCCCTGACAAGTCACACCTCCCAGCCCGATGCCCCACCAGGGGCTTTTTGCGCGCGGGTGCTGTGCATAATGGATCTATGTCTAAGAAAATGCTTATCGATGCCACCCACGCCGAGGAAACTCGCGTTGTGGTCGTGGACGGAAACAAGGTCGAAGAATTCGATTTTGAATCAGAAAACAAACGCCAGCTGGCTGGCAATATCTATCTAGCCAAGGTTACGCGCGTCGAGCCGTCGCTTCAGGCGGCCTTTGTGGACTATGGCGGCAACCGCCATGGTTTCCTCGCTTTTTCGGAAATTCATCCCGATTATTACCAAATTCCCGTGGCCGACCGTCAGGCGCTGCTGGAAGAAGAGCGTGCCTATGCCGAAGCACAGGCTGCCAAGGACGACGAGAACGACAAACCCAAGCGCACGCGCTCTCGCTCGCGGAGCCGTTCCAAAACCCAAGCCGCAGAAACCACCAGCGATGACGCCGTAGCAACGGCCGAGGTATCTGACGACAGCAGCGATCAGATCGCCGGGATGGAGACGGTCGACCTCGACAGTGAGGAGGGCAGTTCACCCATGGAGCGGGTCGCCGAGACACCGGTAGAAGAGCCGGAAACTAACGGCGACGAAGGCGACACAGCGCTGGCAACCGAAGCTGCGGACAATACCTCTGACGACACCCATGCCGATGAAGCCAATGGCGACGACGAGAAGGGCAGCGATGCCACGGCGAAAGACGATTCAATCGAATCCGTCGCCGACGAAGATGACAGCGAAGACATTCGCCCAGTGCGCAAACCGCGCCCGCGTCGGTACAAAATCCAAGAAGTGATCAAGGTTCGCCAGATCCTTCTGGTGCAGGTGGTTAAAGAAGAGCGTGGCAACAAAGGCGCGGCGCTGACCACATACCTCAGCCTTGCTGGCCGTTACTGCGTCTTGATGCCCAACACCGCCCGTGGTGGTGGCATCAGCCGCAAGATCACCAATGCCGCCGACCGTAAGAAGCTGAAGGAAATCGCGACCGAGATCGAGGTGCCGAAAGGTGCTGGCCTGATCGTGCGCACCGCCGGTGCCAAACGCACCAAGGCTGAGATTAAGCGCGACTATGAATACCTCCAGCGCCTCTGGGAGCAGATCCGCGAGCTGACGTTGAAATCGATCGCGCCTGCGAAGATTTATGAAGAAGGCGATCTGATCAAACGTTCGATCCGCGACCTCTATAACCGCGAGATTGATGAGATTCACGTCGAGGGCGAGCGCGGCTACCGCATCGCCAAAGACTTCATGAAGATGATCATGCCGTCCCACGCCAAGAACGTGAAGCTCTACAACGAGAGCCTGCCGCTCTTTGCGCGCTATCAGGTGGAAAGCTACCTCTCGGGCATGTTCAACCCCACGGTTCAATTGCCCTCGGGCGGCTACATCGTGATCGGCGTGACCGAAGCACTGGTGGCCATCGACGTGAACTCGGGCCGGGCGACCAAAGAAGGCTCGATCGAACAGACGGCGACCAAGACCAACCTTGAGGCCGCCGCCGAGGTGGCACGTCAGCTGCGTCTGCGCGACCTCGCCGGGCTGATCGTCATCGACTTCATCGACATGGACGAGCGCAAGAACAACGCTGCCGTCGAAAAGATGATGAAAGACAAGCTGAAGACCGACCGCGCGCGCATTCAGGTGGGCCGCATTTCGGGCTTCGGTCTGATGGAAATGTCGCGCCAGCGTCTGCGTCCCGGTATGATCGAGGCAACGACCCAGCCTTGTCACGCCTGCCACGGCACCGGCCTTGTGCGTTCTGACGACAACCTCGCGCTGTCGATCATCCGCCAGATCGAAGAAGAGGGCACCCGCCGCCGTTCGCGCGAAGTGCTGGTACGTGCGCCCGTAGGCATCGCCAACTTCTTGATGAACCAAAAACGTGAGCACATTGCCCATATCGAAATGCGCTATGGCATGTCTGTGCGGATCGAAGGCGACCCATCGCTGGTCAGCCCCGATTTCCACATCGAAAAGTTCAAGACCGCGACACGCGCCGTACCACCCGCGACGGATCACGTCGTTTCGGTCGATACGTCCTTGATGGATCAGATCGACGAAGATGAAAGCGCCGCCGAAGCAGAAGAGGCACCCGCCGCTCAGGAAGCCACCCAACCCGACAACGGGAATAATAACGGTGGCGGTAATGGTGAAGAGGGCGATGGCGAAGGTAAATCCAAGCGTCGTCGTCGTCGTCGTCGCAGCCGGGGGGGCCGTGGCCGCAATGGCAATGGTGATCAGCAGAATGATGCAGATGACCAGAACAACGGTCAGCAGCAGGACGCCGTACAATCCGATGACGCGGAAAAGAACCAGCCGGTAGAGGCCGATGCGCCCCAAACCGAAGGTGAAACCGCAACTGCCACAGAAGAAAAGCCTAAACCCAAGACCCGCAGCCGGTCGCGCAAGCCAAAGGCCGAAGTCGCACCAGAAGCCGAACCGGCACCCGAAGCGCTTGCTGCCGCTGAGGGCGAAACGCCCAAGGTTGCTGCTGACGTCGAGGCCGAAGAGACGCCTAAGCCCAAGGC
The DNA here is from genome assembly GCF_022788715.1 of Sulfitobacter sp. DSM 110093. Lineage (NCBI taxonomy): Bacteria > Pseudomonadati > Pseudomonadota > Alphaproteobacteria > Rhodobacterales > Roseobacteraceae > Sulfitobacter > Sulfitobacter sp. DSM 110093. The sequence goes on from NZ_CP085167.1 coordinate 1,662,035, forward strand.
ACGACGGAGCCGCGGCAGCCGGGCCAAAAAGCCCGCCACCGATGCACCGGCAGAGGGCAGTGTGACAGCCGATGCGGCAGCCACCGAAGAGACGGCCGAGCCTGCACCAAAGCCCAAACGCCGGAGCCGCGCCAAGGCGAAACCGGTAGAGCCGGTTACCGAAGCAACGCCCGACGCGATGGCCGAAGCGCTTCCGACCGAGACACCTATTGCAGCGCCAAGCCCGGAAACCGCCACACCCGTCGCGGAAGAGGTAAAGCCCGCGCCCACAGCCGAGGCACCTGTCGCAGAGGCCGTACCTGAAACCGCAGCCGAGCAGGCGCAGGAACAGCCCGCCGAGAAGCCCAAGCCCAAACGTCGTGGCTGGTGGTCGCTGGGCAGCTAAGTCACGGCACAGAAAACAGAAACGGCGGGCTCTTAGGTCCGCCGTTTTCGATTCTTGTAATCATGAGTTGGACGGATGAGCCGCCCCGCGCCCCGCGCCCCGCGCTCAGCCGCCCTTGGTGATGATATACAGCTCCGCCTTACCCTCGGTCCGGGTTTCGGTCAGTTCATGTCCGGCTTCGGCGCAGAAGTGGGGCACGTCAATTACGGCGGCGGGATCATCGGCCTGCATGTGCAACTGATCGCCCGGCGCCAAGGCAACCAATCGTTTGCGGGCTTTTAACACGGGCAGGGGGCACAAAAGCCCTGTGGCATCTAGTTTTTCGATTTTCATAAGCTCAGTTAATCCAAGACTTTCTCAAGGTCCACGATCTTGTGACAATATGACAGGTGACGCCGGGGCGCTGGCGGTCTAGGACTTGGGCATGTTTGATATCAGCCTTCTCGACGCTGGGCTTTTGCCCGCCATGACAATCGCCCTGATCGCCGGGATCTTCAGTTTCCTGTCGCCCTGTGTGCTGCCAATTGTGCCGCCTTATCTGGCCTATATGGGGGGGGTGTCGATCAACGACATGTCCAGCCAAGGCACCGCGCGGCGGCGTGCAGTCGTGGCGGCGCTGTTTTTCGTTCTGGGGCTAAGCACAGTTTTCATCCTGCTGGGCTTTACCGCCTCGGCGTTTGGTATGTTCTTTTTGCAGAATCAGGCGCTCTTCGCCAAGATCTCTGGCGTCGTTATCATCGTATTCGGCCTGCATTTTGTAGGCCTGTTCCGCATCCCGTTCCTTGATCAAGAGGCGCGTTTGGACGCAGGTGATAAAGGCGGGTCAAGCTTTGGCGCTTATGTTCTCGGGCTGGCTTTCGCCTTTGGCTGGACGCCCTGTATCGGACCACAGCTTGGCGCAATTCTGTCGCTGGCCGCGAGCGAGGCTTCCGTCTCACGCGGCACGCTTTTGTTGGGGGTCTATGCGGCGGGGCTGGGCATTCCTTTCCTGCTGGCGGCTATGTTCATCACCCGCGCCATGACGCTGATGAACCGGATTAAACCGCATATGAAGCTCATTGAGCGGATCATGGGCGGGCTGCTGGTTCTGGTGGGTCTGGCGCTGCTGACCGGGGCGTTCACAACCTTCTCGTTCTGGCTGCTAGAGACGTTCCCGATCCTCGCCACCGTCGGATAAAGCCTTATTCTCGCCCCGAATTGCGGCTAGACTGTGCCGGACAAGGGGTTGGGCATGAGCGACAGCAAAACAGGGCAGGTCAAGACGCGACGGGTGTTCTACATCCCCGGCTATGATCCTATTCACCCGCGCCGTTACCGCGAGCTTTACCGCAAGGAAGGCGCGGCACAGGCGGCGATCTCGGGCTATGAGGTTGCATTGAAGCCGAAGTTGGGCAAGGGCAACTACGGCTGGAACGTTGATGCTATGATTGAGGGCGAGCAGGTCTCGGCCCAGGTCGAAGTCTTGGTCTGGTCCGATATTGTGCGCACCAGCATGAGCAATTCAATCCCGGCGACGTATTGGCAATTGCTGCGCACCGCGTGGGTCTACATCGGCTCCGGTACGCTGTGGCGTCTGATGCGCCTACGCAAGGGGCCGGTGATTGCGGCACTCTATCCGGTGGGAATGCTGATCGTGCAGGCGTTGCTGGCGCTGGCGGTTGGTCTGATTACTTACCGTGTGCTGGGATTGCTTAGCGATAACGGGGCCGCGCAGTTGGCTTTTGCCGTTTTGGGCGTCGGGCTAGGCATCGCCCTGCTGCGCTGGTTCAAAAAGAAGGACGGCAAGTTCTTCGCCTATTACCTCATGCATGACTACGCGTATTCAGCAGCGACAAAGGGCGCCAATTCACCAGAGTTGGAAGCACGGATAGCCGCGTTCGGCGACACCATCGCCGCCGCCTTGGCCACGGATGTAGATGAGGTGTTGGTCGTCGGCCATTCCTCCGGGGCGCATCTAGGTGTCTCGGTATTGGCCGATCTCATCCGCGCGGGCAGGGTGCCGACAGGCGGGCCTGCTTTGGGATTTCTCTCGCTCGGTCAGGTGGTGCCAATGGTGTCTTTCTTGTCTCACGCCGAACGGCTCCGCGCCGATCTACGCTACCTCTCAACCCGCGATGAATTGGCGTGGGTCGATGTCACAGCTCCCGGCGATGGCTGCGCCTTTGCGCTTTGTGATCCGGTGTCGGTGTCGGGCGTGGCCCCCGAGGGCAAGCGCTGGCCGCTGGTCTTTTCTGCCGCGTTCACCCAAACGCTGAGCCCCGCGCGTTGGAAGGAACTGCGCTGGCGCTTTTTCCGGCTTCATTTCCAATACCTCTGCGCCTTTGACCGCCCCCGCGACTATGACTATTTCCAGATCACCGCAGGGCCGCAAACCTTGGCCGCGCGATATGATGGGCGGCCTGCGTCCAAATCGCGGATCGACCATGCGGTCAGTAAATACACTTCCGTCGCTGCATGAGCCTTCCCCCCAAGCCCCCTGCGCGGCCTGACCGCGTATCGCTTTGGCGCTACGCCAAGCTGTTTCGCGCAGACATCCTCTCGGCCCAGCCCGCGCGGCTTTATCGGGCGTGGATGGCAGAGTTCAAAACGCCGTTCTTCCGTAGCTATTTGATGAACCAGCCCGAATTGGTCAAAACGGTGCTAAAAGACCGGCCCGATGATTTCCCCAAATCTGAACGGATCGGCGAGGGGCTGCGCCCGCTGTTAGGTAACTCCGTCTTTCTAACCAACGGGGACGCATGGAAACGGCAGCGCCGGATCATCGACCCTGCGTTCGAAGGCGGGCGCCTGCGCGAAACATTCCCGGCAATGTGGGACGCCGCCGAAGCCGCTTCGGCGCGGCTGGAGGGGCAGGCAGGGCAGGTAATTGAGATCGAGGCCGAGACCAGCCACGCCGCCGCCGACGTAATTTTTCGCACGCTGTTTTCGCTGCCCATCGAGCACGAAGTCGCCCGCGCGGTGTTTGCGGAGTTTCGCAACTATCAACGCAGCCAGCCGATCTTGAATCTTGGCGCGCTTTTGCCGCTCCCGCGTTGGATGCCGCGCCTGTTTCGCAAAGATACCCGCGCCAGCGCCGCGCGGATCAGGGAATTGATTACCGAGTTGACTCAAGAGCGGATGCAGCAAATTGAGGCAGGAACTGCACCTAACGATCTCGCTACCAAAATCATGACCCAGGCCGACCCCGAAACTGGGGCGCGGTTTGACACCGAAGAGATGGTCGATCAGGTCGCGATCTTCTTCCTTGCGGGGCACGAAACGAGTGCCTCTGCACTGGCCTGGGCGCTTTATTTAATGGCGACCTATCCCGAATGGCAAGAGCAGCTGGCCGAGGAGGCGCAGGCGCTGGAGACCTGCGATTTCGCTGTGATGTCGAAGCTTAAACTCAGCCGCGATGTCTTTCGCGAGACGCTGCGCCTTTATCCGCCCGTGCCGATGATGGTGCGCGAAAACAGCTGCCCTGAACGGTTCCGGGAACGGGACGTGAAGAAGGGTGCGCAGCTTGTGCTAAGCCCTTGGCATTTGCATCGGCACGAACGGCTCTGGGACAATCCCGACGGTTTCGACCCGACCCGCTGGCAGACCGAAAACGGCAAGCAATGCCAGCGCGAGGCCTTCATCCCATTCTCTGCTGGGCCGCGTGTCTGTACGGGGGCCGGGTTCGCGATGGTCGAAGGGCCGTTAATCCTGTCGCGCATCTTAAAGGACTTTCGCGTTACCGCGCAGCCCAACTGTGTGCCGGTGCCCGTCGCACATTTGACCGTCCGTTCAGATAAGGGCATTTGGTTAGCGCTATCAAAGCGCTAGCCTTCTATCATCGGCTTTGCGTTTCGATTAGAAACGCTGCAAACGGAATCAACAATAGGACGTGGGTGACATGGGCTACGACAAGGCACAACTTGAGCAAATGAACAGCGGCAAGGGCTTCATCGCGGCGCTCGATCAATCGGGTGGTTCCACCCCCAAGGCGCTGAGCCTCTATGGCGTGGAACCGTCGGATTACAACGGCGACGAAGAGATGTTCAAAGCCGTCCACGACATGCGGGCGCGGATTATTCTGGCCGAAGATTTCACCTCTGACAAAGTGATCGGAGCGATCCTTTTTGAGCGCACTATGGATGACACGATCAACTGCAAACCCGTCGCGCAGCTTTTGTGGGAAGACCGTGGCGTGGTGCCTTTCCTGAAGATCGACAAGGGGTTGGAGGAAACCAACAACGGCGTGCAGATGATGAAGCCGATCATGGAGATCGACGATCTGCTGGCGCGCGCGGTGAAGCACGGCATTTTCGGCACCAAGGAACGCTCGGTCATTCACGAGGCCAATGAAAACGGGATCGCCGCCGTGGTTGCACAGCAGTTCGAACTTGCCAAACAGGTCTGTTCGGCGGGTCTGGTGCCAATCATCGAACCTGAGGTGAACATCAACTCCGAAAGCAAAGCCGAGGCTGAAGAGATCCTGCGCGGCGAGATCGAGAAGCGCCTAAACGCGCTGCCCGAGGGCGAAATGGTGATGCTGAAGCTGACAATCCCCGAGAAAGCCGGTCTTTACGACGAGCTGGCCGGCCACGCTAACGTTCTGCGCGTTGTGGCGCTGTCGGGTGGGTATTCCACGGCAGAGGCCTGCGAGCGGCTTGGCAAGAACCGCACCATGATCGCCAGCTTCTCGCGCGCTTTGACTGAAGGGTTGAACGTCAAAATGACGGACGCGGAGTTCAACGAGGCGCTTGGCCAGAACATCGAGAAGATTTACCAAGCGTCGATCTGCTGAAACGGAATTTTTTGAAAATTCCGAGGCCGTTTTCTTTAAAAGAAAACGGCTAGGCAATCCGCCGGATGGGTTCTCTGTTGCAAAACATGATGACCTGTCCGGCGTTTTCAACCGCTAGGAAACCACGACGTTTCAATTCGCGGCGACCGACGAACTTTTCGATATCGCGCGCTTTACATCGAATAACCTGACCGCGAATGGCCGCCTTTGAGGCGAAAATATCGGCCAGCCAAGCGGCCGGTGAGAGAGGGAATGCGAGGGCCATGGCCCGACGCTAATCTGCCTTTGGTAAACGTTCCTTTAACGATCGCAGCACGAACAAGCGGATCGCCCCGGCCAGCCCGATGTCCAGCCCCCGTGCCGCGTCAATCTCGGTTACCAATGCATTGATCGGCAGCCCCCGCGCGGCGGCAATGGCCCGGAACTCATCCCAAAATTCATCTTCGAGAGAGATTGATGTCCGGTGACCCCGAAGGGTCACCGAATGTTTGCGAGGACGCGCGTTCATGTCTCGCGCTTATGCGATTCCAGATTGCGGGCGATCTGCTCGGCGCGGGCCTTGAGCGCGTCTTTCTGCGCTTTGGTCTGGCCAAAACCCACGGCGTTTTCGTTGGCGCGTGCTTTGCGAGACGAACGGTCCCGCTCTTTCTTCACCTTGTTAAGGTTGATGGGCGCACTCATTTTGGTCCGATCATATTTTCGGGCCGCACGACCCGTTCAAAGGTTTCGGCATCCACGAAGCCCAGTGCGATGGCCTCTTCTTTCAACGTGGTACCGTTTTTATGCGCGGTCTTGGCGACCTTGGTTGCATTGTCATAACCGATTTCAGGCGCCAGCGCTGTCACCAGCATCAGCGACTCGCGCATTAGCTTTTCGATCCGGTCTGCGTCTGCCTTGAGGTCGACCATAAGATTGTCGGTGAAGGCCGACGCTGCATCGCCCAAAAGCTGCATGGATTGCAGGACGTTATAGGCCATCATCGGCTTGTAAACGTTCAACTCGAAATGACCCTGCGAGCCTGCGAAACCTACGGCGGCGTCGTTGCCCATCACCTGAATGCAGACCTGTGTCAGCGCTTCGCACTGGGTCGGGTTTACCTTGCCCGGCATAATAGACGAGCCCGGCTCGTTCTCAGGCAAGATCAATTCGCCCAGACCGCAGCGTGGGCCGGAGCCCAACAGGCGAATGTCATTGGCGATTTTGAACAGCGAGGCTGACACCGTCTTCAGTGCGCCAGAGATTTCCACCATCGCGTCATGGGCGGCCAACGCTTCAAATTTGTTAGGCGCCGTAACAAAGGGCAGGCCGGTGATTTCGGCCATGTTATGCGCCACGGTCTCGGCCCAGCCCTTTTTGGTATTCAGCCCGGTGCCAACGGCGGTACCGCCTTGCGCCAACTCATAAATGCGGCCCAGAGCGTCACGCACGCGGGCGATGCTCATGGCGACCTGATGGGTGTAGCCCGAGAACTCTTGGCTCAGCGTCAGCGGCGTCGCGTCTTGCGTGTGGGTCCGGCCAATCTTAATGATGCCGTCGAATTCTTCGACCTTCTTTTGCAGCGCGCCGTGCAGCTTCTCCAGCCCCGGCAGCAGCACGTCACGCGCGGTCATCGCGGTGGCGATATGCATGGCGGTGGGGAAAGTGTCGTTTGACGACTGGCCCATGTTGCAATGATCGTTCGGGTGCACCGGGTCTTTGGAGCCGATTGTGCCGCCCATAAGTTCAATCGCGCGGTTGGCGATAACCTCGTTGGCGTTCATGTTCGACTGGGTGCCCGAGCCGGTCTGCCAGACAACCAGCGGGAAGTTGTCGTCGAACTTGCCTTCAAAGACTTCGCCAGCGGCTTGAATGATTGCTTTACCGCGTTCTTCGTCCAGCGAGCCTTGGGCCACATTCGCCTGCGCGCAGGCTTTCTTGATCACGCCAAGCGCGCGCACGATGGCAATGGGCTGCTTTTCCCAGCCAATCGGGAAGTTAATGATCGAGCGCTGCGTCTGTGCGCCCCAATACTTATCGGATGGGACTTCGAGAGGACCAAAGCTGTCGGTTTCGGTGCGGGTATCGGCCATTTTGCGGCTCCTGCTGTGACTTATCGTTGTCCAGCGGTGTACCTGTGCCTTGCGACCTGCGCAATGCAGCTATGGCGCTAACGGTGCTGTTGTCCTTACTTCCGGAACGAATCCAGCGACACGATCTCGGCGTCTTTGGATGGCTCCTCCGCGACTTCCAACTCATCTTCGTCAGTCTGGTCGAGTGCGTTCTCATCGGTCTCGTCGTCGTCTTCTTCGGTTTCTTGCTGTTCAAACCGCAGACCAAATTCAACCGATGGGTCCACAAACGTGCGGATGGCATCGTAAGGGATATACAGCGGCTCTGGCGCGTCTCCGAAGTTCAGCGTGATCGCGAAACCATCTGGCGTCACGTCCAGCCCATCAAACCAATGTTGTATGACCACCGTCATCTCACCGGGGTAGCGGTCAGATAGCCAATCGGCCAGCTCCGCATCCGGATGGGACGTATCAAAGGTGATAAAGAAATGGTGATTCCCCGGCAGGCCATTGTCAGAAATATCCTGTAAAACCTTGCGGATAAGACCCCGCATGGCTTCGTGCATTAGGTTGCCGTAATCAATGCTGCGGCTCATTCTTCTCTCCGGTCCGGGCGATGGGCAGGGATCAGCATACCCCATTCACGGGCGAGTGAAAGGGGGCGCGGCGCTAAATCGCGGTTAACAGCAAGGCAAGGACCGCGAGCAGGGCCATAGAGGTCACAAAACCGCGCTTGAGCCCCAGCATCAAAACAGCGGCGACTAATGTCAGCACCGCGGCCAAAAGGTTAAAGCTCCCCCAGACCGGGGTGGGCAGGGCGAGGAGGGTCGCCGGATCGACACGGTCAAACAACACATGCAATGAAAACCAGACAGAAAGATTGGCAATCACGCCGACCACCGCCGCGGTGATCGCCCGCAACGCACCCGCGATACGCGGCTGCGCCGAAAGCGCTTCGAGGTAGGGACCGGCAAGGAAGATCCACAAAAAACACGGTGTAAATGTCACCCAAAGCGTCAGCATCCCGGCGGCAAGCGCGCCCCACGGCCCGCTTTGCGCAAAACCCGCCAGCATTCCCACAAACTGCGTCACAAGGATCAGCGGTCCGGGGGTGGTTTCTGCCAGACCGAGCGCATCGATCATCTGATCCGTGTCGATCCAGCCGAAATCCTGCACAACCGTCTGCGTCATATAGGCCAGAACCGCATAAGCGCCGCCAAAGGTGACCACTGCGAGTTTCGAAAAGAACAGCCCTAATTGCAGCAGGAATTCATTCCCCAAAAGCGCCAATATAACGAGGGGTGCCGCCCAGAGAGCGCCCCAGATTAGCATGGTTCGAACGCTGTGGGCACGGGGCAGCTGCACATTTTCAGGCGCGGCGGCGGGTTCTTTTGCGATCATTCCGACGGCAGCGGCCCCCAAAATGATCAGAGGGAAAGGTAGCCCGAAAACAAAAAGCGCGATGAAAGACCCAAGCGCCAAGGCCCATCCCAATCTGCCCTGAAGCGCCTTTGAAGAAACCTTGATAAGCGCTTGGAATACGACGATAATAACAGCCGCCTTTATCCCCAGAAATGCGGTTTGAACCAGCAGCAACTGCCCGTACCACGCATAAAGCAGCGCTAGAACGGCAATAAAAATCGCACCGGGTACAACGAACAGCATACCACCCAAAAGCCCCCCGGCCACGCCGCGCAGTCGCCACCCGGCATAGGTGGCAAGTTGCATCGCTTCCGGCCCGGGCAACAACATGCAGAGCGATAGAGCGCGCAGGAAGGTCTGGTCGCTCAGCCAAGGGCGATCTTCGACCAATTCGCGGTGCATCACAGCGATTTGCGCCGCCGGGCCGCCGAAGGACATCAGGCCAACGCGCCCGAACACGCGAAACATCTCGGGCCAATTGGGCGGGGTCATCGGCGCTTCCTGCTATCTGAGAGGCCTTAACGGCGTTTTCTCACAACGGATAGGCACACCAATAAGCGCGGTCAAGTGTGGGCAGCATCGCCATGCAAGCTGCCATAAACAAACAGATATCGGGAATAAAAGTGCAGGTTTCTGTTGCCAGGTACCTGCGAACCCCGCCTTAAGCTGCAAAGCCTAAGGACTTAGATTTCAGTCGCTGAAACCGCTTACGCGGCCATCGCAACTGGAGCACGATTGTCATTTGCAATTGTACAGTTTGTACCGATAACGGTGGTAACTCACCGAGACAAAGCAACCCCTTTAGACGTTCGTCGATCCTATTTCGGCCCCATGATCCCCAAATGAAGGATGTTTGGTGGAGCCGCCGGGTACCGCCCCCGGGTCCGAACCGCTTATTACGAGCGCGTTTATGTCTATAGTCCCGAAGGACATGACTAAAATAGGGCTGGGGGGGATGAATTGCAAGGGGTGCAGTTCTGGGAAATTTATGGGTGAACTTAAGCAGGCAAAGCATTGATAAGTCTATTTTTCGTCAGACATCAACTTTCCAATCTAGCCTTCGCATCAAGCCGTGCAGCGCGGGCGGCGAGGACACTTTGCGCTAATTCTTGGGTCTCAACTTCAAGTGCGCTCAAACCTGCCGTAACCGCTGCACCATCCTGCGCCTCTGCCGCATCAGCGATATTTTGGTGCAGCGCGACGATGCGGGCACGATCCCGGGCGGTGAAGGTGATCATATTCATCAACGGCTGCATGGCCTCGACCGCACCCGCAAGTTGATAGCTCAGCAAGGGGTTGCCCGCCCCATCGACCAACGCCCGATGAAAGGCGACATCCGAGGCGCAGAATGCTTCGTCGGTCAGCCCCGGCTGCGCCTGACGGTGGATTTCTGCGCGCATGGTGGCAAGGTGATCGGCTGTGCGCCGCTCCGCCGAAAGGGGCGCACAGGCCCGCTCAAGCGCATAGCGCGCTTCGCAGGCGGTCTCAAAACTCACGGCATTCATCGACAAAAGCAGCGTAGAGGTGGTGATCTGTTGGTCGTAAGCCTCTGGAAAGCTGAGCCGATTAACAAATGCACCGCCCGTGGCCCCGCGTTGGGTCCGGATTAACGATTGCGCTGCGAGACGCTTCAGTGCCTCCCGCACTGTTGGGCGAGAGACCTCAAATTGCTCGGCCAATTCGGCTTCTGACGGGAGACGTTGGTCTACGATCAACCGACCACCGACAATGGCATCACGGATGGCAGAGGCGATCTGGGCTGACAGGTCGGCAGGGTTGCTTGGGTCGATTTTCATATGTCTTACAATTAATGTTTGCGAGGACTTTATTTGTCTGACATTAAATCCACAAGAGCTTGCACGGGAGGGGCGCGAGATGTCTGCGATGGTACGGTCCACGATGTGGCTGGGGTTTTTCGCCCTGATATTGGCCGCTTGGTGGATGATGTACGCCATGGCCATGCAGATGGACCTTGACCTACTAGGCCGCCCCGGTGCCATGGGCGAACGGATGCGGCAGATGGATCCGGGCATGGATATGTATATGCCCATGGCGCATTTCTTTCCGCTTTTTGTGATGTGGGGCGCTATGATGGCAGCCATGATGGTGCCAACCATGGTGCCCACGCTGCGCGCTTACGAAGACCTCATGACCTCGGCCAATGGAAGCCGCATGGGCTGGCTGGCCGTTCTGGGGGGCTATTTCGCGGTCTGGCTTGCGTTTGCCGCCGGGATCGCCGGGTTTCAATTGCTGCTGCTGCATGGCGGGGTGATCGACATGCTTGGTATCGCCAAATCGCGCTGGACCGCTGCTGTGCTGCTGCTTGCTGTGGGGCTGTTTCAATTTACCCGCGCGAAAGAGGTTTGTCACGGCGTCTGCCATTCCCCGATGATGTATTTCATGGGCAATTGGCGCAGGGGAACGATCGGCGGTTTCCGCATGGGGCTGGGCCTTGGTACCTTTTGCGCAGGCTGCTGCTGGGGCTTTATGGTGCTGGGCTTTGCGGGCGGGGTGATGAACCTTGCGTGGATGGGGGTGGCAACGCTGTTCATGGTGCTCGAAAAATTGCCCCAAATTGGTAATTACGTAACCAAACCAATGGGTTTCGCCCTGATCCTCGGCGCTGGCGTCGTGGCGGGTTGGCCCATGTTAACAGGAGGATGATATGCCAAACAGAGAAATGACGCCCGCCGATTGGGCGATCAAAGGAGAGCTTTTTCTAAACTGTTCCTGCGATGTCTTCTGCCCCTGCGTGGTCAGCCTTGGCGCACATCTGCCGACCGAAGGCCATTGCCACGCATGGATGGGCATTGTGATCGACGAAGGAAAATTCGAGGGTGAGGATCTGTCCGGGCTGAATGTCGGCCTTTTGGTCGATATTCCTGGCCGCATGGGCGAAGGCAACTGGAAAGTGGCTGCCTACGTCGACGATCGCGCGAGCGAGGCGGCGTATGACGGGTTGTTGAAAATCTTCAGCGGGGCAGCGGGCGGTACCACGGGGCTTTTCACAATGCTGGTGAGCGAGATCATCGGTGCCGAGCGTGCCCCGGTTGAGATTATCCGCGACGACAATCGCCGTGTCATTAACATTGGCCGCAAGATCAATGGTGAGATTGAACTCCTCGCAGGGGCAGAACCCGATCAGCCGGTAACCATAACCAATTCAAAATACTGGATGGGGCCAAATATCGTGGCCGCGCGTGGGGTGAAATCCAAAGTGCGCGACTATGGCCGGATCTGGGATTTCGGCGGCAAATCTGCAGAGGTTTGTGCGATTGACTGGCAAGGCGCAAAGTGATCCGGCCCGGGTACGCCAAGGAAATGAGCCACTACAATGCTTGGCAAAACAAACAGTTGTCCAGTATTATTGAGGTGATGGATGAGGACGCGTTAACTGCTGATCGCGGAGCATTCTTCGGCTCGATCCTCGGCACCCTTAACCATTTGCTTTGGTGTGATCAGCTTTGGCTGTCGCGTTTTGATACTGCTTTGCCCGGCCCCAGCGGGCCGGACACTCAACTTTGCCCGTCCGGCGCAGCTTGGTTTCAAGCGCGGAAAGTCTGCGACAAGGCCATTGTCGATTGGGCACAAGGGTTGGACCAAAGCAATTTGAACGCCGAACTATCGTGGTTTTCCGGTATCTTGCAGTGCGAAGTTACTAAACCAGGGGCGCAATGTGTGATGCATTTTTTCAACCACCAAACCCATCACCGGGGTCAGGTACATGCCATGTTGACTGCCGCTGGCCAAGAGGCGCCGGTGACCGATCTGATTTTCATGCCGGAGGATGTTTAATGGCTGAACTCTCTCCCTCGCGTCGTATCCGCCGCACGCCCTTCACGCCGGGTGTCGAAGCCGCCGGTGCCAAGGCCTATACCGTCTACAACCGGATGCTGCTGCCGACGGTCTTTGACAGTATCGAAGCCGACTACCATCACTTGAAGAAAGCCGTGCAAGTCTGGGATGTCGCTTGTGAAAGACAGGTTGAACTGCGCGGTCCTGATGCGTCGCGGTTGATGCAAATGCTCACCCCGCGCGATCTACGCGAGGTGATGCCGGGGCGTTGCGTTTATGTGCCGATCGTTGATGAGACGGGGGGCATGCTTAATGATCCGGTCGCCGTGAAATTGGCCGAAGACCGCTGGTGGATTTCTATCGCCGACAGCGATTTGTTGTTCTGGGCCAAAGGGATATGCAACGGTTATCGCCTAGATGTGCTGGTGGATGAGCCTGATGTTAACCTGCTGGCGGTTCAAGGGCCAAAGGCCGAAGACCTCATGGCGCGGGTCTTTGGAGATGCAGTACGAGAGGTGAAGTTTTTTCGCTTTGGTGAGTTCTATTTTCAGGAGCGGGCGATGAATATCGCGCGGTCGGGCTATTCGAAACAGGGCGGGTTTGAGATCTACACCGAAGGCGAAGATATTGCCATGCCGCTTTGGGAGGCACTGTTTGAGGCGGGCCGTGATCTGGACGTGCGGGCGGGCTGCCCAAACCTGATTGAACGGATTGAAAGCGGATTGTTGAGCTATGGCAACGACATGACCGACGATAACACCCCGCATGAATGTGGCCTTGGCAAGCTATGCGATACACAGTCCGCGATGGGCTGTATCGGCAGGGATGCGCTCTTACGGGTGGCCAAAGAGGGGCCCGTGCAACAGATACGTCCCTTAGAGATCGCCGGTGATCCGGTGCCATTGTGCGATCGCGCTTGGCCGCTGATGGCGGGTGAAACGCGAGTGGGTCAGGTGACTTCAACCGTGTGGTCGCCCGATTTTGGGGTGAATGTGGCCGTTGGAATGGTGCGCATGACCCATTGGGATCCGGGCACGCAGTTGCAGGTGCGGAGCCCAGAAGGCGTGCGGGACGTGACCGTAAGAGAGAATTTCTGGGCCTAGGTCCGGTGAGCTGAAAACTGAGAAAGGGATGAATAATGAGCTTTAACACATTGATCGTGAACAAAGACGACGAAGGCAAGACCCACGCCGAGGTAACACAGATCACCGAAGATCAGTTGCCCGCAGGAGAAGTGACGGTTGCGGTAGAATACTCCACCGTGAACTATAAAGACGGGCTTTGCGTCGGGCCGGGGGGCGGCTTGGTGCGGAACTATCCGCATGTGCCGGGGATCGATTTTGCCGGTACCGTAGAAAGCTCTGATGATGAGCGCTACAAGCCCGGTGACAAGGTCGTGCTGACCGGCTGGCGCGTAGGAGAGGCCCATTGGGGCGGTTATTCTCAAAAGGCGCGGGTCAAGGCCGATTGGCTGGTACCACTTCCCGACGGGCTGGATACACGCAAAGCAATGGCAGTGGGCACGGCGGGCTTTACCGCCATGCTGGCTGTGATGGCGCTCGAAGACCACGGAATTAAAATGGGGCCGGTGCTGGTAACAGGCGCGGCTGGCGGCGTGGGGTCGGTCGCTACGGCGATTCTCGCCAATCTTGGCTATGACGTCGCCGCAGTCACCGGACGGCCCGAGACCGAAGATTACCTCAAAAGCCTTGGGGCCACCAAGATCGTCGCCCGAGATGAGATCAACGAGACGGTCAAACGCCCGCTGGAAGGCGAAACTTGGGGCGGCTGCGTTGATGCCGTGGGTGGTGCCATGCTGGCCCGTGTGCTGGGGCAGATGGAATATGGCGCAAGCGTTGCAGCCGTAGGCCTTGCCGGTGGTGCGGCGTTGCCTGCCACGGTGATCCCATTCCTGCTGCGTGGCGTAAACCTTTTGGGTATCGACAGTGTGATGCAGCCCTATGACAACCGCCTGCGTGCGTGGGAGCGGGTGGCCAAAGACCTGCCGATGGAGAAGCTTGACGCGATGATCCAGCCCGCGAGCCTCAGCGATCTGCCCAAACTTGGGGCGGACATCCTGAAAGGTCAGGTCAAAGGCCGTGTGGTCGTCGACGTAAACGCCTGATATGCCTAGGCGCGGGGCGGTGTGGTTAATGAACTGCGCCGCCCCGGCTGCCAAAAGGAGAGCATGATGGCCGACTATGAAGACGACAATATCTTTGCCAAGATCCTGCGCAAAGAAATCCCTAGCTTTAAGGTCTATGAAGACGACAAGACCTACTGTTTTATGGACATCATGCCGCGCGCCGAGGGTCATTGTTTGGTGATCCCCAAATCACCTTGCCGCAATATGCTAGACGCGGGCCCGGCGCAGTTGGCCGATTGTCTGGCAACTGTGCAAAAAGTCAGCCGTGCCTGTTTGCGAGCCTTTGGTGCTGATGGGATAACGGTGCAGCAATTTAACGAAGCTGCGGGCGGGCAGGAGGTGTTCCACCTGCATTACCATATTCTGCCGCGCCATGAGGGTGACAAGCTGCGCCCACCGGGCGTCCAAGGTGACATGGATCGGATCCGCGAACAGGCCGATGCCATTGCAGCCGCGCTCGGGGCAGGTTAACCCCCTCAAACTTACGTCGCAGCAGGCCGCGGATAGGTCGTTTTAGCTAAGTTTCTAAGGGGACTTGGCCGCAAGAGCTTGCCCAATGGTCGCAAGCCTCTATCCTGTTGCGCACGGATGAAAAAAACAGAGGCCATGGTTTCGCATGGTGATCTGTCATCAAAGAGGGAACAGATAATGAGCGATACGAGTTCGCACGGCATCCCCGAGCCTGAGGGCAAGGCGGATGTGATCGATACCGATTATGAGATCGGTCAAGACAATATTGAACGGCAGATCGGGCCGTTCGGATTGGACATCCACAACCCGGTTTTTCTAATTTCGGGGATCGCTGTCGTGATCTTCGTCTTTTATACAATTGCTTTGCCAGAACAGGCCGCCGGCGTTTTTTCGGCGATGTTCAACTTCACCACCAAGAATTTTGATTGGTTCTTGATCGGTTCCGCCGATTTGGTCGTGATCTTTGCGCTTTTGTTGATTGTGACGCCCTTTGGCAATGTCCGCCTTGGCGGCAACGAAGCGGTGGCTGAC
This sequence comes from Sulfitobacter sp. DSM 110093, assembly GCF_022788715.1. Classification (NCBI taxonomy): domain Bacteria; kingdom Pseudomonadati; phylum Pseudomonadota; class Alphaproteobacteria; order Rhodobacterales; family Roseobacteraceae; genus Sulfitobacter; species Sulfitobacter sp. DSM 110093. The sequence goes on from NZ_CP085167.1 coordinate 1,677,604, forward strand.
TACACATATCTGGGCTGGTTCGCGATGCTCTTCGCCGCTGGCATGGGCATCGGGCTGATGTTCTACGGTGTATCCGAGCCGCTGACACATTTCTCGACCTCTATGGGTGAGATCACGACAGAGAACGGCCTGCGCACCGACTGGGCGCCATTGGGGGCTGCAACGGGCGACGAAGCTGGATCGCTGCGCCTTGGCATGGCGGCGACGATCTATCACTGGGGTTTGCACCCTTGGGCGATTTACGCCATCGTCGCATTGGCACTGGCGTTGTTTACTTACAACAAGGGTCTGCCGCTGACGATCCGCTCTGCGTTCTATCCGGTTCTGGGCGAACGTGTTTGGGGCTGGCCCGGGCATATCATCGACACCATCGCGGTTTTTGCCACGCTTTTCGGTCTGGCAACGTCGCTGGGTTTGGGGGCAACCCAGGCCAATGCCGGTCTTAACGAACTCTTCGGCGTGCCGATGGGAACGACATCTGAGATCGTGCTGATTTCCTTGATCACTGCCGTGGCGTTGGTTTCGGTTCTGCGCGGCCTTGATGGCGGTGTGAAGGTACTGAGTGAGGTTAACATGGGGCTTGCCGCATTGCTGGCTCTGTTCACCTTGATCGTCGGGCCAACTGTTTTCTTGCTCACGTTCTTCTGGGACTCACTGGTGGCGTACATTGAGTATCTGCCCGCGCTGGCAAATCCCTTTGGTCGTGAAGACGTGAACTTCTCCCAAGGTTGGACGGCGTTCTATTGGGCGTGGTGGATCAGCTGGTCACCTTTCGTCGGCATGTTCATCGCCCGCGTCAGCCGGGGCCGTACCGTGCGCGAATTCATCGTTTGTGTGCTATTGATCCCATCTGTCGTCTGCGTGCTGTGGATGTCGATCTTTGGCGGCACCGCGATCCATCAGGTGTTGAACGACGGCTATACAGGCGCACAAGATGCCGGTTTGCCGCTGCAGCTGTTCAAAATGCTGGATCAACTGCCGCTGGCGTCGATCACCTCTTTCATCGGCATCGTGCTCGTCGTGGTGTTCTTTGTCACGTCGTCTGACTCCGGCTCGCTGGTGATCGATACGATCACTGCTGGCGGCAAGGTCGATGCGCCGGTGCCACAGCGGGTGTTTTGGTGCATCTTTGAAGGTGCCGTCGCGATCGCGCTGCTGATTGGCGGGGGCTTGGCGGCCCTGCAGTCCATGGTGATCTCCACCGGATTGCTGTTCACGCTGCTGTTGCTGTTCATGTGCTACTGCATCTTCCGCGGTCTGCAAGATGAGCGCAAAATTCGCTAACCATTAGCGACTTGAAGAAAAATTTGAACGGCGGCCTTTCGGGGTCGCCGTTTTCCTTTGAGCGCTTGACCTTAGCCGCGCCTCGGGGGACCTTCGCGCCATGCATATTGATTCCGAGTGGGTCCGCGCCCAATTTCCCGCCTTCGCCGAGCCAAGCCTTCAGGGCCAAGCATTCTTTGAGAACGCCGGAGGGTCATACACCTGTCGGCAGGTCATCGACCGTCTGCACCGTTTCTACACCCAACGGAAGGTTCAGCCCTACGGGGCCTATGCCGCCAGCCGCTTGGGCGGTGAAGAAATGGACGAAGCCCGCAGCCGCATGGCCGCGATCCTTGGGGCCGAGGCAGAGGAACTGAGCTTTGGTCCCTCGACCACACAAAACACCTATGTTTTGGCACAAGCGTTTGGCCAGATGATGCAGCCGGGGGAGGCGATCATCGTGACCAATCAAGACCACGAAGCCAACACCGGCCCATGGCGGCGCTTGGCCGAACGGGGCATCGAAATCCGTGAGTGGCAGGTTGATCCAGAGACCGGGCACCTTGATCCGGCAGCGCTTGAAAAATTGCTTGATGAAAAGGTGCGACTGGTCTGCTTCCCGCATTGCTCCAACGTGGTGGGAGAAATCAATCCGGTGACGGAGATCACAGCACTTGCCCATGCGGCAGGGGCATTCGTTTGCGTCGATGGCGTGTCTTATGCGCCGCACGGGTTTGCCAATGTCGGTGACCTAGGGCCAGATATCTATCTTTTCTCGGCCTATAAAACCTTTGGGCCACATCAAGGTGTGATGGTCATCCGCCGCGCACTGGCGGAATTGCTGCCGAACCAAGCGCATAGCTTTAACGGCGATGTTCTATACAAACGCTTCACCCCCGCAGGGCCAGATCATGCGCAGATCGCGGCAAGCGCGGGGATGGCGGATTATATCGATGCATTCCATGCACATCACATAGGCGGTGCGGCGGAGGCCACGGCGCGGGGTGTTGCCGTACATGACGCCATGCGCGCCCATGAGACAGCGCTGTTGCAACCGCTGCTTGACGCGATGTCGGCGCGTAACTCGGTACGGGTAATCGGCCCCACAAACGCGGATGAACGCGCTCCGACGGTGGCGCTGGCACTTGACCGAAGCGGTGTCGAGTTGGCCCAAGCATTGGCAGAACGCGGGATCATGGCAGGGGGCGGCACGTTTTATGCGGGCCGCGCGCTTTCGGCGATGGGTGTGGATCAGGAACAAGGCGTTTTGCGTCTTAGCTTTACCCATTACACCACCAAGGCAGAGATGGATAAACTGCTGAATGCGCTGGATGATCTGCTCTGAGCCTTGACCCCGGCGCGGGGGCGCTATGTTTCGAGGTCAACCGAGGAGCAAGACCCCAAACGTGAGTGAAAACACCCCGATTATCATGTGGTTCCGCCGCGATCTGCGGTTGAGCGACCATTCAGCATTGGCGGCGGCCTGCGAGACGGGCCGCCCGGTGATCCCGCTTTTCATTCACGATGATCAGTCGGAAGCCTTGGGTGCCGCGCCCAAGTTCCGGCTGGGGTTGGCCTTGGGCTGTCTTAATGAGACGCTGAAGGAAAAGGGCAGCCGCCTGATCCTCCGTCGCGGGGATGCACTGGAGGTGCTGCGCAGCGTGATCAAAGACACCGGGGCAGGCGCAGTGTATTGGAGCCGCCTTTACGATCCAGATGCCATAGACCGCGACAGCCGCATCAAGGAGACATTGAAAGACGATGGCATCGACGCCCAAAGCTTTGCCGGGCATCTGATGTTTGAGCCTTGGACAGTCGAGACCAAGACCGGCGGTTTTTACAAGGTGTTCACCCCCTATTGGAAATCGGTGCGTGGCCGCGATGTGGCCGAGCCGCTGGCGACACCTGATAAGATCACGGCACCCAAGGCTTGGCCCGAAAGCGACGCGCTTGAAAGCTGGCAGATGGACACCGAAATGCAGCGCGGGCGCGATGTGGTGCGCCCCTATGTCCGTCTCGGCGAAGCCGCAGCACAGGCGCGATTAGGGGCTTTCATCGCGCATATCGTCGAAGGCTATGACGACAGCCGTGACCGACCCGGCGAAGATGGCACCTCGGCTCTGTCGGAAAACCTTTCACTGGGCGAAATCAGCCCGGCTCAGTGTTGGCACGCGGGCCAACGTGCCATGCAAGAGGGCAAGCGCGGTGCCGAGACATTCCTGAAAGAACTGACATGGCGCGAGTTTGCCTATCATCTGATGTACCACACGCCGCGCATTCTTGACCAAAACTGGCGCGAGGAATGGCAGGCTTTCCCGTGGAATGAGGATGAGCGCCGCGCCGAGGTGTTGGCGTGGAAACAGGGGCGCACCGGCGTGCCCTTTGTCGATGCCGCCATGCGCGAATTGCAGGTTACGGGCCGGATGCACAACCGGGGCCGCATGATCGTGGCCAGCTATCTGACCAAACACCTGATGTGTCACTGGCGGATCGGCCAGAAATGGTTCGAAGACCATCTGATCGATTGGGACCCGGCCAATAACGCGATGGGTTGGCAATGGGCCGCAGGATCTGGCCCCGATGCGACGCCGTTCTTCCGCATCTTCAACCCAGAAACCCAGCTTGATCGCTTTGACAAAGGCCGCGATTATACCCGCCGCTGGATTGCCGAAGGACGCCCCAAGCCCAGCAAGGAGGCGCTGGCCTATTTCGACGCGATCCCGCGCCGTTGGGGCCGAAGCGCGGATGACGACTATCCCGACCCTATTGTCGATCTCTCAGAAGGGCGCGAACGGGCTCTGGACGCCTATCGCAATCGTGATTTTTAAATTTTTGCCAAACTGCAACCCGCGGTTACAGTGGGTGCCAATAACAAGAACGGAACCGAGGTATGAAGCTGACAACCACCGAGGGGCAGAAGGAACTGCCGCGTTACTTTCCGCAGGTCTTTGCCATGGCGCAAGGGATGCAGCATGGGCGCGTGGATTTCGTCTTGCCCGATGGGCGCGCGTTCCGGGCCGAAGGGGCCAAACCCGGCCCGGTGGCCGAATTGCACATCCATAATGATGATCTGTTCGCTAGGTTGATCCGCGAGGGCGACCTGGGCTTTTGTGACGCCTACCTTGATGAATGGTGGTCGACGCCGGACCTCCAAGCCTTTATGGATCTTGTGCATGCGGGGAATGAGACAGTCTATGACGGTTTCCCCGGCCAAGGACTGCTGCGCCAGTTCGAGAAGTTCCGTTTCTGGCTGCAACGCAACAACCGCAAACAGGCCAAGCGCAACATCAGCAAGCACTATGATCTAGGCAATGAGTTCTACGGTCTGTGGCTTGATGAAACGATGACCTATTCCTCAGCGATGTTCGAAGGCGACGCACAACAATCACTAGAGGCGGCGCAGACGGCTAAATACAAATCCATGGTCGACCAAATGGGCGTGCAGCCCGGCGACCATGTGCTAGAGATCGGCTGCGGCTGGGGGGGGTTCGCGGAATATGCCGCTGCCGAGCGCGGGTTGAACGTGACCGCGCTTACCATCAGCCAAGAGCAGTTCAACTACGCCAAGGAACGCATTGCCAAAGCGGGGCTTTCGGATCTTGTGACCTTTAAATTGCAAGACTACCGCGATGAAACTGGCAGCTACGATGGCATTGCTAGCATCGAGATGTTCGAGGCGGTAGGCGAGAAGTATTGGCCGACCTATTTTGACACGCTGCATCAACGGTTAAAGCCGGGCCGGGCGGCGACATTGCAGATCATCACCGTCGCGGATCGCCGCTGGGAAGTCTATAAACGCGGTGTGGATTTCATTCAAAAGTACATCTTCCCGGGCGGCATGCTGCCCAGCCCCACAGTGCTGCGCCAGCAGGTTGAACGCGCGGGGCTGGTGGTTGACCGCTCGATCGAGTTTGGCAAAAGCTATGATATTACCCTGCGCCGCTGGCATGAGACCTTTAACGAAAGATGGGGCGAAATCAATGCGCTTGGCTTTGATGAGCGCTTTCGCCGGATGTGGAATTTTTACCTCACTTCCTGCGCTGCGACATTTGACAGTGGAAATTGCGATGTAACGCAGATTACGGTACGGCGACCTGTGTGACCGCATTGGCGGTCGCCCCCCGCAAGGAGCCGAAAAATGCCTACCGGTGCACGACTTATGGCCGCGATCTCACTCGCAGTGCTGGCCTTTGTGCTGTCGGGGATGGTCGTGCCCTTGATGCCGGAAAGCACCGATTTTGGGTACTTCCTGCCGCTGAACGTCGTGCTTGGTCTGCTGGTGGGCTGGCGCGTTATGGGCAGGCGTGCCGGGCGCGGTACGGCGGCGGCGATTAACAACGGCTTGGCCGGGGTCTTCGTGCTCATGCTTTGGGCGGTATTCCTACAAGCGGCGAATGAGATGGTTCGGCTTGCCCTGCGCAACCGTTATGATGATCCGTTTGAGGCTATTGTCGCCATCTTTCATATCGGGGCAGAGTTTGGCGTGATGATTGCCACTGTACCGATGGGCGTGGCGCTTGTAATCGGTGCGGTAATCACGGGTCTTTTGACCGAATTTGCCCATAACCGGTGGTCCTAACTATAATGCGAAACTTGTTTATCTACGGAACCTTGCGGCATTTGCCGCTGCTAGAGCTTGTGCTGGGCCGCCCCTTTGGCGCGATTGACCTCAGCGCGGCGCGCTTGCCGGGCTACCGCGTCTCTGCCGCTGCAGAAGGCCCGTTTCCGACCATCGCAAAGGATGAGGGCACTGAAACCTCGGGCCTGCTGCTGCGCGGTCTAAGTGCCAATGATTTTGCCCGCCTCGACTTTTACGAAGGCGCTTTTGACTATGATCTAGTACCGGTAACCTTGGCAGACGGGCAGGCGGCAGAGGGCTATCTGCCGCAACCGGGGCGTTGGACGTCAGAAGGGCCGTGGTCACTGGAGCAATGGGAGGCCGATTGGGCCGCGCTTTCGTGTCACGCTGCGCGCGAGGTGATGAGCTATATGGGGCAACGCCCCCGCGCAGAGGTTGACGCGATGTTTCCGATGATCCGCCGTCGGGCTTATCAGCGAGTGCTGGCAAAGCAGGGCCAGCATGATGCGCGCACCCTAAGCGGCAAAGTCGACATTACTCATCATAGCCGCGTTTACGCGAATTTCTTTGCCCTTGATGAAATCTCTCTGCGGCATGAAACCTTCAGGGGCGGTATGTCTGACCAGATTGACCGTGCGGTTTTCATCGGCGCGGATGCGGCGCTGGTGCTGCCTTATGATCCGGTGCGCGACCGCGTGCTGCTGGTGGAACAAATTCGCATGGGGCCACTGGCACGGGGCGATGAAACCTGTTGGCAGCTAGAACCCATCGCAGGTCATATAGACCCCGGTGAAACGCCGGAGGCCGCCGCGCGCCGTGAGGCGCAGGAAGAGGCCGGGGTAACGCTAGGTAGGCTAGAGCCGGTTGGAAACGTCTATGCCTCTCCCGGCAATGCGACCGAGTTCTTTCACATTTTCGTGGGATTGGCGGATTTGCCGGATCAGATTACCGGCACGGGAGGTTTGGCCTCTGAAGGTGAGGATATTCGCTCACATTTGATGTCCTTTGACGAATTGATAGCTTTGGCTGACGCGCAGACGCTTGCCAATGCGCCGTTGGTAGCAAGCGCCTATTGGCTGGCCCGTCACCGCGAACGCTTGAGGTCCGAGGGCGCGACAGCTAAACCGGACGGAACATGAACTGGGGGCAAACATGCAGGTTGCAAACGATCTGGCCGAGGCCATTGGAAACACACCGCTGATCCGGCTGCGCGGCGCGAGCGAAGCGACGGGCTGCGAAATCTTGGGCAAGGCGGAATTCATGAACCCCGGTCAGTCGGTCAAAGACCGCGCGGCGCTGTTCATCATTCGCGACGCCATCGCACGGGGGGAGCTGAAACCCGGCGGAACGATTGTCGAAGGCACGGCTGGCAATACAGGCATCGGGCTGGCGCTGGTTGGCGCGTCGATGGGGTTCAAAACCGTCATTGTTATTCCTGAGACACAATCTCAGGAAAAGAAAGACATGCTGCGTCTTGCCGGTGCCGAACTGGTGCAGGTACCCGCAGCACCGTACAAAAACCCCAATAACTTCGTACGCTATTCGGAACGTTTGGCGAAGGAACTGGCAAAAACCACGCCCGAAGGGGTGATCTGGGCGAACCAGTTCGACAATACTGCCAACCGTCAGGCCCATATCGAAACCACCGGCCCCGAAATCTGGGACCAAACCGGCGGTAAGGTTGACGGCTTCTGCTGTGCAGTCGGTTCCGGCGGCACGCTTGTTGGCGTCGCCATGGCGCTTCAGCCCAAGGGCGTGAAGATCGCGCTGGCCGATCCCGATGGTGCGGCGCTGCATAACTTTTATACCGAGGGCGAGTTGAAATCCGAAGGCAGCTCGATCGCCGAAGGCATCGGGCAGGGGCGGATCACCGCCAACCTTGAAGGCTTCACACCGGACTACAGCTATAACATCTCTGACGAAGAAGCCCTGCCGGTGGTCTTTGACCTGCTGGAGAACGAAGGGCTCTGTCTTGGCGCATCTTCGGGCGTGAACGTGGCAGGCGCCATGCGCATGGCGAAAGAGATGGGGCCGGGGCATACGATCGTTACCGTCCTTTGCGATTTCGGCACGCGCTATCAGTCCAAGCTCTTTAATCCAGAGTTCCTGCGCGAGAAGGGGCTGCCGACGCCCGGCTGGCTTGATGCCGCGCCACAATCCATTCCAGGTGTTTTCGAGGATACATGACCCAAATGCTCCGCTTCGCCCTTGGCCTTACCGCGTTGCTGGTCTGGCTGACCGGCGCTGCTGTCGCACAAGAACCGGCCCTGCCGGACTTCAACGAATGGGAAACCGTTGCGTCAACCGCTGAAGAAGCGATTGACGCGACGGATACCACCGAAACTATGCTAGAGGTGCAGCGCGCCCGGCTGGTTGAGTACCGCACGGAATTTGACGCTGCGCGCAACCTGAACGCGGCGCGGATCAGCGCCCTGCGTGAGCAGTTGGCGGCACTTGGCACGGCCCCCGAGAGCGAAGTCGCCGAGCCGGAATCCCCCGAGGTTGCGGCCAACCGTGAAGAGCTCAACCGTCAGCTTAACACCCTACTGACGCCGGTGCAGCGCGCCGAATCGGCTTATCTGCGGGCCGACGCGCTGATTGGCCAGATCGACGTGGCGCTGCGCGAGCGCCAGACCGAGCAGTTGATGGAGGTCGTCTCAACCCCGTTAAATCCAGTGCATTGGCAAACGGCAATCAATGATCTGATCGTCGCAGCGGGCGAGATCGCGAGCGAAGCCCCCGATAAGGCGGAAACCGCACGCCGTAGCATTCGATCATCGCTGCCCGCCGTGCTGGCTCTTACCGTTCTGGGTTTGGTGTTGATCCTTCGTGGGCATCATTGGTCAACAGCGATTGTCGGACGTTTACAGCGCTTTGGTGCGCGCGGCTTTGGCATTTGGCGCTTTGTCGTTTCGCTTCTGCGGATTATTCTGCCGACGGTGGGTATGGTCTTGCTGGTCATGGGCGTATTGGCGACCGGTTGGCTTGGGCCGCGTGGGTCGGCCCTGCTGCAACTGCTCCCCGCGATTGGCGGTGCGATGTTGGGCGTACGCTGGGTGGCCGAACGTGTGTTTTCCCGCGACGAAGATGAGGCGCTGATCCTGCTGCCGCGGCCCGAGCGTAAGGCCGTTCGCTTTTACGTAAGCATCATAACCGTCACCGTGCTTTTCGGTGCCCTCATCGATGCTATCTTTGATGGGGTCCAACCGGCAGAAACAACCGAAGCCGTGCTGCGTCTGCCTGTCTTGCTGATCAGTGCCTTTGCGCTGTTCCGTATCGGCCGGATTCTGCATGGTCACAGCGACCCAACCCCTGACGAAACGCCAGCCTCTGAGGAACCCCGCGTTTCCACGCTAAGCCGTGTGGTGCGCGGATTGGGCTTGGGGGCGATGATCGTGGCCATCGTGTCGCCGCTGTTGCTAATCAGCGGCTACTACAACGCTGCCGTGTCGCTGTTGCCGCCCTATGTCACCACGCTGGTTCTGCTGGGGTTAGTCATGACCCTGCAACGGTTCTTGGCGGATGTTTACGGCGCGATGACCGGGCAGGGAGTGCAGGCACGCGATGCGCTGATGCCGGTGTTCTTTGGCCTGATTCTGCTGCTACTGTCCTTGCCCGTCATGGCGCTGGCATGGGGTGCGCGGGTCACCGACCTGACCGAACTTTGGGCGCTGTTTAGCCGGGGCTTTGCCTTTGGCGAAACGCGCGTCCGTCCGACGGATTTCCTGTCTTTCGCAGTGATCTTTGTCATCGGTTATGGCGCGACCCGTCTCATTCAAGGTGCACTGCGCAGCAACGTGCTGCCCAAAACCCGGATGGATATCGGCGGGCAGAATGCTATCGTCTCGGGCATCGGCTATGTCGGTATCTTCCTTGCTGCGCTGCTGGCGATCACTGGCGCAGGGATCGACCTTTCGGCGCTCGCCTATGTCGCCGGTGCGTTGTCGGTTGGTATTGGTTTTGGTCTGCAAAACGTTGTGTCGAACTTTGTTTCGGGCATCATTCTATTGATCGAACGCCCCATCTCTGAAGGGGATTGGATCGAGGTGGGGGGCCAGATGGGCTATGTGCGCGACATCTCTGTGCGCTCAACGAGGATCGAAACCTTTGACCGCACTGATGTGATCGTGCCCAACGCGGACCTGATCAGCGGCACGGTCACCAACTACACGCGGGGCAACACCGTGGGGCGCCTGATCGTCCCTGTGGGCGTCGCCTATGGCACCGACACCAAGCGTATCGAAGGCATCCTAGAAGAGATCGCCAAATCCCAGCCCATCGTGCTGACCAATCCCCCGCCTGCGGTGCTTTTCCTGAACTTCGGTGCCGATGCTTTGGAGTTCGAGGTGCGTTGTTACCTGCGTGACGTCAATTGGATGATGAAAGTCAAGAATGACATCAATCACGCCATCGCCGCCCGTTTCAAAGAAGAGGGAATCGAAATTCCCTTTGCGCAACGTGATCTTTGGCTGCGCAACCCCGAGGCATTCAAACCCGAAGTTGCCGATAACCCTCAAGCGGATGAGAGCAACGATAAACCGGAGCCTCTGACATGACCGGTGAACTGTTCCGCGAGGATGCCTATCTGCGCGATGCGCCAGCCCGTGTGGCGGCCCATACACCGGAAGGCGGAGTCATCTTGGATAAATCCCTCTTCTATCCTACAGGGGGCGGTCAGGCTGGCGACAGCGGCTGGCTGACATGGGACAAGCAACTGCTTTCAATCGCGACCACCGTGCGCGATCGCGACAGCGGCGGCATCGCGTTGGTCCCCGCGGAACCCCGCGCGCTGCCCCCGGTGGGGGCCTATGTCACGCAAGAACTCGACTGGGACCGCAGGCACAAACACATGCGCGTCCATACAGCGCTGCATCTGCTGTCCGTTGTGATCCCGCATGCCGTGACAGGTGGGCAGATTTCGGCCAGTCATGGGCGATTAGATTTTAACATGCCCGACGCACCGCAAGACCGTGATGAGTTGGAAGGGGCGTTGAACCACTTCGTTTCGCTTGATGCACGGGTCAGCGAAGACTGGATTACCGAAGATGAACTTGATGCATCACCGGAACTGGTCAAAACAATGTCCGTCGCGCCGCCACGCGGGCGCGGGGATATTCGGCTAATCCGTATAGGTGAGCCGGCAGAGCCCATTGATTTGCAGCCCTGTGGCGGCACCCATGTCGCGCGGACTGGCGAAATCGGCGCGCTTCGCCTTGGAAAGATTGAGAAAAAGGGCCGTTTGAACCGCCGCGTCTACCTCCATCTTGGTGGCTGATTAAATTTATCGGCTTCGGGGGGATTTCGCTCTTGCAACTCACTGTCCCCCCAAGCTAAACCGCGCATCAACGGAGCGGTGGCCGAGTGGTCGAAGGCGCACGCCTGGAAAGTGTGTAGGCGGGAGACCGTCTCCAGGGTTCGAATCCCTGTCGCTCCGCCATTTACCTTTTTAAGGTGAGACACGACGCTGCCCAGTTCGGCAAGCCGTCTAGATCAAGAAAAAGCCCGGCACCTTTCGGTCCGGGCTTTTCCTGTTTTACGCCAAACTATCAGCGCGAGTCGTTGCCGGGGCCGTAGCCGCCATAGGCAAAGCCTTCGCCCAAGCTGCTTTGCGGACCACTGGTCGAGAATGTGGCGACCGGGTGGTTGTGGTCACCAAAGGTGTCGAGCCGCAGGTCAGCAGCGCGGTTATTGGGGCGGGTGTCGCTTGCGCCTTCGGCATAGATGACATCCGCTGTCACAGAGGTATCCAGCCGCAGATCTTCGTAGCGCGTTGACTGGCCAGCAAAGCTTGCTGTTGCTATCAAAGTGGCGGCGGCTGTTGCGATAAAGAGTTTCATTTTGGGTCCTTTCAAGGTTGTGGAAAGGGCATCGGCTTTCGCGCTCTGGGAGGAAGCGGGGAGGTCGGGAGGCCCGTTCGATACAATGATATTAAAGCGTTGCGATGGCCGGTTACAAAGCAACTCAGATCACCGGTCTGTGTCGCAGCGAGACTGGGCGCGATTGGATCGTAACACTGCGGTCGGATATGGTAATAATTTGATATTGCTCAAATTATTCAAGACCCGCGCCCCAAAAGAACCCCTCAAAATCCCGTCGAATTGACGCGCCAACCTTTGTTACAACGCTGTCTCAGTATGGTGATCAATCTGGCCGCACGAACTGCTCCTCTGCGCGTGTAAATTGTTACAAACTGAACCTATGATTTAGGCACAAAAAAAGCCCGAGATGGATAATCTCCATCCCGGGCTTCGGTTTTTACCTGATGCTCCGTCAGGTCAGTGGTTCGTAAAGCACCACGCGGGTATTCATCGGCACGCGGTCATAAAGCTCCGCCATTTGATCGTTTACCAAACGCGCACAGCCGTTCGAAACACGCTTGCCCAAGGTGCTGGGATCGTTGGTGCCGTGGATGCGTAGAAACGTATCCCCACGTCCTTCCGTGAAGAGGTACAGCCCGCGCGAGCCAAGCGGGTTGTCCACGCCGCCTTCCATACCATCGGAATATTTAGCGTATTTGTCGGGTTCACGGTCAATCATATCTGGGGTGGGAGTCCAGCTTGGCCATTCCTTTTTGGCGCCCACGTAGAACTCACCGGATTCGTACAGACCCGGACGTCCAACGCCCACGGCATAACGCCACGCCATATTGTCAGGGAGCGTCCAGTAGAGTGCGAAACTGTCGGGATCGACGTGAATTTCATAGGGCGGCGCGCCTGCGGCAATCGGCACCATGCGCGGCATCATGTCTGGCGGCACATCATAGGTCGGCAGTTCTTGGGGCGGCTGCGCAAGCGCCGGTGTCGCAAGGGCTGCGCCAAGCGCTGCGCCGCTGGCGGCCACGCTGGTAATGAAATGTCGTCTTCTCATTGTGTCGTTCCCCTATTCTTCAATCTCGTGTTGAGAAACAAACCCCCTTCGGACGGCGTCGTTCCAAGAAGAGCGAAGGATCACGAACTGTTGTAACTTTTCTGCCGCCAATCAGCGCGTCATTTCATTAACCGTTGAACGAAGCCCTCGGCCCAACGATCAGCGGATTGGCCAAAGCAATCATGAAGCGAATCCACTGCCGTTACACTGCCAAGTGCCAAGCGCCCGAGCAAGCACAGGCCGGGCACGGGGCTTCCGTTCCGGTCGCACACAGTGCCGTCAGACCCAACCGCCGCAGCCAGATCGTCGGAAATCGGAGCGACCAAGCCCTTCGAAATGAGATCGGGCAGGGGGGGCACGTTGATGTTGTGCAAATTAGGCGTGGGCAGCACCGCGTCTATGATCACAGAGACCTCACTGTGCTCGCCCTCCGCTTTCAGGGTCCAGCCCTGCGCTGTTTCGGCAATCTCTGGGTTCGCGGAAAAAGACAGGTCCACCCGGCCCGCGTCGATCAGGGCCAAGAGTTCACGGGCCGAAGATAGGGGCGGGCCGTAGGAATACCGCTTTAGCCCCTCGTCGAAAGCAATCAGAACGTTGGCCGTCTCGGGTGCTATTTGCCGTGGGTTGAAGCCGGAGCGCCATGCGTCCTGCCACTTACGCCAGACTTGGCCTAGCGCATAACCGATGGTTGGCGCGGTTTGACCAGAGGCCAGTTCAATCCCGTGGCGGAGAGCCTCCATCGGGTTTTGACGGTCCTGAGAGCCGGGGGCAGACCATTCGGCCGCGAGCCATTTCAAAACCTCAGCTTTGGTCACATCTTGGGCCATAAGAATGCGTGTCACCACGGGCGCCAAGGCGGCGGAGATGAGAGAGGATGCTGTCTGCGGGGTAGCCCTGACCGCTGCGGAGACAGCTTGCGCAAAATCTTTGGTCTCGCTCCGCAGTGGCTCAAAAAGCGCGTCTAGTGTTTCATCTCGTGGTTTGGGAAAGGGGGGCTGGCCGTTTAACGAGAAGGGCAGAATGCAGTCAGGCTCCCGGGCCGATGCATGATACCCCACCGTGTCGAAGTGACCGCCCTGCGCAACGGTGAGGCTGCGTAAAACGTCAAAGGTCGATAGCCCCAGCCCGCGAATGGCCACCCGTTTGCCCGACCACTCTGTTGCGCGCTTATGCAGTTCTGCCGCAGGATAGGCCTGCGCGAGCTCGCCCTCCGTCTGTGCGGCATGACGTTGCCACTTCGCCCATTGGTCATCCGGCTCTACCGAAGGTTGGCCAAGGGTAAGAAGCACTTCATCGTATAGCGCAGGCGCGCAGTTCTCTAAATGAATGCGCCAGTTGCGTTCCTCTTGCGTCAGCCGCTTAACATGGGCGCGGACCAACGTGAGCTTTGCATCGGTTTTTGTGAAACCTTGCCTGAAAAGATCAACACGCCGCGCTTCCAGATAGCGGCCCATATCGGCCCGGGACGGAAATTCGTCGGGGTTTATCGGGGGCACTTGCCAGTCAGCAAAACTGCCAACAAGCGATCCCTGCGGCGGTCGAATGGCGATGTCGCGGTAGGGTAGGTTGAGCAGGCAATACTCTGGCTCGGACGGCGCGAAATTTGGTCCTGCGCCGGGGAAGGGACTGGGCTCATAAATATCGATCTGGATGCGGTGAGTGGTTCCCTCTAGCCGCTGAGAGAGGGCCTCCAACGCACCAAGTCCGCGTGGGCCGAAGCCTATTATGGCAATCCTTCCAGTCGCATCTGCACGCATATCTGTTTCCACTCTATTCCCGCGCGACCGTAAACGCAGGCCAGTGGCGGGGAAAGACCACAGGAACAACAAAAAAGGCACCCGAAGGCGCCCTAATTAAATCAGTCGTCTGGCAACCGGTGCTGCGATCAGCCGCCCCAGCTCCGGACCGCGCCACAATCCATATGGGTAAAGTTGGAACCGGAATAGCGCCCAACACCGCCACCGCTGCAAGCAATCGCGGCACGGGCAACCTGATGCACGGAACGCGATGCAAGACGCAGATCAGCGGCCTGACCTTTGAGGTGCAGCGAATTCTTGGCCACACCGCTAGAGCGGGAGCGCAGCATAGCGTTCGTCTTGGGGCTGCGGTAGCCGGACAAAAGCATATAAGGCTCGTTCACATCCAACAGGTTATGCGACGCGGCCATGATGTCCACGGTGCGCAGGTCCATGTTGATGACGTCATCTGTCCGCCAGTCGCGCATGAAATGGTTGATCTCGGCAAAAGCGTCTTTGATATAGTGACCTTCGATCCAATAGATCATATCCAGTCGCTCACCCGTGCGGCCGGAGTACATACGGATGCGGCGGATATCGCCAGCGCCACGCAAAAAACCTGCCGCGTTGGAGAAGGTGGGGGCTGCTGCAACAGTGGTTGCTGCGAATGCACCCAAAAGGGCGCGTCGGGTCATCCCCGAGGAGCTTTTGCCTGTCATGTGTCTCTGTCCCGTTGTCTGCCTAAGTTACCCAAGATGTTACATGGGCCATTCATCTCATCCCCAGATGCAACATTGTTATTGCATAGGGGGAAAATCTGACCAAGGCCTGAATCGGAAAGGTTCCCGAGCGCATCAAATTTAGGCAATTTTTTGCGCAAAGTGATTAAAACCTCCAACGTTTACAGGGAAAAGCGATGCGCGATACGCACATTCGGGAACCTGATTTTCGGATGAACGGAAATTTGAATGGACTTGCGCACGTTAATATTGGCAAACCAAACAGAGATTAAAGTCGCTTGGCGGCAGCGGTATATTAACGGGGAACAACATGGCATTCAGCGCGACTTTTTCACGGCATCTGCCCAATCTATTTGGGGGGTTGGCCCTAATGATCGCGGCGCTGGTTATGGCGGCGCCCGTGGGGGCACAGGTCACTGCATTTAGACAAGCGGTCGCCGAAGCCGCAGCCCAAGACGATGACATCGCAGCCTTTTACCGTGAGAATGATTATACCGCGATTTGGACAGGCGCCGATGACACGCATCGCGCCCGCCGTTCTGAATTGCTTCGCGCGATCTCTGTCGCCGATGGCCACGGGCTGCCCGTCACCCGCTATAACCCCGACGCCATCTTGGAAATGCTGCGCGATGCACAATCCCCGCGCGACCGTGGTTTCGCCGAGGTAGAGATGAGCCGCGTGTTCCTGCGCTATGCGCGTGACGTGCAAACCGGCGTATTGATCCCCAAGCGCATAATCAGCCAGATCGTGCGCGAAATCCCCTATCGTGACCGCAAGACCTATCTGCAAGATCTTCCGAAAGCTTCTCCTGCCGCTTTCTTTCGCGCACTGCCCCCCCGCAGCCTTGAGTATAACGCGTTGCTCAAAGAAAAAATTGTGATGGAAAAACTGTTGTCGCAGGGTGGTTGGGGGCCAGCCGTGCCCGCAGGAAAGCTTGAGCCGGGCGATACAGGCAACGATGTCATTGCACTGCGCAATCGTTTGATCGCGATGGGCTACCTGAAACGTTCCAATGCCGTGGGCTATGACGCCACCCTCACCGATGCCGTCCGCCAATTCCAAGAAGCGCATGGGCTGAACACCGATGGTGTGGCCGGTGCTGCGACGATGAAGCAGATCAACATCGGCGTAGAACAACGGCTCCAGTCGGTCATGGTCGCGTTGGAACGGGAGCGTTGGTTCAACACGGATCGGGGCAAACGTCACGTCCTTGTCAACATCCCTGACTTTTCGGCAAAGATCATCGACGATGGGAAAACCACGTTCCAGACCCGCTCTGTCGTTGGTGCCGCGCGCGAAGACCGCCCGACGCCCGAATTCTCAGACGTGATGGAGCATATGGTCGTGAACCCAAGCTGGTATGTACCGCGTTCGATCGTCACCGGTGAATATCTGCCACAGCTCAAGCGCAACCCCTACGCAGTCGGCCATATCGAAATCACAGACAGCCGGGGCCGCAAGGTGAACCGGGGCGCGGTCAACTTTAACAGATACACCGCGCGGACTTTCCCCTTTGCCATGCGTCAGCCGCCCAGCAACACCAATGCTTTGGGACTGGTGAAGTTCATGTTCCCGAACAAATACAACATCTACCTGCATGACACCCCCGCCAAGAGCCTGTTTGACCGCGACGTTCGCGCCTTCAGCCATGGCTGTGTCCGTTTGGCCGAACCGTTTGAATTTGCCTATGCGTTGATGGCTCCGCAGTCTGTGGATCCCGAAGGCGAGTTCCAAGCCATTCTGCGCAGTGGCCGCGAGACCCGCATCGTGCTGGAGCAGCAGGTTCCCGTGCATCTGATCTACCGCACCGCCGTGACCAACGCCCGTGGCCACACCGAATACCGCGATGACGTTTATGGCCGAGATGCGCTGATCTGGAAGGCACTTGCCAAGGCGGGGGTAGCCTTGCGCGGCGTTCAGGGGTAACTCTCGGGCGCGCAATAAGTAAGGGCCGCCCAGATGACCTATAGTGTTCAGCAAATCGCCAAAGCCGTCGGCGCCACCGCCGAGGGCGACATCGAACTAAAGGTCAGCGGCGTGGCCGAACCGGCCAGCGCCAAACAGGGTGAGATGGCGCTGGCGATGGACCCGCGCTATGCCAGCAGCCTTTCTGAGGGTGCCGCCGAGGTGGCAATGCTTTGGGAGGGCGCGGATTGGCGGGCTCTGGGTCTCAAGGCGGCAATCTTGCCGAACCGCCCGCGCTATGCGCTTTCCGGTGTGACGCGCATGCTCGACAAGGGGCAGGGCTTTGCCCCCGGTATTCATCCTTCGGCGGTGATCGACCCCGATGCGGTGCTCGGCGATGATGTCTCTATCGGGCCTTTGGCAGTCATCTCGGCTGGGGCGCGGATCGGCGCGGGCAGCGTGATCGGGCCGCTTTGTTTCGTGGGTGTGGATGCGACATTGGGCGAGGGCTCTTTCCTCCGCGAACACGTCAGCATCGGCGCGCGGGTCACCATTGGGCCGCGCTTCATCGCGCAGTCGGGTGTGCGCTTGGGCGGGGATGGGTTTTCTTTTGTCACGGCAGAGTTGTCCACCGTCGAAAAAGCCCGGCAAACGCTGGGCGATCAAGGCGATGCCGCGCCGCAGCCTTGGACACGCATCCATTCACTCGGCGCTGTGACCATCGGCGCGGATGTTGAGATGGGCATGGGCTCCACCATCGACAACGGCACCATCCGTGACACGCAGGTGGGCGACGGTACGAAAATCGACAACCTCGTGCACATTGGCCACAACGCGGTGATCGGCAAAAACTGTTTGCTCTGCGGGCAGGCCGGCGTCGGCGGTTCGACCCGCGTTGGCGACAATGTCGTGCTCGGCGGGCAGGTTGGTCTGGCCGATAATATCACCATCGGTGACCGGGTGATCGCGGGCGGCGGGACGATTGTGTTGTCCAACGTGCCCGAGGGCCGAACCATGTTGGGATACCCCGCCACGCAGATGAGCAAGCAAACCGAAATCTACAAAGCACTGCGTCGCTTGCCCAAGCTGCTGCGTGATGTCGCGGCTTTGCAAAAGGTGGTTTCCAAAACCGACAAGGCTGACTAAACCTGCCCCGGACATTGTTGAGGGACGCAGCCATGAGCACTCAGGATCAGGTCATTACCATCCTCGCCGAACAGGCCATGATTGAGCCGGAGGATGTCACGCTCGACAGCACGCTGGAAGATCTGGGCATCGATAGCATGGGGGTCGTCGAATGCATCTTCGCCATAGAAGAAACATTCGACATCAACGTGCCTTTCAATGCCAACAGCCCAAGCGAAAGCGATTTCGACATCTCGGCAGTGCGAAGTATCGTTGCCGGGGTGGAACGGCTGAAGGCCGAACAGAGCTAAGCACATGAAAAGAGTTGTCATCACCGGTGCTGGCACGATCAACGCTCTGGGCTTGTCGGTGCCAGAGACGCTCGCCGCGATGCGCGAAGGTAAATGCGGCATTGGCCCGCTTGAGTTCCGCGATGTGGAGCGGCTGGCCATCCGCATTGGCGGGCAGGTGCGCGGGTTCGAGGCCGAAGGCCGCTACAACCGCCAGCAGATCGCGCTTTACGATCGGTTCACGCAATTTACCCTCACCGCCGCCCGCGAAGCGATTGAGCAGTCGGGGCTGACCTTTACCGATGAGTTGGCCGCCCGTGCCGGGGTGGTGCTGGGCACGGCGGGCGGTGGCGTGTCCACGTGGGACGACAACTACCGCGCGGTCTATGAAGAGGGCAAAAACCGAGTGCATCCCTTTGTGGTGCCCAAGCTGATGAACAATGCCGCCGCCAGTCATGTCAGCATGGAATGGAACCTGCGCGGCCCGTCCTTCACCGTCTCGACCGCCTGCGCGTCGTCCAATCACGCCATGGCGCAGGCTTTTGCCATGGTGCGCTCCGGCATGAGCCCGGTGATGGTGACGGGCGGATCGGAATCGATGCTCTGCTTTGGTGGGGTGAAGGCGTGGGAAGGGCTGCGCGTGATGAGCCGCGACGCCTGCCGCCCGTTTTCGGCCAATCGCAACGGGATGGTGCAGGGCGAGGGCGCAGGGGTCTTTGTCTTTGAAGACTATGACCACGCGCGGGCACGGGGGGCCGAAATTCTTTGCGAGGTTGCAGGTTTCGCCATGACGTCGGATGCCAGCGACATCGTCATGCCATCCAAAGCCGGGGCCGCGCGGGCGATGCAGGGGGCGCTGGCCGATGCGGGGATCAACCGCGAAGAGGTCGGCTATATCAACGCCCATGGCACCGGGACTGCCGCGAACGATAAGACCGAATGTGCGGCGGTCGCGGATGTGTTTGGCACTCACGCGGATCAGTTAATGATCTCATCCACCAAATCGATGCACGGCCATGTGATCGGCGGCACCGGCGCGGTTGAGCTTTTGGCCTGTATAATGGCACTGCGGGACGGGGTGATCGCCCCCACCATCGGCTATGAAGAACCCGACCCGGAGTGTGCCCTAGACGTGGTGCCGAATGAGGCGCGGGAGGCGCAGGTCGATGTGGCGCTCAGCAATGCCTTCGCCTTTGGCGGGATGAATGCCGTTTTGGCGCTGCGCCGCACCTGATCCATACTAGCGCCGGACGAAAAATGCCGCCCCCATCAGGGAGCGGCATCAAAATTCGTGAATTTAGGCAGGTCTTACTGCTCGATCACCGACACTTCGTCGTAGCCAGCGGTGAAACCGTTGAGCGAGAGTGTCAGCTTGACCTCTTGATCGGGGGCCAACGCTGGCACGATGGTCAAGACCGCTTCTTTGCCGCGCTTGAAGGCGCCGATATCGGCATCTGTCAGACCCATGCGCACATAGCAGCCCACCGGATTGCAGAAAGCATAGGGATAGCGGCGGGCTTTGCCACCGTCGACCGACAGGGTCAGCTGCGCGGGCAGGGCGGTTTCAAGCGGGACAACAACCGTGGCACCGGCTTTGGCTTGACCACCATCAGGCAGACGGAAAAGCGACACTTCGGCAACTGGCGCGCCTTCACCATCAGCAAGCAGTTGGTACATCTGACAAGGGTCGACCTCTTCTTCGGTCTTGATGCAGCGCATCTCCCAGGAGCCAATCTCTTTCTTGGTGTAGGGCTTGCCCAGTTCGGGGTCTTTGTCCGCGTCTTCACCAAGGCTCAGCTGCTCTTCGATCTGAGAGGCATTGCCGCTGGTGCCGGCCTGCGGTGCCTGTTCTTCGCTCGGTGCGCTGTTTTCTTCCGCGGCCGTGTCAGGCGTTGCGGTCTGGGCGAAAGCGGTCATTGGGGCCGTCAGTGCAAGCGCTGCACATAGCGGCAGGGCGGTCATAAACTTGCTCATGTCATATCCACATTAGTTGCGTTACCGCCCCTTACCATGCCGCCCCGCGATTGTCAGTGGTCATAGCCGCATTTCAATCATCGTTCGGGCAAATTCATGCCGACCTAATGCTATGCGAATTTTCCGCAATGTCAGAGACTTATCCGCTGGAAACGCAAAAGGGGACGCAGCGCGCCCCCTTCCGTGTACTTTCTCCCCGTCGGACTGGGCCGACTTATTAATGCCACGTTAGGCAAGCGCGTGATGCCGGTCAACAGTAAAAATGCGACAATCTGTCATGGAAGAAGCAACAGCCTATGGTAGAAAAAGGGCCGCACCCGAAGGCGCGGCCAGTCTAACAGGGAGGAAGTATACCCGCCCGATAGAAGGACATGTGGGCGGGATGCCTTCACTATGGCGCGCAAAGGTTAAGTTTGTATGCTCTAGTGGAACGGACGAATGGCTAAAATTGACAGAAAGGCCCCAGCGTGAGCAGTGACATCTTTATCGGCGGCGGCGGTCCCGACTATGCGACCAAGCAATTTCTTGACCTCGGCTATGCCAACCGCCACGGACTGATCGCCGGGGCCACCGGGACGGGCAAGACGGTAACGCTACAGATCCTTGCCGAAGGGTTCGCGAATGCAGGTGTGCCGGTGTTCTTGTCGGATGTGAAAGGCGACCTCTCCGGCCTTGCCATGGCAGGTAGTGACGCTGCGAAACTGCATGTGCCCTTTACCGAACGCGCCGCCACGATCGGCTTTGACGATTATATCTACCAATCGTTTCCGGTGACCTTTTGGGATCTCTTCGGAGAGCAGGGCCATCCAGTCCGCACCACCGTTTCCGAGATGGGGCCGCTGCTGATCGCCCAGCTTCTCAGCCTCAGCGAGGCGCAGGAGGGTATCTTGAACATCGCCTTCCGCGTCGCAGATGAAGAGGGCATGCCGCTTTTGGACCTTAAAGACCTGCAAGCGCTGCTGGTTTGGGTTGGGGAGAATGCGAAAGACTTGGCGCTGCGCTATGGCAATGTCTCGACCGCTTCGGTCGGGACGATCCAGCGCCGCTTGCTGGTCTTGGAAAATCAAGGCGGCGCACAGTTGTTCGGCGAACCGGCATTGGCGCTGTCTGATTTGATGCGCTGCGATGCGGATGGGCGCGGACGGATCAACATCCTTGCCGCAGACAAGCTTATGGCTTCGCCGAAGCTCTACGCGACGTTCCTGCTTTGGCTGATGTCCGAACTTTTTGAAGAACTGCCCGAGGTGGGCGATCCCGACAAACCCAAGCTGGTATTCTTCTTTGACGAGGCCCATCTGCTGTTTGATGACGCGCCCAAGGCATTGGTGGATAAGGTGGAACAGGTGGCGCGGCTGATCCGCTCCAAGGGGGTTGGCGTCTACTTCGTGACCCAGAACCCCGCAGACGTGCCTGATGATATTCTGGGCCAGCTTGGCAACCGTATCCAACACGCGCTGCGCGCCTTTACCGCGCGGGACCGCAAGGAGCTTCGTCAAGCCGCCGAGACCTACCGCGAGAACCCGCGTTTCGACACCGAAGAGGCGATCCGCGAGGTTGGCGTGGGCGAAGCGGTAACCTCGATGCTGCAACGCAAAGGCGTGCCCGGTGTGGTCGAACAAACGTTGATCCGCCCGCCGTCATCGCAACTTGGCCCTATTTCCGTGGCTCAGCGTGCGGCGGTCATGGCGGGCTCTGATCTTGCCGGGAAATACGAAACTTTGAAAGACCGCGAGTCAGCCTATGAGATGCTTAAAGCCCGTGCCGAGGCTGCGGCGAAGGAAGCGGAAAAGGTTGAGGCCGCCGCAGAGGCCGAGGACGAGGCTGCGCGAGAATTCCAAAAGGCTAGGCGCTATGGCGGCGCGCGTAGCAGCAGCAGATCGGCTCGAAAATCATCGGATGGTTTCGGGGATGCCATCGCCAGCGCAGTAATCAAGGAGTTAAAGGGCACCACAGGCCGCCGGATTGTGCGCGGCATTTTGGGCGGGCTGTTCAAAGGTCGCTAAGTTAAGGGAGACAAAATAAAAGGGGCGCGGTATTGCGACCGCGCCCCTTTTTTATGGCTTGATAAACCGCTGTCCTTACCGCTCGGGGATCAACCCACGCGGGCTGAAACGCAGCACCAACAGCAGCACGATTCCCATCGTCAGTAGACGCATATGAGCAGCACTCTCAATCAAATGCGCCTTGAGGGCAGAACCTTCGGACATGCCAGCCGTGATGAGGTTCATCAGCCACAGGCCCATCGGTTCAACCTGCACCCAAAGGAACCAGATCAGGAAACCGCCCAAGATCGCGCCAAAGTTATTGCCTGATCCACCGACGATCACCATCACCCAGATCAGGAAAGTAAAGCGCAGCGGCTGGTAGGTGCCGGGCGTGAGCTGGCTGTCCATCGTTGTCATCATCGCACCCGCAATACCGCAGATGGCAGAGCCAAGGATGAAGACCTGTAAATGCCTCGCGGTGACATCTTTGCCCATCGCTTCGGCAGCGACTTCGTTGTCACGGATCGCGCGGAGCATGCGGCCCCACGGCGAATGGAGCGCACGTTGGCTCATCCACAGGAGGATGATCAAAACCACGGCAAAAAGTGCGATATAGAGCAGTTTCACCCAAAGCGTCGACGCCTCTACCGGGTCAAACCCGAAACCGGCAGCGCGCTCGACGAATGAGGCGTTGTTTTGGAGGTCGATTTCATATGGCACAGGGCGCGGCAGGCCGATGACGTTCTTGACGCCCCGGCTCATCCAATCTTCGTTTTTCAGTACCGCGATGATGATCTCGGCAATGCCCAACGTGGCAATCGCCAGATAGTCCGAGCGCAGGCCCAGAGCTGTTTTGCCGATGAGCCATGCGGCGCCAGCGGCAAAGAGGCCACCCACAGGCCACGAAATCAGGACCGGCAGTCCCAAACCACCAAGGTAGCCGCTCTGCGCCGGGTTGATTGCCTCGACTGCTTCGACCGCAGGGTCAAGCAGTGCCCGGAAAACGAAAAAGCCGACAACCAGCACCGCGATAACCGCGAGGGTACGGGCGATGCCCGGTGCCATACGCTTCATCAGCATGACCGCAGCAACGACCGTGCCCGCTCCTAACAAAAGCGCACCGATTATAGCAAAGCCGCCCGTGGTCCATGCGCCCTCGGTCGGGGGCATTGAAACCAGCACCGCCGCCAGACCGCCAAGCGCCACAAAGCCCATGATGCCGACGTTAAAGAGCCCAGCAAAACCCCATTGCAGGTTCACCCCAAGCGCCATGATTGACGAGATCAGACCCATAGCGACGATCAACAGCGCCGAGTTCCAGCTTTGTGCAAAGCCCGTGTAGATGATCATCAAAGCGATGATCGCGAAAAGGATTGTGTTTTTCACAGTCTGGGTCATACCGATTTCCCCTTGAACAGGCCGGTGGGCTTGATCAGCAGAACGATCAGAAGAATGACGAAGCTGACCGCAAATTTGTAATCCGTGCTCATAAGCTGGACCAAGCCGTCAGGCTCCAGCCCCTCGGGCATGACGTAGCCCAGCACCTTTTTCCACGCATAGGTGATCGTCACCTCAGAGAACGCGATGACAAAACCGCCCGCAATCGCCCCAACCGGGCTGCCAAGGCCGCCCACAATCGCCGCAGCAAAGATCGGCAGCAAAAGCTGGAAGTACGTGAATGGTTTGAAAGACTTATCCAGCCCATAGAGCGTGCCTGCGATGGTCGCGAGCGCGGCGACGATCATCCAAGTGATCATCACCACACGCTCAGGATTGATACCCGACAGCAGCGCCAGATCTTCGTTGTCCGAATAGGCGCGCATGGATTTGCCCGCGCGGGTCTTGTTGAGGAACCAAAACAGCACCGCGACAACGATGATCGCGGTGACGATGGTGATGCCTTGGGTGGTTTTGAAGGCCAGACCTTCTTTCAAACCCGTCAGCGCCTTAAAGTCCCGCGCCGACATGATGAACCGCTCCCCATCAAGGAAGTTCTGATCGTCTGCGCCAATAATGAACCGCGTGATGCCGTTATAGATAAACGTCACCCCGAGGGAGACGATCACCAAAATCACCGGCTTGGCCTTTTGCTCGCGGTAGAATTTATAGACGACCCTATCGGTCCCCAACAGCAGCAGAATGGCAAAGCCGATGCCGAAGGGCAGGGCGAGCAGTGCGGTGGGCAAGAAGCCAAGGCTCAGCCCCATGGACTGGAACAGCCATGTGATGAGGATGGTCGCCATCGTCCCCATGGCCATCGTGTCGCCATGTGCGAAGTTTGAGAAACGCAGGATGCCGTAGACCAAAGTCACGCCAAGCGCGCCGAGTGCGAGCTGCGATCCATAAGCGATGCCCGGAATGAGGACATAGTTCGAGAGTGCAATAATTGCGTTGAGCAGATCCATGTTCAGCCCCCCAGAAACGATTTGCGGACTTCAGGATCGGCCAAAAGCTCTTTGCCGGTGCCGGTAAAGGCGTTCGCCCCCTGCACAAGCACATAGCCTTTGTCCGCGATCTCAAGCGCTTGACGGGCGTTTTGTTCGACCATCAGGATCGGGATGCCGGTGCGGGCCACCTCGATAATCCGGTCAAAGAGTTCGTCCATCACGATGGGCGAGACGCCCGCTGTCGGCTCATCCAGCATCAAAACTTTTGGCTGTGTCATCAGCGCCCGACCTACGGCGACCTGTTGGCGCTGACCGCCGGAAAGTTCGCCCGCAGCCTGATTGCGCTTTTCCTTGAGGATCGGGAAAAGGTCATAGACCTGCGCCATCGTATCGCGAAAATCATCGCGGCGGATGAAGGCGCCCATCTCTAGGTTTTCTTCGACCGTCATCGAGGTGAAGATGTTGCTGGTCTGCGGTACAAAGCCCATGCCCTTGGCCACCCGGTCTTGCGGGCTGAGGCCGGTGATATCCTCACCATCCAGCCGCACATGGCCCTTGCGCATGTCGAGCATGCCAAAGACCGCTTTCATGCCGGTGGATTTGCCAGCACCATTGGGCCCGACGATTACGGCAATCTCGCCGCGGTCCACCGCGATGGTGCAGTCGTGCAGGATGTCGGGGCCAGCGCCATAGCCAGCCGTCATACCGTCGCCGATCAGGAAGGGACCGCCGGGGGCGGGGTGTGTTTTGCCGCTGGCCTTTGGCATGATGCTGCCTTGGTCTTTTGCGTTGCCGACCGACCAATCTTTGTTGCCGCGGTCGCCGTAGGGATCATTGCTCATGCGCCTACCTTGTCCTTGTTTTTCAGGCCGGTGCCGAGATAGGCCTCGATCACCTGCTCGTTCGCCTTGATCTCATCAAGCGTGCCTTCGGCCAGCACGTGACCCTCGGCCATGCAGATCACCGGATCGCAAAGGCGGCCAATGAAATCCATGTCATGCTCAATGACGACGAAGGTGTAATTGCGTTCTTTATTCAGGCGGATGATGGCGTCGCCGATGGTGTTAAGCAGCGTCCGGTTCACGCCCGCGCCGACCTCATCCAGAAAGACGATCTTGGCGTCGACCATCATGGTGCGGCCCAGTTCCAGCAGCTTTTTCTGACCGCCCGAGATCTGACCGGCCTTTTGTTCGGCCAGATGTTCGATCGTCAGGAATTCCAAGACCTCATCAGCCTTGGCGCGCAGCGCACGTTCCTCATTGGCGATGCGTTTGGTGCCGAACCATGTGTTCCACAGCGTCTCACCCGATTGATCGCCCGGCACCATCATCAGGTTCTCGCGGCACGACATCGACGAAAATTCATGCGCGATCTGGAAGGTGCGCAGCAGGCCCTTATGGAAAAGCTCATGCGGCGGCAGGCCGGTGATGTCTTCACCGTCCATCGTGACCCGGCCCGAAGTGGGCTGAAGCACGCCAGCAATGACGTTAAACAGCGTGGTCTTGCCCGCGCCATTTGGGCCGATCAAACCAGTGATCGATCCTTTCTCGATAGACAGGCTGGCCCCGTCCACGGCGTGAAACCCGCCGAAATGTTTGTGTAAGTCGTCTACGACGATCATATGTCCATCCCCGTGTCCGCCACCTTTGTGGCTGGTTTTTATTGGTCGTAACGCGGCTGGCCGCCCCAAAAAGACGGGCCACCTTACTTGTTTACAGTCTGCTGCGATTCTTGAAAGGGACCGGTGCGGCCATTTCACGAAGAAAAAGGCCCTGTGCCTTAATAAAGGCAGCTTGTGCGCCGCTGCCGAATTTAGCCTCGGCATCTCCCATGCGCGAAGCCCTGACCGGCACGGCCATTAAATGCTTATTCATCCTGTCCTCCCAGTCGGAACATGTTTCCCACGTTCTCGCTATAGGATTTGTAGAGGCTGCCTTCGCGGAAGAAAAGGCGATTTACTATGCAAAAGGCCCGATCGCGATGCGACCGGGCCCCTTTGGACATTTCAAACAAGAGGTAAATCAGCGGTAGCCAATTGTAACCATCTTGCCGTCTTTCATTTCGATCTCGCGGTAGCTGCCCGCGCTTTCGCCCGGTCCGATCAGCTCAACAGCAGAGGCACCGACATAGTCGACATCGCCACCGTCTTTGATGATCTGCAAAGCTTTGCCAAGCTCACCCGGCAGAATTTTCTCACCTGGTGCGTTGGCGACTTCCATCACCTTTTCTTTGTAGGCAGCAGGATCGTTGGAGCCCGCGGCCTGCATCGCCAGCAGCATCAAAGCCGCAGCGTCATAGGATTCAGGAGAGAACGCGTTGGTCGGCTCGAAACCGGCCTCTTCGCCCATCTTCTTGTAGTTGTCCGGGCCTTCGCCAGCGGCACTTGGGTTCTGGCCAAAGGAGCCATCCGCGCTTTCGGCGAATTTCTCTTCCAGCGTGTCGGAAACCATGCCGTCGGGGAACATGAATGTGTCGAACGCGCCTGCGTCAAGCGCACCGTTCACGATGCCCGCGCCGCCTTGGTCGACGTAGCCCGCAACGATCAGCACTTCACCACCGGCAGAGGCCAGCGCGCCAACTTCGGCGGAATAATCCGCTTTGCCGTCTTCATGCGAAGTGTTGATCGTGACCGTACCGCCAGATTCTTTGAAAGCGGATTCAAAGCTGTCGGCCAAACCTTTACCATAGTCGTTGTTGGTATAGGTTACTGCGACTTCGGTGATGCCACGGTCGTTCAGGATGTCGGCCATGACTTGACCCTGACGGGCGTCAGATGGCGAGGTGCGGAAGAACAGGCCGTTGTCTTCGACAGTCGACAGGGCCGGAGATGTCGCGGAAGGCGAGATCATCACGATGCCGTTCGGAATGGCAACGTTTTGCAGCGAAGCGGTAGTCTCGCCCGAGCACATGCCGCCCACGATACCGCTTACGCGGTCAGAGGTGATCAGACGCTCTGCGGATGCCACAGCAAGGCCCGCGTCGATGCAGCCGGTGTCGCCACGCTCGGACGACACGGTCGCGCCATCGAGGAACATGCCGCTCTCGTTGACTTCGGAAATCGCCAGTTCAGCCCCGGCAGCCATGTCATTGGCCAGTGATTCCAGCGGGCCGGTGAAGCCCAGCAGAATGCCGATTTTTGTGTCTTCTGCCTGCGCGCCTGTGGCGAGCAAAGCAACAGCCGTTGTGGCCATCAATATTTTTTTCATTTGGTACTCTCCCTTAGTTGAACTCTCGTTCTGATCGAACGTTAGGTTGTGGTTTCAAAAAAGAAAAGGTGATTTATCAAGTGTTTTTGACGGGCAGGTTTCCCATGGGCGAAAGCGAGCGGTGGAAATGATCGGCGCGCTGGCTACATCTTGTTCAAGCCTTCATTCCTAAAGGAGCTTGGCATGACTTCCGCAACACACCTCGCCACCATTACGCTTGTTGGTCTCAGCAGCCTGTGCGCTGCAACCGTCGCAAGCGCCCAAAAAACCTATACCATCACCCCCATGGCCGAAGGGCTTGAAGGCCCTTGGGGCGTGGCACCCCTGCCGCGGGGTGGGCTGTTGGTCACTGAAAAAGCCGGGCGTTTGATCCATCAAAAGGATGGCAAGCGAAACGAGGTTTCAGGCATGCCAAAGGTGGCTGTGGTCGGGCAGGGTGGTCTGCTCGACATTACCTTGGCCCGAGATTTCGAACAAAGCCGCATGTTGTTTCTAACTTATGTCAAAGCGCAAGATGGCGGCGGTGCTGGCACGGCCCTAGCCTCTGCACGGCTGTCGGATGATGCCAGCCGTCTCGAAGACCTGATGGAGCTTTTCGCGATGAAACCCGGCAGCAACGGCGGGCAGCATTTCGGCTCGCGCGTGGTTGAGGCACCGGATGGCACGCTGCTGGTGACCATCGGCGAACGTGGCAATCGCCCCGCAGCCCAAGACCGCAGCACCCATAACGGCAGCATCATCCGCGTGAACCGCGACGGTTCTGTGCCCGACGACAACCCCTTTGTGGATACGCCCGATGTGCTGCCCGAGATCTGGTCTTATGGCCACCGCAACCCACAGGGTGCGGGGCTGGACCTTGAGGGGCGCCTTTGGGTGTCAGAACATGGCGCAAAGGGCGGCGATGAGGTGAACCGCATCGCCAAAGGGGCTAACTATGGCTGGCCGGTGATCTCGTATGGGGAGCATTACTCAGGCGAGAAGATCGGCGAGGGCAGCGAAAAAGAAGGAATGGAGCAGCCTGAATTCTATTGGGACCCCTCCATCGCGCCTGCGGGCCTGATGGTCTATTCCGGGGCGCAGTTCCCCGATTGGGAAGGTGACATTTTCGTAGGCGCGCTCAAGTTCGACTATATCGCGCGGCTAAGCGGCGATCCCCTCGAAGAGGTAGAACAGATCAAAACGAGCGAGACCGCCCGCGTGCGCGATGTTGTCGAAGGGCCAGATGGCGGGATCTGGTTCATCTCTGAGATCAACGGAACGGTCTATCGGATCACGCCCTAACATTTTAGACAGGCACCCGCGACGATTGGCTGCCCCGTTCGCGATAGGGCGTGGTCTGATAATGTGCGCGGTAGCATTTCGAGAAATGCGACGGCGACGCAAACCCACAGGCCAGCGCCACATTGATCACGCTCATATCCGTCTGCATCAAAAGATTGCGCGCCTTTTGTAGCCGCAGTTCCATGTAATATCGTTTCGGACTGCGGTTAAGATAGCGCCGGAACAACCGCTCTAGCTGGCGGGTCGACATGCCCACGTCACGCGCAAGGCTCGACGGGCTGATCGGCTCTTCGATGTTGCGCTCCATCTGCTGGATGACTTGGCTGAGTTTGGGATGGCGCACACCGATCCGGGTGGGCACCGACAGGCGCTGCGTGTCTTGGTCGGTGCGGATCGAGGAATAGATCAGCTGGTCCGCCACGGCATTGGCGGTCTCTTCGCCGTGATCATCGGCGATAAGCTTGAGCATCAGGTCCAGCGAAGAGGTGCCGCCCGCTGTGGTCAGCCGGTTGCCGTCCACCACAAAAACCGATTTCGTCAGGATAACCTCTTCGAATTCCTCGCCAAAGCTGTCTTGATTCTCCCAATGGATCGTCGCGCGTTTGCCATCCAGCAGCCCGGCCTTGGCCAGCGTGTGCGCCGCCGTACATAGCCCGCCAACAACCAGCCCTTTGCGGGCCTCGCGGCGCAACCAAGCCAACAGTTTCTTGGTGGTGGCCGCCTGCACGTCGAGGCCACCACAAATCACAATCGTGTCGTCGCGGCCTAATTCCTCTAACCCGCCATCGAGCGCAAAGACCGCACCAGAAGAACTCACGCATGTTTCACCCGTCTCGCCCACAACCTGCCATTCATAGGCCTTTTGGTCGAGCATACGGTTCGCAATGCGCAGACATTCCACAGCCGAGGCGAAGCTCAGCAACGTAAAATTCTCCAAAAGCACAAAGACGAAACGCCGCGGCTTGTCGGTCTGGAGGGGTATGCGGGTGGCCGGGCGCGATTGGGACATCTCGGCGTCTTTCTACTCAGGTCGTCTCGGGCGGTATGTGCCATGGCCGCCAGAACTTGCCGAAAACATTGCCCATGGCCCTGTCGCAACGTCAATAGGGCGCATTTCGGTTCTGGTCACTTTACCCGCGCCTTTGTATAGAGAAAGATCACGAAGCGCCGACACTCGGCGCTGTGGAGCGGAGTAGAAAGATGACAGACTGGAGCACCTCGAGCTGGCGCAGCAAACCGCGCGTCCAGATGCCCGATTACCCTGACCAAGCCGCATTGCAAGCGTTTGAGGCACAGCTGGCACGCTATCCGGTCCTCGTTTTTGCGGGCGAAGCACGCCGGTTGAAGAAGCATCTGGCCGCCGCTGGCCGTGGCGAAGCCTTCCTTTTGCAGGGCGGCGATTGCGCCGAGAGCTTCGAGCAGTTCAGCTCGGACGCCATTCGCGACACATTCAAAGTGATGTTGCAGATGGCCATCGTGTTGACCCACGGTGCCAAAGTGCCGGTGATCAAACTGGGTCGTATGGCGGGGCAATTCGCCAAACCGCGCTCGGCTCCGACCGAAGTGGTCGATGGTGTGGAACTGCCCAGCTACCGCGGTGATATCATCAACGATCTGGCCTTTAGCGAAGCGGCCCGCATTCCGGACCCGCAAAAGATGCTGCGCGCCTACACACAGGCCGCCGCCACGCTGAACCTGTTGCGTGCCTTCTCAACCGGGGGCTATGCGGATGTGCATCAAGTCCACGGCTGGACGCTGGGCTTCACCGACGACGAAAAGGCCGAGAAATACCGCGAGATTGCCAACCGCATCTCTGACACGCTGGATTTCATGGCCGCCGCTGGCGTGACCGCCGAAACCGCGCATACGCTGCAGTCGGTAGAATTCTACACCAGCCACGAAGCACTGCTGCTGGAGTATGAAGAGGCGCTTTGCCGTCGGGACAGCCAAACTGGAAAATGGCTTGCAGGTTCGGGTCACATGATCTGGATCGGTGACCGCACGCGGCAGCCGGACGGCGCGCATGTGGAATTCGCCAGCGGTGTGCAAAACCCCATCGGCCTTAAATGCGGCCCCTCGATGACCAGCGATGACCTCAAACAGTTGATGGCCAAACTGAATCCCGACAACGAAGAGGGCCGTTTGACGCTGATCTCGCGCTTTGGTGCGGGGCAGGTGGGCGATCACCTGCCGCGTCTGATCAAAACTGTGCAGGAAGAGGGCGCGAATGTGGTTTGGACTTGTGACGCGATGCACGGAAACACGATCAAATCGTCCACGGGCTACAAGACCCGGCCGTTTGATTCCGTGCTGCGCGAAGTGCATGAGTTCTTTGCCGTACATAACGCCGAAGGCTCTGTCCCCGGTGGTGTGCATTTCGAGATGACAGGCCAAGACGTGACCGAATGCACCGGTGGCGTCCGGGCCGTCAGCGACGAAGACCTGTCGGACCGTTACCACACCGCCTGCGATCCGCGCCTAAATGCCAGCCAATCGCTGGAACTGGCATTCTTGGTGGCCGAAGAACTGTCGAACCGCCGCTCGGCGCAGGCAACGCGGGCTGTTGGTTAAACAGCAGCGTCTTCGACCTAAGGGTTTAACTACGAACGCCGCCCGTACCTTGCGGGCGGCGTTTTCGTTTTTGGGAGGGCAGCTTAGAATTACCTAATCCTGCTCTGATTTCACTAAACGCAGATAGGGTGGCGATTGCTGTGCAATAGGACCGGTGAAACTGCGGTTTTCTTCTGCAAAGCCGAAATTCTTACTTAAACCCGCTTGTTGCTGTTGGCGGGTATGGGTCAGCGCCCTTGTCGTCCCGCCCAAGACGCTGTGCCGCGTCTCTTGAGCCAAATCAAACCGGCGTGGCGTTTGGCCGATATCACCTTGCATCATCAAACACCCAAGCACGCGGCTTACATCACCCAGATCGCTTTCCAAAGGCAGCAGCAACATCCGACCGGCTAAGGCAGGGCGGCCGTGGGCGGCAGGGGCGATTAGATGCAGACTTGTCTGACCGGGCATTTGAAAGACTTCCTCTAGCACTTCGGCCACGCGCGGGCGCGATTGCGTGGCAAAGAGGGCGGTGATCGGCATGCCGCGCACCTCCATCCCCATAATGTCACGCAGATGCCCGCCAGCAATGCGCAACCGCGCCACGCCAACCGCAACGCGTTCGAGGATAAAGGCATACTCCAACGCGGTTTCGATCCCGCGCGGGTCAATATCAGACCGTCGCGGCATCAATCTGCTGCCACGCAAGGATTCCCAATAGGCTTCGACCTGCGCCAGCGGGCCATAGCCAACATGCGTCCGATGATCTGACATGGCGACAACATTCTGCGCGGTGTGGTCTGTATGGCCCATAAAACTCAACCTAGAGGACTTGGCCAATACAGCTGCCGTCTTTTGAAACGACAGCGCATCATGTGGCCGGAAACATTACCAAATCATTAATACCTCAGGCAGAAAAGAAGCGCGTCAGCCTTTCGCTGGAATGGTTAACGACGCAGAAGGCAGATCGGGCGCAGTTAGGGCATCGTGCCGGGCCGGGGGCTTGCCCCTTGCGGGGGTTTCGCCGTAAGGCAGGATATGACCGCCTTAGCAAGGAACGCCCCGATGATCAGGTCCATGACAGGTTTCGCCTCTGCCTCCGGCGCATTGGACGGCTGGACTTGGTCCTGGGAAATACGCGCGGTCAATGGCAAAGGGCTGGATCTGCGCCTGCGTGTGCCCGATTGGGTCGCAGGGTTGGAAGTCGCGTTGCGCAAGCAACTGACAGCCGAAGCGGCGCGGGGTAATATCACCTGTAACCTGCGCGTTTCTTCATCCGAGAACGACGGCACGCTTCAGGTTAACAGCGCCCAAGTCGATACTTTGCTTGCCGCCCTGCATGAGATCGAAGCCCGTGCGATGGATACAGGTGTGTCGCTCGCACCCTCCCGGGCAAGCGATATTCTGACCATGCGCGGCGTGCTGGAACAGGCCGATCACCTGCAAGATATTGATGCGCTGCGCGAAGCCTTGTTGGCAGAATTCCCTGCGGTCTTGGAAAACTTTAACGCCATGCGCCGCCAAGAAGGTGCTGCCTTGGCAGACGTGATGCAGGACCAGTTGAACGAAGTTGAGACCCTTGCCGCCAAAGCCGCAGCATTGGCCGATGCGCGAAAAGAAGACGCCGCCGCCAACCTGCGGCGCAACCTCGCGCGGGTGCTAGACAATAGCGAAGGCGCGGATGCCGACCGGGTGGCCCAAGAGCTGGCGCTGATTGCCGTCAAAGCCGATGTCACCGAAGAGATCGACCGTCTTGCCGCCCATGTCGCTGCCGCCCGCGCGCTGATCGGGCAGGGCGGCCCAGTGGGGCGCAAGCTGGATTTCCTGATGCAGGAATTCAACCGCGAGGCGAATACGCTCTGCGCAAAGGCACAGAGCACTGAATTGACGACTGTCGGTCTCGCCCTGAAGGCGGTGATCGACCAAATGCGCGAACAAGTGCAAAATGTGGAGTAAGACGTGACAAAGCCAAGCCGACGCGGCCTTCTGATCATCCTCAGTTCCCCCTCTGGGGCGGGCAAATCGACCATGGCCCGCGCCCTGCGCGCATGGGATCCGACGATCAACTTCTCGGTTTCTGCCACCACCCGCGCGCCCCGTCCGGGCGAGGAAGACGGTAAAGATTACCGCTTCATCGGTGAGGAGGATTTTCGTGAAGCGGTGGCCGAAGGCGAGATGCTGGAGCACGCCCATGTCTTCGGCAATTTCTATGGCTCGCCCAAGGCGCCCGTGCAGGCGGCGATCGATCAGGGGCAAGATATCCTCTTTGACATCGACTGGCAGGGCGCGCAGCAGATCCGCAACTCGGATCTGAACACCCATACACTGTCGATTTTCCTTCTGCCGCCCTCGATCACCGAATTGAAGCGCCGTTTAGAAAGCCGTGGGCAGGACGATGCCGAGACCATTGCCAAACGCATGGGAAAAAGCTGGGACGAGATCAGCCACTGGGATGGCTATGATTTCGTGCTGGTGAATGATGATCTTGATCAAACCGAAGCACGGCTGAAATCGAT
This sequence comes from Sulfitobacter sp. DSM 110093, assembly GCF_022788715.1. Classification (NCBI taxonomy): domain Bacteria; kingdom Pseudomonadati; phylum Pseudomonadota; class Alphaproteobacteria; order Rhodobacterales; family Roseobacteraceae; genus Sulfitobacter; species Sulfitobacter sp. DSM 110093. Next base: position 1,712,009 of record NZ_CP085167.1, read on the forward strand.
CATCACCGCCGCACGGCTGCGGCTGAGCCAACAGCCCGCGATCAAGGACCATGTCCGCCGTCTGCAATCTGAATTTGAGGAGTTGAAATGACCCTTTACGCCCTTGCCGACGCCCGCCCCGATGTCTCTCCTGATGCGTGGGTCGCCCCCGACGCGAATGTCATCGGCAAGGTAATACTCAGGTCTGGGGCATCCGTCTGGTTTGGCAGCACGCTGCGCGGCGACAACGAGATGATCACCGTGGGACGTGGGAGCAACGTGCAGGAAAACTGCGTCTTTCATACCGACATGGGGTATCCGCTGACCGTTGGCGAGGATTGCACCATCGGCCACAAGGTCATGCTGCACGGCTGCACCATCGGCGACAACTCCCTGATCGGCATGGGGGCCACGGTGCTCAATGGGGCCAAGATCGGCAAAAACTGCCTGATCGGGGCAGGGGCGCTGATTACCGAAAACAAGGTTATCCCCGACGGATCACTGGTGATGGGTGTTCCCGGTAAGGTGGTGCGTGAGCTTGACGCGCAGGCGATCCAAGCGCTCACCGCGAGTGCGAAACACTACGCTGAAAATGCCTTGCGGTTCCGCCGCGATCTTGAACCGCTCTGACATGGCGACCACTGCCGTTACCTTGACCGATGTCGTGGCGGCCTTGCCGCTGCCTAGCGTCGCAATCAATGCCGAGGAGCGGATCACCGTTCTGAATGTCCCTGCCGAAGACTTGCTGGGCAAAGGGCTTGTTGGCCGCCATTTCGTGACCGCGCTGCGTCAACCTGGGCTGGTTGAAGCGGTGGAGCGGTGCCTTGCCGGCGATGGTCCGTGCCAAGCACGGTTCACCAGCATTGGGGGCGAACATGGCACCACCTATGACGTCAGCCTGCGGCCCTTGGGGGACCACGGGATTGTTTTGCTCAGTTTCAATGATGTGACGGAGATGGCGCAGGCAGGTCAGATGCGCCGCGATTTCGTGGCCAACGTAAGCCATGAGCTGCGCACCCCGCTGACCGCGCTCATCGGCTTTATCGAAACTCTACAAGGCCCTGCGCGCGATGACACGGCGGCGCGCGAACGGTTTCTGGGAATCATGGCGCAGGAAGCGGAGCGGATGAACCGACTGGTGGGAGAGTTGCTGTCTCTCAGCCGGGTTGAGGCTGAGGAACGCGTACGCCCCGAAGCGCCGCTGGATGTGCACGACGTGCTGCGTGGCACCCTGCGCAACCTCGCGCCGCTTGCTGTCGATAGCAATGTGAAGTTGGTGCCCGCGCTCGGCGATGAACCAGCGCAGGTCTTGGGTGATGCTGACCAGTTGATGCAGGTCTTTACCAATCTGATTGAAAACGCGATCAAATATGGGGGGCGCGATAGTTCTGTCGATATCTCGACCGAGATCGCCTCTTATGACCCCGCCATGCGGGGCCCGGCGGTACATATCAGCGTCAGGGACCACGGCCCCGGTATTGACGCCATTCACCTGCCGCGCCTGACCGAACGGTTCTACCGCGTCGATAGCCACCGCAGCCGTGCACTTGGCGGCACAGGGCTGGGTCTGGCCATCGTAAAGCATATCATGAATCGCCACCGCGGGCGGCTCAAGGTGACCAGCACCCCCGGCCAAGGGGCCGAATTCCGCGTGATTTTGCCGATAAAGATGGATTCTGCCTGATTTTCTCAGAAATTTGGTGATTCAGGCCGACTGTCATGAAACTGTAACGTTGCTGTCACAAAAGCACAGCATCGCCTTCATAAACGGGGCGCAGATCACCATGGGGTGGTCACCAATTCGCATCTGACAGGAGATATCATGTCACTCGCAAAACTCACCACTTCCGCCTTGGCGATTGCCGCCGTATCCGCAACTGCCGCTGCCGCGCGTGACCAAGTGCAGGTTGCCGGTTCTTCAACCGTGCTGCCCTATGCCTCCATCGTCGCCGAAGCCTTTGGCGAAAACTTTGACTTCCCGACACCGGTCGTGGAATCAGGCGGCTCTTCGGCTGGCCTCAAGCGTTTCTGCGAAGGCGTGGGCGAGAACACCATCGATATCGCGAATTCCAGCCGCCAAATCAAAGAAGCCGAAGTTGCTGCCTGTGCCGAAAACGGCGTGACCGACATCATCGAAGTGCGTGTGGGCTATGACGGCATCGTCTTCGCCTCAGACATCAACGGCGAAACTTTTGAGTTCACGCCGATCGATTGGTACAAAGCCCTGAGCGCCAAAGTCGTTGTTGACGGCGAAGTGACCGAGAACCCCTACACCACATGGGATCAGGTTAACCCCGACTTCCCCGCCCAGCCGATCCAAGCCTTCGTTCCCGGCACCAAGCACGGTACGCGCGAAGTTTTCGAAGACAAAGTTATCCTCGCTGGCTGCGAAGAAACCGGCGACTATGAGGCCTTCCTCAAGGCAGCTGGCGACGACAAGAAAGCAGCCGAGAAAGAGTGCATCAGCCTGCGCACCGACGGCAAGTCGGTCGACATCGACGGTGACTACACCGAGACGCTGGCGCGTATCGAAAGCAACCAAGATGGCATCGGCGTCTTCGGTCTGGCCTTTTACGAGAACAACACAGACAAGCTTCAGGTTGCCACCATGGGCGACGTCGAGCCGACCACCGAAAGCATTGCATCCGGTGACTACCCCGTGTCGCGCCCACTGTTCTTCTACGTCAAGAAAGCCCACATCGGCGTGATCCCCGGTCTGAAAGAATACGCTGAGTTCTTCGTCGCGGACGAAGTTGCTGGCCCCGACGGCCCGCTGGCTGAATACGGCCTGGTGTCCGACCCCGAGCTGGCCGAGACTCAAGCCGTAGTGTCCAATGAGACCGTGATGGGCGGCGGTTCCTGAACCCAAATCTGACGACACCGGGGGCGGGCTGCTGCCCCCGGTTTTTTGCCTTTTGATCCACCGGGGGACATGTGGGACAAATTCTAACAACAGGCGCGGTACTGCCGCTGGTGGTGCTGATCGCAGCGCTAGCCTTGGGTGGCTATTTCCTTGCCCGCAGGCGCGCATTGGCATCGGGCAAAGGTGACAGCCGCAATCTGCATTCGCTGCCCAGCTACTACGGTTACAACGCGCTGATGGGCGTGGCCGTGCCTGCGCTTTTGGTTCTGGGCATATGGCTGCTGGTGCAGCCGATGCTGGTGCAGTCTTCGGTGGTCGACATGATCCCCGCCAGCGTGGTGCCAGAAGGGTCTTCTGTTAACCTGATCATGAGCGATGTGCGCCGTCTGGCCGATGGGCTGGATGCGGCGGTTTCTACCGGGGTGATCAGCGCGGATGACGCTACGGACCTATCCGCTGCGGACGACCTACGCGCTTGGCTGGCTGAACGCGGCGTCGCCCTCGGCGCAGACGTGAGCGCCGAAGTGCTTGAGGCCGCACAGGCTTACCGTGAGATGACAGCGACGGGCAATTTCTGGCGCAATATCCTTGTGGCGCTGATCGCGCTGGTTGCGCTTGTGTTGGTGCTTCGCGAAACCAACAAAGACTTCCGCGCCCGCAACCGGGTCGAAGGCGGCATCAAGGCACTGCTGATCCTCGCCGCGTCGCTGGCGATCCTCACCACCGTGGGCATCGTGCTGTCGATGCTGTTCGAAACGATCAACTTCTTTAATCTGCACCCATGGACCGACTTCTTCTTCGGCTCCTCTTGGGCGCCGAACTTTCGCGGTGACAGTGACCTGTCGATCCTGCCGCTGCTTTGGGGGACGCTCTATATCTCTTTCATCGCGCTGCTGGTGGCTGTGCCCATCGGGCTTTTCGCGGCGATCTACCTGAGTGAATATGCTGGCCCCAAAGTGCGCGCCACGGCCAAGCCGCTGCTGGAGATCCTCGCGGGTATCCCCACCATCGTTTACGGTCTCTTCGCGCTGCTGACGGTTGGGCCGTTCCTTGTGCAGGTCTTTGGCCGGGGGGATGCGGGGCTGCTGGGCGTTGACTGGATGTCTGGCGCGACCTCGGTCCTGACCGCTGGTTTGGTCATGGGCATCATGTTGATCCCCTTTGTTTCGTCCCTGTCGGACGACATCATCAACGCGGTGCCCCAGTCGCTGCGCGACGGCTCCTTTGGCTTGGGCGCCACGCAGTCCGAGACGATCCGTCAGGTCGTGATCCCCGCCGCTTTGCCGGGCATCGTCGGGGCCGTTTTGCTGGCCGCCAGCCGCGCCATCGGTGAGACGATGATCGTCGTGCTGGGGGCAGGGGCGATCGCCCGCATCTCGGGCAATCCGCTGGAGGCCATGACCACCATCACCACCCGCATCGTCAGCCAACTCACCGGAGACAGTGATTTCGCCAGCCCCGAGACGCTGGTGGCCTTCGCCTTGGGCCTGACCCTCTTCGTCCTGACCTTGGGCCTTAACGTGCTGGCCCTCTACATTGTGCGCAAATACCGGGAGCAGTACGAATGAGCGATATCCCCAACCCCGCAGCCCCCTTTGCAGACCCGCGCGGCGCGTCCTTGCTGGTGCAAGACGGGCATACCAAACGCCGCAACGCAGCCGAGGGCCGTTTCAAGCTCTATGGTATCATCGCCATCACCATCGGCTTGCTGATGTTGCTGACGCTGCTCTTTACCATTATCTCGCGCGGCACAGGCGCGTTCCAGCAAACATATGTGACGCTCTCGGTGCCACTTCTTGAGGACAAGCTCGACAAGAACGGGAACCGTGATCTGGACGACATCAAGAAGGTCTCGACCTTTGGCTATTCGCCCCTTTTGAAAGCAGCCTTTGAAAACAAAGTCGAAGCGGCAGGGATCGAGACCGAGCTAAAGTCTAAAGACATGGCCGGCCTCCTGTCAAAAGACGCCGCCGCACAGCTTCGCGATCATGTTCTGGCGAACCCTGAACTGATCGGAGGCGATGCTGAGTTTGAGTTTTTGACCAACAGCCGCGTCGATGGCTACCTCAAAGGCCGCGTCACCCGTGAAAGCATAGCGAATGACAAGAACATCAACGCAGAACAGCTTGATCTTGTGGATGTTTTGGTAGCTGACGGCAGCCTTAAAAAACGCTTTAACCTCGACTTCATCACCGGGGCCGACGCTTCTGACGCGCGGCCAGAAGCGGCGGGCATGGGCGTGGCGATGATCGGTTCCTTCGCAATGATGCTGGTGGTGCTTGTGCTGGCGCTGCCCATCGGTGTCGCTGCCTCTATCTACCTCGAAGAATTTGCCCCCAAGAACTGGATCACCGACATCATTGAGGTGAACATCAGCAACCTCGCGGCGGTGCCGTCGATCGTCTTTGGTATCCTCGGCCTTGCGGTCTTTATCAACTATATGCACCTGCCGAACTCCGCCCCCTTGGTCGGTGGTCTGGTGCTGACGCTGATGACGCTCCCGACGATCATCATCTCGACCCGCGCCTCGCTGAAATCGGTGCCGCCTTCGATCCGGGATGCAGCACTTGGGGTAGGGGCCTCGAAGATGCAATCGGTCTTCCACCATGTGCTGCCCCTCGCCGCGCCCGGCATTCTGACTGGCACCATCATCGGTCTGGCCCAAGCGCTTGGCGAAACCGCGCCTTTGCTGCTGATTGGCATGGTTGGCTTCATCGCCTCCAATCCACCGGAAAGCATCGCCGAAGGACTGATGTCGCCGAACTCAGCCATGCCGGCCCAAATTTACGAATGGGCCAAACGCGCCGACCCAGCCTTCTATGAACGTGCCTGGGGCGGTATCATCATCTTGCTGGTGTTCCTGATCTCAATGAACGCCATCGCCGTACTGCTCCGCCGCCGCTTTGAGCGACGCTGGTAAACAAGGGACGGGACCATGAAAGACAACAGATATTCGGAGAGTGACGTGACAATCCAACCCGTCAAGATCGCGGCCCGCAACGTGCAGGTCTACTACGGTGACAGCCACGCCATTCGTGACGTGGACATCGATATCGCCGACAAAACCGTGACGGCCTTTATCGGCCCATCAGGCTGCGGCAAGTCGACTTTTCTTCGCTGTATCAATAGAATGAACGACACTATTGATGCGGCCCGTGTGACCGGAGATATCCGTATCGACGGCGAAGACATCTATGACAAACGTGTCGATCCGGTGCAGCTCCGCGCCAAGGTCGGCATGGTGTTTCAAAAGCCAAACCCATTCCCCAAGTCGATCTATGACAACGTGGCTTACGGCCCGCGCATTCACGGGCTGGCCCGCAACAAGGCCGATCTTGACGACATCGTTGAACAGGCGCTGCGCCGTGGGGCGATCTGGAACGAGGTGAAGGACCGTCTGCACGCGCCGGGCACTGGCCTGTCAGGTGGACAACAGCAGCGTCTGTGCATTGCCCGCGCCGTGGCGACGGAGCCGGAAGTGCTGTTGATGGACGAACCTTGTTCAGCCCTTGATCCGATCGCCACCGCACAAGTCGAGGAATTGATTGACGAATTGCGCCAAAACTACTCCGTCGTGATCGTCACACACTCCATGCAACAAGCCGCACGGGTGAGCCAGAAGACTGCCTTCTTCCACCTCGGCAACCTTGTGGAATTTGGCGACACCGACGACATCTTCACGCGCCCCCAAGACCCGCGCACCGAAAGCTACATCACCGGCCGTATTGGATAATATCATGTCAGATCAACACATTGCATCAGCATTCGACCGCGATCTGGAAGCCGTTCAGGCACAGATCCTCAAAATGGGCGGCTTGGTCGAAGACGCCATCCGCCGCGGCGCACAATCGCTTGAAACCCGTGACGAAGAGCTCGCTAATGAGGTGCGGGCAGGGGACAAGGCCATCGACGGTCTGGAGGAACAGATCAACGAAAGCGCCGCCCGCGTCATCGCTTTGCGTGCGCCCACGGCGATTGACCTGCGTCTGACGCTAAGCGTCATCAAGATTAGCGCCAACCTCGAACGTATTGGCGACTATGCGAAAAACATGGCCAAGCGCACAAGCGTTCTGAATCAAATGGAGCCCGTGAGCGACAGCACCGGCGCAATCCGCCGCATGGCCGGCGCAGTTGAGGCGATGCTGAAAGACGCGCTTGATGCCTATATCCAGCGCGACGCTGAACTCGCACGCGATGTGATCACCCGCGACGAAGATGTCGACCAGATGTATAACGCGCTGTTTCGCGAATTCCTGACCTTCATGATGGAAGACCCACGCAGCATCACGGCCTGTATGCACCTGCATTTCATCGCCAAGAACGTCGAGCGTATGGGCGATCATGTGACTGCCATCGCCGAACAAGTCGTCTATCTGGTGACCGGTGAAACGCCCGAGGAAGATCGCCCCAAAGCCGACCGCACCTCGATCACCACGAAGGACTGAGAAGATGGACGTAACACGGCCACAGGTTTTGCTGGTAGAAGACGAACCAGCGCAACGGGAGGTGCTGGCCTATAACCTCGAAGCCGAAGGCTTTGAGGTGCGCCGAGCCGAAGATGGCGAAGAAGCGATGCTGCTGGTGTCAGAGGCCGCACCTGATCTGGTGATCCTTGATTGGATGATGCCCTTGATGAGCGGCATCGAGGTGTGTCGTCAGCTTAAATCACGTGAGAGCACGCGGCATATCCCGGTCATCATGCTCTCGGCGCGATCCGAAGAAGTGGACACCGTTCGAGGTCTTGAAACCGGTGCGGACGACTATGTGATCAAGCCATACAATCTGCGTGAACTCATGGCGCGTGTACGGACCCAACTGCGCCGAACCCGTCCGGCGGCTGCAGGCGCACTTCTCAGCTTTGATGACATACAGCTCGATCCAGAGCGTCACCGCGTGAGCCGTGCAGGCAGCGAGTTAAAGTTGGGACCGACTGAGTACCGATTGCTGACAACGTTGCTGGAAAAACCCGGTCGTGTGTTCAGCCGTGATCAGTTGCTCGATCATGTTTGGGGCCGTGATATCTATGTTGATACACGCACGGTCGATGTTCATATCGCACGCCTGCGCAAGGCGTTAACCCGCGAAGGCGGTGGCGATCCGATCAGAACCGTACGTGGCGCGGGTTACGCCTTAGGTTAAGCGAATTCGCGTACTTACAGATACTATTTATTTACATAATACTGATTATAAGTATCAGTCTGCATTTTGGGGTGGATTCACAAATGAAGTGCGAATTCTGTATCAATACAGGACCTTGCATGGAGTTGATCAATGGGACGCTGCTACCCTCACCTAAACCTCGAAGAACGCCGCAAGCTGGCCAAATGGCTTGATGCGAAGATACCAATCAAAGAGATCGCCGACAATCTGCGTCGCGCGCCCTCAACAATCTACCGCGAGATCAGGCGGAACTTCTATCATGACGAAGAACTGCCACAGCTGAACGGCTACCACGCTGTGAACGCGCAGGACAGATACGAACAACGCCGCGCGGTGCATCGTAAGTTGATCCGATATCCTGACATCATGGCGGCAGTCCGCGACGGACTTGATGCGGGTTGGTCGCCTGAACAGATCGCGGGACGCATGCGGCAAGAGTGCCATCCCATGCGCGTCAGCCATGAGACGATCTATCGTTATGCTTACTCCAAAGACGGCCGTGCTGAGAAGTTCTATCGCCATTTACCAGAGCATCGCCGACGCCGCAGGCCACGCGGAACCCGCAGGCATCATGGGCGCAGATTTCTTGATGAAATTGCCATAGCCCATCGCCCCGAAGCGATAGCCGAACGTAGCCAATTCGGGCATTGATGGTGTGGATGCCCCACCCCTGAAGCGGCATCAAAGTGTGCCATAATGGTGATGTTGAAAGCACCAAATTGGAGGAAGCATCCATGAATGAAGTTACAATGATCGGCGTCGACTTGGCAAAGTCCGTTTTCCAGGCACACGGCGCGACGGCTACTGGTGAGCCAATGTTCCGCAAGAAACTAACTCGGGGTCAGTTCCTGAAGTTCTTGGGCGAACAGCCCTCTTGCGTGGTCGCAATGGAGGCATGTGCGTCATCGCACTACTGGGGTCGCGAGATCATGAAGTTGGGCCATGACGTCCGCTTGATCCCACCTATCTATGTGAAGCCATTCGTTAAGCGCCAGAAGAATGACGCAAACGACGCCGAGGCCATTGCGGAAGCGGCAGTCAGGCCCACAATGCGATTTGTTCCTGTCAAATCGGCTGAACAACAATCCCGTTCGATGGTCTTCAAGACACGGGATTTGTTTGTTCGGCAACGTAACTCCATCATCAATGCGCTGCGTGGTCATTTGATGGAATACGGGATCATCGCCCCTCCCGGTCGGAACTTTGTAAAGAAGTTAGCTGAACAGATTGATAGCCCGGATTGTGACCTGCCTTCAATTGTTATTGAACTCAGCCATATACACTTGGATCAGCTAAGTATCATTACTGACAAAATAGTTGCGATAGAGCGGCGCCTGAAAGAAGAATCGAAATCCGACCCAGAAACGATCCGATTGCAAACTGCGCCGGGGGTCGGACCTGTGAGTGCAATGGCGATCAAGGCATTCTCCCCGCCGCTAGAAGGCTTCAAACGCGGTCGGGATTTTGCGGCATGGCTGGGTCTGGTCCCGGTTCAGAAATCAACAGGTGGGCGGCAAGTGTTGGGGCGAACATCAAAGATGGGGCAACGCGACATCCGACGACTGCTGATCATCGGCGCCATGACCCGGATCAGATGGGCGATCAAAAATGGACCACCTAAAGGGTCGTGGCTTGAGCAAATGTTAGAACGCAAACCACGTATGTTGGTCGCAATCGCGTTGGCTAACAAAACAGCCCGAACCATTTGGGCAATGATGACGAAGCATGAAGATTATCGAGATCCGATCGCGACGGCGTAAGCCTGCAACGCTCGGTATGATGTGAGAAGGACATTGAGACAGTAAGGACAAATGATCGACCAGATCGAGGTTAGGAAAACCAGGCACTCCCAGAGAGCTCCGCGCTCGTGTCATTGATATGGACCCAACCTTCGCATCGCCATACCGGCCCGCGGCATGTGAAACGTCGCAAATTGAGGCCTGACACATGACCGTACCCGATCACATGTTTAAACCGTCAAATTATCTCTTGCATCAAAGCGGGCATCCACACATGGGAGTGCGATCTGGTGATGTTCCGCAAGGAGTTTGGGAAAGCGAATGTGACTTCGTTGGTCGAACGCGTGAGCCGGTTCGCTGTCGTTTTAAAGAACCCAGATCGTCAGTCAAAGCCGGTGATGGAAGGCCTGATTGATAGCTTATCTCCCCTGCCCGCTGAAGCCCGTCGCAGCATCACATTTGATCGCGGCACAGAGTTCACTGCCTGGCGGCATTTGAAAGCTGGGCTTGGTGTCGACGCTTGGTTCTGCGACCCCCAATCGCCTTGGCAGAAGGGTACGGTCGAAAACACCAACAACCGTCTACGCCGCTACCTTCCGCGAAAGGCTGATCCCACGGTGTTCACAGATCGATATTTAAGGTCGATCTGCGACCGTCTCAACAGCACGCCGCGCAAGTGTCTGGGGTATCAAACGCCCGCTGAAGTCTTCCGATTGAACCTGATGGAAAGGGTGACGTCACCCTGATAAACTGATCAAACAGAAATTGCGCTTCAACGTGAGTTCACATTGCCACGGCCCCGTTGTTGCGATCTTCTCGCCACAGTAGCACCTCAATGGCACCTGACGCTGGACAGCGCCAGTTTCGCTCCGTTAACACTGTCTAGATGGTATTTAGCGAGTGAATATGGCCTCTGTACTTATTTTGAACGGCCCAAACCTGAACCTTTTAGGCACAAGGCAGCCTGAGGTGTACGGGAAAACGACATTGGCAGATGTCGAAGCCCTTTGTGCAGCTGAAGCTGCGCGGCTTGGTTTGAAAATGCAATTTGCGCAATCCAATCATGAAGGTGCGATGATCGATCTGATCCATCAGGCGCGCGGTAAGCATGATGGCATTGTCCTAAACGCTGGCGCGTATACCCATACGTCAATTGCCCTGATGGACGCCATCGCCTCGGTCGACCTGCCGGTGGTAGAAGTGCATCTAAGCAATATTCACGCTCGAGAAAGCTATCGCCATACGTCTTACATCGCGGCTGTTGCCTTGGGGCAAATCTGCGGTTTTGGCGCGCATGGCTATGTTCTGGCGCTGCAAGCTCTTCAACAACGCGTCGTAAGCTGATGAATTTGCGCGACTATCTTCACCAGGTCGCGCATAGCCCGACAATCGAAGAACTCTGGGATGCCCATACACGACAGATGGCTGACTATGGGTTTGATCGGCTGATCTACGGCTTTACGCGCTACCGAACCCCGACGTCGCTGGGCGATCCGGCGGATTTCGTGATCCTCAGTAATCAGAGCTCAAAGTATCTTAACGGGTACCTGCATAGCGGGCTCTATCTGCATGCGCCAATGGTGCGGTGGGCGCTTAACAACGAAGGTGCCTGTAGCTGGGATTCACTGACAGCTGCAGAGCACGATGGCAGGACGGACGCGGAAAACCGCGTGATCGAATTTAACCGCAGTATGGATGTAATCGCGGGCTATACGATCAGTTTTCGCTCTATTTCGGCACGTTCTAAGGGGGCCATTGCCCTCACGGCCAAGAGCGGGATGACCAAACGGGATGTTGACGCGATCTGGACAGAACATGGTGCGGATATTCAGCTGATGAACGAGATCGCGCATCTAAAAATCTTGTCCCTGCCCTATAGCAGCCCAAACCGAAGCCTCACACGACGGCAGTTGGAGGTGCTTGAATGGGTTGGCGACGGCAAGACAACGCAGGACATCGCCCTTCTGATGGGGCTCACCGCAGCCACAGTGGAGAAGCACCTTCGCCTCGCGCGGGAAGCACTTTCGGTGGAAACCACAGCGCAGGCGGTTTTGAAGGCCGCATTCGCGAACCAGATGTTTGTCATGGACCCGTAATATATTAGGGTATGGAATACCTTACTGGAACCCAGAGTGGTAGATCGCCATGGTCCGCCAGTATCGCGGGTGTTCGCACCTGAGGTATGACGGGCCGTTAATCCTTGTAATACCAAGGCTCTTTTCGGGCCGCCGGTCTCAGTCAGGTATATTTCACCTGGCTGGCCGGGTTCTTTACCGTTTCCTCGTGAATGCTCCCTGCCCCGCGCCGCGACATCGCGTGCCAGTTCGGCTGGTGGTGTTTCTAGGTCGCAAAACAAAAAAGGCGGCGCATCGAAATGCGCCGCCTTTTTATCATTATAACAAAAGGGCTTAGCCTTTTGCTGCCTTGGCCACTTCGGCGGCGAAGTCTTCTTTGACGACTTCGATGCCTTCGCCAACTTCCAGACGCACGAAACCGGTGATGGTTGCGCCAACTTCTTCGGCGGCCTTGCCTACCGAGAGGTCAGGGTTCACGACGAAGGATTGGTTCAGCAATGTCACTTCGGACATGTACTTCTGCATCCGGCCCACGATCATCTTTTCGATCACGGCTTCGGGCTTGCCGCTTTCACGGGCGATGTCGATCTGAACTTGCTTTTCTTTCTCGACAACGGCCGGGTCAAGGTCAGCTTCGGACAGCGACGCCGGGTTCACAGCGGCGATGTGCATCGCGACCTGCTTGCCGAACTCTTCGTTGCCACCGTTCATGGCGACCAGAACGCCGATCTTGCCCATGCCGGGCGCAGCTGCGTTGTGCACGTAGGAGACAACGGTCTCGCCATCGATGCTTTGCATACGGCGCAGGGACATGTTCTCGCCGATTTTGGCGATCGCGTCGGTCAGCGTGGTTTCAACGGACTTGCCATTGATCTCAGCCGCTTTCAGCGCGTCAACATCGTCAACTTTTAGCGCTGCATCGGCGATGTTGCTGACCATGGATTGGAACTCGGCGTTTTTGCCGACGAAATCGGTTTCGGAGTTCACTTCAACCGCGACACCGTGACCGCCTTCAACTTTAACGGCCACAAGACCTTCGGCTGCTGTACGGCCGGATTTTTTGGCCGCTTTGGCCAGACCTTTGGTGCGCAGCCAGTCAACGGCGGCTTCCATGTCGCCATTGCTTTCAGTCAGCGCCTTCTTGGCGTCCATCATGCCTGCGCCGGTGCTGTCGCGCAGTTCCTTGACCATGGATGCTGTGATTGCCATCTCTTGGTTCTCCTTTGGAAATCGGGGGCAGGCCCAAGGCCCGCATCTGGTGGAAATCGGGGCAGGTTACCCTGCCCCGTGTTTCAGGTCCGTGACGCTTAGCCTTCGGCTTTTGCGACGGTCTCTTTCTTGGATTCGATGTCCAGCGGCGCGTCTTTGCCCATGGCATCGTCATGCAGAGTTTCTTCCGAAGCGTTGCCGATTTCGACGCCGGTGCTTTCGCCTGCGGTCACGGCTTCTTCTTCGGGGGCTTCTTCCATGGCGCCAAGGTCAACGCCTGCCGCACCCAGCTGAGCGGACATGCCGTCAAGTGCCGCACGCGCTGCCAGATCGCAGTAGAGCGAGATGGCGCGGGCCGCGTCGTCGTTGCCGGGAATGATGTAGTCGATGCCGTCGGGCGAGCAGTTGGTGTCAACCACGGCCACAACTGGGATGCCCAGTTTGTTGGCTTCGGCAATCGCCAATGCTTCTTTTTTCACGTCGATGACGAACAGCAGGTCAGGACGACCGCCCATTTCACGGATGCCGCCCAAGGATGCTTCCAGTTTGAACTGGTCACGTTCCATGCCAAGACGCTCTTTCTTGGTCAGACCTTCAAAGCCGCGCTCGGACTGCTCATCGATGTTTTTCAGACGGTTGATCGACTGAGAAACGGTCTGCCAGTTGGTCAGCGTGCCGCCGAGCCAACGGTGGTTCATGTAATACTGTGCGCATTTCTCTGCGGCTTCGGCGATCGGCTGAGCAGCCTGACGCTTGGTGCCGACGAAGAGAACGCTGCCGCCTTTGGCGACGGTGTCACGGATAACTTTCAGCGCATCGTCCAGCATAGGAACGGTTTGTGTAAGGTCCATGATGTGGATGCCGTTGCGTGCGCCGTAGATGTACGGGCCCATGCGGGGGTTCCAGCGCTGTGTCTGGTGACCAAAGTGTACGCCTGCTTCAAGCAGTTGGCGCATGGAGAACTCAGGAAGAGCCATGTCTTTATACCTTTCCGGTTTAGCCTCATCGGGGGTATGACAGCGACATGCTGCCAACCGGCGGACGTTTTGGGATTTCTCCCCAAAAGGCCCAACCCCGACTGCGGGTTCAAGTGGGGCGCGTATATGCCAGCATGCGTCGCAGCGCAAGGGGCTTATTGCGGGCCCGACCGGGGGGTCTGCGTGCCCTGCCCGCACGATCGCTTCGCAGCGCTGCGCGAGCGTCTTGCGTCCGGTGAAATCCGCCACGGGCAGCGGCGAATGATACACCACTTCGACCGCACCCTGATGCCGCGCGGCCAGCGTCGTCAGCAAATGCACCCCGAAGGACATATCCCCCCACCATCCATAGAACCGCGCATCTTCGCCCTGTGGCGCGTGGTAGACAACGCTTACCGGCTGGACCGCAATCTCGTTACGCAGTTCGGGATCGAAGAAGGCTTCAAAGAGCGTTGTTTTGAAAGGCAGCACTTGCAGGCCGTCGGTACTGGTGCCTTCGGGGAAGAACAACAGCTTATGCCCTGCCAACAAGCGCGTCCGGAAAACCTCTGTCTGGCTGCGCGCCTCGGCCCGGTCCCGACGGATGAAGACTGTCCCGGTCGCCCGCGCCAACCAGCCGATGCCGGGCCAGCCTGCGACCTCGGATTTGGAAACGAAATAGATCCGCTTGGCCGCGTTCAGTGCAAAGATATCCAGCCAAGACGTATGGTTGGCCACCACCGCACCGCGCCGCTCCATCGGCGTGCCTTGCCTGATAAACCGCATACCCAATATCCAGAACGCCGCGCGGCACACGGTCTGGGTTATATAAGGCGTGATGGGCCGGTGCAGCCCAAAGATTGGCCGCTCGATCAGTCGAAACGCCAGTAGAATAACCAAACCGCCAAAGACCAGTAGCGCCAAGGTTGTCCCGCGCAGCGCCACACGCAGCATCCCTGTGAGGGTCAGGCGCAGCTTTGGCGGCGGCTGATCACTGTCCCACGTTGTGGTCATACAGCGCCGCCGTTATAAATCCGAGACTGACGCGCATTCATCTGTTTCGTATCAAGGATCAGGCAGACATCCGTGGTGTTAAATGCGCGGTCGATATAAGCGCCCTGCCCCACACAACCGCCAAGCCGTAGGTAGGCCTTTATCAGGCTCGGCACCGCGAGCATGGCTTTCCGACGGTCCAGGTCGCCCTCTGAGATCAAATCCATTGGCGCAAATTCTCGGGCGCAGACGCGCAACTCCGAAGGTGCGAGATGCCGGTGATGCAAGAGGGAGAGAGGCTCTGCCAAAGCTGCCGTATCCGTGCCATGAAAGCTCGCAACACCGAACAGAACCTCAATCTCATGCTCTGCCACATAGCGTGCCAAGGCCCCCCAGAGGTGATGCATCGCAGCACCGCCGCGGTAAGCCGGATCAAGACAGGACCGCCCCAATTCCAACAGCCTACGCCCCGAATGCACCAGCGGTGTCAGGTCGTATTCGGCCTCTGAGTAGAAGCCCCCTGCCCGCGCGGCCATATCGCCGCGCATCACGCGGTAGACGCCAGCCAGCTTGCCGTTGCGCAGATCCGTCAACAGAAGGTGATCAAAGAAGGGATCAAACCGGTCCCGCTCAAGCCGTGCCGCGTGGTCGACCATTGCGCCACCGCCGCCCAGCTCTTGCACAAAGACCTCATAGCGCAGCCGTTGTGCGGCCTGCACATCGGCGTCCGTTCGCGCCAGTCTGACCTGAAAATCTGCTGCAACGCCCCGCGGCATCGGCCAATCCTGTGCCTTAAAACAAGTTCTCCGCCTGATAGGCAATCAGCTCCCAAGGCGCAACACTTGCCAGATCACCCCCAAGCCGATACTCTATTTTAAGTTGTGAAAGAGAATATTTTTCCACTCTTAAGGATTTGGAAAGGGTCATCCTTCATCAAAGACCGGCATTAATCCTAAGCGAAAGCTGTCTATGACCACCTTACCTTGGTCGCGAAAGTTGACCGTTACCTTGCCGCCGATGTTGCTTTGCACTTGGCCTGTACCCCAGTCGGGGTGCTGTGGATGCATGACCAACATGCCCGGGCTAAGAAGCGCATTCAGATCATCCATGATGTTTCCAATCATTCAGGGGGGCCATGATGGGCCACGTTAACCTCGACCTGCCTGCGCTTATCGGCAGCCGTATTTGCCACGACTTGATATCGCCAATCGGCGCCATCAACAACGGGCTTGAATTGTTGAACATGGCGGGCACCGGCGCATCCTCCGGGCCAGAACTTGAGTTGATTGGCCAAAGCGTAGAAAGCGCCTCTGCGCGGATACGATTTTTCCGCATCGCTTTTGGCGCCGCCGGTGATCAGACCATGGGTCAGGGCGAGGTGACATCGATCCTACGCGACCTCTATGCCGCCACACGTATCGAGGTTGATTGGCAAATCACAGCATCTCAGTCACGCAACGATGTGCGAATGGCATTCCTTGCACTGCTGTGTATTGAGACGGCTTTACACCATGGCGGGCGCATCACCGTCACCCATCCGGAGGGCGAATGGCGGCTGCAGGCTGAGGCTGACAAGATCGCAATCGAGGACGATCTTTGGTCACTTCTATCGCAAGCAGATCAAGACAAGCAGCTTCAGCCCGCGCAGGTACAATTTGCGTTATTGCCGATCCTCGCGCAGGCGCAGGGAAAAGAGGTGCGCCTACACAGCGCGAATACCGTTTTGACCCTGTCCTTTTAGGTTTCAGCTGCGGACCGTACCGTCACCACGCACGAGATACTTAAAGCTGGTCAACTGCGCCGCGCCGACCGGGCCGCGGGCGTGTAGCTTACCTGTGGCGATGCCAATCTCTGCACCCATGCCGAACTCTCCGCCATCCGCGAACTGGGTAGAGGCATTGTGCATCAAGATCGCGGAATCCAACCCATTAAAGAACTCCGCAGCGGTTTTAGCATTCTCAGTCAAAATGCAATCGGTATGTCCTGACCCATATTGGCGAATATGATCCATGGCAGCCTGTGCGTCTGGCACCGTCCGCGCGGCGACGATCATATCAAGGTATTCTTGGCCCCAGTCCGCATCGGTCGCCGGAACGGTGCCAGCAATACCCTGCAGCCCAGCATCTGCGCGCACTTCGACACCTGCGTCGATCAGGGCGCGGATCACACCATTGCCAATAGATTTTGCAATATCGTGATGGATCAGCAGGCATTCCGCCGCGCCACAGATCCCAGTGCGCCGCGTCTTGGCGTTCAACACAACCTTAAGCGCTTTTTCCGGATCGGCCTCAGCGTCGATGTAGATGTGCACAATCCCCTCAAGATGCGCAAAGACCGGCACCCGCGCTTCGCGCTGCACTAACCCGACCAGCCCCTTGCCGCCACGGGGCACGATCACATCAATGGTTTCGGTCATGGTGAGCATCTCACGCACAGCGTCACGGTCGCGCGTCGGCACCAGTTGCACCGCATCTTCCGGCATCCCTGCATCCCGCAGCCCCTGCTGCAAACAGCGATGGATGGCACGGGAGGAATGAAAACTCTCGGACCCGCCGCGCAAGATCACCGCGTTCCCGGCCTTGAGGCAAAGTGCGCCCGCATCCGCCGTCACATTCGGACGCGATTCATAGATAACACCGATCACCCCCAAGGGCGTGCGGACGCGCTGAATGTTCAACCCAGTGGGCTGGTCCCATTCTGCGATCACCTCGCCCACCGGGTCAGTTTGCTCTGCGACTGAACGCAGTCCATCAACCATGCTGCGGATGCGGCCTTCGTCCAGCATCAAACGGTCCATCATCGCGTCGGTCAGACCCTTCTCGCGTCCAAAGTCGAGATCTTTTGCGTTGGCAGCGATAATTTCAGCGCGCTCTTTCCAAACGGCTTCGGCGGCACCGATCAATGCTGCGTGCTTGCGCTCCGCACTGGCGGTCGCCAGTTGCGCCGCAGCCGCCCGGGCACGTGCGCCGATATCGGCCATCAATTCAGGAATATTAACTATCTCATTCATGGCCTTATGCCCCTGTCTTGATCTTAATCGCGCCTATAGCGCCATGTCATCCCTGTGGATCAGTGCCGCGCGTCCCGGATAGCCCAAGACCGCTTCTATTTCCGCGCTCTTATGGCCTTTGATCTGTTCAATCTCTGCTGCGGAATATCGGCTCAGACCACAGCCTACCGCATGCCCCGCAAGGTCATACATTGTAATACTGTCGCCGCGCTCAAAGCGCCCGTTGACCGCCGTCACCCCTGCCGGTAACAACGATGTCCCCCGCGCCAAGGCAGCAACCGCACCGGCGTCGAGCGTTACACCGCCGCGTGGTTTCATCGCAGCAATCCAGCGTTTGCGTGCGGCCTGCGGATCGCTTTGGGCAGTGAACCACGTGGCATTTCCGCCGGATTCCAATGCGGTAAGCGGGCGGAGGACAAAACCATCGGTGATCGCCATCGCACATCCTGCCGCAGTTGCGGTCCGGGCTGCCATCACCTTGGTCTTCATGCCCCCTTTGGACAGGCCCGACCCGGCATCTCCGGCCATCGCCTCAATCTCGGGCGTGATGGTGTCAATGACGTCATAGCGTTTCGCGCTTGCATCTTGCGTGGGATTCGCGCTGTAAAAACCGTCTACATCAGACAGCAGGATCAACTGATCCGCCCCCACCGTCACAGCGATCTGCGCCGCGAGCCGGTCGTTGTCACCAAAGCGAATTTCGTCGGTTGCGACTGTGTCATTTTCGTTCACGATCGGCACCACCCCAAGCGAAAGCAACTGTTCTAGTGTTGCGCGGCTGTTTAGGTAGCGGCGGCGGTTAGCGCTGTCTTCCAAGGTGACCAAGACCTGCGCAGTCGTAATCTCATGTGGGGCAAGCACCTCTTCGTAAGCACGGGCAAGTCGAATTTGTCCAACTGCGGCGGCTGCCTGCGCCTGCTCCAATGCCAGAACGCTTGGAGGTAGCCCTAAAACCCCCCGGCCAAGCGCGATTGAGCCCGAAGAAACTAGCACAACATCGCAGCCCAAGCCCTTGAGCCACAATACATCCTGCGCCAGCCCGACAAGCCAATCGCGACGCAATGCGCCGCTATCGCGGTCCACCAAAAGGGCGGAACCGATCTTGATCACGACACGGCGGGCGGCGCTCAGGGTTGCCAAGGCTCTTCTTCCTCGGTGGTACGGAAACGCAGGCGGTCATCGTCGATATTCTGGCGCAGGGTTCGAAGCACGTCGGTAACCCCTTCGCCCGCCACACTGGACATGATCATTACATCGCCGCCGCAGGCATTCTTCAATTCATCTAAGCGGCTTACGCGCTCTTCTTCATCCAGTGCATCAACTTTGTTCAGCACAGTCACACGTGGTTTTTCCGCCAGATCGCCCCCATAGGCTTCAAGCTCGCCAATGATGGTGCGATAGTCTTCGGCTACGGTTTCGGACGTGCCGTCGATCAGGTGTAACAACACCGCGCAACGCTCCACATGGCCTAGGAAAAGATCGCCTAAGCCGCGCCCTTCGGAAGCCCCCTCGATAAGGCCGGGAATGTCTGCGACGACGAATTCAGTGTTGTCCACTCCTACAACGCCAAGGTTCGGGTGCAGGGTGGTGAATGGGTAATCCGCAATTTTGGGCCGCGCGTTGGAAGTGGCAGCAAGAAACGTCGATTTACCCGCATTCGGCAGGCCCAACAGACCTACGTCAGCGATCAACTTCAACCTCAGCCAGAGCGTACGCTCAACGCCCTCTTGACCGGGATTGGCGCGGCGGGGCGCTTGGTTTGTCGCGGATTTGAAGTGCAGGTTGCCCCATCCGCCATTGCCGCCGCGTGCAAGCTGCACACGCTGGCCCAATTCGGTCAGGTCAGTGATTACTGTTTCCTGATCCTCATCAAGGATCTCGGTCCCTACCGGGACGCGGAGGATGATATCATCGCCGTCTTTCCCGGTCCGCTGCTTGCCCATACCGGGCTGACCGCTTTTGGCAAAGAAGTGCTGCTGATAGCGGAAATCGATCAATGTGTTCAGCCCATCGACCGCTTCGGCCCAGACAGAACCGCCCGTACCACCATCACCGCCATCCGGACCGCCATATTCGATATATTTTTCGCGGCGAAACGACACGCAGCCGCCGCCACCGCCGCCGGATCGAATATAGACTTTGCACAGATCGAGAAACTTCATGGTCTTGCCTTTCAGGCGCGGGATACGGTCCTACAGCTTACGACTATAGGTCCATGTGGGTACGGCAGCATCGCGGGCCAAGCAATAGGTTTCCGCATCGCCAAGATAGACAAACCCCGCATTGGTCAGCACTTTGGCCGAGGCTGGGTTATCGTGGAAGACAGAGGCAAAAAGCGCGTCATTGCCCAAAGGGTTCGCATTCACCAGCGCCTGCACCGCGTCAGAGGCAAGATGCGTGTTCCAGAACGCAGGCGCCACCCAGTAGCCGACCTCGGACTGGTTGCGATCAAGGCGTGTCAGGGAGATTACGCCCATGACTTCGGAACTGCCAGCCCGGGTCCCATCCATGACCCAAACATCTTCTTCGCGGTCATCGGCCATGGCGCGTGTCACATAGGCCTCTACGCTTCCGGGCGGCAATGGGTGCGGGATGGACGACGTCGCATTGGCGACACGCGGATCGCTGGCGTACATTTCGATCATCCCCATATCCGAGCGGCGCACAGGGCGCAGATCAAACCGGTCGGTTTCAATCACGGGTTGGTTAACTATAGGTTCCATCTGCATCGTCATGTTCCTCCTCCGAACAGACTGAGTAGCGGGCGGGTGCGCACTCCTGCCCTGATCACGCGAAGCTGGCGCGTAAATGCGACGCGACTTTCGGCACAAACCTCCCTGCCGAACGTAACGATCTCATATAATCCAAGCAGCAATCGCCCCTGAGGGTCGAAATTGCTGGCGGGCCGAAACGGCCGCTTAGGTGATATTAAATACATGGGAATATTCCCTGAAAAAGAAAAGGGACCGGCGGTATCGCCGATCCCTGAATTTTTTCAAACCCTGTGGGGTACGGCTTATTCAGCGGCCTCCGCGCGTGGCAGAACCGAAATAAACGTGCGGTTTTTCAAACCTTTGTGGAAGGTCACAGCACCGTCTACAACAGCAAAGATCGTGTGATCTTTACCCATGCCAACGCCTTCGGCGGGCCAAAATTTGGTGCCGCGCTGACGCACGATGATGTTGCCAGGGATAACGGCTTCGCCGCCATATTTCTTAACGCCAAGGCGACGACCAGCTGAGTCGCGCCCGTTACGGGATGAACCGCCTGCTTTTTTATGTGCCATCTCGGTCTCTCCTTAGCCTTTGGTCTTTTCTTTGGCCTGATCGACCCAGCCTTCACGCTGGATACGGCCTTTGAAAGACAGTTTCTCGTCAACTTCAGCGATATCCGCTTCGGTCCATGCTGCGATCTGAGCGAAGGAGGTGATACCCGCTTCGTGCAGCTTCTTCTCAAGTGCTGGGCCTACGCCGCTCAACGCCTTCAGATCGTCCGCGCCAGCTTCCGACATCTTGTCGGCTTTCTCGGCTTTTGGAGCGGCCTTAGTGGCTTTCGCCTTCTTGGCTTTCTTGATCTGTGTTGCGTCGTCGGTCTTTCCGGTGATCGCGGCCACAGCCGAGGCGCTCACGGAACCGGTGCCAACAGCGGCAGACACGCCCGACTTATCCGCGCCCGAAGACAGGATGTCGGTGATCTTGATCAAGGTCAGTTTCTGACGGTGACCCTTGGTACGCTTGGAAGAGTGCTTCCGGCGGCGCTTGACGAAGTTGATTACCTTTTCGCCTTTGATCTGGTCAACGACTTCGGCCTGAACACCTGCATCTTTAACCATGGGCGCGCCGAGCACGGGGCTGTCGCCGCCGAGCATCAGAACTTCGTTGAACTGGACCGTTTCGCCAGCATTGGCCGCAATACGTTCAACCCGCAGCATATCGCCGGATTGGACTTTGTATTGCTTGCCGCCTGTCTTGATGACCGCAAACATGCGTCTTCCTTTTCTGTCATCCGCGTTCTGTGGCCCCCACTTGGGAGTTTGTGGATGGCTTTCCGGCCAATCCGCCTCGAACAGCGCGCCCGTGGGGCGTCATTAAAAATCAATCCCTAGGACGGATTAACCGCCGGGATGCGGGCTTATCTTCGGAATGGCTGGGTAAGTCAAGTAGGTTTTCGACCGCTGAAATAGCATAGATGTCAGAGGTTCTCAGCCACCATGTTCAATGCCACAGCGCGACCCAAAGCGTAAGAGATATCCTCATATGCGCGGCCAAAACCGTCGAAAAGCGCACGATTGAGGGTGCGCCCTGAATCGGTTTCGGCAAATGCGGCGTAGCGTGCGATCTCGGCGTCGCTCAAGGGGTGATAGGCCAGCAGCATGTAGGCATGTGCCCAAACTGAGGTGTCTTCGGTCACCGCATCAAGATCACCGCCAATTTCAGCGAGCAGGTCTTCGTCGCTGTCTTCGAGCGCGCCGCCATCGCGCATGCCGCGTAGAAACTGAAAATTGCTATTAAGCGCCGTGCTTACATTGCGGTCGACCATATCGGCAGATGTAATCAAGCGGCGGATCAAAGCAAGCCGTGGGTCATTATCCCCAGCCAGTACCCCATAGTTTGCCCGCGCGATCTGCTCTACTTCACGCTCAGTGATGGCGGCGCGGGCGGCATTTTCCAGCGCGATGACCCGTCCACCCAGTTCTGTAGTGTAAAATTCGATTGCGTCCTCTACCGCGGAAGGGCTCATCGTTTCTTCGAGCGCACGGCGCACGGCCTCTGCCATCCGCTCCGGGTCATGGATGCTCTCGACCTGCAACTCCCAACCCGGACCGCCCTGCCCGCCTAGCATGTCTTGGTTCAACGTTTCCGCATGAGCCTGCCCCTCATCGCTGAGGATCGCCGCCGCTTCGCGCAACTCCAACAGATCGACGAGAACGGACATTCGCGCGTCGGCCCAAGCGGGCAGAGCCACAAGCCACAGAAGCGGGGCAAAAATCCATGCGCGCATCAGATATCCTGACTGGGTTGCATCGCCGCAAGGCGAGCGGCTACGGCCTCGAAACGGTTGGCCATAATCTCATATTGAACAGCATTCATCAGGGTGTAAACTTGCTGCATCTTCGGTTGCTCGAGCGCAACGGCATAGGCCGCAAGGGCGTCGTCCGAAAAGGATTGATAGGTATAGGCGGCATTGGCCAACGCATTCGCGGCGATTTGGGCGCCCAAGTCAGCCGCCTGCGCGCGCATCATCTCCCGCAAGTCAGGTTCTTCCATTTGCAATTCGATCACCCCGGCCCCAGCAGCGGCGAGTAGGAACCGTATCTGCACCTCCTGAATGGCCCGGACCGATATTTCCTCAACATCGCTGGCGACATTTAACCGCCGTAAGGTCTCTAACCGAGGTGAATCAATCTGCTCTAGCCCCGCAATGATGGCTACGCCGCTTTCGGCTTTCACCCCATCATCCTCGGTCATATGCGCTTTGTTCTCTACGTCAACCAAACGCCTGCCCAGATCGCTCGCGTAAAAGCTGGCGGCGTGATCCAACAGATCGTCGCTCAGCGTTTCGGCTAGAATGTCCATCGCCATGTCATGCATCAGCTGGGTATCGAACACATCCCCAACGAGCCGTGACCATT
The DNA here is from genome assembly GCF_022788715.1 of Sulfitobacter sp. DSM 110093. NCBI lineage: Bacteria > Pseudomonadati > Pseudomonadota > Alphaproteobacteria > Rhodobacterales > Roseobacteraceae > Sulfitobacter > Sulfitobacter sp. DSM 110093. The sequence goes on from NZ_CP085167.1 coordinate 1,735,625, forward strand.
CCGATCCAAAATCCTCAGTCTGAAGTCCCAGCATCTCGGGTGCGGAATCGGCAGAAAGCCGGATACTATCCAACGCGACGTCAAAGCCGGTCACTTCCAAAAACCGTTCCAGCGCACCGCGATCAGCTGCGCGCACTGGGTGGGCAAATGCGATCAACGCAATGAATGCCATAACGAAGGGGGCGATTATCAGACGATTTTGACGGAACACGGGCTGTCCTTTCGGAATATTCTAACCTTAAACTTAGGCCTTCCCAGCCCCGGCGCAACGAAAATTGGATAACTTTCGGTTGATGCGCAAAACCCCTCTTGCCACTGCCTGAAAAGGCGACTAAACGGGCCACCCAGACCCCCGCGGAGAGGTGCCGGAGTGGTCGAACGGGGCGGTCTCGAAAACCGTTGAGCCTTCACGGGTTCCCAGGGTTCGAATCCCTGTCTCTCCGCCAATCTTCCTAACCAGTTGATTTCTATAGTAAGAACTAGGTGTGGTACACCTTACTGCGTGGTACGTGATGGACCACAAGAGAGATCATCCCAGCGCCTCAGGCACAGAAGAGCCTGACATGCAGTATCTCACCAAGCCCCGTGGGCGGGGATACTCTTTGCGCATGGTCACCCCTGACATTCTGATAGGCACAGTGAACCCATGGACGAGCAAGCCGTTCGGGAGAGAGATCAAACTAGGTCTCAATACTCGCAGTCATGCTGAAGCCGTCCGGTTACGTGATGTTCGGATCGGCCAGATCAGACAGCTGGAAGCGGATGCGCTAGAAAGCTCCGGCAGAAGGCACGTCGGTAACATTATCGCACTTACGCCGGAAAACGCCGCTGAGTGGCGAAAGATGCGTGAGGAAGCTAATGACCCCGAGGCCCTTGACCTTGTACTCAGTGACGAGCTGGAGCGGGCTGAGAGGGTCGGAAAGGGTCAGCAGGCCGAGGCGTTCGGAAAGATGGTTTTCAGGGGCGCGATCCCCCTAGCTAAGGCGTTGGAAATGTATCTGGAAGAACGCGAGGAGGGAAACCCGTATGGTTACGATCCTCTGGCAATCACCTCGGCAATGAACGTCCGCTCCTCGATGAGGCACCTCATCACCTTTCTAGACGAGGAGAACCCAACCTTGCACGATGTCACGCCTCATACAGTGTTCAGGTTCAGGAATGAGTATCTTCCCTTGATAGCTAAGGTCAGCCCAAAGACAGTAGCAAAGCACACAACACTCCTTAGGGGTCTTTGGGCATGGGCAATAACGGACAAAAGGCTGCTGAAGACAAGAAGCGGAAAGGCGATTGCGAACCCTTGGGTCGTCAAAGAGCAAGGGACGTCGAAAAGGAAGGCCACGAAGAAGAAACCTGACGAGAAACGCAATGCGTTCACATCCCCACAGGTAACCAAGCTGTTCGAGGGCTTCCCAGAGTGGGGTAACCGGGAGGGTGACCTATTGAGGCTCGCCTTAGCCACAGGGTGTAGAGTGGATGAGATCGGGGCGCTAAAGCTCGAACACGTATTGAGCGATGGCTCCGGCTTCGACGTCGTGAAGGGTAAAACAGCGAACTCAACACGCTTCATCCCAGTCGTGGACAAGGCGCAGCGGCTCTTAGCCCAGAGGGTAGAGATGGTCAGGAATATGCAGGAGAACCATCAAGAGGATGAGTTACGCTTATTCCCTGAATGGCCTCTGAAGCCTTCTACTCAGAAAGTGAACTCGGCTTCCCAATGGTTTACCCGGTATCGGCGTCAGACGTTGGGCGTTGAGACAGATGGCAAATTGGCCATGCACTCCTTCAGGCACACTTGGCGGACTATTGCACGTCGGGCTGGCGTCGCTGAGGATCGTATCCATGAGCTTGGTGGGTGGAGTGATGAGCAGAAGAACACCTCCAAGGACTATGACCACGGGCTGGGCGATGATCTACTGCGTGAAGAGCAGCTCAAGGTGTGGCAAGCCCTGAAGAGCGCTGGGTACCTTGAGGTCTTCTAGGGGCCACCATTGAAGGTAACCACGGCGTCTGTGGTGAGGCGACTGCCTCTGACAACACCTAATCTCTGGCGCCGTGGTCTCTTCCGCTGGTCTCATGGTTCCTTCCCTTAGCTTCTTGCAACGAGGAGACGACACCTTCTGCGGGCCTGAGGGCTTGCTGAGGCGTTCACATGGGTATGCAACCACTGACTGTGCAATCTGCATAGGCTGCGACTAGCGACCTAGACCCACATATCCAAAGAGAACCAAGAAATGAACAAGCAAATACAAGGCCTTACGCGCCCGAAGCGTATGCGGTTGCCTCTGAAAGCGTTGAAGACCGAACCGGATGACTTCCAGTTCCGCGAGTTTGAAGTGTCAGAAGATCACGTGCGAACTTTGGCAGACGCGGCGAAGGCCGGGGCGGCACTCGAACCAATGACAGTATGGAAGCGCGGTGAAGCTGACTATGTCGTGGTAGACGGTCACCACAGACACGCGGCATACGAGGCCATAGCACACGCAAAGCCTGTCCCTGTAATCGTGCATGAGTGCAGCGAACGGGAAGCCATACTCTTAGCCCTGAGCGAGAATACCAAGACAAAACTGCCAATGACGAAGACGGAACGTGACAACGCTGCTTGGCGGCTGGTCTCTTCCGATCATGAACTATCGAAAGCGGCAACAGTAAAGGCGACGAGCGTTAGTGATGGCACAGTCGCGAAGATGCGTAGAACCCGTCGCTCCCTTGATGACCAAGGCATCCCCCTGCCCTCCACATGGTGGCTGGCTATGCGGTCATTGAAGGGAACCGAGCAACCTGAATGGGATGAAGACATGAAAGAACAAATGATCGAAGCACGGGCAAAGCAACTAGATGACGCCATAGGTGTCGAGCTTGGGCGAATGGGCGCGAAGCAATGGGAAGCTGTTGCGCGTGTCATTGAGCGCCGCCTTAACAGGCAGACGCTGCATTACGTACTGGATGACCTGCGGGCCGACGAGGAGGAGGAAGACTTCGATTTCCCCTTCTGAGGTCCACAAGTATTTACGCTGCAAAAATCTCAATGGCTTATCATAACGGTCGCGAGAGCGTTCTTCCCCCTCGCGTCATGAGGGGTAAGGGGGCCTGTCCCATGTTTATCGTGTTGGACTGGATGCCTTGACGGTGCTGAAACACTACCCTTGATGAGAGATACCTGACGCACACCTTAGCACTGGCCAAACTCTTCCTCGCCGTGACTGACAATGCGGATCAGCGGCGTCAAGTCAAACAGGACTAGGAGCGCACACCCACATGTCCGCAAGGGTATACCTCTGCGTACACTCCTTGCTCTGTCCACAAGAATGTCCGCTAGGGTTGATCCGAGTCTTCGTACACTATACTCAACGTACATGACCACAACGGACACGAGCATCATGAGCAAGACCATCCTGTACGCACGGGTATCGACCGCCGACCAAACCCTTGACCACCAGAAGGCTCAGGCAGAGGCTTCAGGCTTCGTGATTGACGAGGTGGTGGCCGATCACGGGGTCTCAGGCGTCAGCACGACTTTACGCGAGCGCCTTGAAGGGAAGCGACTATACGACAAGCTACGCCACGGGGACACGCTCGTGGTTCGCTGGGTGGATCGGCTGGGGAGGAACTACCAAGACGTCACGGACACCATCCGCCACTTCATGAGACAGGGCGTCGTGATAAAGACTGTGGTCAACGGCATGACCTTCGACGGCGCAACACAGGACCCTATGCGGGAGGCCGTGAGAGACGCGCTGATAGCTTTCATGGCCGCGACGGCGCAGGCTCAAGCGGAAGCAACGAAAGAGGCTCAGAGGGCCGGGATAAAAGCCGCAAAGCATGCTGGTGGCAAATACCGGGGTAAAAAGCCCAGCTTTAGCCGAAACACTTTTCAAGTTGTGAAGGAACAGTTGGATATCGGCCAAGGCGCGTCAGCGATAGCAAAACTAACGGGCATCTCAAGACAAGCTGTCCTCCGCATTAGGAAAGATCCTTCTTTAGCCGATGAGGCACTCAAGCGCTGGGGAGAATGATATGCGATTGCCAAACCTCCTTCGAGGTGCCAGCCTTTCTTGCTTTCACAACTTCACGGAGATAGAAATTCTCGGCGTGGTTGTTCTTTGGCAATGAGAAGGTGGGTGTTCTTTTGGCGTACAGCATTAAGTTGGACTCCGGTCTCACTGGATTAGAGAACTGTGTACACTGTGGCGTTGCGCGTCCCAACATGACACTTGCGTTTAAGGCTTACGAGAACGGGATCCACTGGGCTACCTACAAGTGTGCAAGCTGTGAGCAATTTGTCCTTGTGAAATCGCGAATAGGTGCAAGTAAAGATAAATGGCTTGGGGTCGATGTTGACGCAATCTATCCCGCTGCAGAACGCATAGAAGACGAACTGCCGGAACGTGCGAAGCAATATTTGTCTCAAGCCTCAAAGTCTCTTCATGCACCTGACGGCGCTATGATGCTGGCAGGTGCGGCTATAGATGCGATGCTGAAGCATAAGAACCTAGAGGAAGGATCGGTATATAGCCGCATCAAGGATGCTGTCCAAGCGGGCATTCTCACTCAGGATATGGCCGATTGGGCGCATGAAGTTCGTCTTGGCTCGAACAAACCACGCCATGCTGACTTGAACGATCCTCATGTCACGCGGAAAGAAGCGGCACAGGCTGTTCATTTCGCAAAGATGCTTGGTCATATCCTGTTCACACTTCCTAGTCGGGTAGCCAAAGGGAAACAGGAAGCGATGGTTGGCGTGGAGAAGACGAATTAATGCCAGATAGGTGTGGTACATGAAGACTGCATCCGCAAGATGTACCACGAATTGGAGCTAAGATATTGCATATGCACAACTATTTATCCTCGGGATCGTATCCCTGTCTCTCCGCCAGTTTTTCCGGTTTAAGCCGGAGGGGCTCAGAAAAGCCCCGCATTCACTGGATATTGACAAGTTTGCATCAACATCTGGCCTCAGACTTTCCGCAAATAATGTGGGATGATATGAAGGGCATGATACGGACGGTTTATCCTATCGAGGAAGTGTGCGGCGCACTTAGTCCGGGCCGCACCTTGAAAATAACCTAGCGCGGCGTTTGTTCGAAAAGCAGTTCCCGGACGGCACTCGGACGGCGGCGGCCTATATTTGAAAGTCGATCCCTCTGCGGCACGCGGTGGATATTGCGGACGGTCGTTCGGGGACGTCGGCGAGACTACGGCCTGGTTCTGCAAACTTGGTTTCCTTGGCGGAAGCGCGGGAAAAGGTAACCGAGCTCCGCCGGATCACCAGAAGCGGCGGCAACTCAAAGGTGAAGACACGCGAGGATGAAGGTAGGTCCATAGCTTTCAAAGAGCTCGCTCACCTCGTTTGCGAGCGAAAGTTTAAGAATAGCGACAACCACCCCAAGCATATTGTCTGAGGTGCCCCTAGATTTATAGACGCTTTGCTTGGAAATTTTGGAACCAAGGAGGGTGACCGAGGAACGCACGAACCTCAAAAAGGCGACCGCGTAGTTCGCGCGCGAGTCTCAGTGAACTACGCGTTCATATGGCTCACCTTGCTGAGTTTTCTGTGTGGTCGATGTGCCGTGTTCTGGCTGTGTATTTCAGTGGCTTCTACGCATAGTTTAAAGAACCGTTAAGGCAGCGTGTGCTTGAAGATGCGCGGCAGACAGTTCTGATCCATCAAGCATGGGCTGATAGCGACAAAGTCTATGGTAGCAGGCGTGGGAATTGCCATGATAATGTGGTTGCGGAAAGCTTTTTTCATCTTTGGAAGCGCGAACCAATCAGGCGACAGACCTACCTCATACGCGACGCAGCAAGGCAGTACGTGTTCGGCTACATTGAAATGTTCTACAATCCAACAGGCAAGCACACAAACAACGGCATGCTGTCACCGGTTAACTATGAAATAAAACAACAGAAAATGAACGAGCCAGGTGCCTAGGAAACTACGGGCACCGCAATGCGCAATTGCCGCCGCGTTCAGACGCTGAGCGCGGTGAAATAGTCATCCCACGATTGATGCGGGCGTCCGGTAACAGCGGCATAATCGCCGGGGCGGTCGTAGACGCCTTTACGGATGCCTTCGTAGATGCCGCCGATGATCGGGCCGATAAAGTCGCCCAATTCAGCGCTGCGGTCGGCGACGAATTCTTCGGCCGTCACCTCGCGGTAGCTAAGATTGGTGCCGAATGCGCTGTTCAGATAGCCTGCCAGCGCGTCTTGTGTGATCGGCGTGCCATTGAGGTCGAATGTGCCGCCGTTCAGGTCATCTTTTGTCAGCAATGCGGCATAGGCATAGGCCAGTTCCGACCGCGTTGTGTAGCCGCATTTGCCGTCGCCTGCGCTGTTGGCGATTTCGCCGCGCGCCTTGTAGCCGTCGATATATTCAACGTCCGGCTCGATATAAATTCCGTTGCGCCCGATGGCCCACGCCAGACCGCTGGCTTTGATGTCCGCCTCGGTCTGACGGTTGCTTTGGACCACTGGCGAAAAGCGCGTGTCCTTCTCGGGGCCGATGATGCTGGTATAGACTAGTTTTTTTCACACCTGCAGCGCGGGCGGCTTGTATCACGTTGCGGTGCTGTCCGATGCGACCTTCGGGCGGGGCCATGCCCGATACGATCACCAGTGCATCTACCCCCTTGAGCGAAGTTTCCAGCTGTTCAGGCTGGTCATAATCACCCGCGCGGACTTCGATCGGCAGGTCGGTGACTTGTTCGGGGGAGCGCGCCAACCCGATAACCGATGCATCCTGTGGCAGGTCAATCAGCTTGCGCACGATCTCTCGGCCAAGCTGGCCAGAAACTGCGGTTACAGCATATGTCGTCATGATCAGTCCTCAATTCTGGAAACGAAGCCAGAGCCTTCGACAGCTCTGCCATAGGTCTTCGTTTAGCCGTGATAAGCACGGCTCACGGCAAAGCTGTCCTCGAACCAATGCCAGAGCGCGACCTGCCCGTCTTTCACCTTGGCGCGTAGGGCAAAGGTGAAATCGCCGATCTCTTTGCCCGAATGGGTGGTGATACCGTTCATCTTACCAAAGACGGCAACGGTGTCGCCCGAAGCAAAAGCATCGGTGTTTTCCCATTCGGTGGTCTGGAAGTTCTCGGAGAACACACTGAGGAACGCAAAGACGTTCTGTTTGCCCTCCGCGCCGCCGATCCAAGGCAGGCTAGCATCGCCCTCGTTGTGCCAAACCATGTCGTCGGCCATCAACTTGCCCATTGCCTCCATATCGCCCGATCCCATAGCGCCCATAAAGGCCATCACGGTATCAAAGCTGGCTTGTGTCTGTTCGTCCATTGTCTGTGCTCCTGCATGTTGCCCAAGGATGATCGCGAGCGATGCACCCAGCGAGGTTTTCAGTAGTGTTCTGCGGTTCATTGAATGGCCTCTATTTTGGTTGATGTTGCGAAAGCGGTGCGCTTCTCAATGCGTTGGTCGAGAGCGCAAGGGCGATGATCCAAAGCACCGGGCCAAGGGCACCGGGCACCAGCGGAACAGTGCCGGGGGCAAGCAAGGTCACAATGAATCCGATATCCCCTGCGCTGACGACAACCGCGTTCAGCCAGTACCCAAGGCGGCTATTGCGCCAAATGTAGACGATGCCGACAACAGCACCGAAAAGTGCAAAGGAGGTCAGATCCCAGGCACCCTGAAATATACGTCCCTGAAGGACGCCATCGTCCAAAGTTGTACCAAGCTGGTAGACGCCATATGCCGCGCCAAGGTGTAGAATGCCCCAAGCCACATAGGTGACGGCGGCGATGCGTGCGTAGATCATAAGATTTCCTTACGGGTCCTGAGGTGGCCGACGCTTAGGCGCGGCGGTCACGCCGCTGCGACTTGCCAATCCAGTTTCGGATTTTCGCGAAAAGCGAAGCGGTCCAAATGGCTGGTGATAACTTCAGCAGCTTTATCCAGTTTCTGCTGATCCGGTGCTGCGACGCTCAGGTGCAAACCGGTCTCATCAGCACGAAGGTCACATTGCCCGAAGGGCAATTTGATCCGCCCGGAGCCGGGCTTATGTGTGACCGGGACTTTGTGGCCGAAATGTTTGCACAGTGTACCCAGATAGCGTTCCGCGTTCGGTGTGATGAAAAATGTGCTCGCGTTCATATTGTCGCTCCTTGTCTTGCATGGAACATCTACCCTCGCGACACTGATCGGGGTATTCACGGAAATCAGAAATCCTAATTCGGGCTGGCAGAACAATGATCGAGCATCTGCGCCATATGGCGATCTTTGCACGGGTCGTCGACGAAGGGTCGTTTCGGGCTGCCGCCAAGGCGATCGGGCTTGCGCCGTCGCGCGTCAGCGAGACCGTGTCAGAGCTCGAGCGCTTTCTTGGTGCGACGCTTCTTTACCGGACGACGCGCAAGATTGCGCTCACCAACGAAGGACGCATGTTCTATGCCCGCGTTGCGGAGATGCTGCGCAGCGCCGAAAACGGCCTGAATGAACTCAACGCGCTCTCGCTGGAACCGGTGGGTGCGCTGCGCGTATCGATGCCTGCCTATATGTCTACCTCCACGCTCGCCACGGCGCTCGCCGAATTTGTCCGGCGCCATCCGCTTGTTGCGCTCTCAGTTAGCTTTACCGATGCGCGCATGGACTTGTTGGAGGACGGGTTTGACGTCAACTTTCGCGCGGGCTGGCTGGATGACAGTTCGATGATGTCGCGCAAATTGGGCGAAAGCGCACGCGCGCTTGTGGCCGGAACGGGCTATGCTGCGACCCGCCCCCGCCCGTCGCATCCGTCCGAGATGGAGGACTGGGACTGGCTGCGCTACAAGCACCGCTCTGACGTGACGACGCTGCACGGCCCGGGGGGTGTCACGGCGAAGGTGACTGGCCAGTCCCGGATGGAAGTGGACAGCATCGATGCCTTGAACCACCTCACCTTGCAGAACCTCGGTGCCACGGTCCTGCCCGAGCATCTTGCCGCCCGGGGTGAGGCCGATGGCATGTTGGTGCGCCTGCTCCCTGACTGGCACTTGCGCCCGCTTGGCACTTTCGCGGTATGGCCGGACACGTCGCGCCGCGAGAGCCTGACCTTACTTTTTGTACGCTTCGTTGCGGAGTGGGAAGCAAAGCAGATGACACAGCAAACAAGCATGTGAACGGTCTAAAAACCTCGCTTCCGATATGCCCCTATGCGAAGAGGTGCGCGCCCGCCTGTGGGATCCTGGCCACGCTACACAAGGCGTAACACGGCCGGGTCGACAGTTACGCGCCCATATGGATAACCGAGCGGATGCTTTTGCCTTGATGCATCAGATCAAAGGCCGCGTTGATCTTTTCCAACCCCATGGTATGGGTAATGAAATCGTTCAGTTTGAATTCGCCGTTCATGTAACGCTCGACGTATTCTGGCAGTTCGGACCGGCCCTTGACCCCACCGAATGCCGACCCGCGCCAGACGCGCCCTGTGACCAGCTGGAACGGACGGGTCGAGATTTCTTGTCCCGCACCCGCGACACCGATCACCACGGATTCACCCCAGCCCTTATGGCAGCATTCCAGCGCCGACCGCATGACATTGACGTTGCCGATACACTCGAACGAGTAATCCACGCCGCCGTCGGTCATCTCGACAATCACCTCTTGGATCGGCTTGTCGTGGTCCTTGGGGTTGATGAAGTCGGTCGCGCCCAACTTACGGGCCAGATCGAATTTGCTTTCGTTAATGTCGATCACGATGATCCGACTGGCCTTGGCCATCGTCGCGCCGATAACCGCGGACAAACCAATACCGCCCATGCCGAAGATCGCAACGGTCGATCCCTCTTCAACCTTCGCGGTGTTCATCACCGCACCCATGCCGGTGGTAACGCCGCAGCCGAGTAGGCAAACCTCTTCCAGCGGGGCCTCGGGGTTCACTTTGGCAAGCGAAATTTCTGGAAGCACTGTGTATTCGGAGAAGGTAGAACAGCCCATGTAGTGCAGGATTGGCTGGCCATCTTTGTAAAAGCGGCTGGTGCCGTCGGGCATCAGACCGCGCCCTTGTGTTCCGCGGATTTTCTGGCACAGGTTGGTCTTGCCGGATTTGCAGAATTTACACTCGCCGCATTCGGGCGTGTAGAGCGGAATGACATGGTCACCCACCGCAACGCTGGTGACTCCCTCGCCCACGGATTCGACAACCCCACCACCCTCATGGCCGAGAATGACCGGGAACATTCCCTCGGGATCATCACCGGACAGGGTAAAAGCATCGGTATGGCAAACGCCCGAGGCAATAATTTTGATGCGCACTTCGCCAGCCTGAGGCGGCATCACGTCGATTTCTTCGATCGAGAGTGGTTCGTTGACGGCCCAGGCGACGGCCGCTTTGCATTTGATGATATCGGTCATGGGTCTCACTTTGCGTTTGTGGCTCATCTGACAGGTGACAGTGTATAGCGCTGCCGTTTACACTGTTTCCTATTGGCGATAATCACGACTTTCTGAAAAACACTATTACACATTAGTAATAGTGGTGCCGCAATAAACATGGAAGGATCATCATGCTGAGATGGGAGGGGGTATCAGAATTTGTGGCCGTTGCCGAAGCCCAAAGCTTTACCGGTGCAGCCAATAGCTTGGGGATTTCCACTGCTCAGGTCAGCCGCCAAGTCGGTGCGCTTGAGGCGCGACTGGATACCAGGCTGTTCTACCGCACCACACGCAAGGTCACGATCACCGACACTGGTCAGGTGTATTACAATCATTGCCGCCAAGTGCTTGACGGGCTGGCCGAAGCCGAGCGCGCGATTACTGATCTGCACCAGAGCCCTAAAGGACGATTAAACCTTACGGCACCAGTGACTTTTGGCGAGAACCGCATCGCACCCTTGGTGAATGACTTCGTGCAGCGCTATCCTGACCTTGAGGTCAACCTCAGGCTCACCAATCAGCTGCTCGACCTTGTGGCCGAAAGCTACGATCTCGCGATCCGGCTGGGAGAGTTGGAAGACAGCTCTATGATGGCAAAGCGGCTGGCCTCTCGCAGGCATTATACCTGCGCAGCGCCCGAATACCTTGCCGCTCATGGAACCCCCCAAAGCCTGTCCGATCTTGATGCGCACAACTGTCTCCAAGGCACTTTGGGCTATTGGCGGTTTCAGGAGAGTGCGACGACACGGCATATCCGGGTGAAGGGTAATTTGCGCTGCAACAGTGGCGCGGCACTGGTTGATGCAGCGCTAAAGAACTTGGGGATCATCCAGTTACCTGATTATTATGTCGAGGCTGAACTTCAGGCTGGACGTTTGATCTCTGTGTTAGATGAGTATCGCGCATCTGACGATGGCATATGGGCGATCTATCCGCAGAACCGTCATCTTTCACCAAAGGTGCGGCTGCTGCTTGATCACCTTGGGAAAGAGCTCCGATGAATTGAGATGCCATTGCTCTGCAATTCAAGGGGTAGTCTGGATAATCGTGAGGGAGCCGCCGAGGGCTTATGATCGCTGGTGGACCAAGGGAAGCCGTAGCACTACGGTCAGCCCCCTTTCCTGCAGCAACAGCTCGACTTCCCCGCCATGACGACGCAGAACATCTTGAACGATGGCAAGGCCAAGACCGCTGCCCTCGCCTTCGCTCAATTGACCGAACCTTTGAAACGCCGCCTGCTCACTGCCTTCAGGGATTCCACGCCCGTCATCTTCGACAGTCAGCACCGCATATCCCCCCTGGGCCATGGTGCTCACGCGGATCGCAGAAAGGCCTAGACCACCATGCGAAAGCGCATTTTCAAGTAGATTGGTGATTGCCTCACCCAGCAGCACGCTATCGCCATTCACCGGCAAAGGGGCAGGATATGGCTCAAAGCCAAAGCCGATGTCCTGCGACAGGACCGTCGGGGCAAAGTCACTGCATACTTCGGCAGCGACAGCGTTAAGCTCAAGCGCATCGAATGTTGGCGCCTCGTCGTAACGCAACCGTTCAAGAGACAACAACTGATTGGCGAGCCGCGCCGATTTACGGGCCGCGGCTATCAATTCGCGTTCTCGCAAACGACGTTCTTGCGGGTCGCTGACATCCGGCAAAACTTCGGCCAGTGACAGCAGTGCTGAGGCGGGATTACGTAACTGGTGCGCCGCGTTAGAGATGAAGACCTGATGATCTTCAATGCTTTGCCGCACCTGCCCGAAAAGCCGGTTCAACGTGGCGACAATGCCAAAGACCTCTGCCGGTACCGGGCGGCGGATATCGCCCAGATCGTCTGGAGATCGATGCTGGATCGCATCTTGCAGGTCGTTCAAGGGGCGCAGGCCGATCTTCACCCCGAACCAGACCACAAAGGCAAGTGCTGCCATCAGGCTGGCGATCAAAGCAGCAGCACGCCGCGCCAAGGCAGCGGCAAAGGCATTGCGATCACTGTCCCTTTGCCAGACTGTGACAATCGTATCGCCCGTCAGGTTGCCGATGGTCGTACTCTCCCGCATCCGCAAAACGCGCACAGGCTCGCCCCGATATTCAGCCATCGAGTAGTTCAGCCGATCCTCGCCCGCCCGGCCACCAGAGACGGGTGGATAGGCATAGCCGGTGATGTAGATGCCACCGGGGCCCGTGACATGGTAAAAAAGCTCACCGCCCCCGGCGTCCGAGACGAAATCCCGCGTGCTGGGGGACAGCGCGTCCCCGCCAGAAATCGCCACATCGCGGGAGATCGCCAAAGCTGCGGCCAGCAGGCTGCGGTCGAACAGGGTTTCAGAGGTGCGCTGCGCCACTTCAAAGCGCCAAAACCCCAGAACGATCGAAAGCAACAGCAGCGGCGGCAGGATCAGCATGAACAGCCTAGAGCGCAGCGACATCGAGGTCATGCGCTATCGACCTCCAGCATATAGCCCAGCCCGCGCGCCGCTTTGATGCGGATGCCGAAAGGCTCCAACCGTTTGCGCAAACGGGACACATGCGGCTCGATTGCGCTGTCTTCCTGCGCGGCCCCGGTGCCATAGACATGTGTGATCAGTTGTGATTTCGAGACGATCCGCCCGCGCCGTTCCAGCAGGCATTCCAGCGTCGCCAGTTCTTTACGAGGAAAGGCCAGTGGCTGTTCGTCCTTCAACAACTGACGGTTGGTACGGTCAAAGACCAAGGGGCCAATCGCGTCGCGGGCGGCGAACTCAAGGTTCTTGCGCCGCGCCATGGCCCGCAGCCGCGCCTCCAACTCATCCATCTCGAACGGCTTGGTTAGGTAATCATCGGCCCCGGCATCCAGCCCCGCCACCCGCTCTGACGTCTCTGCCCGCGCGGTCAGCAGGATCACCGGCGTTCCATCGCCCCGGCGGCGCAGGCGGCTCAGAACCTCCAGCCCATCACAGCCGGGCAAGTTGCAATCGAGCACGATCAGGTCGGCCCCTTCGTGCCTCAGAAAGGCATCCGCCTCTTCACCGTCATGCAGCAGGTCTACCGCATGGCCCCGATCCCGCAGGCGATGGGCAATTCCTTGGGCAAGGGCCTCATTGTCTTCGATGACTGCAATGCGCATGATTAAAACTTAATCCTAATGCGCAAGTTTCGCGCAAGGTTGGAAAGGCAGAGTGCCCGTGTTGGAGGAGGGATTCGTTCCCTAAACAAATCCGAATTACGGCAGACGTGAAAGTCTGACCGGTACAGAATGTCTACGGGAGGACACCTATGACTATCAAGTATTTCGCCGCCACCGCTGCATCTGCCGCCTGCCTCGCCGCCCCGGCGCTGGCCGAGGTCGATTTTGCAGGCAAAACCATCGAGTGGGTCATCCCCTTCTCGGAAACCGGCGGCTCGGCCAAATGGGCCAACTTCTTTGCGCCGCTTTTGTCCGAAGAGCTGCCCGGCAACCCCACGGTTGTCGTCAAGTTCATGCCGGGCGCGGGTTCGACCAAAGGCGCGAACTGGTTCCAAGAGCAAGAGCATGACGAGGGCACAGTCCTTTTCGGCACCTCTGGCTCGACCCAGTTCCCCTATCTGCTGGATGATCCGCGCGTGCGGTATGAGTACAGCGACTGGAACCCGGTCATGGCATCGGGCACCGGCGGGGTTGCCTATCTGAACCCCACAGACGGTGAGAAATTCGACGGCACCGCCAATAACCTCAAAGACATCAGCTTCATCTACGGCTCGCAGGGGGCCACGCGCCTTGACCTCGTGCCGCTGCTGGCATGGGAAATGCTGGGCATGAATGTTGAGCCGGTTTTTGGCATCAAGGGCCGTGGCGATGGCCGTCTGATGTTTGAACGCGGCGAGGCCACGATCGACTATCAGACCTCGTCAAGCTACCTCGGTGCCTCTGCCGATCTGGTCGAAAAGGGTCAGGCCGTGCCGATGATGACATGGGGCGCACTTGACGACGATGGCAACATCGTTCGTGACCCCACCTTCCCCGACATCCCAACTTTTAAGGAAGTCTGCGAAGCGACCGAGGGATGCGCGACCGAGGGTGAGGCCTGGGACGCTTGGAAAGCTTTCTTTATCGCAGGTTTCCCGGTCCAGAAAATTGCCTTTTTGCCGGCCGGCACTCCGGACGACGTGACCGAGACCTACACAGCTGCCTTCGACGCTGTGCGCAACCGCGAAGACTTTGCCAATATCGCTGAAAAGCGTGTCGGGAAGTACCGTGTTTTCGTAGGCGAAGGTGCGGCCAAAGCGACGCAGCGCGGCACGACCGTCTCAGCAGAGGCGAAAGCCTTTGTCACCAACTGGCTCCAAGAAGCCTATGGCGTTTCGCTGAAGTAAGCGAGACCCCCACGGCCCCGGGTCAATTCCGGGGCCACCCCCCTATATTCTAACATTTCGAGGTCGGTGCGATGGATCTGTTCGCAACCGCTCTGCCTGCGCTTGGCCAGGCATGGGCTCTAATTCTGCAACCTATGGTTCTGGGATATCTGGTGCTGGGCGTGGTCATGGGCCTCGCTGTGGGGGTCTTTCCCGGCCTTGGTGGGATCGCGGGGCTATCTCTGCTCTTGCCCTTCATGTTCGGCATGGACCCGGTGCTCGGTCTGGCGCTGATGATCGGCATGGTCGCGGTGGTACCAACCTCTGACACTTTCGCCTCGGTCCTCATGGGCATTCCAGGGTCTTCGGCCAGCCAAGCCACGGTGCTTGACGGATTCCCGATGGCCAAGAAAGGCCAAGCCGCGCGGGCGCTTTCGGCAGCTTTCACGTCATCGCTTTTCGGCGGTCTGGTTGGAGCGGCTTTCTTGACGATGTTCATCGTCATCGCGCGGCCCATCGTCCTGTCCTTCGGCCTGCCCGAAATGCTGATGATCTCGATCCTCGGCCTGTCGATGGTCGCGGTGCTGGCGGGTCGCGTGGCACTCAAAGGTCTGGCAGCCGCCGGCCTCGGCCTGCTGATCGGCACCATCGGTGAGGCCGACGCGGGCGGCTCCCTGCGCATGGCAACCTATGACATCCCCTATCTAACAGACGGCTTGAAACTGGTGATCGTCGGCCTTGGCATTTTTGCCGTGCCCGAGATCGTATCGCTCCTGCGCCAAGACCGGGCGATTTCCAAAGAAGCCAAACTCGGCGCGGGCTGGGGCGACGGCGTGCGCGACTGGGTTGCCAACAAATGGCTGTCGGTGCGCTGCTCGCTGATCGGCGTGGTCGTTGGCGTCATCCCCGGCCTTGGTGGGTCAGTCGTTGACTGGATCGCCTACGGGCACGCGGTTCAAACGACGAAGGACAAATCGAACTTCGGCAAAGGCGAAGTGCGTGGCGTGATCGGGCCGGAAAGCTCGAACAACGCGAAAGAGGGCGGTGGATTGGTCCCTACCCTGCTCTTCGGCATTCCCGGTTCCGGCTCCATGGCGATTTTCATCGGTGCCATCGCGCTCTTGGGCTCCGGCGAGATCGAAGTCGGCCCCTCAATGCTGCGCGACAACCTCGACATCACCTATTCCATCGTCTGGCTGCTGGCACTGGCCAACGTCGTTGGCACGCTGCTGTGCATCGCAGCTTCGGGCGGCATCGCCAAGCTGACAACGATCCGCTTCACCTACCTCGCGCCGTTTCTGTTCATGCTGATCTCCTTCGCGGCGTTCCAGTCGGGGCAGAACTTTGAAGACATCCTCGCGCTCTTCGTGATCGGCTTGATCGGCATCTTCCTGCGTCGTTTCGACTGGTCGCGCCCGGCCTTCCTGATCGGCTTCGTTCTGTCCAACCCGGTCGAGAAATTCTCGAACCAAGCCTTCCAGATCGCATCGTTCCGGTTCCGCAAATCTTTTGAGGAAGGCATGGAGTATGTCTTCTCCCCCATCGTCATCGTGCTGCTGATCATCACCGTGGTCTCTGTTGTGCTGGGTCTGCGTCAGGCCAAGTCGATCATGGCCGAGGGCGATGTTCAGTCCGGCTCCAAACGCGCGCCATTGGTCTTTTTGCTGATCATCATGGGCTACGTCGTGGCCGCGCTGATCAATGCGTCGCTGATCCCCGACTACAACATGACCGACAAGATCGTACCGCTTGTTGTGGGCGGCATCTCCTTGGCGGCGCTGCTGATCTTGCTGGTGCAGATGATCCTGCGTCCCGAAAGCGATGCGATCTTTGCCGACAAGGAAGTCTCGGGCGAGGACGCTGATGCGCCGTATGGCCTCTGGAGCACGCTCGCGTGGTTTGTGGGGCTGATCGTCGCCACATATTTCGTCGGCTTCATCCTCGCGCTCTTGGGCTTTTTGGTCAGCTTCCTGCGGGTTCGTGCACAGGCGCATTGGCCGAAAACCCTGATCCTGACGGCCTGCGGCATCGCGCTGATGTGCGTCATGGCCGGGGCACTCAACCGTGATTTCCCACCCGGTCTGCTGCAAGGCGCAGTCGATCTGCCCTGGCCGCTGAACTGAGGAGTTTAGAGATGACACAGACAGCTATCCCCTATCTCTTCATGCGCGGCGGCACCTCGCGGGGGCCATACTTCAACCGCGCGGATTTGCCGGAAGACCGCGAAACGTTGGCCGAAGTGCTGCTCGCCGTGGTGGGCTCCGGCCATCCACTCAATATCGACGGCATCGGCGGCGGCGCGGCGGTCACCACCAAGGTCGCGATGCTTTCGCCTTCGGACGACGGTTGGGCCGATGTGGACTATTTCTTTGCCCAAGTCTCGGTCAAGGATCGGCTGGTCGATTTCAAACCGACCTGCGGAAACATCCTGTCGGGTGTTGGTCCGGCAGCAGTGGAAATGGGCCTCGTCCAGCCCACCGGCGATGTAACGGATGTCAAAATCAACGCCGTCAACACCGGGGCCAAGGTGCTCTCCAAAGTCCTGACCCCCGGCGGCGTGCTCACCTATGACGGCGACACCGAGATCGCGGGCGTGCCCGGGGCCGGAGCGGCTGTGGCACTGAACTTCATGGGTGTCGTCGGCTCTTCGACCGGGGCGTTTTTGCCCACGGGCAACATCCGCGATACCTTTGATGGAATCGAAGTTACCTGCATGGATGTGGCCATGCCGATGGTCATTGCCCGCGCGGCGGACTTTGGCCTGACGGGCTATGAAAGCGTCGCCGAACTCGACGCAAACAGAGATTTCTTCGCGCGGATGGAGGCAATCCGCCTTCAGGCCGGGGCCGCCATGGGCATGGGGGATGTGGCAAAATCCGTCACGCCCAAGTTCGGCCTGCTCGCCCCTGCCCGCGACGGCGGCACCATCGCGACGCGCTATTTCATGCCGTGGAACACGCACCCCTCCATGGCGGTGACCGGGGCGCAATGCCTCGCGTCCTGCGCGCTCACCCCCTCCAGTGTGGCGGATGGGCTGCTCGACCGCCACAACCAAAGCCCAACTGACGTTGTGCTCGAACATGCCTCTGGCACGATTGACGTGCTGGTGGATTACGACACGTCGGACGGCTTCGCGCTGAACTCCGCCGGGCTGCTGCGGACGGCGCGCAAGCTGGCGGATGGCTGTGTCTTTGTCCCGTCGCGCATTTGGGAGGGTCGCTGATATGCCCGTGATGAATTTGCTTGTTGCCTTTAACGGCTCCGACGCTTCCGTCGCCGCGCTGCGCTATGCCGCTTCCCTCGCCAAACAGCGCGGCGCGCATGTCACGGCGATCCTTGCCCATACCGCGCATGAGGTGATCGACCGCCGCTCGCGCTGGATCCCTGAAGAGGCCCGCGCTCTGTTGGAGGCTGCCAACAGCGAAATCTTGGCCGAGGTCATCCGCCGGTTCGAGGAACTTCGCCCCGCCCTCGGTCTGGGCGACGCGCTGGATTTCCGCGAAGAGACGGGCCGCGTCGACACGCTGCTTTCAGAGGGCGCGCGGTACTATGACATGCTGATCGTCGGGGCCCGTACCGAGAGTGACGACGCCCATGTGACCCACCATCCCGATCGCATTGCGTTGCAATCCGGGCGTCCGGTCATCGTGGTGCCTGCAGGCTATGACGCAGGCGCGCAGCACAGCCACGCGGCGCTGGCATGGGACGGCGGGCGCGCCGCCGCTCGAGCGCTGTCAGACAGCCTGCGTCTGCTTGAGGCCGATGGTCGGGTGAGTGTCTTGACGGTCGGAAAGCGCACCGCTTGGCCGATCGCCGATCTGATGACCCATCTCGACCGCCACGGCGTCGAAGGGGTACATGAGAACTTCCCCACCACTCATCCGGTGGCGCAAACCCTGCTGTCCTACTGCGAGCGACACGATCCCTCGCTGCTGGTGCTGGGTGCCTATGAGCACTCCAAATTCCGCGAAGATTTCCTTGGTGGCGTGACCGCCGAGGTGCTGGAAAAGATCAAAATCCCCGTTTTGTTGTCCCATTGAGAAGCAAATGATGACCAATTACGAGAAAATCCACGTCGCCCGCCGTGATCTGGAAAAACTGCGCGCCGAGCTGATCGCCAGCCTCGGCACGCAGAAGGACCGCGACCCTGATTTGCTGATCCTACATGAACGGGTAAGCAAAGCGATCAATGCGCTATCAGCATAGGAGCCCGGGATGAAAATCCATATCCTCGACGACTGGTTCGACACGCTGCGCGGGCTGCCCTGCTTTGACCTGCTGGCGGGGCATGATGTCACTGTCTGGACGGACCATCAGCCCGATGAGGCCATCTTGGCCGACCGTTTGCAGGATGCAGACTGCGTGGTGCTCTTTCGCGAGCGGACGACGGTGACGCGGGGGCTGCTGGAGCGCCTGCCAAACCTGCGATTGATCTCGCAACGCGGTGCCTATCCGCATGTGGATGTCCCGGCCTGCACTGACCATGGCGTGTTGCTGTGTTCCAACAAAGGGGCAGACGGGGCGAACCATGCGGCGGCGGAACTGACTTTTGCATTGATCTTATCTGCCATGCG
Source organism: Sulfitobacter sp. DSM 110093 (assembly GCF_022788715.1). NCBI lineage: Bacteria > Pseudomonadati > Pseudomonadota > Alphaproteobacteria > Rhodobacterales > Roseobacteraceae > Sulfitobacter > Sulfitobacter sp. DSM 110093. The sequence goes on from NZ_CP085167.1 coordinate 1,754,869, forward strand.
GCAGTTGCCGCAGCAGATGGCAAGCGCCAAGGCGGGTAACTGGCAAATGGGCGTCGGGCGCAGCCTGCGCGGACGGCGGCTGGGGCTCTATGGCTATGGGCGTATCGGACCTGTGGTGGCTGACTATGCTCG